>CALCOY010000081.1 GCA_937897325.1 uncultured Shimia sp.
ACCTCCGGGCACCAACGCCCAACAAAGACACGTAAGGCAAACAAAAAAACAGCCTTACCAGAGGAAAAACAAAGACGCGAAGAGGGGTGCTGATGCGCAGCGCTCCTCCTCTCCGTTAGAGCCCCGAATGAGGGAATGACAACATGGCCATCCAAAGCCAAAACATCCGCATTCGTCTGAAAGCGTTTGACTACCGTGTACTGGACACCAGCACGCAAGAGATCGTCAACACCGCCAAACGGACCGGAGCATCGGTGCGCGGACCCATTCCGCTGCCGAACAAGATTGAAAAATTCACCGTTCTGCGTGGTCCCCACGTGGACAAGAAATCCCGTGACCAGTTCGAGATCCGCACGCACAAGCGCCTGCTGGATATCGTTGACCCGACCCCCCAGACCGTGGACGCGCTGATGAAGCTCGATCTCGCCGCTGGTGTGGATGTCGAGATCAAGCTGCAGTCGTAAGGAGGGCAGGGTATGTTGCGCTCTGGAGTGATCGCGAAAAAGGTCGGGATGACCCGCCTTTTCATGGAAGACGGCAAACAGGTGCCTGTTACCGTTCTTCAACTCGACAAATTGCAGGTCGTTGCCCAACGCACCACAGATCAACATGGCTATACAGCCGTTCAGCTTGGTGCGGGTACGTCGAAGGTCAAGCGTGTCTCGAAAGCGATGCGCGGGCATTTTTCGGCGGCCAAGGTTGAGCCCAAGCGGAAGATTGCGGAGTTCCGCGTTGATCCCGAGAACATGATCAGCGTGGGAGAAGAGATCATCGCTGACCATTACTTCGAAGGTCAGTATGTCGATGTGACTGGCACTTCGATCGGTAAGGGCTTTGCTGGTGCCATGAAACGGCACAATTTCGGTGGCCTGCGCGCCTCGCACGGCGTGTCGATTTCCCACCGTTCGCACGGTTCGACCGGTCAGTGTCAGGATCCCGGCAAGGTCTTCAAAGGCAAGAAGATGGCCGGTCACATGGGCGCTGCCCGCGTGACCACGCAGAACCTGGAAGTGGTCAAGACCGACTCTGACCGGGGCCTGATCATGGTAAAGGGTGCTGTGCCCGGTTCCAAAGGCGGTTGGGTGACCATTAAGGATGCGGTCAAAAAGCCATTTCCGGAAAACGCCATCCTGCCTGCGGCCCTGAAATCCGCCGCGGACGAAGCTGCGAAAGCTGCTGAAGAAGCCGCTGCTGCAGCGGCTGCCGAAGCCGAAGTTGAAGCCAAGCGTCTCGCAGAAGAGCAAGCCGCAGCCGAGGCCGAAGCCCTTAAGGCGGCCGAAGCCGAGATCGAAGCCGAAAAGGGTGACGATACGGCTGAGCCCGAAAAAAAGGAAGGTGACGAATAATGAAACTCGACGTCATCAAACTCGACGGCGACAAGGTCGGCTCGGTCGATCTGGACGAGGCGCTCTTTGGGTTGGAACCTCGCGCCGACATCCTGCACCGTGTCGTCCGCTGGCAGCGCAACAACGCGCAGGCTGGCACGCACAAGGTAAAGACCCGTTCGGAAACGTCTTACTCAACCAAGAAGATCTATCGCCAGAAGGGCACCGGCGGCGCGCGCCACGGTGACCGCAATGCACCGATCTTCCGCAAAGGTGGGATCTACAAAGGCCCGACGCCACGCAGCCATGGTCACGACTTGCCGAAGAAATTTCGGAAGCTCGGTCTGCGCCACGCGCTCAGCGCCAAGGCCAAAGCGGGTGAACTTGTGATTATCGAAGACGCCGCTGCGGAAGGCAAGACCGCTGCTCTGGCCAAGCAGGTCAAGAACCTGGGCTGGAAACGCGCGCTTGTCATCGACGGGGCCGAGGTCAACGACGGTTTTCTGCAGGCATCGCGCAACATCGAAGGTCTGGATATCCTGCCGACGATGGGCGCAAACGTATATGACATCCTGCGTCGCGACACGCTCGTGATTACGAAGGCGGGTGTCGAAGCACTGGAGGCTCGACTGAAATGAGTGCCAAGGCAGAACATTACGATGTGATCCGCAAGCCGGTGATCACCGAAAAGGCAACCATGGCGTCGGAAAGCGGCGCGGTTGTTTTTGAGGTCGCGATGGACAGCAACAAGCCGCAAATCAAGGAGGCGGTCGAGGCGCTGTTCAACGTGAAGGTTAAAGCGGTCAACACGACGATCACCAAGGGCAAGGTCAAGCGCTTCCGCGGCCAGATGGGCAAGCGGAAAGACGTAAAGAAAGCCTATGTGACGCTCGAAGAAGGCAACACGATCGACGTTACAACCGGGCTCTGATCGCTGTTTTCAGAATACTGAAATGTCCCGCCCTGTGGCGGGACTTTTTCGTTTGTGACACTACCATTCTTGCTGGGAGGGTTCGATTATGGCTGACACGATCTACGACAATCTCAAGCAGTTGGGCGGCGAGACACGCCTGCCGACCTCTCCGGACGAGGCAGAACTGGAACGCGTGCAGAACCCGCAGGGCGATGTCGCGTTCAATGTGCGTTTCACGGCGCCGGAATTCACATCGCTTTGCCCGATGACCGGGCAGCCGGATTTTGCGCATCTGGTGATCGACTACGTGCCTGCCGCCTGGCTTGTGGAAAGCAAATCGCTGAAGCTCTATCTGGGTGCATTCCGCAACCATGGTGCCTTTCATGAGGATTGCACAATCTCGATTGCACGTCGGCTTGTCGACTTTCTCGAACCTCAATGGCTGCGGATCGGGGGTTACTGGTACCCGCGCGGCGGCATCCCCATCGACGTATTTTGGCAGTCCGGTCAGATGCCAGACGGTGTTTGGATCCCCGACCAGGGTGTGCCGCCCTATCGTGGGCGCGGTTAAGCGGGCATGCCGCAAACCTCGCCATTCCGTCGCCTGCGCGCGGCTTTCGCCGTGGCCGTGGCGCCTGTCGGTTCGCCAAACAACATGGCGGTCGACCCGAACGTGGTGGCGCAACTGCACGCGCAGATGAAAGTTTTGGACCGTGACCCATATCTGCACGTTGCCGACCAACGGCTGGGGGTTCTTTCGGTCTTTGACGATCTGAAATTCGACCGCGCCGATATCGACATGATGACCCCGGCCATGCGCCAGCACGCCATCACCAAGCTGGAGCCGCTTGGCTTCCGCCAGCGCTCCGGCAATGTGATGGAGCATGAGGAAACCGGCATTCGCCTCATCATCCCGAAGTTCCACACGCAAGGCGCGTCGCCCTTCGATATTACGCGCTACACACCCAAACGCGCGCAGGACATCTACCTGCTGACTCCTACCCAAACCGCCTGTCAATTCATCGACAGTTACGTGCGCGACGACGCTGTCGAGCGGATCAAGACGCTGATCGCCAAACACCCGATCAACCTATACCGCCTGATGGACTACCTTGAGAACAAACCCACCCACGACGCCTTCCAGAGCGTCATCGGCCATTTGAAGTACGTCCAGCGGGAGGCGGTGGAGGGCGAGCCGCTGCAGAGGAGGCGTGCTTTGGGGTGAGCGAAGGGCGGCAGATGTGACGACGGGTCTCTAAAGATGAACAATATTTGTTAGATGTCTCACCGCAAGCAGGCCTCATTGGTGATGGCACTAGTTTGTAAAGAACCAATCTTGATGAAAGTTGCCTAAAGCAGCAAGATTGGCCGTAGAGGTAAGTATGACAAACAATGAACTTGTTGGGATCGGCTTGTATACACCGGTGGAGGCGCAGCGCCTGCTTGGTGTTTCTGCTTCGAAAGTTGCGCGCTGGCTACGCGGGCATTCTGCAAATGGTCGCGAATACAAACCACTGTGGCGACCTCAGGTCGAATTGGACGATGGTGCTGTGTATCTTGGCTTCCGCGATCTTATGGAGGTTCGCGCTGCGAACCAGTTCATAGAAGCTGGTGTTAGCCCACAGATGGTCCGAAAGGCGATAGTGGAGGCTCGGAAATACATAAATGAGGATCGGCCGCTGTCGACAACCCGTTTTAAGACCGATGGTCGAACGATTTTTCTAGAAATTGCAGAGCAAGAAGGCGACTCTCGTCTGCTCGACTTACTCAAACGGCAATATGCATTTGGAAAAATTATGGAACGAAGCTTCAAGGACGTAGAATTCGACGGTGTCTCGCCAAATCGTTGGTGGGTAAATTCAAAAAGAGCGGGTGTCGTTGTCGATCCACAGCAATCCTTCGGTCAACCAATCGAGCATGAGACTGGTATCCCGACACTGGTACTTGCCCATGCAGTCAAGGCTGAGGGAAGCTTAGTAAAGGCAGCAAAGGCTTGGTGTGTGCATCCGCGCCAAGTTGAACGAGCTGTTAGATTCGAGCAGTCGATTCAAGGCAAGGCTGCTTGAAGTTATTCTTCGATAACTGCACATCTCCACTTATGGCTAGAACACTTCGTGGGTATCTATCGGAGACTGACATTGAAGTATTTCACGCCCGCGACATCGGCTTGCAAAATAGAACGGAGATAGAATGGATCAGCCATTTGTCGTCAACTGGCTATGACTGGCTGGTGTTCACAGGCGACGGTAAAATCCGCAAGAACAAGGCGGAGCGCGAGGCATATCGCAGGGCAAATTTGAAGGGCGTTGTGCTGGCACCAGCATTTCAGAAAACGCCGATGTGCAAGTGTTGCGGCGTCATTGTAGCTAAGTGGGATAGTCTCCTGGATTTTACGTCCCGGATCGAAGCGCCGTATCTGGTCGAACTTTCGATTAACTTTTCTTCCAGATATAAAGTGCTGCCCATCTGAAGGCTATGCTTGACCCACCCCGCACCATCCCGTAACAGGCACCATCCGCAACGCCCTGGATTCGTCCGGGGTTTTGCTTTTGGTCTGATGGCCAGCACAAATGGGGACCTGCGGGGCCCTTCAACCATATAGGCGGAGGTCATCGGACCTGCCGTCGTTTAGAAGCAAACGGAAGACAGTAACATGGCACTCAAGTCGTACAAGCCGACGACGCCGGGCCAGCGTGGGCTGGTTCTGATCGACCGTTCGGAGCTTTGGAAAGGCCGCCCGGTCAAATCCCTTACCGAGGGTTTGACCAAGAATGGCGGACGGAACAACACCGGACGGATCACGATGCGCCGCAAGGGCGGGGGCGCGAAGCGTCTCTATCGGATCGTCGATTTCAAACGCAACAAGATGGATGTCTCGGCCATGGTCGAGCGCATCGAATATGACCCCAACCGGACGGCCTTTATCGCGCTGATCCGGTATGATGACGGCGAGCAAGCCTATATCCTTGCCCCGCAGCGTCTGGCTGTTGGTGACAAGGTGATCTCCAGCCAGAAGGCCGACATAAAGCCCGGCAACACGATGCCTTTCGCTGGTATGCCGATCGGTACGATCGTCCACAATATCGAAATGAAGCCGGGCAAGGGTGGCCAGATCGCCCGCGCGGCCGGCACTTACGCCCAGTTTGTCGGCCGTGACGGTGGTTATGCCCAGATCCGGCTGTCATCGGGTGAATTGCGCCTGGTCCGCCAGGAATGTATGGCGACGGTTGGCGCGGTCTCGAACCCCGACAACTCGAACCAGAACTACGGCAAGGCTGGCCGCATGCGCCACAAAGGCATCCGCCCAAGCGTGCGCGGTGTGGTCATGAACCCGATCGACCACCCGCATGGTGGTGGTGAGGGTCGAACCTCGGGCGGTCGTCATCCAGTGACTCCATGGGGCAAACCGACCAAAGGGGCGAAGACCCGTAACAAGAACAAAGCGTCCTCGAAGCTGATCATCCGCTCGCGGCACGCCAAGAAGAAAGGGCGCTAAGACATGTCTCGCTCTGTATGGAAAGGTCCCTTTGTCGATTCTTACGTCCTGAAAAAGGCCGAAGCGTCGCGTGAATCGGGCCGCAACGAAGTCATCAAGATCTGGTCGCGCCGCTCAACGATCCTGCCCCAATTTGTGGGCCTGACATTCGGCGTCTACAATGGCCAGAAGCATATTCCCGTGAACGTCACCGAAGAAATGATCGGTCAGAAGTTTGGGGAATATTCGCCCACGCGGACCTATTACGGTCACGCCGCCGACAAGAAGGCGAAGCGCAAATGAGTAAGGATAAGAACCCCCGCCGCGTGGCGGAGAACGAAGCGATGGCAAAGACCCGAATGCTTCGGACCAGTCCGCAAAAGCTCAACCTCGTCGCCGCCATGATCCGCGGCAAGAAGGTCGACAAGGCCCTGACGGACCTGACCTTCTCGAAAAAGCGGGTCGCGCAGGATGTGAAAAAGTGCCTGCAATCGGCCATTGCGAACGCCGAAAACAACCACGGTCTTGATGTGGACGAGCTTATCGTCGCCGAGGCCTGGGTTGGCAAGAACCTCACCATGAAACGCGGACGCCCCCGCGCCCGCGGCCGCTTTGGCAAGATCCTGAAGCCGTTCGCGGAGATTACGATCAAGGTGCGTCAAGTCGAGGAGGCCTCCTAATGGGTCAGAAAGTCAATCCGATCGGCATGCGCCTGCAGGTCAACCGCACCTGGGACAGCCGCTGGTACGCGGACACCAAGGACTACGGAAATCTTCTGCTGGAAGACATCAAGATCCGTGAGTTCATCAAGGAAGAGTGCAAGCAGGCCGGTGTGGCCCGCGTGATCATCGAGCGGCCTCATAAGAAATGCCGCGTGACGATCCACACGGCGCGCCCCGGCGTCATCATCGGCAAGAAAGGCGCGGACATTGAAACGCTGCGCAAGAAGCTGGCCAAGATGACCGACAGCGAATTGCACCTCAACATCGTTGAGGTTCGCAAGCCCGAGCTTGACGCCCAGCTTGTCGGTGAAAGCATCGCGCAGCAGCTTGAACGTCGTGTGTCCTTCCGCCGTGCCATGAAGCGCGCCGTGCAGAATGCCATGCGCATGGGGGCCCTGGGCATCCGTGTGAATGTTGCGGGCCGTCTCGGCGGTGCAGAAATTGCACGTACCGAATGGTATCGCGAGGGGCGCGTGCCGTTGCACACGCTGAGGGCAGACATCGATTATGCCAACGTTGAGGCGGCCACACCCTACGGCATCATCGGCATCAAGGTCTGGATCTTCAAAGGCGAGATCATGGAACATGATCCGGCTGCACGGGATCGCAAGGCGCAAGAACTCCAGGACGGTCCGGCCCCGCGTGGCGCCGGTGGCCGTCGCTAAGGGAGGCGGAGATGCTACAACCAAAACGGACAAAGTTTCGCAAGCAGTTCAAAGGCTCCATCAAGGGGCTGGCGAAAGGCGGGTCGGATCTCAACTTCGGCACTTATGGTCTTAAGGCCCTTGAGCCTGAGCGGGTCACCGCCCGTCAGATCGAAGCCGCACGCCGTGCCATGACACGCCACATGAAACGTCAGGGCCGTGTCTGGATCCGGATCTTCCCGGACACGCCGATCACGGCCAAGCCGATCGAAGTGCGGATGGGTAAAGGTAAAGGCTCGGTTGACCGTTGGGCGGCCAAGGTCAAACCCGGCCGCGTGATGTTCGAGATCGACGGCGTCAACGACGACATCGCCCGCGAAGCTCTGCGGCTGGCTGCGATGAAGCTGCCGATCAAGACACGGGTTGTCGTGAGAGAAGACTGGTAAGTTTTCTCTCAACAGTGCGCGGCAGTCGCTTTTGCTTTCAAAATCGATGAGAGCGTCACCCGGTTGAGAATAAAGAACCCCCGGCGTGAAAGCGTCGGGGGTTCTCTTTTTTTGGCCTGAAGAGGCGGGCAAAAGAGGTCAATCAACGGCCTGTTGGCATTCTCATAAAAGTCAGGAATCCCTCACTTTCGCCCCCTCATTCCAAAGTTATCTTGATGCCATGGGTGACATTCCACCAATCGCTATCTTGCTTCCAGTCGCCATGGTCGCGACCCTCCCGACCATTGCGGTGACCTTACTATACGGAGGATGGGGTGCGTTCTTTCTGTGCGTCGCCTCCTTTGCTGCAATTGCTGGCTATCTCTTTTGGGGTTTTGTCCTGGGTGGCATTTCCTTTTCAACCGGCATGGAAGGTATTGCCTTGGTCATTTTGCCTGCGTGGTGGATTGTGGGATCGGCCTGGAGCGGCATTGTTTACTAGGTGATTAGGTTGCTTGTCTGGCTGCCTCATCAACGATAACCGGACACTCTGTGCCTAAAGGCACCTGCTTCTGCTGGTTTGACATACATTTGATAGCGCTGGATATGCTCTGACCCGTTTCCCTTAGAGTGCGCCTTTATAGGTTAGCTTTGTTCAGTTTTTGGTCTTCCTTTGACCCGTTGGCATGTTCCTATGGCGTCAGTCCAGCGAGGCTGGAGTGACGCCGGTTGTGATTGTGGTCGGCGCGCCATGTCGCAATCGCTTAGCGAGCATGGCGCAAAGACGGGCACAGGTGCTCGTTCATGCATTCCTCCCACATCCGTCCGTTGAAGCTTTCGACGAAACCATTTTTCATCGGCTTGCCTGGCGCGATGTAGTGCCAATTGACCTTACGGTCTTCTTGCCAGTTCAGCATCGTGTTGCTGGTCAGTTCCGTCTCGCTGTCTCTGACCATAAGGCAGGGATGCCGCACAGCTCTGCGTGTGAATGTCACCGCCAACTCGCGCGGCGAAAGTCCGGTTGCTCCGGGCGGCCCGATGCCCGGGATTTTGAGCAAGCATTTGATCGTGTTGTCGCTATGGGCGATGGCTTCGGTCTCTTTGGACAACGCGTTCAGACGACGTTCCAGGTGATCCAGATCGTCTAATAAGCTGGTAAGCAAAGTGCGCATCGCGCTCGACAGATCGGTCTCTTCCTTGGCCGGATGACGGCGTATGTCTGAGTGGAAGCCACCAGCGCATATCCGCATCGCCAAGCCACACTCGATGCAAAACGCGCGCGCCTGGTTCATGAGGCCGGTGCGATTGCGCACAAGGCGATCCCGGATGCGGTGCAATGCCTGCAAGTCGACTTGGGCATCTGATCGCACTTGCACAAAGCGCATCGTGGGCCGTGTGACGGCCTTGGCGACTGCCTCAGTGTCGCTGGTGTCAGATTTGTTGGACTTCACATAAGTCTTCACGTATTTGGCCGGGATGATCCGAGCGTAATGGCCGCATGCAATCAGTTTGCGCGCCAACCATTGCGATCGCGCGCAGGTTTCCATGCCAATAGTGCGGGATCAGCAGCTTCAAAGAACAGCTATAATGTCTCTCGCGCGAACGTCGCGCGCTGAATTCGACGTCCCGCAATGTGGATCGCGACGACATGAACGACCTTCTTCCCAATATCGATGCCGGATGCAGCAGCTTCGGGGTTTGGTTTTTACGCATCCGTCAATCTTCCCTGGGTTCAATTGCGCCAACACCGGCGCTTGGATGCGCGGCAGACCATCCCATGAGTGGCAGGGCCTGTTCTAGGAGGAATGCCGTGGACCGTTGCCCGGCCGGCGCTTCCCCCAGTTGAAGAACAGGCCAACCTCAAACCAACCACTCTTCAGCGAAGCAGGGCAAGTTCAACAATCCTTCGAGGAATGTTCGAACTAGCTTATCGATTTTTCTCAAGCCCCGGGAAAATATGGAAAAATACTTATTTTTCCATGCGCCGTGTAGTTATGAAGCTGGCCTTTAAAGAGCGGGTTGCCTAGTGTCGAAAAGAGGAATTTTTAATCCCCAAAACCACTCCATCTGTCAATGTGTTAGGTCGAATCTATATGTCTGACGGGGTGATGGGGGAGACGCGGGGCTTCTCGCGGCGGACCCTTTTGAGACGAACGGCATGGCCTGATATGCCAACAATGCGGTCCTACTCACCCAGCAGATAGAGCGTTTCGACCGTTTCTTCGGTTAGGCATAAGATGCGTCCTGGCGGAAAGACCTTCATGGCTCAGAATGCATCCCGACGCGCCTGCGCACCGCCTTTGCGCGAAGGCTTAGGAAGTTTCAAGTCTAGCGCTGACAAAGGCGATGCTGTCGACGCAGCCAACAAATGGCAAAAGACGGCGACGGCAGGTGACGTTCGTATGAATGGTTGCGCCAATTCATGGGCGCGCCTGGCTTCGACCAAATAGCCGGCGTTGCCGTTAAGCGCACCCAGCCATTGCAGATAGCCCAGGTGCCCCATTTTTTCGGCGACATGATCCGGCACATATCCAACATCGAGCTGGGAAATGGTGCGCTCTAAAAGCATATCGAATTCCAACATTCGTTCAGTGGATGCAAGGCGCGTGGGTCACGCACCCCGCCTCTGCGATTGGACCTAGCTCGCGCCAGCGTTGTCGAGCGCCTCAAGGAGCGTGCCCAGGTTATGCTCGAACATAGCGAGATAGCTCGTCGCTGGGCCGCCCCGCTCAGACAGTGCGTCAGAGAACAAACGGCCACCGATCTCGATGCCGGTCTCGTCCGAGATTTGCTGGACAAGCGCGGGGCTGGTAATGTTCTCGACAAATAGGCCCGCCACCTTCTCATCGCGGAGCTGCGTGATCAGCGCTGCAAGCTCCTGCGCGGATGGCTCAGCCTCCGTGTCAATCCCAACAGGGGCGAGGAAGTTCAGGCCATAGGCATCGGCCAGATAACCGAAGGCATCATGTGCGGTCACGACTGTGCGGCGATCTGTCGGTAGACCCGCCAATTTCGCCTTCGTCTCGGCATCAAGCGCGGTCAGTTGCGCAATGTAGGCGTCTGAATTCGCTTTGAAGTCATCCGCGTGATCCGGCATGGCCTCGGACATCGCCGCTGTGATATTCTGGACGTATATGACGCCATTTGCGAGCGCATTCCAGGCATGCGGGTCGGTTTCGCCGTCAACCAGAACCGGCGTCACTCCTTCGGTCGCGACAAAGACTGCACCGTCCGTGCCGGACTCAGAGATCAAAGTGTCGGACCAGGTTTCAAATCCAAGGCCATTGACGAAAATGATGTCGGCCCCTGCGACCGCTTTCGCGTCGGCCACAGAAGGTTGGTAAACATGCGCGTCTGCGTCAGGGCCGACTATGGTGGTAACTTGGGCATGATCACCGACCACTTGTTCCACCATATCTCCAAGGATCGAGAAGCTGGCGACGACTTTCATGTTGTCTGCCAAAGCCGGGAGGGCGGACAGCGCTAGGACGGCAAAACTGGCCGTCATGGATAAGCGGAAGTTCATTGAGGTCTCTCTCTTGTTGAGGGTTGCGTCAGGGATGAAGACGTTTTGGGTGACGGCTTGCGCAGCCGTTCTCCAAATCCGAGTGGCCCCAGGAGGACCGAGATCAGGAAAAACCCGCCAGCGGTCAGCACGATGGCTGGCCCTGAAGGTGTTTCCGGAAAGAGATACGACAGCGTCAGTCCGACCCAGCAGCTTGCCAGGGCGAACAGGAATGAAAGGCCCAGCTGTCCGGTGATCGTGCTGGACCAGTAGCGCGCGGAGGTCGCGGGCAGGATCATGAGACCAACGGCCATCAAGGTGCCTAGTGTCTTAAACGCAGCAAGCAGATTGAGCACCAAGAGCAGCATGAAAGCCTGTTCGATCAGCATGGGCCGTCGGGTCTGGGCTTCAAAGAAAACCGGGTCGCAGGTGCTGGTGATCAGAGGGCGCAGGAGCACGGCGAAGGATAGAAGTGTCACTGTGGCGACCCCTCCGACAAGGATCATGGAGGCGTCGTCAATCCCGAGAATGGAGCCGAACAGAAAGCTCTTGAGCGGCACAGCGGACCCCGCCGCCGACAGGATGAAAATGCCCAAGGCAAGCGCAATGAGGTAGATTGAGGCCAGGCTGGCATCGCTTCGCAAGATTGTCTTGCGGGCTAGAAACGCCGTCAGAATAGCGGCGCCGACACCCGCGATCAGACCACCGATGAGGAGCGAAAATACGGACAGACCAGCCACCACAAATCCGATGACGACGCCCGGTGTAATTGCGTGGGCCATGGCCTCACCAGCAAGCGACAGCCTGCGCAGGACTAAAAACGCACCGACTGGTGCTACAGATGCGGACAAGACTGTCGTCGTCACAAAGGCGCGACGCATGAAGGCGAAACCCCACATCTCGGAAAACGTCTCAAACACGTACGGCCTCCGCGGCTGCGCCCCGAAACATCCAAGAAGCTTGGCTTTCCGACATATAGTTCTGGGACACGAGGCGTTGTGGCGTTAGCACCTCGCCGACCGGCCCGAATCTGGCTTCGCCATTGCCAAGGAGCAGCGCTTGATCGCAATGGTCCAGCACCGAAGACAGGTCATGTACCACAAGGATGACCGCGCGGCCTTCGTCACGCCATTGGTTGATGATGGACAGAAGATGCGCCTCGGTACTTTGATCGACCGCCGTAAAGGGTTCATCCAGCAAGATGAGCGGCGCGTCCTGCATGATGACGCGGGCAAAGAGTGCCCGCTGCAATTGTCCGCTGGAAAGCGTGTGCAGCGACCTGTCTGCGATGTCCAGAACGCCCGCAGCGTCCAGCGCCGACGCGACTTTTGCATTTGTACCGCTGTCCAGCCGACCGCGCAGACCAAAACCTTTCCAGGCGCCCATTGCTGCCAGATCGCGCACCCGGATGGGAAAGCGGCGATCAAACTCGGTCATCTGCGCGAGATAGCCGATTTCACTCGGTTGGCCGTCCGGCCAAGTCAGTTTGCCCGCTAAAGGGTCCATCAGGCCAAGGAGCATCTTTATGAAGGTGCTTTTGCCTGACCCGTTGGCGCCTAGAACGGCCAGCGTCGTACCACGTTCCACGTCCATAGAAAGGCCACGAAACAAGGTTAGCCCAGGGTATCCAAGCGCCAGATTGCGCACTTCCAGAACGGTGGACATCAAAGAACCACCAAAATGCAGAGCCAGAGGATCGCTGACGCACCCAAAGCACATCCGGTCAGCGATGTGAGGCTCATGTTTGTCAGGCAGAAACTCTGCTTTGCTTTTATCAGCTCAGGTTGTTTTTGATTGCTAACACCACTCATCGCCGCCTCCGCTGCGGCGGAGCAGTGAGATACGTCGATGTAGATCAGCGGCTTGCGCGTCGAACATGAATGTCTCCCACCAGGACACCCCGCCTGGGTCAGTTACTCTTGCGATGGCAGGTCTCCTGACTTGCGGATCGTCGCTTTCCCGAACCTTCCCAGGCAATCCCTATTTGGATCGCCCAGTGGTGTTTGTCGGGGTCGCTCACCGCCTACAGTTGCGGGGGCAGTCACGGAATTGGCAGCCTTAGCTATGCCGCACCGTGTTCCCATTTCATCTCGCCGACTCAGCGGTCTTTGAGAACCATCAACACGACCTAACGCCGTCATGGTAAAATCGTCAAGCATATGAAATCATAAGGTGCGGAAAGAGTGCTACGATCACGGCAGCAATCCAAAACAAACGCCTCCATGGCAGCTTCTCTAATTTGGCATTTGGGTTCAGCTCGTTTTCCTTCTTTCTCGTGGATCATTGTCACTCATCCGGGTCACGCTTCTCTTCGCAGTCTGACTGATGAGCTATTGTCATCGCTGCATGATGTGTCGGATTGGCAGTGGAGAGCATCGCTTTGGGACGCGCTTCTCGTTGTCCAGCAGCCATATCCGGTTTCTTCCATCGACCTCGTCAGGTGAGTGACGACCCCGTTTAGGTTGGGCGCTAGGTGGTTACATCATGCCACACGCTCCACCTTTCTGGACGGAATTCAGTGCCATCAGTCCACATGAGATGCAGGAGAACAGCAAGCTTTCGTGCGACGGTGACGACCGCACGGCGTCTTCCTATAGTTCGCATTAAACGCATTCCCAATGACTTGATTTGTGATGCAGCCATCTTGCGCATCAGCAATGACTTGGCTGGTGCGTGAAGGGTTGCACGGACATCGCGGTCTCCTGCTCGGGATATGCGACCTGAGTTGTCGTACTCGCCTGATTGGAAGCGTCGACGCCTAGGGCCAAAGTGCGCGCCAACGGTTCTGGAACTTTTGAAGCGAGCGGGATCATCAATGGCCGCCTGGAAATTAGCTGCCGCAATCGGGCCAACGCCCGGAACAGTCACCATCCGCAGGCAGACGTCATCATTGCGGGCCGCACGTTTGACCCGCCGATCCAAGGCAAGATAGTTTTGTACATCGCGACGCGGGCGGCCAGCAACGGCAGCATTGCCTAAGACAATACCTCATCGACTGCGATCAAAGGGCGCACGAGGTCATCGAAGCTTTCATGCTGGACAGTTTTTTGGAAGGCGCAGTCCGAAGATCTTCAACAACCCGCGAACCTCATTTGCCAGGTCCACGGTTGTGTTGAGCAAGGCTTTGCGGCAGCTCAACAGAACTCGTATCTTTTAGTCTTCAAGACTCTCCATATGAACCGGGCTGAACCACCCCATCCGCAATACTTGCGCAATCCCTCTGGCATCGTTGCGATCGGTCTTTTTGCGCATCGTCGACAGCACTGCACTGACCTGTCTGGCTTCCAGGCAGACAACGTCTAAACCGCCAATGATGCATCCACAGAAAAGATATTGGCTCATCAAGCCAGCTTAAAAACCGACCCGAACAACTGCATATGTGAAGTCTTTCGCGCAATTCGTGATATCATCGACATCACATGTCAACTCACGCTCGAGATTGATCGCGCCTTTGGTATCCACAATGCATAGCGAACATGACAGCAGCGACACATCCAGTCCGGCAGAATACTCATCGTTTTTCTCCCTTGTTCACAGACATCCTGTGATCATATCGGGAGTTCGACCTCAGATCAGGGTCGGCCCAATTGCGCATGCTATGGGGGCTCGTGCTGCACTACAGCAATGTTTGCGCCGCGACTGCGAACAAATGCTGTGTCAGTGAAGTCTGAAAACTGAATGTCTGGAATGTCCGGCCAGTGTTGAAGACTTTGCTTTCTGGGCGTTTGCTGTGTGAAGGCGCAACAATCTGCGCCCGTCCTTTCATGCTGGTGGCGCGGGTTCCGGGATCCGCTTTGCGCGTTTGCGGAGGTTCCGGGCTGTGGCGGCAATTGGAACCGTTCCGTTGCGCCTTTGGGGTCTCGCAGCCGCATCATCGGCACGCCGATGTATCGTTTCAGAAGAGTGAACAGCCTCTCGACTTTCCGCCTCTGAATGAACGAGTTCATGTGGGCATCGGCCTTGCGGATGTCGCGCGCCGCTCATGAACGGAATACCTCTCGCGTCTGCCAGGGTCGCCCTGCGGCTTTAGCGAGCATGCATCGCAATCGTGCTTGGAGGTGTGGTATCGGATGAAGCCGTCGTTGCCGCCGTTTATCTTCCACGACTTGGAGACGTTCCTGCGATCGCGACGCTAGTGAGCGCTGTCGATCACCCGGATGGAGCGAAGGCACGACCCGGAGCATGGTCGACGGGTTTGGGACCTTAGGGTCGATTTGGTTGGAGTGGCGACGTTTCCAATCGGCAAATCATGGTAGACTTACGGCTACGTAGGCTTTGGCTGCTTCAGTCCTGAACCGGAGCGCTATTGGCATAACATGACAGATACTGCCCAATCCAGAACGCTAAAGCGACAGACAGTGATTGGACGATGCAGTCATGTCTAGCGGTGCCAAAAAAAGGAAACGCTGAGAACCTGTTGCTGTGATATCCTTGCCGCAGGTTGTATCACAGCGGAATAGGGAGAAAACATATGTGTCATCCTGTCATTATGGAATACGTCAAAGGAAAGGTGATGAGCCGCCGGGAGTTGTTTCACGGTTCGGCGGCGGCAGGCGCCGCGATCGTCGCGGCGAGCGTGCTGCCCTCAAGACCGCTGATGGCACAAACGCCGAACCGCGTCGTCGATATGACCCATACTTTGACACATGATTTCCCCACCTACTTTGGCGAACAGCAGTTCTTTGACGAACAGGTTTTTGATTATGCAGAACACGCCTTTAATCTCAAAGAGATCCGCATAAACGAACACACAGGCACACATATCGATGCCCCCTTGCACTTCACCGATGGTGGCACGGCTATCGATGAAGTTCCCGTCGAGACCCTTGTTTGTCCTTTGGCCATTGTCGACATTCGCGAAAAGGCGGACGCCAATCCGGACGCGCAAGTCACGCCGGACGATCTGAGCGTTTGGATCGCTGCCAACGGACCAATTCCTGCAGGTGCCTGTGTCGCGCAAAATGCGGGTTGGCAGGCACGGCTTGGCACACCGGGATTCCGGAACGCAGATGGTGAAGGCAAGATGCACTTCCCCGGCTTCCATGTTGAGGCTGTGCAGATGCTCCTCGACGAAACTGAAGCAGGGGGCGTTGCCGTCGACACCCTTTCTATCGACTACGGCCTATCAGCAGATTTCGCGACCCATTATCGTTGGCTTCCGGCAAACCGTTGGGCTGTCGAGAACATGGCCAATCTCGATCAGTTGCCTGCCACTGGGGCAACACTTGTTGTCGGCGCACCAAAACACCAGGGAGGAACGGGTGGGCCTTGTCGTTTGATTGCACTTGTCTGATGAATCATGTGCTAGGCGCGCGCTGAATCACTTTAGTCGCAACCTGACCTCAAGATGGCCGTGCGGTCTCGCTGTACTCGGAAGTTGCAGCATATGTGACACCAGCGCATACAATGGGAAGTTCCTTTGCAATCCGACAGTCACTTATCAGTTTCGTGAACACATCTGGAAGCGCGTCTGCGGCGGCGTTGCCGCTTAGGGCTTGCGCCGCTTGAGCGTAGTTGTCTTGTCCTTCAGATCGGGAAACAAGCCAAGACAGACTGACTTCTGATGCCAGGCCCGTGGCCAAACCATGATGAACACGTGCAAGCGAGCCCAAGGCGTGGCTAATTTTGGAGCCCATATTTGTGTTGCAATTGTGCAGAGCGAGGCCCGCGACCATACTGCCCCAAAGAACCTTCCCGCGCAGTTCGATATCCGCGCCCTCCCCCACGGCGCGTGGCAGGGCACCCGCCAGAATGCGCAGTGCTTCCAAGCCGTAGAGGAGAACGTACTGGTTTAAGGGCGCTCGTTCACGATCGAACTCTGCTTTGACCTGTTCTGTCTACTGGCGAGCCTGATTGCTTTCTAAAGCCACCGTTTGCTTGGTTCTTGTATGGTTTGTTTTTAGCTTTCTTCATTCCCAATAGCTCAGCGGCAGCAATGTTGGTTGCTCGAGAAGGTAGGAGATTTTTAGGGCTGAGTAGACGATGTAGACGGACACGCTGAAATGCCCGACAAGCAAGATAACCCAGGCCAGCGCCCATGCTATGTAAACCGCTTTGCCACCTGTCAGCATTGATAGTCTTCATCTGGTTGGGTGTGAGTTGGTCACTGAGTGGGGTGAGTGGTTTATATCGGCATTCGCAGAACCGCCATGCACCACAGAAATAGCGCTTATGGCCTGTCAAATCGTTTGTTTGATCTGGGTCGCGGGGGTGAGTGAACGAGACCCGGACGATCTGACGTTGGCGCGTTGGGACAGACACGTCGCGGTTGGGCGACGACGACGCGCGCCATCTGAACCGCCATATAGCGATCGCAAGCTTCGAATACGGAGTTGAGTCGCGAGCTTGGCATCAACGTGAAGACCCTTGCCAAATGGCGAAAGCGCCAAACGGTTGCGGACAGCAAGGCGAGGAGACGGGGCCAAAGGAGCCGGGCTCGACCGCTCTAAACAAAGACGAAGAGGCGATACTCGTGGCCTTCCGGCGCCATACTGCATTGCCGCTTGATGATTGTCTTTGTGCTTTGCAGCCCTGCATTTCTTATCTGACGCGATCTTCTGTACATCGCTGCCTTCAAGGACATGGCATTTCACGTCTGCCGGACATGGGTGGCCCCTCTCACACATGCACGCCTGTGTTGCCGGGCAATGGACAAACCGAAACGGCAGCGCTTCGAACGCTATCCCATAGGCTATCTCCATATCGATGTTGCCGAGGTTAGGACCGGTGAAGGCGAGCTCTCTATTTTTGTGGCCATTCATTGCCGCAGGCACTGTCACGAAAGGGACGGAACCAGCTAGTTCGCCTTGGCTCAACTGATGGAAAAGGCAAACAGGAAAACCGCCCGGGAGTTTCCGGAACACCTGCCTGAAGCGGTGCCGTGTCGTCTCTTCACCATATTGACTAACGGCGGCATTCAGTTTGCGGAGCCCCCCGGAACCGGAACAGCATCTATTACCGGCCAATGCAGTTCGACATGATCCGCGAGGGCAACAGGATCGGGCACTGTCTCACCAAGCCAAACCATCCCGGGACCAACGGACAGGTCGCGCACGTGAAGCGCATCATCAACGACGCGACCGTCAAGCGCTATCCCCCGGGCGCAACGATCAGTTTCGCTGGCATCCGGCCGACTTCCTCAATGCCTACAAATAAGACCGTCGCCTGAAAACACTCACCGGCCCAACGCCTTACGAATACATCTGCAGAATCTCGACCTCATCGCCACACAGACCAATAGTGAACCCGATCCACAAAATCACAGAAATGAACATATAGGGCCTCTGCAACCGGCGCGGTCAGCCACGGCCGTTCAGATGCTGCAAATGGGTTTCTGTTTGTTCCGACTCATGTATCGAAGACGCCAAGCCTTTCCTTATTGATATTCCCGATTTTCTTTTTTGCGAACTCTCATCGGATAAATGCCAAAGTAAATGGCTCACATTTCTAGTCCGGCGCGAATTCCGTCTAAAAATGGCCGCAACGCATTCACAAGTGCATCGCAATTGGTGTGCTAGGCTTACATTGGACTGTAAACTAGCTTGATGTATTAGGAGGCCGACAAATGAAAAGATTCTCATTTCTTCTGGCAGCGACTGCGATTGCTGTTACATCGCAATCCGCCGGCTCCAATGCGTTGGCCGATGAGGCCGAAGCTCTGGAGATCTTGTCCAGACTTCACGACGATGACCTCTTTACCAGAGGTATCGATTCTGATGGGGCCGATCGCATTCGCCTCGCGGATCGATTGACCATGCTAACCCAACGCGTCGCTGCTGCCTCTTGCGCGCTGACTTCAGACGTCGCCATTGAGGAAAGCCACTATCATCTCGAAGAAGCGATGCATGAAACCGATATCATTCTGAATGCGCTACGGTATGGCAATGACGCCCTGCACATTCTTGGACCAGAAGAAAACCGACGTCTCCTGAAGGATCTTTACGAACTGGATCACGAATGGCAAGAGACCCACGGCGCTGTTGAGGCGGTGATCGCAGATGGGCACGATGTCGAGAGCGCTCATGTCATCGACGATCACAACCTGAAGCTCTTGGAGCTGTCTTCGGTTCTGGTTTCGGACGTCTTAGGTGCATACTCCCATCCCTATGAGATGACGCAGGCGGATGCCCTGCTGATCAAGATTGCAGGACGTCAGCGTATGCTTACGCAGAAGATGGCGAAAGACGCCTGTGAGATTTGGACCGGCTATCACGCAAAGGAAGGTCGGGAAGATCTTGAGAAGACCATGGTCATCTTTGAGAATTCTCTCAATGCCCTGCGATTTGGGATGCCTGCGGCGGGCATCGAACCGGCCCCGACCCCGGCGATAGAAGCGGATCTTGACAAGCTTCTAAAGCGGTGGAGCGTTATCCGTGGCAATCTGGATAAGCTGTTGGCAGGAGACGAATTGAACATGGATCAAAAGTACGAGATTTTCCATGATTTCAACGTCGAATTGGATGAACTCGAACACCTCATTCATGATTACAAAGTGTACGTTGAACGTCATCATTAAAATAGATAAATGATAACACTACGCTGCTCAAACTAAGGTTCCCGGACCACCTTAGAAGGGCCAGCACTTTGCAACACTTGAAAGTTGTTTTCCTAGTCTACCGCTTTGGCTGCAGGCCGTATTTGATTTCAACGCGGCTGCGACGTTTCGAATAAGTGCCTTGCTCATCTTGGGGGCTTTGTCACCCTTGGGGTCGGCTGTTTCTCTTGCCCGAGCCATGCTCATTCTCGAGATGCTCATCCAATTCGCTGTTCAGAATCCGCTCCGCCTAGCGCCTTCTTCAGATCTTCGAGAAAACCTCGTTCCGATCGCTTTCGCCAAGCAACTGTTTCGAAATGGTCATACGATGATATTCCCTTATTCGTCATCATGACCCCATGCACAGAATTGGAAGCAGTCCCGGCCCATCCGCATCTATCCGGGATCACCCCACTCGGGACATCGCCATGCGATGCCCCGCAGGGTAGTGCATGGCAGAACGGATGCAACGAACAGTTCAATGGTGTAATGCGCTGGTAGGTTCTTATGCAGACGGGTTCAAGACCACCGAACACGCCCAGATCGCGATCAATCACTGGCGCAAGTAATACGATCACAACCACCCGCACTAGGCCCTCAACATGCGTCCGCCTTTTCCAGAAACCTTACTAGAGAAAACGCAAATCAGTGGTCTGAACCGTGCAGCGTTGGCGACAGCTTTGACACTGCCCTGGCCCGGACGACAAACGGCACCATCAAGGCAGAGGTCATTCACCGGCGCAGACCCTTGCGCGGTTTCGATGCAGTGGAATACGCCACATTGGAATGCGCGGACCGGTTCAGCACTCGCCGCACGCCTGAACCCATCGGGAGCAATCCCCCAGGAAGAGGCCCAGACATACGTCCACACCGCTCCCCAAAGATCACAAAGCACCGCCCAACCAAGACAAACCAACCTCCACCAAAATCGACAAAGTTCAGGTCAAGACATCGGGCGTTGGACAAGGAACTGCGTCTTAGCTGAGAGACTGGACGTGCACTTATTAGTTGATAATATATAAACTAATGACTTGATCATCGTCAGAAAACGCAGTGCTCAAATCTAGCTCGAGAAACATCGATTGTGCGCAACTTCGAACTGCCTGTGTCGAATATCATAGAGGTTGTAGCGGCCCGCTTCGAAGATGATCGCATAGCTGTAACCCTAGGCGACCCCAACAAGGCGGACTGTCCTCTTGTCTATGTCAACCGTAGCTTTGAAAAGTTGACGGGCTATTTTCGTAGTGAGGTATTGGGAAAAAATTGTCGGTTTCTACAGGGTCCTGATACTGACAAAACGCCCATCGCAGCTTTACGAAATGCGGTCGCCGAGCAGGCTATCACCTACGCAGTGCTCAAAAATTATACGAAGGGTGGAGATGGCTTCAATAACTTCTTGATGCTATGCCCTATAGGTGCTCGGCCCGACCGGCGTCTTATTATGGGGTGCCAATATGCGTTCAAACTAGGAACCGAGCGGCGCAGAATTATTGAGCATATCGAACGGTTGGGATTTGCTTTGTCCGCTCAAGATGGCTTGCACAAGCAAACCTACGACACCCTCGAACAAGCGTTCAAGAGTCGTTCCGAAGTGGCCTTTATGCAACTCGAAAGATATGGGTGGAGAGGCAAATAGCTTGTCCGCAGCACAACTGGTCGGTTGGTGTTTCCCCATCGCGTGCTCCGATTTGTTTGTTGGTGCATCTTCGGCCTTTGGTCCATCGGCACGATGCTTTCCGCTACAGATTTGGATTTCCCCCGGCTTCATGGACGGTTACGGACCAGAAGATCCTAGCCCATCGACGGTGCATCTTTGGTCATCGATGGGCGAGAGATATCCCCGAGTCGTGTGTCGGCGACCTCAATTGCACCAGCCTTCGATGAACCCGAAGATGAACATGCGTGCCTCAGCTTTGGTTCGGAACTTTCGGCGGTCGAACAACGCGCATTCGAGCATGGCGCATGAGTTCTCGCACATGGCGTTGCCGTAGGCATCGCCGATCGATCCCATGAACGGCCTGACGCCTGCCTGTTTGCATCTGCGACTAAACGCGATTGACAATGTATTGTGATTGTTGATCGCTGTGATGAATGACGTCTGCGGGCCTCCGGTGATCGACCGCCATGTTCCTAGCGTCACCGCAGCGTCTGATCCTGCAGATTGGCCAGCATCTCGTAGGGGCTGACGGTGTCTTTAATCGTTTTGGTGGCTACATGGGTGTACTGCACCGTGGTCGTCAGCTTGGCGTGGCCCAAGAGCACCTGAATGACCCGCACATCAGTGTTCGCCTCCAGCAGGTGTGTCGCAAAACTATGGCGCAGCGTGTGCAGTGTTGCTGGTTTGGAAATGCCCGCCATGTGTTTTGCCGACGTGAACGCCCGGTTGAGCTGGCGCGACGAGATCGGTTTGATCTTGGGCTTGCCGGGGAACAGCCATCCTTACGGGCGCGCTTCCTTCCAATACTCACGCAGCAGACTGAGCAAACCGGGTGACAGCATGACGTTGCGATCCTTGCCGCCCTTGCCCTGGTCAACATGGATCAGCATCCGATCACTGTCGATATCGCTGATCTTGAGGTTGCACACCTCCGAGGCCCGCGGCCCCGCGCCATAAGAAATGCAGAGAGCAGCCTGGTATTTCAGCCCCGGCCCAGGCGTTGCCATCAACAGGTCAGACACCTCCTGAACGCTGAACACCATTGGCAGCTTCTTTAGCTTGGTCTTGAACCGCATGAAGCGCTTCATGTCTTCGCGCCCGCAGGCAATGCCGAAAAAGAACCTCAGCGCAATGGTACGCGTGTTGAATGTTGAAGGCGTCACCCCGGTATCGGTCATGTGCAACTGATAAGCGCGCAATTCCTCGGGCGTGGATGTATCCGGCGAATGGCCAAGAAACGCAGCGAAATCTTTGATTGCCCGGATATGCGACTTCCGGGCCTTATCGCCCATTGGCCGGATGCGCATGTCCTACATCATCCGCGCACGCAGCGGGCTCATCTTCTCGTCTGTTATGAGATCCTCCTGTCCGATTGAGACACCTCAATCGTCAGGCGGGATGCTCAGTTCTCAAAATATGAGCCGATCAGGCAGCGCGAAACGCCAGCCACAAGCGCCATTGCTGCGAGAGCGGCTTCGTCCTTGGGCCGTCAGAAATACATTTGGTTACGAACCGATGTTCGAGTTTTGCGAGCCAACTGAGGCTTCAATCGAGCGCAATCGAACTGGCAAGCTCGGGTTTGCTTGAATTTGCCCCTTTTGTTCGGCAGCATGTACACAACGGCGGTCTTTGGATTGGTGCGCCTTCGGGCAAGCCTGGGGCGGGGCATCCCCGTCTGATGAAATGACTTGCACAAACTGTGGATGTCCGCCGCTGAGTTCCGCTCAGGACGGGACATCCAAGGCACAGAGGAGCAAAGGTCGCCGTTGCCATCCACTCAACAAAGACTCCTTGCGTCGACTTTGGCGTGTCAATTGGCTAACGGGCGTTGGACCTCGGAGGAAGTCTTGCGCAAGATCCAGAACTACTTGCCCAAGAAGCTTCAAAGCAATGCCGCGCCTTTAGCAAATGGATTAATTTCCCGCTTTCCTCAGAAGTTCGCTCCAGATGCTGACCGTCTGGTCGATGTCTTACTCGAGACGCCAGCGATGCTTGAACTGTATAGGCATCGCACCAAGCTTGGCAGCTGGCCCACTCATTCGCTGAAACCAACTCGGATGCAGCCAATTCCCCCGTTTGACCGGTTGAATGTTCCTGCATTGCATACGATTGCTGAATTGGCGGATTGGCTGATGCTAACGCCCGAGCTGTTAGATACTTACGTTGACAAAAATTCGTGGCGCGAGGCTCATCCTCTACCCGGGGTGAACAACTATTTCTATCGGCTCAGTCCAAAGTCCGGTGGCGGCTTGCGTTTGATTGAAGCCCCAAAGCCGCGCGCCAAGGCATTTCAGCGTTTGATCCTGCGTCGAATTCTGGTTCAGGTGCCATCTCATCCGGACAGTTTTGGCTTCGTCCCCGGTCGCGATTGTAAAGGAGCGGCTCAACGGCATGCGGGCGAAGACGTTGTCATCGGCTTCGATCTGAAAAACTTCTTCAGCAGCGTCCAATACGGTCGTGTATATGCTCTGTTCCGCCATTTGGGCTATCCCGCGTCGGTCGCCCATAGCCTTAGCGGACTTTGCACCGTCATCACCCCAAGCCGGATTCGAACACGCTTGCCCTTCGATCAGCGGCAAACTCTGATGGAGCCGCACCTGCCCCAGGGCGCCCCCAGTTCTCCAGCATTGGCAAATCTGGTGACCTATCGATTGGATCGCCGTTTGGCGGGCCTGGCTCGGTCCATTGGTGCCAACTATACCCGATATGCTGATGATTTGACTTTCTCGGGCGACCGGGAGGCGCGCCAAGCGCTTCTCACAGCTGTTCCGCAGATCATCGAAGAAGAAGGGTTCAAGCTAAATGCTACCAAAACAAGGGTGATGACCCGGCATCAAAGGCAAGTGGTCACGGGAATTGTAGTCAATGAAGCCCTAAACATTCCCCGCAAGGAATATGACCGGCTCAAAACCGTTATCCATCAGAAAAAATGGAAAGATGATCCGCCGGCACTTGCACGGCTTCGTGGTCGGATCGGTTGGGTTGCGCAACTCAACCGACGAAAGGGGGAAAAGTTGTTTTCCCTATTGGAGCGCGCTCGAGTTGAAACCCAGCCAACGGTTGGTTCAAGCTGAGCGTCCTATCTGTTCATGGCTTTCGAGGTCCTCGATTACAAATCACCAAGAGTTTCTGCCAATTCAGCGAATGTCTCCTACTGCCGGCCTCACTGCAGCGATGACGACAAGCGGTCAATGGCTGGTTTGGGCCGTGCTATTCAGATAGCAGCCAAAAATGCGCTACTTTGCAAAATCCGCTTTCACCTCCGCACTGTTGCTATTCGTGAGCTGCGCGGCCCGTTCAAAATTCCCACTTGTCTTAGGGACCGCCTATGCTTCCGGCGCTCTTCCGTCGATGATCCCACGCGGTTCACCAGTTCGCGAGCATTGGTTGCTCATTTTGGGCCGACACCTCGACGATATCAGTCCGGTGAAACCGATAACCCAGGACGCATCTCAAAAGCCGGAGACCGCGATGCGCGCGCCACGCTCTACGCCGCCGCGCTGTCGTTGCCATCGCCCGCAAACTTGCTGTCATCATGCATCGCATGTGGGCCGACAACACCGAATTCCGTCACAGACCTTTGGAGGCCGCTATGACCTGACAGCCTTCCAAAGCTCAATGACGGGATCGTCCCTCACCGGACGAGTTCTGTGCCCTCTCATGCATGTAAACATGCACTGCCGGGTAATAGATGACGCCGAGTATTGGTGCCGCGACTAACAAGCGCGAGACGAAGCCGGGCGCTCTACGTCCATTCCGACACATGCATGCAGCGGTCCAACCGAACCGGGCCAACAATGACTGCGAAGAGAAGCGTGACCCGGATGAGAGACAATATCCCAAACGGCGGATTAGAGAAGCGGACTTTCGCTGCACTTGCGCCAGTGGCTGCTTACCAAAAAGAAATCGGGAACTGGTAGAACGAGGGAGTTTTGGCAGTGAGTGCCGCCTCCCGCGACGTTGGCCGGAGGCAGAAAACCTTATGGATGAATTGGACGGGGCTTCTCTAGAGGTCAAGTCCGGACGCGATTGCATCGATGAGTTGCACGTGCGCAGCGGCGCGGTCAGTGCCGTCCGGGTCCGTGCAGATCGGGTCGTCCTGCTCCTCTTCAAGCAACACGGCAGCATCCGGTTTGCACGTCCCGAGGAAGGTGAAATGGTTCCCCGGTGCAATCTCAACGTAGGATGCATCGGGCAATCTGTTCGCGAGGTCATTGCCATTCGGTCCTACGTCGGCAGCTCCGAGCCTGTCTGCGTCGCCAAGGTTGATAAGAGTAATCTCCGCCAGAGCGCCGTGAAGCGTCTCTGGATCAGCGGCACCGCCAAAGCCGGGGTCGACAATCACGGCTCGTGAGATACGCGGATCGCGCGCATCAGCTTCGAAGCCTGGATAGTCAGCGAAACGCACACCCCCCAGGCGGAAGAAAACGCAATCAGCGGCATCGGGACCCGTGCTGCAATTCGTGTCCTGGGTTGCACCATCGAAGCGTACACCGGCCAACCCGAGAGCGGTTGCCCCGCCCAGGGAGAATCCAACGACGCCAATCCGATGCGGATCGATGAAGGGCGCAAAGGCGGGGTCGGCGAGGATCATATCGAGCGCGGCGGTCAGGTCATTTGCACGCGCTTTGAGATCAACCGAGCGGCGCGGAGAACTATCGCCGCTTGTTGAGCCAGGATGGTTCACAGCCAAAACGATTGCCCCGTTCGCGACAAGGCCACTTGTCAGCCATCCCAAGCTATCGGCGTTGCCGCCTGAACCATGTGACAATAGGACAAGCGGGTGTTCACCTTCCGCGATGGCAGGGCCGATGAACGCGAAGGTTGGGTCAAAGATCGGTCCGTCTCCTACGGGCGCGCGATAAGTGGGGTTTGCCGCCGGATACCAGATTGAGGCGGCGACCGGCCGGGCGCGGTGGTCGGCTGTCAGATCGAACCGGTCGTATCCAGGCAGCATATCCGCCGCGACAGGGCCTGCATGGATCAGCGCGAGCATGGCAAGAAGAACAAGGCGTTTCATAGGAACCTCCGTTGTTGAACGCATGCCATCGGATTTGAGGATAAATACGAGCTATCGCGTCCTGTTTTCGGGATTCAGGTCGTCACAATCGGGATTTTGGACAATTATCGCGGTATGCCCATGCTCCCGATCCCTGCTTTTGCAGCCCTTGTCCTAGCCCATCTTGCGGCCCGTACCCTTCTGTCTGGGGGCAGGCCGCTGCTGGTTGCCTTCCTTACCGCCTGCGCTGTTCAATCGCTTCTGGTCGCACTGGTTCTAGGATACGACACTGCCTGGCTCCAACCCGTTCTGCCGGTCAGCGCCACGGTCATCCCGCCGCTTGCGTGGATCACATTGCAGGACGCCCTGATCAGCCGGATATCACTCCGTCAAGTCGGATTTCAAGGTGCAACTCCGGCCTTCACACTGTTCTGCCGTATCTTCGCGCCTGAAACGACGGACTTCGTCGTGCCACTTGTCTTTGCAGGTTATGGTGTTGCGATCCTCTATCTGTTGCGCAGCTCCGGCGACATGCCCCTTGCCCGGTTGGACGCCGGGCGCGTTCCGAAAGTTCTCTGGCAGGTCTTGGGATGGGCCTTGATCGCGTCCGCCCTCAGCGACGTCCTAATCGCCTTTGCATTCATGACGGGCAACGAACACTGGGCCGGATGGTTGATCACCTTCTCTTCGTCCCTGATCCTTGTGCTTTTGGGGTTGCTCAGTGGTAACCCTTCCGCATCCGGTGTGACTGGCGAAGATTCAGCTGATCCAGCTCCGCCGCCCAAAGAAACGAGCAAAGAAGATATCGAAATCGTGGAAGCGCTTGAGGCCTTCTTGAAACGCGAGCCTATGCATCTTGATCCAAACCTCACCTTGTCGCGGCTGGCACGCCGCCTTCATCTGCCCGAAAAGCGTCTTTCCATGGCCGTCAATCGCTCGACGGGTGCCAATGTCTCTCGCTATGTGAATACTTGGCGCGTTCGCCATGCCTGCAAGCTGATCGAGGAGGGCGCGGCGGTCACCGACGCGATGCTCGATAGCGGATTTAATACAAAATCGAACTTCAATCGTGAGTTCTTGCGAGAGACTGGCATCCCGCCGAGCCAGTGGAAACAAGGAATGCAATCGTCGTCAAATGTGACGCGGATTCCCGACGCTAGCAAAGGCGCTTGAACTGGCAAGCTTCGGGACAAAACCCTATCTGCCAAAAAGGGTCGATACTGGTGAACAACTACCCCCGCTGATCGGAGCGTATCATAATCTGCAAGCCAATTTCTGGGCGTGCTCAGGTTCTAGCACCCAACTGCAAGCGACTTCCCATGCGAGTCGAGCCCGCCTGCCGCTTTCATCGTCCTCTGATACCTGTCCAAGGTCAAAGAGTGCCAGATCACGGCGGCTTTCATCCCAATCAACCATCACAAAGCCGCCGTTCCTGGTCTTGATGATGTTTGCTGGGTTTAAATCGCCGTGGACAATCACAGTTTGTCGATCCGATACCGCACTCCAGGCATCACGGCATTTTTCGACAAGCGCTACTGGCATTGCGTTAAGGTTTACGTCTCCCCCAGACGAGAGATGCTGCAGCTCTACAGAGGACCGAAACCCGGGGCGCTGTGGGATATTGGTAGTTGCCGCATGAAACTCGACGATCTGAGGCCCGAGGTGTACCAGTTCATCTTCACTTGGGTGCTCACCTTCAAAGAACGGCTCGCATGTCCACCCATTTTCGATGAGATTGCCGTCTTCGCTTTGGAGGAGCTCGGGCACCAGCAATTGCGCTCCTCGAGCGCAATTGTGAACCTTGGCCAGCCATGTGATAGCTTCTGGTGAGCGCCTCGTCGATTTGAACACAACACTTTTTGCATGAAACACTCGGTTTCTATGGCCACCGGTGAGCGGTTCCAGACACGCTGAAACTCCCCACTTTTCTGTCACTGGCATTTCCATCGTTAAGGTATGTCGCGTTGAAACGGGCCAGCTTGGGTAGACATTAGACGCTCATAATGGATCGCCTTTGGCTGTGCTAGATTGCCTGGATTGAAAAGCAATTGTCTGATTCAATTATCCTGAAGGACGGGAGGATCGGGCGATGATGGGACGGCTGGAGGCGCAAGAAAACCTGTTTTATCGGTTCCGGATCGAGGATCACGTTCCTCAAGATCATCTTCTCCCCTGGATCGACAGGCTCCTTGATTTCGACGTGATCCGCGCGGAGTTGGCCGCGCTCTAAAGCCACACGGGCCGCCCGTCTTTCGATCCCGAGTTGATGCTGCGGATGCTTCTGATTGGCTATCTCTACGGCATCCCGTCGGAACGGCAGCTGGTTGAAGAAGTCCATCTCAACCTGGCATACCGATGGTTCTGTAAGCTTGGGTTGGAAGGCCAGGTTCCGGATCGCTCGACTTTCTCCAAGAACCGCCACGGGCGCTTTGCCGATGGCGATGTGCTGCGTTGCCTGTTCGAGAGTGTCTTGGAGAAGTTCATCGGCTTCGGCATTGTCGGCGGTACAGACGCGGCCATCGACGGCAGCACTATCGAGGCAGATGCCAACCGGGAGCGTAAGGATGCGCCGGACGCGGTTCAGAAAATCTGGTCGCAAAAAGATCAGGTACAGCGCCCGGTCGCCGACTATCTGACAAAATTGGCTGACGCCGATCAGGCGGCACAATCCGGCCCCAAGAAGAAGCCGCCAAAGTACCTCTTTGAGACCGACCCGGAAGCGGCCTGGTCTTTAAAGGACGGCCCTGGCCGGTTCAGTTACGAGACCAACTATCTGGTTGATACCGATCATGGCATCATCGTGGATGTTGAAGCGACGCCCGCCCGGTTAAGTCAGGAGATCGTCGCGGCCAAGACGATGCTAGATCGCAGCCAGGACCGATACGACTTCCGTCTAGATCGGGTGGCAGCGGATGGATCATACGGCACCGGCCATTTCCAATAGCAATGGCGACTTGGACCACAAGTAAGAGCACCTCATCAAAATCTGCACATCTTGGGTAGGGGAAATGCGCATTCGCCAGTCACATCTGGCGGTATGAAACACTTGACCACAGATACCTTGGTATTGTGCGCCTTTGCGATTGCTTCCGCAATTCTTGCCGCGCAGCCTTTGCAATGGCTTGTCCGAAGCTGGCTTAGCCCAGCTTACGGGTCGTACGGTTACGTCTATGTTCTGCTGATGGTTGGCCTCACCGGGATGAGCTTACTGAGCGGCCGTC
Organism: uncultured Shimia sp.; assembly: GCA_937897325.1. Taxonomy (GTDB): domain Bacteria; phylum Pseudomonadota; class Alphaproteobacteria; order Rhodobacterales; family Rhodobacteraceae; genus CALCOY01. The sequence continues at coordinate 29,420 of CALCOY010000081.1, forward strand.
CGAAAGACGCGCAATCTCAGATACCTGCGATTGCCCTGCTGCTATTGGCGGCCTTGATCCGTTTTTTGGGGCAGGTTTTGGCGATCAATATCCTCAGTGCTCTGGCTCTTGCACTGGATGTGTTTGCACTAGTGGGGCTGTTGCATTTGCAACAGCGCCCCTTTGCGCTGTCGCCGTTCTGGATGGCTGCACTGTTCCTGTTTTCCCTGCCAACGGAAATGGTCTTGCAGCGCACGCTTGGATTCCCGTTGCAGATAGTTTCGGCGGAATTGTCCTGTCACATGCTCGGCACTCTGTTCTCGAATGTGGTCTGCGACGGGGTGCGCATCACCCTGGAACAGCGGGACATTCTGGTGGACCTGCCGTGCTCCGGCGCGTCGGGGCTGCTGCTGTCGCTGGCGTTTGTGGTCACCCAGAACGCGGTCATGCGGCCACGCTGGTATGTCGGCGGCCTCAGCCTATTGGCCGTGATCGGTTGCGCCGCTCTGGGCAACAGCCTGCGCATTTCGCTTTTGGCGATTGGGCTTGCATTTGATCTGGATTTGATGGCGGAACCTTGGCACAGCCTTGTCGGTTTGGCGACCCTTGGCCTGACGGTTGCGCCTTTTGCCCTGTTCTACCGGCCCGGCAACGCGAGCCCGCGCAAAAGCCGCTCACAGACCGACCGGATCATCCTGCCGAAACCCATCAAGGCGCTGGCTGGGATTGCTTGCCTGATCGGCAGCATTGCCATTGTGTCGCTGAAAGCGAAACCAGTTGATGTTTCGGGCAGCGTCTTGACGCCGAACCTGCCCGCGCAAATCCACGGACATCTGGCGCAGAGCGTGCCTCTAACAGAAATGGAGGCGCATTACTTCGAAGCCTATGGCGGGCAGGCGCAGAAGGCTCAGTTTGGCCCGTTGGGGTTGAATGTGGTTAGCACGCGCGCGCCGCTGCGGCATCTGCATGCCCCTGAGATCTGTCTGCGGGGTCTAGGCTACAAGGTTCGGTTTCTGGGCACACGCTATGACGGCGTTCCCAGCGCCTATTACCGGGCCACCGGCCCTGGAGAGGATCAATGGTTGGTTGCGGTTAGCTACGTCTCACAAAGCGGGCACGTCACATCCAGCGTCGGTGAAGCGATCTGGCGCTGGCTGAACGGGTCCGGCGGCACCTGGAGTAGCGTGCAAAGGATCACCCCATGGACCCTGGACACCGCGCTGCGCGCGCAGCTCGACGCTGCCACGATTGCAGCCTTGGACATTCAAACCATCAAAGGAACGAACATATGATACGCCATTTTGCTCTTCTCTTTCTGTTGCTGCCTGGGGCTGTGTACGCCCAGCCTGAAGACGAGATCGCCGGTCGATTGATCAGCAGCGGAGCAGCCGGGCAAATAGATCTGCCCCTGCTGAAATCGGACCTGTCCGTTGATATTCAGGGCGACATGGCAACCGTTCAGGTGCGGCAGGTGTTCGTGAATCCATCGGATGATCCGATCTCCGCGGAGTACCTGTTCCCGCTCAACCAAAAAGCCGCCGTCTACGCGATGCAGATGCAGGTAGGTGACGAAGTGGTAGAGGCACAAATTCAGCAAAAACAGCAGGCCGAACAAACCTATGAGACAGCAAAGCAAGATGGCAAGGCCGCAGCCCTGTTGACCCAACACCGTCCCAACATGTTCACCCAGAACGTCGCCAACCTGATGCCGGGACAGCCGATCACGGTGACGCTCAGCTATGTGCAGGCCGTGCCTAAGATCGACGAGGCGTATGAACTGGTGCTACCGCTGATCGTCGGCCCGCGCTACCAGGGGGCGGTGGATTTTGATCCGGTGCCTCAGGACGTTGTGTTGGCGGATTTACATGAGGAAGACCCGGCGGCGTCAACCGAGATTGATGGTTGGATGGTTTCTGACTTACCGCAATACCCGCCAGTTCCGCGCCTGACGAACCCTGATATGATTGAACCGGCGCGGGTCTCGCTGAACCTGATCCTGCGCGGTGCTGTTCCGGTTTCCAATCTGACAAGCGCAACGCATGATCTGCAAATCGGGCAGTCCGAAGGCGTCATCAGCGCCACCTTTCAGGACGGTCGGGTGATCGACAACCGCAACGTTGTTCTACGTTACGAGCTTGGCGGTGAAGAGACAACAGCCGGAGTGCTGGCCCATCACGATGAGCGGGGTGGCTTTGTATCGGTGCTGATTGAACCGCCAAAGGTTCCGCAGCCGGATCAGATAACCGCACGGGAACTGGTCTTTGTGCTGGACACCTCGGGATCAATGGGCGGAGAACCTCTGCATGCCAGCAAACGGTTTATGGAGGCTGCTTTGCAAGGCCTACGCCCCGAGGATTATTTCCGCGTGATCCGGTTTTCTTCGGACGCGTCCGAATTCGCATCCCGCGCCGTTCCCGCCACAGGCGGCAACATTCGGTCCGGTTTGCGCTATGTGCGCAGTCTTCGGGCCGGGGGTGGTACTGAGATCGACAATGCAATCCGTCACGCCTTTGCGACGCGTCAACCCGCCAACACACTGCGCATCGTGGTGTTCCTCAGCGATGGCTATATCGGGCGCGAAGCGGATGTTCTGCGCACAATCCGGCGGCAAATCGGCGATGCTCGCATCTATGCCTTTGGCGTGGGCGCTGCTGTAAACCGCTATCTTCTGGACGCGATGGCCGAGGAAGGCCGCGGTTACGCCCGTTATGTCGATCCGACCCAGCGTGCCTCGGATGTTGCTGACACGCTGGCACGTGATCTGAAATCGCCGGTCTTGACGGATATAGCCATTGATTGGGGCGAATTGAATGTCAGCGAAGTGGTGCCTCAACACATCCCGGACCTGTTCGACGGCGGCGCGGTGCGGGTTCTGGCTCGGTACGAAGGCGGCGGGTCTGCCGATATCAGGATCAATGGTTTGGTCCAGGGCAGAGAAGCGCAAATGTCATTGTCGCCTGTCTTGCCCGCAGCGTCCGATCCGCAGGAGGATATGCATCAGGGTGCTGCGATCCCACTGATCTGGGCCCGCACCAAAATCGCGGATCTCGATATCGCCATGGCAGTGCAGACGGGAAATCCCCGAAAGCTTGAGGCGCAGATCACAGATCTTGGGCTGAACTTCAACCTTCAGACGCAGTTCACCTCTTTTGTTGCGGTGTCAAAAAGGATTGTAAACACCGGCGACGTGCCAATAGGCATTGCTCCGGTGACCCTGCCGCAGGTGGAGGGTGTCGGGCCCGGGGCCTATCCAAACACCGCGTTCAGCGGATCATCCACACCCGAGCCACAAACGATTTTCGGGCTGATCATCCTGATGACCTTGGGCGCCCTGCGCCTAACCCGTGGTCGGAGGGTTGTGGCATGAGAGGGATACTTTACAAACTGCGCAGGGATGGCTGGTGGCTGGGGGATGATTTCACCTGGCACAGGCCGCCGATGCAAGCGCCACTTGACCCGGGCAATGGCAGTATGATCTCTGATCGCGACTTCGGTAAAACTTCGATGGCGGGCCCCTATCGTGAACACCATCCTGATCGTAGATGATGATGCCCATATTCGCGATGTCGTCCGCTTTGCGCTGGAAGATTCCGGCTTTCGAACAACCGAGGCGGGCACCGGTCAGGACGCATTGGACCAGTTTTTACAAACCCCGGCCGACTTGGTTGTTCTGGATATTGGGATGCCCGAAATGGACGGGTTGGAGGCCTGCAAAGAACTGCGTAAAAGCTCGACCGTACCTATCCTTTTTCTAACGGCACGGGATGACGAGATCGACCGCATCCTTGGGTTTCAGCTTGGTGGCGATGACTATGTCACCAAGCCCTTCAGCCCGCGTGAGTTGGTTCTGCGGATCAAGGCCATCCTTGCCCGCTCGGCAAACACAAAACCGCAGGACGACGTGACGGTTTTTCAAGATTTACGGTTGGATCACAGCGCACATCGTTGCACCTTTGCCCAGGCCGAGATTCAACTGACCGGGATCGAGTTTTCGGTGCTAACGATCTTGGCCAAAACGCCAAACAGGGTCTATTCACGCACGCAGCTGATCGAGTTGGTTTATGGTCACAACACCTATTTGTCCGGTCGCACAGTCGATAGCCATATTCGCAATATCCGCCAAAAGGCGCGGGCGTTGGGATATCCAGACCTGATCCAAACTGTGCACGGGGTTGGGGTGAAGCTGGGCGTTTGCCAGTGCTGAACATCAAGCAGAAATGGAGGCCTTCGCTTGCGCTGGTGATTGCGCTGGTCTGCATTGCTTTGGTGACGCTGCCGATCATCGGCGTTCTGGGCGCTCGCTTGTCCAGCAACCAGTTCGCGCGTGAAACGGAACGCAGTCTGCTGTCTCAAGCGGTTATCTTTGCCGAGGTGTATGCTGCTGCGTTCTCCGGTCTCCAGCCCGCGAACGATGCGGGCTACGTCTTGTCTGCTGAGCAAAGCGAGCGCCTGCATCAGGATTTTCATCCCATCGCACCCAGTTTGGATTTGCTTCGCAGCGAGGTATCGCCGCCCCGCCCTGATCCGCTTGCAAGCGATGAACCTCTGGATGCGCCTTATGAGGCGATCTCGCAAGCGCTATCACAGTTGGCAAGGTCGGCAAAAAAGACCACTCTGTCGGGATATGTCTTCACGGATCACTCGGGTCAGGTCATTGCCAGCAGCGGATCAATCAGCGGGTCTTTTCTGCATATCCCAGAAGTCTCTCAGGCCCTGCAGGGAGAAACAGTTTCAGTGCTGCGGTATCGGGATGATCCGTCCCGGCCGCACCTTCTGAATTCGATCAGCCGGGACACCTCATACCGCGTGTTCGTCGCCCATCCGGTGGTGTTGGGTGACCGGGTCGTCGGTGCCGTCTACCTGTCGCGCACACCCATGGACCTGAGAAAGTTCCTGTTTCAGGAACGGTTCACGCTAGGCTCTGTCGCGGTCTTCATGCTGGTGTCCGCGATTGGGGTCGGCTGGATGATGTGGCGGCTGATCTCAAAGCCAATTCGGGACCTCAGCAGTCAGAGCTGGGATGTAGCAAGCGGATTGAAACCGACCCCCGATCCGGTGCGGCACTATGGCGTGCGGGAACTGGCGGATCTGGGTAACAACGTCGTTTCGATGGCGGCGACCTTGTCGGAGCGGTCCACTGCGATCGAAACTTACACCAGTCATGTCACACATGAGTTGAAATCGCCCGTTACGGCAATTCTGGGCGCGGCCGAGCTGCTGTCTGACGGACCTTCTGCGGTACCCGGGGATCGTAATCAAAAACTGGTTCACAACATTCAGGAAGAAGTTCTGCGCATGAACGCGCTGCTGGGTCGTCTGCGCGAACTGGCCCGGGCCAGCGTGCAAACTGACCCGACCCCGATGTCACTGGCGGATATGGTACGGGCTGCGTCAGCAGAGTTCTCGGAACACGTGGTCGATTTGCATGCACCGCCGGAAACGTACCCGCCGTTGTCCAAAGATCAGGGGCATATTGTTCTGCACCACCTGTTGCAAAACGCCTTCCAGCACGGTGCAACGCGTGTCGAAATATCCTATAAAGCGACTTCGAACAGCATGATTGTCGCCGACAACGGCACGGGAATTTCCCCGCGAAATAGCTCTCGCATAATAGACCCATTCTTCACGACCAGACGGGATCAAGGCGGCACTGGCTTGGGTTTATCCATTGTTGCCGCTGTATTGAAACAAGCGGGTGCAGTGATAGAAGTAATGGCCCCAAAGCAAGGCGCCAGTTTTCGGATCAGGTTTTGAGTTTGTTGAAGGCACTAGGTCCAGGCAACTTTGAGCCAGTGTCCGCTTTCAACACTCGTTGCGCGTTCCTTTGCGAGCGCATTGAACGACCAATTTCCACCCTTATTGCCAAATGCTGAAACTTTCATCTAAGTCGCCTTTGGGCTGATTGCGTTGAAAAAGTCGTTGATTTCGGCGCGTCTGTTTGAGCTATTGGTTTGATTTCTTTTGAATGTCGAAGCCCGTCCGCCGTTTTATCCAGGTGCTGGCACCATCGGCTTGAGCTTGGCCAGTTTCCGGAGGTTTTGTGTGTTGCGCAAAGCTTAGGATCGCCTGATCCTTAATCCCAAGGACTTTGTCGTACTTGAGTGTCCAAAGGCGTAGGCGAAACTTCGGTCCATCGCGGCGCAAGACCCTGATGAAAAGGGGCCACAATGGCGGATTCAACCTAATAATGAGGTGCGATCTTAACGCCCGATCCTTGTATGTGCGTGTGTTGCCACCCTCTATTATACACCGCTCTTCCGCTATCTTCGCGCGCACGATGGCATCTATGGATTTTACTGGCTTTAGACTACCGTCACAGTCCCACACCGCCTCATCAACGGAGAAGACAGGCAAATCTAGTTGGCGGCTCAATTGTCCGCCGAACATGGTTTTGCCTGAACCCGGCCCTCCAATGATCATCACTCTGAAAACAGGCATGTTTTGTCGTACAGTAAAGTAATAAGTGGCCAACAGCAGATACTCGAACATTGCGCAGCGCTCATCAAAATGGGCTCGCTTTGGACCTTGGTTGCACAATAAGCGGATGAAGGCTTTGCTCGAAACGGTTCTGCTACATACTGCGGAAAGAGTAGGCACCGGGAGGAGGATGTAGCAACTACCTGCGAACTTGAAGCGCCAAATTCAAAACAGTGTCTACGTCTTCGCTGAGAGGTAGCTGCTGCCCTCTAATGTCGTCGTGCGAAATCCAGTTGGCATCAAACACATCGTCCCGAGCCGTGGGCTCACCAGTCATGTAGATGCACTCGACGGCAACCATATAGTAGTGGAATTGCGTGTTGCCTGCCTCATCAGAAATGATTGTGTCCAATCCGATCAGGGACCGGCCCGGTGTGGCCTTTACAGTGGTTTCTTCAAACAATTCTCGGCAGGCAGCTACCCCTATACTCTCACCCCAATCCACGTGGCCACCTGGAAGGCCCCAAAGGCCCGCGTCCGGTTCGTTTCGTCGGCGTACGAGCAACAGCTCATTTCCTCTTACGACAACCGCCAACGCTGCAAGCTTTGGGACATCTGCCATGTGGCCTACCTATCATTCGATTTGAGTGCCGCCGCCCAAACTGCAAAGCCCAATCCTAGCACAGATGCAGTGAGCATCAGGAAGAGCAGTTTTTGCGCACCATTGGCTTCTGAGACGAGATTGCCCGTGGCCGCGGTAAGAACGGCACCTCCCGCAACGATTAGAGCGCCGCTCAGCCCGGCTGCGCTTCCAGCGAGATCAGGTCGAACCGACATAGCACCAGCGTTGCTTCCTGGCATTGTAATTCCGTTTCCGACGCCTACGAAAATTGTACTCGCGAAGAAGAGTCCTGCTGACGTTACGCCCGATGCAAGGAATACCAAACCGCAAGCAAGACCTGCGCAAGCCACGACCCTTCCTGCAATCATCATGGTCGTCGGTTCGAAGTGTTTCCCGGCGCGACCGGCTAGAAAGCCGCCGATCATGAAGCCAACCGTGATAGTCCCAATGTAGAAGCCAAGTTCGGCGGTCGTGACGTTGAACGTGGACTGAGCGACAAGAGGCGCGCCGATCAAAAAGATGTAGAACGCGCCGACGGAAAGCGTGCCGCAGAGCGCGTAAGCCCAGAACAGCGGCTCACGTATCAGCGTCGTAGCGCCGAGCACCGGCGTAGCGGCATCTGTTGCCCTTTGCGGTTTTGTCTCTCCAAGGTCGAACCAGCACAGGAGGAGCAACCCGACCCCCGCGACAGCATAGAAACCAAAGACGGATCGCCACCCAAAGAAGGTGTCCAGCACGCCGCCCAGCATGGGACCGATCATCGGGGCGATTGCCATCGCCATCCCGATATAGCCGATCAGGCTCACCGCCTCCCGCTCGGTCCGGGTGTCGCGCACGATTGCCAAGGAAAGCGCATAGCCGCCAATAATCCCGCCCTGGAGCATTCGGCAAAACAGAAAAACCTGAACGTTCGGCGCAAAAGTGCAGCCGACCGATGCGATTGCGAAGACCAGCAAAGCAACTAGCAGTACCGGCCGCCGACCGAAGCGGTCTGACATAGGACCGATGACAAGCTGGATCACGGCTGTGATCGCAAGATATCCTGAGACGGCCCAACTCACAGTGCTGTAGTCCGTTTGAAGATCAACAGAGATGTTGGCGAGAGACGGCAGAAACATGTTCAGCGACATGGGCGAAAACCCAGTTAGCAGGATCAGCGTGATCAAATGTGGTGGTGTTCTTATGCGGTTCATCCTGGTTTTCTCGGCTCTAAAAACAAAAAAAGCCCCCGAGAATGTCGGGGGCGCATGGAAACGGATATGGAGAACCTTATCGGACCATGCTACCTCTTGCTTACTACGACGACGAAATTGAAGGTCATGGACTTACTCCTTTGGCCTGAGCGTAGTGAGCTTGACGGGAGGTGGCAATAAGCAAAAGCCGACATTCGTCATGCCGCAGCAATTTGGGAGGTTTGGGCTTATTTTGTTGAAGAAGTCGCGCTGATTTGTGGTTTTGGCCGCCTCGCGGAGGCGGTCGCGGGCTTATTGTTCCGCCCGTTTTACTGAGCGGCTTGTTGGCCTTTCGTTTTGCCGGGGCCTTGGGGTTGAAGGGAGACTTGGCAGCCAATCGAGCGAAGCGGTCACTCGACAGGGCATTACGATGCTGCGTTCGCAGCCCGCATTGCTGCCATTCGCTGCAGGCGCGAAGTCGTGAGCATGACGCGTTAGAAGCGGACCACTGGTCTAAATTGCTCCTCACTTGCTCAGAATGAATTCAACGCGTTGTCGAACCGATACCCTTGGCAGCTCTGTTCTCAGGTAGCCAAGCGAATCCAATGCGCGCATTCACTGCCACTACGAAAGCTATCGCAGGGGCCCTGCTACATCGCTGGCCAACAGAGCACTGTCCTCTCGGGATCTGCCAAAGTGAATGGCGGCGTGGCAGTGGAATGCCACTGGTCGGCCGCGCCGCCATCTCAGAAAACCGCCCTTAGCGCCGCAGTCCTTCAGAGCCGATCCAACGTCCCGAAAACCGGACGGTGAAATGCACTTCGGTCATGTGTGATTTGAGCGCGTGATGGTGTTTCTCCGCGGCGGCACTCCAGTCACGACCGCGACCGTGCGCAGTCTTGCCTCTCCTCAGCTCCCGTACCGTCGGCATAACAAGGTGCCAGCACGACTCGACCCCTGTGTTCTGGAACCGCTTCAACAACCCGTCAGGTGCATCAAGCTCCCGCGTGTCGATTTCGCACGCGCCGATCACCATGCTCTGCAAGGCATGCCGGTCCTTGCGCATTTTGGCCCCTCGCGCCGGATCACATCCGGGCGCCATAAAGCGGGTGTTAGAGACTTGCGTCAGCCGTGCATGCGGGCTGAGACCTGCCGCTGCCAAACCTGGGAAACACATGTTGATGCTTTGGATGACGCGGTCGTATTGTCCCGGATAAAAGACGTCGAACATCTCGTCCGTCAGTTGGAAATAGACCTCTCCGTGTGTCGTCAGTTCTTCGAGCGCCGAAGTCTCCGTTCCGAGTGCAGGCAAATCATTCAGCTCAAATCGCATCTCGGTCGTTTGGCCCGCCTTGTCCTTACCCGCCTGGATATAGGCCATCTCGAGGCGTTCGATATCGAGGGCAAGGCGGTGGGGCGCGTTGAACTTTTCGACATCGCTGCCGAGGCTCGTGGTGCGCAGGAAGCTCAGACCGTTGGTCAGTCCCGTATCCGATTGGTAGAGGCCCACCAGCAGCCTGCAGAAGTCCTGCGTGGTCGCCCATTCCTCTGCATAAAGCGCTTCGAGGTCTTCGCGGAAAGGCCCGTAAAAACTGCTTCCGCCGAACACGTGGTTCCACGTGTCCAGCAGGCCCTGCGCGCTGTCATGCTGTAACTCAAGCTCTTTGCGCAGCGCCTTTTCTTTGGCGGCGACCTTTAGCGCCTTGGCAAGTTCTTCGCTGTCCAGCGTCACTTGCGCCGCCAGCTCGGCCGTCTTGCGCAAAAGGTTGGTCGCGTCAGCGAAGGTGTTGCTCAACGCCGTTGCATCGTCCTTCTTGTTCCAGAAGTACAGGAATTCCAGAACACCCCCGAGCATCATGGCATGTTCTGCCTGTTCGAGGTTCTGACCGCCGTTGGAAAACCCAAACGTATTCGGCAGCGTGGATTTCAGCCCGGCCGAGATTTGCTTGCCGAGGACCTTGATCTTCTCGCGACCCCATTTGGCTGTCGAGCCGGCCGTTTTCGTGGTTTGGACCCCGACCTCGGCCTGTTTGACGAGCGCACGCGACACGACGTTGGCCAGCGCAGTAGAGGATTTGGCCAGCGCGGTCCGCTTGATCGTCACATCCATATCCGCGACGTCGATCGTGAAATCCTGCAGATCAACCACCCGGCAGGACCGGTTGACTGCGGCATTCATGCGGTATTCCTCCAAGATCGAATCCGCCTCTTTCTCGCTCGCCGATTGAAGCCGTGCGCTCGTGGATTTGAGATTGGCGATGTACCCCTTGGCGGATCGCAGGACATAGCCGAAATCAAGCGGGGTATCGATCCCATCGTCGCCCTCGTCTCCATCTCCGGCGAGGCTGAGACGGGATTTCGCCGTCCGTTGCAGGACCTGCGGATCGATCTGCTGCGCCAAAAGCGGCACGTTGAGCGGCTGACCGTTCAGGTCCAGCCAATGGCGCAGATTGAAAAGCCGTGCCTCGAATGTTTCGTAAAGCGCGCGCAGCTCACCGTTATAGGGCGGCAGGAAACCCTCGTAATTGTCTTCAGCAGCCTTGCCCAAAGTCGGGTCCGTCCAGGGTATGTTCGTCAGGCTGTCCAGCGTGTCCGACAGGTTGTCCGAAAAGAGTTGCTTGGCGGAAACGTAAAGCGCCTTGGCCCTTTGCAGGCTCTCCTGCGTTTGCTGTTCGTACGCGGCGTCGCCGAAATCAAGCAGCACTTCGAGCATGTTCCGGATTGTGGCCTGCTGGTAATAGAAAGGAAAGTCGCGCGCGATCCGGTCGGTATCGACAATGACGTCGCCTGTATCAAATGCCAGCCCTTCGGTCGGCGGAGCCGCATCGACAAGAGGTTCAACCTGCCACGGATTGACACGCTGCGGGTCAAAGATCCGCCGCAGCCACTGCAGGGCCAAATCAAATTGCCCGCTGCTGGCGTAGCCTGCGGCAATGGCCGACGGGATGTGGTAAAAAACCTCCCAGCCATAGGCGCCATAAGCACTGTCGAAGTCGAAGGTTCCGCGGGGCCAATGCGCTTCAGGCACGCCGTCCTTGTCTCCATCGCCGGCATAGAGTAGCCGCAACGTCTCCTGAAATTCAGCGCGGAACCCGCCCATATCCTCGGTCCGCGCAAAGTGATTGTCCAAGGTGAACAGGCTTTCGCAGCCACCCGGCCGCGGCATTGTTTTTGCGAGATCAGACATTACGGAGGACGAATTCATCAACACGAACGTGTTGTCGAGATCGGTGGCCGGGTTGTCGGCCAGATGGAGGAATGTGCGATTGCCGTGCTGTCCTGTCTGGACCCAACCGGTATTGTCCTTGCCCCTCGGCGGGCGCAGGGTGAACTCGCCCAAGGTCATGATCGCCTTCGGCACCCTCGGACTAACGGGGTAGATCACATCTTTGACAGATGACCCTGATGGAGTGTCGTACCATACCGGCCTTTCGATGTATTCGCGTGTAACTTCAGCCGATACCTTCAGGCGACCATGGGATGCCCCATCGAAGATCCAGTCCGACGGGAGAGCAAATCCTTCTTTGACAGAAAACTGATAACTGTGAATGTAGTCATGGCCGGGCAGCGGTTCACTACTGGTACCCGTTATAACCCGCTTGGGAACAATGCCGTCCAGGCGCCTTTCGAAAGACTTGTTATCACTTGTGACGAATGTGAAAATCAGATCAACTGTCGTGCGGCTCCAATAGCTTGCTGTGCTATCTCTCCCCCCTTGAGGCGGCGCGTTGATGTGGATCTCGTCAGTTCCAAGATAAAGGTGAACTCTGATATCTCCGAGAGAACCGGAGTGTTTGCCACCTGCGTAGAAGTCGAGGTAACTGGAGGTCGAGCCGGGTCTGTTGCGAGCCTTCGCGGTGCAGGCTTTGCCTTTGAAGTCCGCCACGAATTGGGTGAGGTCCGGAAGGTCAGAACGAATGGATTTTTCGTCCGAAATGGCGTTGTATTCATCGACGGGGCGCGGATAGACGCTGGCATAGCCGTCGGGCGCCGCGTCGTCAAAGGTGGTCACCAGCGACCCGTTCCATTCAAGAATGGCATCCGACCATTCATCCGACAACCGGATGTGCAGCGCGGTGGTTTGCGGCTTCTCTTCACCGGGAATATCAAGGTCGATCCCGAACGAGGCCATCAGCGTTTCGTTGGTCGCCGCACGACTGATGCTTTGCAATTTGCCATACTCTAGCCCTTTTTCGGCGCGCGTTGGATGATAAGTGCCATTGAGAACGGGTTTCTTGCCCGTCCATTCGAACGCGCCGTCTACCGACATACCGGGCGAACTGCTTCTGGAGGAGCGGTCGATGAAAAGCCCAGGCGTCAGCATCGGGCCCGACAGCGCATGCAGATCGCAGCGCATATAGCGGGGATGCACACGCCAAAGCGACATATGTTGTCCGGGGCTGTCGCCGCCTTCGACCGGCACGCGCCGTTCTTCCAGTTCAAGCCAGAAGAAGTAGTAACGGTTCTTGAAAAAGCAGACCGTAACCTCGGAAAAGAGGTCAAACGTGGTGGGCACATCGACCTCTTGCCAATAGGTCCAGTCCATCGCCTTGAGAAATGGACTCACTTCCTTCTGGTCGGCAATCGTCTGATAGTCGGCATCGAGCTTGCGGTAGAAGAACCGCCCCGGCTCCCACTTGGCTTTGGCCAGCAAATGATAGGTGGCGTTTTCGATCCCGCCCTCACCGCCGTGACGTTCGGTGTGCAGACTGCACAGGCTCAGATCACACACTCCGGCCAGACCCGTCATATAGGCGTTTACGGCCGCTTCGACTGAATCAGGCGTGACATCGCCGCCCGATACGGCTTGCTGCAGCGTGTCGAACTCGGGCGACGTGATCTGGCGCAACTCGGGCTCGATGTAGTTTTGCGGGTAGAGCATCAGCTTTTGGTTGGCTTCCCACTGTCGGTAATCCTTGTCGAGCTCCCATTGCGCGGCCAGCTGTTCGCGGGTGCCGACACCGTCAGCATTCGTAAAGCCTACCCCGTGTTCCAGCCCTGCCAAGGCGCGCGATATGAAAAGCTGCAGTGAGCTGATCGCCTCGACGATCCGGCTTGTCGGCACGGCGCTGGTGACGTTCACATCGAGAAGAAGGTAGGAATAAAGCTGTTCGCTGTTGGTGATGCTGCTTTTCAGATCCTCATGCCCGGCAATGCGGGCCTGCATGAATGCCGGAACCAACGCATCGCGTTCTCGTTCGGCCAAACGGTGGCGGAAGCCCGGCAGTTGCTTGCCATCGTCAAACCGTGCGAGGCCGGCCTGCGCGGCCGCAGCTGCTGCGGTCCAATCCTCACTGCATTGCGCTCTGCTCACACGCTTGAGCGCCAAAAGATCCTTCGCGCTGAGTTTCAGTTCCGCCGCCAATCGAACATGTCGTGCGATGAGGTCGATCTGTGTAACATTGTTTGCCACCGCGCCGGGCCCGATGAGCGCATCCGCATACGCAATCATATCCTCTGACGGACAGTTCAGAAGAAGCGCCAGTGTTTCCCGACTGCCCGCCATCCATTGCGCGCGCGTCTCGTCCAGCATGTCGGCCTCTGCGCCATCCACATTGGCCAGCGCCAGATACCCCCGCAAGGCGGCATCGGTTGCTGGTGCAACCTGCAACATCGCAAACCGCTGCAACCAGACAAGCTGCGCCAGGTCCAGGGGACGCGGCGCGCCCTGGGCGTCTGCCAATTCCGGTGCGATCCAGTGCGGCGCGTGTCCCAGCATCGCAAGCTCGGCGTCGCCAAGCTCAAAAGTCGTGACAACCGCAACATGGCGTCGGATTTCAGCCAACCAGTTGCGGGCCCCACTGTCCTCTGCGCCCTTCTGGACACTTCGAAGCAAATCAAGCGCCCCTGTTTGCGCCCAGCACAAGAAAGAGGGGACACTGACAGCGCTGATCTGGGCATCGATTCCCGCTACCTGCGCTTCGATCACCTCTACTTGCCTATCCCGCAATGTCTCGAGTTGTTCCGCAAGCTTCATCAACAAAGCGGCGTTCGCCTCTACCTTGGGATCAATTCCCTTGCCGATGAGGCAGTCGCGGCAGCTGGCTTTGATCACTTCCTGCGTCACGCCATCAAGGAACACGCCGTCGCTGTCGCAAATCGCGCCATCGCGCGTCACATGCGTGAACCATTCGTCGTCAGAAACCTTTCCGCCATCCCAAGTTTCAAAGTCGGTAAACACCCCCTCTCTGACCGCTACGGGTGCATAGGCCGTTGACAATCCGTCAAACCAAGCAAGGTCCGCGTCCGTAACTTGAGCACCGGTCGTGGCAGGCGGTGTCAAAAGGGAAAGCAAGCTCTCCGCACTCACCTCGGCCTCAGTCATCCAACGAGCCAGCTCCGCCAGCCAGTCCATGGCGCTGCAGAGCGCGTCGGTGTCTGTCTCGGTCTCATTGCGATGGGTCAGCGTCGCCCAGAGCGACGGTTTATCGCCAAGTCCGTCGCTAACGCGCTGGATCAGCGGAAGGCCCGAAAGGATCGGCCAGCCCAGCATCCGGCACAGCGTGACCATGCGATAGAGCGCGCCCAGTCCCCGCATATCAACCCCGTTCGACAGGCCATACCCGTCATCCAGAGCTTTCACCACAGTCTCAAGCTCCAGCGCCGACAAAGCGAACCCGCGTGCGACAAGGGCGCTGAGCACTTCGTGCCCGATCGGTGTGCTGCCTTCTGTGACCAGCCGATGCACCTCCGGCGCGTCATCGTGAAACAGCGACGCCATGAAGGAGTGTTCGGTCTGTTCAAGCCCCGGCACCGCGTCATCGCCCGCGACGGTCCGATCGGCCCGTCGATAAGGGCTGATCTCACCAAACAACGCGGCAAAACCGGCGGGCGTCAGGTTGAACGCATCCCGGTAAAGCGGATAGCTCGCCAAGAGGCGCAGACCCGTGCCGGTCACTCTGCGAGCAGGTCGCTCGTTACTGGTCAGATGCCCGTCGACATGGGCCGCGGCCCCCGGGAGCGCCAGCAGGGTGTTGAGATCATGAAAGGCAAGCCCCGTGCCGTGGTGCAGCCGTGCGAGGTAGTTAAATACCCGTAATTCCGGCGCAGATATCGGACCGTTGCCGGTTCCTACGGCTTTTCCGTCGGGCGTCATGCGCAGTGTAACCGGCTCGACATTGCTCAGAAACACGGTTGCGAAGTCGCGTTGTTCAACCGCCGCGCCGCTCTCCTGTGCGACGGCATATAGCCCGAAGAGTTGGGCAAGCCCATCCGCATCCAGGCCGAGCGCTGACATCAGCGGGTCGATCAGACCCGGGTCCCGCGACGACGTTGGCGGGTAAAGCCCGCCCATCGTATTGGGGGTGCTCAAGTGATCGTCCATGTCTTCCGAGACGAGCAGCAGCGTGTTGCCCTCTGCCGCTGTCGTGTCCTCATCGCCCAGCACGCCGATCAATCCTGCGATGTCCTGTGCCCAGCGATGACCGACGAAAGAGCGCAGTTCCAAACGGTCTGTCCGCGAGGAGATGTCGTTCATCCTGGTGCCGTTCAACGCGGTTAGGGCTGCGCGTGTCGTGGTCACCCGATGATCGTAGGGCAGCGCCACGGATTGTTCGTGTCGGCGCATGTCGAAATCCGATATCCCGGCCCGCAGGACCTCGTTGACCAGTTGGATGGTCGGCACCTCACGCTTTAGGTTGGCCTCATTGAGCACAAGCGCGGCAAGATCCGGGCGACGATTGGCCAACGCGAAAGGGTTGTCCGTGCCGCTAGAAATACCCATCCCAGACGCGTCGCCCGTTGCCAGGCGGTAAAGGTATCGCAGGTAGGCAGCGGGCGACTGGTTCGATTGCAGGCTCGTCGGTTTTGCATAAGCCTGCACCTGCGCGCCGTCGTCGGTATCGCGGTGCGGTGACTTTGATGACGTATGGCGCAGCGTCTGGTTCATCGGCTCATTGACGGCCAGTTCGTGCCGCATCCGGCGATAACCACGAAGCGCCTCGCGCCGAGTCCGGCTCAGCAAACGCCGCAGTTCAGCATCGTCGGCTTGCACGCGCGCCCCGTTGCGGGCCATCCGCGTCATCATCACCGGTACGGATCTGCAAGCCGCGATTTCGGCGGCGCTCTCAAACCCGTATCGCTTGATCTCCTCAGCAAGGTTCTTTGGACAGGCCGCACTGGCAATGCGCCGGTAAATCGGGTCTTCTGCGAGTGCCTCGTAGGAGATCGACCTAGGGTTCTTGGGCACATTTCGGCGGTGCGCGGCCTTCACGGATACCCGCTGGGGACGGCTGGATGTATGCCGGCCTGGAATGGCGGTTGATCCGATCAAAGCTGATTTGCCTTTGACGCTTACAGGCAAGTTCAATGTGGTCATTTCTCGTCTCCAACATTTGTGTATCCGCGCGCCTTGGTCAGGCGTCATGAGTTGGTCGTCGTGAAACGGGAATTGGTTCAAATCATTCTCAGTGCAGTGTCGCCTGCAATGCGCAGGCGAGTTGCACGGCTTCGCACAAAAGGGCACTTTTGACAGCAGTTCCGCAATGTCTGCTTGCAAACTCAGTTGTTAGAATTGTGCTGGTGCAGCGAACTTCTGCTTTACCACCCATTCTGTTGAAAAATAACGTGTTGCGAGCGCAAAAAGTAGTGCGCTGCACCGAGCGCGCGTACCTTTCTTGTCAGGCTTTTTGCGCTTGCTGCGGCGCAGGAATGACCTTCGCCAGTTTCCGGAGGTTACCTCGGCCCCATCATCGCCAATACCTCCATCTAGGAAGAATTGCATCAGCGACTTACCATTCGATCAGGCCGGAGTTTTTCAACGAAATACGCCCGAACAAAAAAGGTAAGTCGGCAATCGAAATTCAAAGCGGTAAGCACTTAAATCGCATTGGCCAGAAAAGCTGCGATATTTGAGGTCTCCGCCTTTCTGGCCAATGCTGCGGAGCGAACTGAACCTATTGTTACGCCACAACACCTCGTGCGGACGTAAGCCACTGTAAAAAAACAAAAATCTCGCTCAAAGGAACCTTACAGTTTCAGTCCGGACACTTTAAGCAGTGAGCATCGCTTAAGAAAAAGATCCATTGATTAAAGGCTGGGGTATTTTTCGATAAGAAACAATGCCTTAGAAGGGCTAGGTTCTAAGAAGTCGCTCATCGAATGTGGCGTTCCAACTGACATTACCTAGCAAAACCCGAAAAACCCTTATGTTTCAGTGTACACTTATCAGTTCGGCACAGCAATTTGACCAAGATTTTCAAATTGAATGACCTTCAACCCTTGTCGACGTGTGTTAACATCAAAGCCTAGGGTCAACAGGTTCACTCTCCAAAGCAAGCACTGCCAAAGCACATTCATGCACCTTGGAGAGCGGCAAACCTTCCACAAATCGGTGCAACCCTTCAAAGCCGAGCTTGAACTCCCGTTCTGCAAGAGAGAATTTGCGGCCTAACCCGCGTTGACGCAGGCGTTCGATGTTGTCAGGCAGGTCATAGTCAGGACCATAAATGATCCGCAAATAGTCACGCCCCCTTACTTTCATTGCTGGTTGGATAAGTCCCTTGTCACCACGTTGGGTGAAAGCGTTGGGTTTGAACACAAGCCCCTCTCCTCCATCACTGGTGTGTTTCATCCACCAACTGACAACTGCCTCGCGATCAGCAGCGTTATCCAGATCAATCCGCTTCCAACCGGTTGTTTGCAGGATCGAATCGGCATCAACCAACTTGCCCAGGGTTTCCATATGCCAGGTATGAGACTGGTCCGCATAAACCTTGCCTTCGCTCGCCAGAATGTGGAACGGCGCTATGCGATAGTCTTCAATGCTATCCGCTGCCCAGCAGTAGCCATCAATTGTCCGTCCCATAAGCTCTGCATTGGAAAATTGGATCGCCTTGCGACCACGCAGAGCCTCCAACCCTTCGACGTCGCCAGCTTTGGCGATCGCATCGAGTAGCGCAGAGGCGGAGCATTTTGCTGCGGCGGCCGTTGGATAGTATTGCCGTTTCAGCAATCCTGCGCCTTAGCGGACCAAGGCATCAGTTCCGCGTCAAGCAGAACCCAGTCCGTCTGAAGGTCCTCCCATAGACCCGATGATTGCATGGCGTTCGCTATACGGGAGACAACTGCTGCTTCTTCAGCCTCATCTTTGAAGAATGGCCGCCCGGTACGTGTATAAACCACGCCTGCTTTGCCGTCTTCGACACCAAACCTCGCCTTGGCTGCCTCCGCATCCTTGGCGACCACCAAGAGCGCGCGCGAGCCCATGTGTTTTTCTTCGACAACCAGATCCGTCACACCGCGACTGGCGAAGTGGTCCATCGCCTGATCAGGATGCTCCAGAAACGGACCTTCGGGTGCCGTCGGGCACGCGGCCATTGTCGGCGGCAGATAGATCAGCCAGCGTGGATCAACAGCAAATCGGCTCATCACCTCCAGCGCGGCGAGACTGTTTTCTTCTGGAATCTGCACGGTGGATTTGAACCGCGTCTCGATCCGCATCTTGGTTGCATAATCGTCGAAGTAAAGCAGACGGTCATGGTCCTGCTGTGCAGACAAATCCTGTTCAGAGTTCAACGGTTTTGCTGGCACCGCATACTGAGCCTTTGCCGAAACTGAGACTGTTTCCCGCTCGGGCCAGCGTAGCGCCGTCAGTTTTCCGCCAAAGACACAGCCAGTATCGACGCACATGGTATGGTTCAGCCATTCCGCTTCGGCCATCGGCGTATGGCCAAAGACGACATCCGCTTTACCACGGTAATCCCGGGCCCATTATAGACGCACCGGCAGCCCAAACTCATCCACCTCGCCAGTTGTCTCCCCGAACATGGCAAAGTTTCGCACGTGGCCAGAGCCGCGCCCGTGCATCTCCTCTTTCAGGCCCGCGTGAGCGATAACCAGATTGCCATCTGCGAGCCATGCATGAGAGCGCAGGTTCCAAATGAAGTCGGAGACCAGTTTGCGGAGGGTCTCTGAAGTTTTCTCAAGTTCGGCAACGGTCAGATCCAGACCATGGGCCTGCGTCACATTTCGCCCCTTTAGCCACTTGTTCAGCTTAAAGTCGTGATTGCCGATCACACAGCGGCCAGAGCCTTCATCGCACATGCCCATAACGAGACGCAAAGCATCCAGATTGCGCTGGCCTCGGTCCGTAATGTCGCCAACAAAGAACGCTATGCGGCCTTCCGGATGGCGGGCTCGGATCAGTTCTTCGCAACCGGCTTCGAACGGATCGATCGTATATCCAAGCTGTCCAAGCAATTCGGTCAGTTCATCAAAGCAGCCGTGCACGTCGCCGATGATGTCAAAGGGGCCATGATCGGCGCGATTGTCCGTCCAAAGCGGTTCGCGGATAATTCCCAGCGCATCCACCTCTTCGGGTGATTTCATGATCTGGATCTGGCGGAAGCCCTCTTTCTGCAACCCGCGCATGCCGCGTCTGAGCGCCTTTGCATGGTTGCGTGCCACGTGTTCACCAAAATCGCGGTTGGGGCGATTTTGATTGCGTTCATGGCAAATCTTAGGATCGATATCGAACACCAGCGCTACCGGCAGAGCATGATATTTGCGCGCCAGTTGTACGAGCTTTGCCCGATCCTCGCGCTTTACCGAGGTCGCATCAATCACCGTCATCAATCGGCGTTTAAGCCGAATGGACGCAGTATAGTTGAGCAGGTCAAACGCATCTCCTGTCGCAGCAAGATCGGTTTCATCGTCCGAAACAACCGCCCGGTAGGCGTCAGAAGACACAATCTCTGTGTCCAGAAAGTGTTTACGCGCAAAGCTGGACTTACCAGAACCAGTGGCACCGACCAGAACAACAAGAGCAAAATCTGGGATGGATATCTTGGTCATTTGACATCCTCTTCGAAACGTCTCTCATTGACGATCTGCCGCAACAACGCGTCGCCTTCTGCCATCAAGTCTGGCCGTTCTTCCTGTTTTGCCACGACCTCAGACCAGCCGATCTGATCGTGGATGAAGGCATCGATGATCGGAATGCGAGCTCCACGCCCAATCTCTTTGGCGGCGGATTTCAGGACCAGTAACCGTTCGATACGTTCGATGAGTTCCCGGTTCAGCGACTGACCCTCGACCAAAGCTTGGAGGTTCATTGGCGGCTGGACCGAGGGGTTTTGCCTGATCCATGAAATCGCCAGAGCGGGCCGCAGAATGTAGAAGTATTTCTTCAAAGAAACATCTGTGCTGTCCCCGACATGCTTGTCCCATTGCTTCACCGCGAGGTTGCGATAGTGGTGAAGGCAGCTTTCGCCAAATGTGGTCTTGTCCGCAAATTTGATCAGACGGTCACAGACCGCATCATTCCAGCGATACCGGATCGGGCTCGACAGCCATTCCAGCATCACCGGATTGGGCTTGATCAAAAGCCCAAGCGCTTTGCGAATATCCCAACCGTTGATGTCCCAGTCGCCTTCGATGGGCAGTTCTATGACATCGCGACCTGGCTCAATGCTGAGATACCAATCGGGCTGGCGCGCATAGATGAACCGCACATCGTAATCGCTGTCCGGCGAAGGAAACCTCCAGGCACGGCTGCCGCTTTCAATGGCAAAGAGAATACGTACAGCGTGATCAGCCTCCAGTGCGGTCAGCTTGGATTGAATAGTCGCTTCGATATCCGGCGCGACCGATGGGACGAATGGAGGCAGGCTCATACAGCACCCTCCTGTTTGAACACAGCCATCTGCGACGGACCGCCGTGGGTGTCATCGACTGGCCCCAAGGGGGCGAAGATGACGCTATAGCCATGTTCATCGGCCACCATATTGGCCCAGCTTTCGAATTCCGCTCGGGTCCATTCGAACCGGTGATCCGGATGGCGCAGTTTGCCATCCTTCAAACCTTCGAACAGCACATTGTATTCGCGGTTGGGTGTGGTCATCACCACCATGCGCGGGCGGGCATCAGCGAAAAGCGACAAAACAAGTGCCGACAGACGGTGTGGTTCGATGTGCTCGATGACCTCAACCAGCGTTGCAGCATCAAAGCCCTGCCAGCGCCGGTCTCCATAGGTCAGGCTGCCCATCTGCAGCGTGACGCGCTCGGCCATGACGTCCCCGGCCTGACCCAGCCGCAGCTTGCGATGCGCCGCCTCCAGGGTCTTCACTGACGCATCCACGCCAACAATACGCGCCAGACCGCGCTCCTTAATCAGACGCAAGATTAGCTTGCCTTCACCGCATCCCAGATCAAGGACCGAGGTGATGTTATTCTGCCCAAGCACCTCTGCCACCGTATCTAACCGTAGGGCGTGCAAGCGCAGCGGCTTTTCAAGCTGCTCTTCAGGCTTCAGCTTTGGGCCGTCTTCTTGTTCCTCGTGCTGAGGTACCGTTTCTTCGAGGCGGGCAAGGGCCATGTTCATTAATGACCGGCGGTGCTTCAAGGCGCGGCGCGTGATGAGTTCCTTCTCGGGATGCGCGGACAACCACCCCTCACCCTTCGCCAGAAGTTTGTCGATCTCTTCTTCGCTGACATAGTAATGCTTGAAGTTATCCAGAACGGGCACCAGCACATAAAGATGCTTGAGAATGTCCGCGAGGCGCAGTGTTGCGGACAGACGCAGATCGACAACCTGCTCTTTGCAAACTTCTGACGGTGAGAGAATGGTATAACCCAATGGTTCGAACAGACGTTTGAACAGATCCAGATCATCCGACAAAGCAACGGGCACAACGCGGATTTCAAATGGCAGCGCTCGATCAGCCAGAGCCTGCCGGTCCTTGGACTTTCCTGCCATTGTTTGCGCAAAGGCCCGACCCATCGCAACTGATAGAAATGAACTTGCGACAAAAGGCCGGTCATTCACGTATTGCGACAGCAGCCCGTCGCTTTGCTGGCTTTTGCCGCGGACAAGACCAACAGGATCAACTTCAAGGTGCATGACCGCAGTTGAGCGGTTTTGAGATTTTTCCGAGAAAAAGATTGTGACCTCACCGGCCGTTGTTGCCCGCGTATGCATGTAGTCCGGATGCTTATGCAGCAAGAACCCAAGATCACTCGCGGCGTAGTCAGCGTCATCGGGTGCGGTAAGGGTTATTTCGATCTGCATAATGTGCTCAATCAAGAACGTTTTGAAATTTAAGGCATAAATGCCAGTTTGGGCTGATACAAGGCTACAGAATTCGATGTGTGTTTAAACTGAAGCCCATCGTCCATGGATGGGTTGCAAAGGTCGCCGGTGATTACCGGCGGCCTTTCTTCCTATTTAGCCAGAACGGAGGCACATCACCCGCCATGATACAACCGTAAGGATCGATGTAATCTTCGATCTCGGCCAGATCGTAGGATTTGATCTGGGCAACCACATTATCGGCGTTTTTATAGCTCGACGGTAGCTCCGACGCGTCCACGCCCCCGGCATGGAACCGAATATCCAAACCCTCGGTTTCTGCCTTTAGCATTTGCTCTGGCGTGACCGATCCCATCCGGCGCTTTTGTTCAGAGCGCGAGAAGTTGCGCCCTGCACCGTGCGGGCTGAAGCCAAGACCATGATCGGCGTCCTTGCCACGCACAACAAGCACTGGCTCGGACATGTTCAGCGGAATAAGCGTCAGCCCTGTCGCATCCGATGAGTATCCGTCCCAAGCAGGGGTCGCACCTTTGCCATGGTAACAGATATCGCCCCGCTTGAAGACGAAGTTGTGCTCGTTCCAGAACCGCTCGCCCACATCGCCGACGCGCGCGACCTCGACCGTAGCTTGGTGGATGGCATTGTGGTTCGCCTTGGTCCATTGACGGATCAGCTGAAGCGCCTCCCAATAGTCACGACCTTCCTCGGTATCTGCCGGGATCCAGGCGTTCTGCTTGGCAGTTTCGGGCGATAGGTCTTTGCGAAACTTCTCGGCCAGATGCATACCATGCTTATAAAGAACCGCCCCCGGCCCGCGCGACCCGTGGTGGGTCACAATCGCGGTCCGTCCGGTTTTGCGCGAGCGTCCGACAAACAGGAAGTGGTTCCCGTCGCCTTGTGTGCCCATGTGCTCCTGCGCCATGCGCAGAGATTTCGGGTTATCCAGAAACGGATTTTCCCGGAACGCATCCAGCAGTTTCATCGAGGTGGTGAACCGCTTACCTTGAGGCCGACCGCCGGGCCCGAAATGCGTGACCGACTGGGCCGCATCCAGCACAGCCTTAGGATCGGCATTGCCCAGATCGGTGATCATGACCGAACAGCAGATATCAGCCGAATGCATCCCCGGATGGATCGCATTACGCGCAGCTGCCACGCCACCGACTGGGATCGTACCAACCGGACCGGCGGGACAGGCATCGGGCATGATGGCCCCTGCCTCAATCGTCGGCGTCCGCATCAGCTCGGTCATCGTTTCGCGGACTTTGGAGACATTGTCTTCTTCGTCCGGATGATCCACGTCGATATTCTCGTGAAACGCCACCTCGCCCGGGGCACGTAGGTCCATCGTCACCGGAGCGGGAGGAATCTCCCTCTCCAGCTCCTGACGAATACGGACCAGCCCGAATCCTTCGGCGCGCATTTCATTGGCCTTGGCCAAAAGTGCAGGGAATTGCTTGCCGGGGCGATGCCCCCAGTCTTTCAGGTGCTCACCTGTCACCGCATAATTTGTGTTTTCAATGCTCATCTATCCATCTCACTCTTACATCTGTCACGGCGACAAGGGGTTGGTGAAACATTTTCAACTGCTCTATCCAGCTGAGCTACATCGCGGCATGCGATGGCGGGACTTGAACCCGCGAACTGGTGATTATGTAGTTCCATTGGCATTCGCCGTCATGTTTCGGATCCCGGGGGACAAGGGTTTCGTGAGAGGCCTTTCGGCGGATCGTTCCATAGCGATGTACTCCCACGGGCATTCCCCCGGATTTTTCCTTTCATGTTTTGGCTCGGCTGGCAGGGATCGAACCTGCGACATCCTGATTAACAGTCAGGCGCTCTACCGCTGAGCTACAGCCGAACATTGAAGACTTGGCGACAAAGGATAAGAAACAACCCGGGACCCGCCCCGCGTGCTTTGCACGCGTTTGCCGTCTGGGCGCCTGCAAGGAGGGGAGTTGAACCCGCTCGGTTTACCCCGGAAGGGTGCTGCAATGTAGTTCCTTAGGCATTCGCCAAGGCTGTCCTTTCTTTTCGATGCGAGGCTTGCGCCTCGGTTATCTGGTGTGCCCGGTGGGGATCGAACCCACGACAAACCGCTTAAAAGGCGGTTGCTCTACCACTGAGCTACGGGCGCAAGTCCCGGCGACAAGGGGTTGGTGAAACGCCTGCTCTACCATCTGAGCTACATCGCTTAGCGATGGCGGGACTCGAACCCGCGACCTGGAGAGTGACAATCTGTAGTTCCACCGGCATTCGCCGAGATTTTCTTTCCACTTTGTTTCGTTTCGGGTGGGTCAGGCGGACAAGTCTGATTGCGAGACGGTGACATTACATAAAAATGTAGTCCCACAGGCATTCCGCCTGACCCTTTCTTTACACGTCGATCTTTTCGATCTCGCCAGCCCAGTGGTCCGGGCCGGTTTGACCGGAGGCAAACGCCGCGATTTGGTCAAAGACCGCATCCGAGAACCCGCCGACATTTAACACATCTTCACGTGTCTGCGCCTGCGTGGTCCCGTATGGCGCGATGTCGATGCAGACTAGTTTGGCCTTTGGGTTGCGACGCTTGATCGCTTCCCATTCCTTCAACATCGCCGTGCCCTGTCCGCCGGCGCGAGCATCTACCCACGACTGATTGTCAGACACGAAAACCACTAGATCCGGTGCACGACCACGATCGTTCAGCCACTTCAGCGGCGCGGAACAGTTCGTTCCACCACCGGCCAGAGCGGCCAAGCGCTCGGCGTTCGTCAGAATCGTGTCGCGCGGCTCCAAACGGATGTCACGCACGTCGAAGTCGAACGGCAGAACCTGACCCCCACGGTTCACGCGCTGGAATGATGCGGCCACAAGCGCTGCGACATCCACGTGACGTACGGCCGAGGTCGCGCCTGGGCGATACCCGGTCACAGACCAGGTCATAGACCCGGAGACGTCCGGACACACGACAACCTGACCCGCGATCTTCGGCACGTTCTGCACCGCGATTTCCATCGCATCATGCAGGGCGTCAACAATCTCGCGCGGCATCTCGCTGTTCACGTGCTGTGCCGCCACCATCAACTGGTATGGAAACGCACGTGCTTTGGCGATGGCCTCGTGGTTGCGCAGTAATGCGGCCACGTGATCCACGTTCCTGGTCACGCCGAAAACGCCGTGACGCTGAAACGTGTTCAGGTTCTGGCGCACCATCTGCCACGAGCCTTTGCGTGCGATCCGAGCCCAATGGGCCGAAGACAGCTCCAGCTGCGTCAGCATCTGGAACGGCACGTCAGGCACCGGACCTTTTCCGGTTTCCTTGAACGCCATCCAGTCCTGCACAGCCTGCGGCAACCGTGCCAAATCGCACGGCCGCCCAACGATCCAGGCAAACAGCGCTTCACGCTCGGCCGAGGCCGGTTTCGGGTGCACCATCTTGATCACATCAGCCAGCGATGGGTCATTGCCGATATTGGCATTCAGCAGCGCCCAATCAGTCGCGACATTCAGCCAGTTCTGCACCATCGCTTTCGGCGCAGAACCCAATGACTTACGACCGGTCTGGCCGGAACGGATAACCTGCACAAAGGTACGCAGCATTTTGCCGTTATCGACCACACGGCCAAAGGCCGAACGGAACAAGACCGGATCACGCCGGGCCAGAACAGCCAGCAACACGGCAGGCATATCCTTCATGTAGCCCGACTGGCGGGCATAGATGGCAGCCTGCGCAAGATAGCGCGGATCAACGGCTTCCGCCACGTCCAGAACATATTCCAGTTCCTCCTGCGACGACTGATAGAACATACCCCCGAAAGTGCCGGTAACAGCGACCTGCGCCAGGGCATGGGCATCGGAATAAGCATAGGCCGGTGCCCCCTGGGCATTCTTTGCAGTTGCTTTCGGCAGCAACCGGCCTTTGATCGATGCAAACACGGATTTGTTCGCCATTTTTTTGTTCCTCATATTTCGTGAGGACGTTTTGGCATGCTGTTTGGTTCACCCGAAAGAAAATCGAGTAATCGATCAAGATACTGATAATAAAACAATAATATGAAGTTTGAGCTTTTGCGCGAGCATAGATACTATCGGAAAGTATCGCTTCTTATAAATTTGGATACGAAATGAAGAACGTAGTTATCGGCTTTCTCGGAACCCAGAAGGACATGGGCAAGAAAAGGCGCTGGAAGCCAACGCCTAGCCTTGTCAGCCATGATCATTTCAAGGTGGATCGGCTCGAGATTCTCTATGACATGCGGTTCAATCGTCTGGCCAAGCAGGTTCAGCGCGAGATTGAACAAGCATCACCAGATACAGAAGTACTGCTCCAACAGCTTGACCTGAATGATCCATGGGATTTTCAGGAGGTCTATGGCAAGCTGTTCGACTTCGCGCGATCCTATGGGTTTGACGATGAACGCGAACGTTACCATGTGCATCTGACTACCGGGACACATGTGGCCCAGATCTGCTGGTTCCTGCTAACGGAAAGCCGTCATGTACCGGCGCGCCTGATCCAAACCGGTCCGCCGGGGCCGGAAGAGGAGATGCCAAAATTCGATGTCATCGACCTGGACCTGAGCCGATACAACGCGCTTCAGCAGCGCTTCGACCAACTTTCGCGAGAACACAGTAACCAGCTGAAGGGCGGAATTGAAACGCGCAATGCAGAATACAACGATCTGATCGACCGGGTTGAGCTGGTCGCCAGCAATTCCGACGCGCCTATCCTGCTACTCGGAGAGACTGGCACAGGAAAGACAGAGCTGGCTGAGCGTATTCACGGTCTCAAACTCGATCGGCGCCGCGTCAAAGGCCGTCTGGTCCACGTGAATTGTGCGACATTGAACGGGCCAGACGCCATGGCAATTTTGTTCGGTCAGCGCCGCTCTTATATCGGGGCTGCGGGGACCGAGCGCAGCGGTTTGTTGCGAGAGGCCGATGGCGGGGTTCTCTTTCTGGATGATGTGGACGAGCTGAACCCCAATATGCAGTCGGTTCTTCTGCACGCGATAGAGACCGGGCGGTTCTATCCGCTGGGGTCCGATCACGAAATCTCAAGCCGGTTTCAGCTGATCGCCGGTGCCAACCGCGATCTGCGCAGTTTGACGGCTTCTGGACAATTTCGCCCCGACCTGTTGGCCCGGTTGAATACATGGAGCTTCACCTTGCCAGCGTTGCGCAATCGCAGCGAGGATATCGAGGCAAATCTGCTGCATGAACTGGATCGCTGTGAACGGGATCTGGGCACCCATGTCGGCTTCAACTCCGATGCCCGCACGCAATATCTGGCTTTCGCCAAAGACCCGGCAACTCACTGGCCGGGAAACTTCCGTGACTTCTCGGGCTCGATCCGTCGTTTGTGCACCCTCGCACCGCGTGGTCGGATTACGCGGGCAATGGTCGCGTCCGAAATCGAGACACTGCAAATGGATTGGAAGTCGGCCCAATCCAATGATGACTTCAAGCTGGTTGCAGATGTGATGGGCGATGCCGTGTCTGATGTGGACCCGTTCGATCTTGTACAACTGGCCGAGGTGATCAGGACCTGCCGCAATTCTTCAAGCCTGAGCGCTGCAGGTCGAACTCTGTTTTCCGTTTCGCGAAGTAAGCGCAAAGTCCAGAATGATGCGGATCGTCTGCGAAAGTATCTTGGCAAATTTGGTTTGGAGTGGGGTTCAATCTAGCCAGGGCGACAATTTTTTTCAGATACACATGCCGTGTTACTCGGCAGCAATGTCTTTTAGGTGGCGTTCGAGACCCAGCGCCCGCGCCGCGGAAATTGGGTCGGAGCTATTGGACAGTAACCAGCCCGGTATCTGGGCGGGGCTGAATGTTTGACCACCCAGCCGTTGTTCGAACGCACTAGCCAAGTCGAACTCTTCGGGGAAAAAGCGTTCGAAAAGACGGCGAGCCGTTGCTGCGCTCACCAAGCCAAGCTCGGTATGCACATCGGCGCGGCCGGGACGTATCAATGCCGGATCCAGCTTTTCCTTGTGGTTTGTGGTCATGATAAGGGCACGCCCTTCCTGCGCAGCGACGCCGTCAATAGCATTCAGCAAACCAGAAAAGCTGACGCCCGAGCGTTTTTCGCCACCTTGGCGCTGGGTAAACACGGCGTCTACATCTTCGATTGCGATCAATGCGCCCGTGGGGGCGCACATCATCGCCTCACGTAGACCATCATCCGTCAACATCGCGCGCCCGATATCCAGCGATGCAATATCCAGAGAAAGTTCAGACGCTAACCCGCGAATGAGGCTCAACTTGCCCGTGCCCGGAAGACCGTGAAACAGATACCCGCGCCGCCATAGAACACCACGTTCCGCGTACCAGTCGCTCGCTCCATAGAACCAACGCATGTCCTGCAGCACTTTCTCGATGCGATCGTCATCTACCAGCACTGTATTGACGGAACGGCGCGGGACATCGTCGACATGATCCCACCAATCCCCTTTCAGGATATGGAGGCCAGGGCCGATGCGATCCTTGGTTTGAGAAAGCGTACGTCCCTCAGCGATCCAGCCCAGTATCGTTTCGACCTTTCCGAACAGGACGGTGACATTTAATACCTCCATCGGGCGCTGGTTGTGCGATGCACCCACTTTTGCCTTTTCATTGATGTCGCGTTCTAGGCGGCAGAGCTTTCTACGCCAGAAAAACCAATGTCGCCCCGGAGCAGGTGCATAACCTTTTGTTCCCCGAGCCCATTTGCCATCCGTCATACGCACATGCCGCGAATGGGTCAGGACATTGTTCTGCTCCATCCAGATGCAGAAATGACGATAGGCAGCACTGCGGTTGTCGAGTGTCAGGCTGACCCAGACGCGCCGACCAATCACGCGGTACAGGGCAATGAATGTGATGCGTAGAAAGGCTGCCGCGACCCCGAATGCCCCGAGCGCCAAACCGCCGGCAAAAAAACTCGCTTGTCAGGGCGCTGGTCAGGAATTGATCGAATGCTTCCATCTTAGCCCCCTTTCACTTCGCGAAAATCGCGGCCTTTGAAGCATCGCACCGGATTGCCGCGCTCGAGCGCATAGTGCAACTCGTTGCGGCTCGCCTTTTGTGCGGCTTCATCCGCGGTGGCCTGTGCAGCCATCAGATGCTGCAGGCGCTCCAATGCCAGTGACTTGTTGCGATGCTGCGACCGTTCTTCGCGCGCCACCGCCGAAAGACCGGTCAGCCTGTGCATCGCCCGCACGGCACTGTCGGTCGTGTTCTGGTGCTGTCCACCAGGACCGCCGGCTCGGAAGGTTTCAAAGGTGACATCACGCGCATGAATGCATGCATGTGTCCGCACCGATGCAGGCAAGTCGAACACCCCAATAAACCAATTGGCTCGTTTATGCGTCGGACGCAGTTTGCTTTGCGCTCGCCACTGGATTGTACCGCGCCAATTCTTGGCGAAGGCCTCTGCATCGGCGCCGCTAATCAGAACCACTGCGGATTTATAGCCATGTTCTGTACGCACCCCACTGCTGTCGAAGTCCACAGAGAGGAGCTCGGCCTCGTTGCGCATGACATCCAGCACGCCTGCAACGGCTTGCTGGCATTCCGCCGGACCGCTGCCACTGGAGACCAAGAGTGAGATATGTTGGGATTCCGTCATGAACGCCTCTCGTCACGCAGTTTCTTGAAGGTCAGGAGCGGATGGAACTCTGCAACACAATGTGCAGCGCCCGTGCGTTCCAGGTCTTCGACGACGGACTTAGCCGACTTGTAGGCCAAAGGCGCTTCTTCAATCAGAAGGTCGCGATCTTCGCAAAGAATACGGCCACCGAAGGATGTACGCTGCATGGCGTCAATATCAGATTTCTTGGCCCGGACGCGACCATGCATGGAAGATCGGTCATAGCGTCGCCCCGCCCCATGGGCGAGGCTGGCTAATGTGTCGTGCTGACCGGTCGGAGCCATCAGATAGCTTGCACTGGCCCGCGACCCGGCAAGCGGAACAAACCCTGCCCCGGCGACTGCCGCACCCTTGCGGTGCAGCCAGCCTGCACCATGGCGCGCAAGCAAGTTATGCGGCGCATCGACCAACGGTGTCAGATCTGCACGCAGCGCCTCCGCTGCCCGTTCCGCAATGATCTGACGATTGAGGCTTGCCCAGCGGACCGCTTTGTCATGATCCTGCAAATAGGTCTGCGCTGTGTCGCAATCGCCTTGCATACCGGCATAGGCTCCCAGAGGTACAGAACCAAGAACTGAATTGCCAAACCCGCGTGAGCCGGAATGAACCAGCAGATACAGGCGTGATCTATCAAGGCGGGTGCCGTCGTCTGCCTCTGCCAAGGTCTGAACCTCACAGAAATGATTGCCACCACCAACCGTGCCGAGTGATGTGGCAAACAGATTGGTCGGCAGGCCAGCGTCTTCCAATCGCCAGCCCTGATCTTTAGATGCAGGCTTTCCAAGAATACGCATCCGCCGCAGCGCCTTTTCCAGCTTCAGCTTTCGCGTAGGCAGATCAAGCTGGAACAGTGACATGCCACAACCGATATCGTTGCCGATGAGCTGCGGGAAAATGCGATCTGCTAAAACCGCACAGCCCACCGGCCCGCATTTGCCGGGATGCAAATCAGGAAAGGCCGCTATCTTTTGCACGCCGGTCCAGCCGACAATCTCCTTAAGTTGTGCTTCGGCCCGTCCTTCGATCCAGGCCGCAGATGTATAGAATTTCGTGATGATGCCGTCGCCGAACACGGCTGACGTGCGACCATCCAAGACAGAATTGCCCATGAGATAGTACCCAAAAAACGTATGTATATGCGCTCGCGACGAGCCGGCGAACTGGATCAAACCTGATCTGATTTCAGCTTAGGTGTTGATCGACCCCGAAAGGGCAAAACGACGAATAAGCATGTGTGTCCCTTCCTTTTTGGGGTTACGATTTGGGTCCAAAGGACCAATTTGAGACCGTCAATTATTCGAGATGAGTGATTCTCTTAAAGGTTTTAATTGGACATCTCCGCATGGTGGCAGAAATGCTACACTTCAATATACTACAACACTTTACGTCTTTCGGACTTCCAAACAGCATCCCAGCGATAACGCTAAATTATGCTGGTCTTGTGCGCCTCCCAGAACTGCGGCGGTTCCAGCTTCTTCGACAGATGGTCAATCACAGCTTCGGGGACGGCATCTGGTCGATCCCTATTCTGGCGGCGCAGTTGGTCCGGCCCCGGTTCGAGATAGACAATCTCGACGGGGACTGTTGCATTAACCGCGCCATTTGGCCACGTTCGTGCTTTTGAGGTTGTTCATGCCGCGCAAATCGCCCTTCAAGCATCATCGGTTTCCGCGTGCGGTTATCCTGTGCGCAGTGCGGTGGTATCTGCGCTACCCGCTGTCCTATCAAGATGTTGTCGATCTTCTGGCAGAGCGTGATGTCATAATTGATCGTTCGTCGGTTTATCGGTGGGTGCAGAAGTTCGGCCCGGAATTAACGAAGCGCACCGAAAAGCATCTGCGGCGGGCCAGTGTCGATTGGCACGTGGACGAAACCTATGTCCGCGTGGGCGGGAAGTGGCGATATCTCTGGCGGGCTGTAGATGCGAACGGGCAGATGGTCGATTTCCGCCTGACGGCGCGTCGGGATGCGAAAGCGGCCAAAGCCTTTCTCAACAAAGCAATCGAGCGAGTGCGCCTGCATCGTCCGGTGACAATCGTAACCGACAAGGCGCAGGCGTATCGACGGGTCATCAGAGAAATCAATCACCGCTATGATTCACATTTTGACGGTATCCGCCATATCGACAGAAAGTGGCGCAACAATCTGATCGAGAGCGATCATGCGGCCATGAAACGGCGCCTGGGATACCGCCAGAGCTTCCGCTCCCTGCGAACAGCTAAAGCGACGCTCAGCGGCATCGAAACCATCCGAACCATCAAGCACGGCCACATATGTCACAAACAACCGGGCGTTCTGGGCGAGATCACGTTCATCCGGCAACTCTTCCAAGACGCCAGACAATCAACGGCATGTCCCCGCATCACCCTGCCTCAAGGCAATTAATGCAACAGTCCCCTTTGACGAACACTGACATCAATTGACTGCGCTTTTAATTGGGACTAATGGACTCGCTCTTGCGATCTGACAATGGAGTGCCATCTAACCAGCCTTCAAACGCTGCCCTGACAAGCGCCGTCTACTAATAAGGAGCGGAAGATAGGCGAACGCGGTAACGAGCTGCTGCCGTAAGAATGGATGCGTTGCCCGGTAGAAGTGGCTGGGGGGCCAGGGTCACGCAGGGTTCATTGGTCCATCAGCCGCTCAATGCAGCCGGAATGACAGTTGGGCGTTCGTCAGCCGCGCGTGCGACGTGCATCGCGAAAGCTTTTGACGAAGAAGACGAGCGCGAAGATCGTGCTTGCGACCATCAGACCCGAGCGGATCAGCGGACTTGGCAGGCCATCCTCGACCGCTGATGCCATCGGCATGTAAAGTGTAATCAGGATCACGACCGTCAGCACCGCGCCGACATGCGCTACCACCTTATTCTCTGATTTCACGCCAGGGTAGCACGCCAAGAGCGCCAGGCCGAACGCCCCCGGGATCAGCGGTGTCCAGTGGATACCGTCGATGGCGAGGTAAGCCCAGATCGAACATGCGATCAGGATGAGGGCGTTGATCAGGCTGGCGGTGTGGGCGGTCATGATCCTGTTCTTACGATATCGATGGGGTATCGCTGGCCGTTCGCCTTGCGCGTTTCGCTCGCTTGTCTCAAAACGTAGTGAGACAAATTTTGATTGCCAGCAATCTCGCCAGCGCCCCTGTAGACAAATCAAGGGACGACCCGTGATGCTAGGAACCGATTATTCGTTCGACGCGCAGGCCGACTTGCCGGGCGTCGCATTCGCCGCGATGCGCCTGATCATCCTTGCGCAAGCCAAGGCCGCGAACATGACCGTGCTGGAGGACAGCGACAACCACCTGACTGTTGAAACCGCGCATGGGCTGATTGGCCTGCGCCCCGGCGAAACGAGCGAGGCCGCCGGGATGGTGGCTGCGAAAGATGCGCGTTGGCTCTTCGTTATGAAAAACGCCGTGCTGCAGCAGATGCGCCACCTGATGCCGGAGGTTGCCGAGGCGATGCGCTGGTCCGATGCAGAGACGCAAGGAGAGTTCCCGCCGAATTTCAGCTTCGTTCGGGTGCGCGAGGTGGTTGAGCTTGGCCCGGTCTTCCTGCGCGTGACGCTGGAAGGTGAGGATCTGTCGGCCCATGGCGACGATGCGATCCATTTCCGGCTTGTACTGCCGCCGCGAGATGCCGAACCACAATGGCCCGGTGTGGCCGCTAACGGCTCGATCACTTGGCCAGAGGGGCCTGCCGCGCCCCATCGACCGGTCTATACCGCGCGCGCTGTCGATTACAACGCGAACACCATTCTGATGGATGTCTTCGTGCATGAAGGCGGACGGACGACCGATTGGGCCCAGCAGTTGCTCATGGGTATTCGGGCGCGACAGATTGTCGGTGTCATAGGCCCCTCGGGCGGCGGGCTTATGCAAGCTGATCATGTGCTGATGGCCAGCGATGAGACTGGATTTCCGGCCGCGGCGCGGATCCTGGAGAACCTGCCCGACGGGGCAACCGGTCAGGTCATCCTTGAGGCTGAGGAGGGCGCATCCTGCGACTATCCCATTGCGGTACCCGAGGGCCTGTCGCTCATATGGTTGTCGCGGGCGAAGGGAGAACGACTGGATACCGCTACGCTGGCTGCCTTGTCCAAGCACAAGGGGGCGAAAGCTTGGTTCGCAGGCGAACGCGCGCAGGCCACGCGCGTCCGCGAAACTGCAAAAGCCGCGGGCTGGGAGGCGGGTGATTTGCGGGTCTCAGGCTTCTGGCGCGCCGCGCCGGCGGATTGACGAGACTCGAGATTGGCGACGTCTGCATCTTAGGAGGCGGGGAAAAGGAGCCGGAAGGACGTACTGAGCAAGTCTCGTGAAAAGCCGGAGATCAAAGATACGGGCGATAAAGAGAATGATCAGGAGATTGAGAATGAACACAACGCTGATCTTGATACCGAGCCTCAGTCACGAGCTTTCCGTTCGCCGTCAATTGGAACGAGACGTTATCTTACTGGGCGTCAGGCAGGGGGCGCTGAATGCGTGGCGCTAGCGTTTCCAGGACTGACTTTACGGAGTAAGCGTCGGGGTCGTTCGCGGGTTTCCGACCTCGAAACACCTGCACCTCTGCAAAAGCCTCGAAACTACGGATCGGTCGGACATTCACGAAATCAGTGCTGATCCCATTGAAGCGTCCATACCCCACCCGACCAAAATACGATCTGCTGAAGCCTGATGATGTGCCTGAGAACCGCGTTACGGTTTCAGTGTCCCGGTCTGTGATCCGAAACCAGGTGCCGCCAGCATCTCGTGCGACCTCAGCAGCGCGGTAAAGCAGATAGGTTTCGACTGTTTCCCGATCCGTTATCGAGTTGCCTCGGAAGGAGACCATGTAATGGCCTTGCTCCACTGGCTGAGTTGTAAACCCGCGCCCATCATTGCCTGCTGGTGCATAGGCCGTTGGTTCGGCACAAGCTGCGAGAAGCGCGAGTGCGGACAGCGCTATGGCTTTTTTCAAGAGCAAGTAAGAGAGCCGTCTCGGGGGCATTTTGGCACCTCATTCAATAACTCCGATTAAATCAAAAATAGTGTCTTCTAGGCTGGCTTTCCAGAGACCTGACGAGGTGCGCAGGTTGCCAACTCGTATCAAAGCATTGAAGGCGTATATTTGTCGTTTGTGCAGATACACTTTTCACTTCGCCAACGCTGGGGGAGTGCAGGTGCCCCTCAGGGCAGGGATAAACTGTCCCGTTTCGGGCATGGGCGCGGCCTTTACGTTCTACAGGTCGCCATACGCCCTGCGCCACCGATGATAGGTGAACTGCGTTATGCAGATCGTTTACACCGCCTCGGCAACCGATTGGCCTTGCGACACCGAAACGTCGATCTGTCGCAGCTTCGCGAAAACCTCCTCGGGCTTATGCTTCTTCTGGGGCATTCCTTGAACCTCTGTCCCGCTCGAAAGCCTTCTTTAGGAAGGATTACTGTTCAGGGGGCCGGCCAAGTATCTGAGACGAGTTTCTGATAGCAGCTCTCAAATTGAGTAAATTCTGTCAAAAATGTTGAGGTTTTTTGGGTATTTTTGTCCTATTCAAGCGGCCAATCTTTGGTGGGGGCAGGAGGCTCGGTGAAACGCGTCGCTAAGTGATGCTCGGATCAATGGCTGACACGGCAATCATCGTTACATATGTGAACAGCGCAAAGACCAGACTGCCAGCCCCCGTCAGCAGATATCCTCCGAACGGCGCGGGCGAGTAGCGTGCGACTACTGAAAACAGCACCGTCAAAAGCATTGGGTTTGCAACCAGCCAAAAGACGGGCGCGCCGCCTATGACGCCGGCAATGAAGATTGAGATGCTGGTCACCAGAGCCACTGGGTTCAAGAAAAGTTGGAGCAGGCGCTTCTCTTTGGAAACCCTTTCGACGCTGTTCGGAAACTGGCGATAAGCGATATCGTAGAAGATATATGTGACGTGATACACAAGCGAGTAGCTGATCATCAAAACCAGGCCGACAAATGTGATTGCGATCCAGGGAACCGGGGCGTCTCGGAGCAGATAGGTCACGGGAAACAACACGCAAAGCCACATCGGGATCGCGATCATGCCAATGTACACACCAAACTTGACCGATCTTGCAGGCTTTTGGGCAATCATCTCCATCTTGATGTTACGCCCGGCAACCGGGAAGCCGAGGAGCAGCCAATCCCCTGCCGCATTGAGCAACGCACCAACGAGAGCGAACCAACCCAAAAAGACCAAGTTTTGAAGATCAAAGAGCATGGAGTGCTTCCTATCTTACGTAGGATGTGGTGCTGGGCGTGGGCGGCACAGTCTTTCTACTCAACCTTCGGCATATTTGCGGGCCAAAGGGTGGGATGCGCCCAGGCAAATACGGCCAGGGCGGCAAACACGACTGCTCCGGCGAGGAATGGCGCTGTCACGTCGATCTGGTACAGCGCTGTCGCGATCAGGGGCCCGAATACAGCGCCTGCGCCGTTCGTGGCAGTGTTCAGACCGGCCATCGCACCCTGTTCGTCCTCGGAGACGGTCAGGCTCGCGCCTGATGTAAAGCCTGGAAACAGCAGGCCACCGCCCACGCCCATCACTGCGAATGCAGCAACCAGCAGCGGCACACTTGGTGCTAATACCGCGCAGATTAGCCCGACTACCATGATTGGTGGGCCGCCTCTGAGCAGCGTGTGCGGCGACCATTTGAAGCGCGCAACGAACACGCCCTGTACGACGGCCAGCGCAATCCCCACCGCGAAGAGACTGATGGAGGCCCACTGCGCCGCGTTCACCGGCGTCAGGCCAAAACGGTCGATCAAGTAAAAGCCGAGCGTGATTTGCAAGAGCACGATGATCGTCACCGTCGCAAACGCAAACAGAAGAAACGGCCAGATCCGCCCGTCCCATGGCATGATCTTTGGAGGTCTCTCCAGTGTCTGCTGATGCGGACTGCGCGGCATTGCAAAGACAAGTACTAAAGCTGCGGCCAATGCGATCGCGGCTCCGGCAAAGAACGGGACGAGCAGCCCGAACGTAACGAGCACAGCCGCGAGCGCTGGCCCGAGAAGCGTTCCCAAACCGTTTGCAGCGCCGATGAGTGCCATGCCAGCGCTGCGGTCTGCAGTTTGGGTGATGTCCGCCATGTAGGCTTGCGCAGATACCGGCACACCGCCAATCATCGCGCCGATCACAACCCTGGCCGCAAGCAGCGCTGCAAACAGCGCAGTACCGGTCAAGACGCCGATCAGTCCCAGATAGGACAATCCGGCGAACAGTATGTAGCTGAGGCCGATGCCGAAGAGACCAGCAATAAAGACAGGCTTGCGGCCAGCCCGGTCACAAAGCCAGCCCCAAAGCGGACTGCCGACGGCAAAGACCAGAGCCGCCGCCGAAATCACGATCCCGGCCTGCACTTCGCTCAAGCCGAGTTCGCGCGCCAGCGACGGAAACACGGGATTGGCCAGCATCAATCCGGCATAGGCCGCAAGCAAGCCGGCGAAAAGTGAGGTTTTAGCCTTGGTACCGGACATCTAATCCATCGCTTCTGGAGGCAACGCGTTTTCCGTCCGCTCTAACCTATAGAACGGTCTTTTCAGAGAATGTTTTGAAGTCATCTGGATTCCTCCCCTTCCGACATTCAGTTGATCGGCTCAGAAAGGAGTCTGGTGACGTTGCACAAATGTACATATATATTCCTGTAAATGATAATCAATCGCAGGGAGTAAGGAGAAACTGTCTCCCGCTGGCTGGCAGGAAACAGCTCGAAGGATCAGCAGATACATTCCAAAAAACATCTGTAGCTCAACATTTATGCGAAGAACCTACCGCAGGGTCTGAGCACAACTGTTCAGGTCCTGCCTCCGCTAAAATGTGTTAAGGTCATGCCAATGAGGAAGCCAAACTCTTGTCTATGCTGCAATCCTACTGGGAGGATGTTTGGAGCCGCATTGGATCTTCGAACTTGCGGAAAATGATCCAGAACGCTTGCTATCAAAGAGCGAAGACGAGTTCAGACGAGCTTTGTTTGATGCTGGCTTTGATACCGATGAGTTAGTCGACCTGTTTGATGGGGACTGTTGCATTAATTGCCTTGAGGCAGGGTGATGCGGAGACATGCCATTGAT
>CALCOY010000082.1 GCA_937897325.1 uncultured Shimia sp.
GAAACCTTATTAGAGAAACCCCAAATTCGTGAGACTGAACGAGAGGGATAGACACATTTGATCCGATAGTTGCAATTCAATAGCACATACAACCAAGCCACTGCTTTACCCCTTCCGGAACTCAAGAGCTCAACCAGTCAAGTAGTCGGCCCATTGTTGCAAAAGCACGCGCCGCTTCTCGAGCAAATCGCTGCGCTGATACGCCCGCTCAACTTCGCTGCCAACTTGGTGCCCAAGCGCCGTCTCTTTTACCTCGAACGGGGTGTCCGTCGTCTCTTCTACCCACGTCCGAAACGTCGCCCGAAACCCGTGCGGGCGGGCTTCCATTTCCTCTCGTTCCATCAACCGGCTCATGGTCGCGTCAGACATGGCTTTGCCTCGGGGCGAAGGAAAGAGGTAGTCGGAACCGGCAAGGATCGGGCAAGTTTCGATAACGCGCCGCGCCTCAGATGACAGCGGCACCCGATGCACATTCGTGGTCTTCGTGCGGGTCGGGTCGAGCGTCCAAACATCATCCTCAATCTCGTTCGGCACGGCGAACCGCACCTCGCTCGTGCGCGCCACGGTCAGCATCAAAAACCGCAACGCGAAGGCTGATGGAAAGTTCTGCTCAGACAGCAAGCGATAAAACTCGGGGGCCTCTTGGTAGGGGAGAGAGGGGATGTGTTTGGTTTCGTGCCGCCGCTTGCCCAGGAGCGCTTGCGCTTTCATGACCGCTTGCAGATCGACGTCGAGCCCGAGTGCGGCGGCGTGCTTCAGGGTGAGGTTCATCCGGTTCATGGCTTTGCGCGCCGTGTCGGCCTTCTCGTGCCAAATCGGCTCAAGTGTCTTCTTGAGTACATACTGATCTACGTCTTCAACCGCCATCGCTCCGATCTTTGGGATGACATGCACTGACAGGGGAGAGAGCCAACGCCCGGCCCGACCATCATTCTTGAGTTCTGCTTGCCGGGCGACAAAACACCGCTCAATCGCCTCCGCTACCGTTAGGCGCCGCTCGCGGCGCATCGCCGCTTGCCGCGCCTGGATCGGATCAACACCATCCCGCAATTGCCTGCGCGCGTCTGACGCCCGTTCTCGTGCTTCCGATAGAGGAACATCCGGCCAGCGTCCGAGCCCCATTTCCCGCCGTTTTCCGGCAACTGTGAGGCGCAACATCCACTTCCCAGCCTCTTTCCGGCTCTTCACGAGCATCAAACCCTGGCCATCAAAGTGCTTTCCCGGCCCAAGTGATTTGGTCTTGAGGTGTGAAAGTGTATTGATCTTTGTCATTGCAGACCACCTTTTGGGCCACCCTAACATACGAAAAACTATGGGTCAGCATGTTTTGAAATGGTCGGACCCTGCAATACAAGCCCATGAAATTAGGGGCTTTATGTGGTGATCTGCCGAAACATGAGAAGGTTGAATGGTGCCCCCACACGGACTCGAACCGCGGACCTACTGATTACAAATCAGTTGCTCTACCAGCTGAGCTATAGGGGCACGGCTGGCGGAATACTTCCAAGATCAGGCTTGCGCAAGCCCTAATTCGCATCTTCGATGCTGGCAATCCGGTCTTGGCTGACTGATAAAGCCACATCTCGTTTTGTGGATGATACATGCAAATTGTTCTGCATTCAGGTGCTTACTTTACGGAAGAAAAGCTGCTGTTCAAAAGCATCTTGCGCAATCGCGAGAGCGTGTCGGAGCACGGCATTCACATACCCGGACCCGGCCGCTATCGAAGGTTGATGCGTGAAAGACTGGGTGCACTTGGCACGGCGATGCCACCAGATGAGACCAGCCAGGCATTGCTGAACGCGGTTCTAGACGGCCCGCAAACACAGCGCATCATTCTCAGCCATTCTCATATCTTCGGTGCGCCACGGGCTGCTTTGCGAAATGGGCAGCTCTATCCAAACGCGCCCGTACGTCTGGATCAGTTGGGGTTCGCGTTTCGGGACCACCAGCTTAGGCTCTTCATGGCCGTCCGCAATCCAGCGACCTTCCTGCCCGCAATCCTTCGCAAGGCCCCACAGGAAGACATGATGGAGCTTCTGAGAGGTCACGACCCGCGAGATATCCGTTGGTCAGAGACGTTTGAGGCGATCCGCAGCAGTGTACCTGACCTAACGATCACTGTTTGGTGTAGCGAGGACCTCCCTCTGGTCTGGGCAACAATCCTGCACAAGATCCTTGGAATGCCCAGAGTCGAAGATGTAAACGGCCGCTTCGATCTATTGACCGAGATCATGGAGCCGGAAGGCCTCGTCCAGCTTGAAAGGTCCCTCAATGTTGCTATGGGCTTAAGCGAAGCGGAAGAACGAGACCTGATCACCGATCATCTTGAACGCTTTGCAATTAAGGACGCGGTCGAGGAGGAATTGGATGTGCCCAACTGGACGGAGGACCTGATTGATGAAATAACCGAGATTTACGACGAAGACATGGACCGGCTGGCCGCCATCCCTGGAGTTAGCCTAATCGAACCCTAAAACTACATGCCAAGCGCCTCCTTATACATTTCGAGTACGGCTTCCTCTTCGGCAATATCATCCTTGTCGCGCTTTCGCAGCGCGATCACCTTGCGCATGACCTTTGTGTCATACCCTCGGGCTTTCGCTTCGGCCATAACCTCTTTCTGCTGATCGGCGAGGTCTTTCTTCTCCATCTCCAGACGCTCGAAACGTTCGATGAATTGCCGCAATTCGTCTGCTGTAACCCGGTAGCTGTCTGGTTTAACACTCTCGGTCAACGATCCGTCATCCATGGGGTAATCCTTTGCGGTCGATCTACCAAAGGCTTGTTGCATACTCAGGCGACCAGCGCCGCGCAAGGGCTTTGCGCGTATGACCGCCTTTCAGCACAAAGCAATCGTCCGAAACCCGCAGTCCGAACAGAGAAAGGTCAACATATCTCAATGACATACCCGCCTCAACGCATTGTCTGTCTGACCGAGGAAACCGTCGAAACACTCTATCTGCTTGGACAAGAGGACCGCATTGTGGGTGTGACCGGTTATGCCGTCCGGCCCAATAGGGTGAGGCAGGAAAAACCGCGTGTCGGCGCATTTACATCGGCGGATGTTCCCAAAATCCGCGATTTGTCGCCAGATCTGGTGCTCACCTTCTCGGATCTCCAAGCCGACATTGCGGCCGAGTTGATCAAAGGCGGCATTGCGGTGCATGCCTTCAATCAAAGGGACTTGGCTGGCATCCTCGACATGATCCGCACGATCGGGGCGCTCACCGATTGCACTGATCAGGCGAGCGGTCTGGTTCTGGATCTGGAGAGAAAACTGAGCTGTGTGCGCAATACCGCGCGTGCCTCCCGACCGCGTGTGTATTTTGAGGAATGGGATGACCCACCCATTACCGGAATCCGTTGGGTGTCGGAACTGATCGAGATTGCTGGCGGAGAAGATGTATTTGCCCGAAAAGGGCGTTCGCAGGAGGCAAAGGGCCGTATTCTGCAACCGGACGACGTAATAGCGGCAGCGCCCGATGTGATCTTGGCCTCCTGGTGTGGCAAGAAAGTTCGTCCAGACCGGATCGCGCAAAGAAGGGGCTGGGCTGATATTCCAGCCGTGCGCGACAAACGGGTATTTGAGATAAAGTCACCGCTTATTCTGCAGCCCGGGCCAGCGGCGCTTACCGATGGGCTTGATGCCATATGCGCAGCGCTGTGGCGTGATTAAAGCAGCGCGCCCGCCATGGACTTGCATGCGGGGATTATCTCGTTCTACCTCGACACAATCTTTGGCCGCGAGGAGCAGCAAAATGGATGTCGT
Organism: uncultured Shimia sp.; assembly: GCA_937897325.1. GTDB lineage: Bacteria > Pseudomonadota > Alphaproteobacteria > Rhodobacterales > Rhodobacteraceae > CALCOY01. Next base: position 3,773 of record CALCOY010000082.1, read on the forward strand.
GATTTGGGGCGGGGCCGCGCTGTCTCTGGTCGGGCTGTTCGGCCTGGTCTGGTGCATCTATCTCGTGTCGCGTGCGCGTGGACGGAACCTGCCGGATGAAGACATGCGGGCAGTTCTGAAACGCGTGCTGCCCCTCAATCTCGGGGCACTGCTGCTATCGGTATTCGGGCTGATGCTGGTGATCGTCGGGATCTTTCTGGCCTGACTGGACAGTGTCGCGCCGAGGTCTTAACTGCACATCATGGATATGCGCCAGATCACAACCGACTATTTCGTTTCCCCGCAACTCGATCCGACGGATATGGAAGATGCGGCGCGGGCCGGGGTGACGACGATCATTTGCAATCGTCCCGATCCGGAGATCCCGCCAAGCCATCAGGCGCAAGCGCTTGAAGCGGCGGCGAAGGCGGAAGGTCTGGCCTTTGTCCTGCTGCCTCTGACGCATGACACGATGACACCGGAAAACGTTGCAAAACACCGGGCAGCTATAGAAGCCTCGGAAGGACCGACGCTAGCCTATTGCGCGTCAGGAACGCGATCAACGGTGGTATGGGCGTTGGGAGAGGCCGCAGAGACGCCAGCAGACGATATTCTCTTCAAGGCGCAGGCAGCGGGCTATGATCTGGAGGGATTGCGGCCAAGCCTCGATGCTGCGTATCAAAAAGGCTGAAATCCCGTCCGCGCCTTCAAGTGGCCGTATTCAGTTCTGGGAGATCCGCAAGGTCGGGCAGATCGTCAAGATCCGGCAAATCCGTCAGATCGGGCAAGTCATCTAGATCAGGCAAGTCATCCAGCGGTGGAAGATCTGACAAATCCGCGTCGTCCAGCGTGTCGTCAATACTTTGTGGACCGTCCGACGGTTCAGACAATGAGGCGACATGCCCCACGTCGGCCAAAACCGACGTTGACAGTGGCTCGGCTTGGCCGAGCAACTGCTCGAGTTCGGATTGGTTGATGTCCTCAAGATCCCCGGCTGGGCGCATCGGCTTGTCTGCAGTCCCGTCAATGTGTACCGGTCGCACGGCCCGTTTGCCATCGACCTGACCGATCATGCCTTTGGCTATGGTCTTACCCGTGGATGTCGCAATCTGAACCTCGGGGAACCGATGGTCCGTCAAAGCAATCTCATCCCCAACGTTCAAATTTTCGAGCTCGGACAAGGGCAGCTTCAGCCGTGCGACAACCATGCGCAAGCTTGTCTCGAGACCGAGTACGAGGCCGGTCATCCCCTCGCCTGTCTGCTCTTCGCCCTGCATGTCCCCATCCAGTGCCCGCGCCAGCAAAGACGTTTTTGGGTCGATGATCGGCAGGACAAGCACTATCTCACCTTGCCGCGCGCCCTTGCCCATATCCAAAGTGATCCGCAGTCGCTTGTAATCCGTCGCATCTAGCGCCAATTGGAGCATGCGAACCTCCTCCGCCTGCACGCCGAATGAGAATCCCTCGACAAGCCTTTTGTCTTTTTCAATGTCGAGCAGCTTGGGCAGGCGGTCAAAAAGCGCATCGAGTAGTGGCGCGCAAAGGGCAGCGTCGGTGCCCGTCATCCGTCGGGTTTGGTCCTTGTATTCCATGATCCGGCCCATGGTCTGCTGCTGGATCAGGCCCCCTACGAAGGATTGATCAAGGATGGCCGCCCCCGAAGCGCCTGCTGGCCCATCCAGAACGATCAGCAGCGCAGCTTCGTCGATCTGTTCGAAAAGATCCGCCCCATCGATATCATCGGCGACAAAGCCCAGTGTGGCGAGAGGCAGATCAAAGATATCATCGGCGACTTTTGAAAAGGTCAGACGTGTCGCCTTGGCAAGGCTCATCACCCGCGCCTGACGCTCTTGCGCGCCGGCAGCCGCTTTGCGGCCCAGCACACTGTCTTTCTTCGCTTCGCCCATAACCCTCGGTCGACATGCTTTGTGTCTAAGATCGTCACCTTGGCCAGCAATGGTTAAAGATGGCTTTATCGGGTAGCTTCAACCGCAATCATTGTGCAGCAGCCAAGCGTTTCTCAGACGGCAGTTGGATGACAAAAGCATTGCCTCCCTCATCGGGTTCATACATGATATCGCCGCCGAGACGGGTCATGATCTCACGACAAATCGCCAAGCCGAGGCCCGCCCCTGACCCGTCCTTGTCATTGATTCTAGAAAATTTTTCGAAGATCAGCGCGCGCGAGGCGCCTGGGATCGTTGTGCCATTGTCGGCAAAACGGACCATTGTGCAACCATCCTTTTCTTCGACAGAAACAGTCAGGGTCGGATTCTCCGCATCGCAATATTTCTGCGCATTTGTAATCAGATTTACAAATACCTGCCCCAAACGGTCATGATCAGTCGTCAGACTAACCGCTTCATTCAGTCTGCGCCGCTCGATCGACAGCTTTCCCGCACCGGACCGCGTGGTCATGACCGCATGATCAATCAGCTCGGACAAGGAACCTGTGACAAGGTTGAGGTTGACCTGACCGTTTTCCAGAACGCTCAGATCCAAAAGGTCATCAAGCAGTCTGGTCAATCGGACCGCTTCAGCATGAATGATCGAGGCATAGCGCGTTTTCTCTACGCTGCCCAACCCGTCCGTATCCCGCAGAATCTCGGAAAACGACCGAATCGACGTCATCGGCGTGCGCAATTCATGACTGATCTGGCCCAGAAACGCGTCCTTCTGGACCGAAAGTGCCTTCAGCTTCTCATTCGCTTCGCGCAATTGCCCGGCGGTCCGGGTCAATTCAGCCGACTTGGCTTCCAACTGGTTGGAGTATTCCAGGATCTGCGCCGATTCATTGGCAACTGCCATCAGGTCTTCAACTGACACGCTGGCGCCACCAACAAGCTGACTGACCATCGCATGCGCGGTCGCTGCCCCAACCGAGGCCGCAAGCTCTCTTTCAAGGGTCGACAGGAATGCCGGTGTCGGCTCTGGCAGGTAACCGGATATACCCTGCGCATGTGCGGCTGTGCGGAAGAGATCTCGTGCTTCCTCTGCCCCAAGTATCCGTTGCGCCATGATCATCAGATCTTCGCTTGTCGTGGTCGAAGCGCGCCAGCCCATCGCAGGCCCAGCATGGTCAAACACATTGACAAACTGCGCACCCTGCAGCCGTTCCATCGGACTTGGAAAGCTTAGCAGAGACACGCCGATAAAGAACACAGTGTTGAGCGTCAGAGACCACACCACCGCATGAACCGTGGGATCCAGCCCACCAAGGCCGAACAGCGCATGCGGTCGCAGCCAGGCCAAACCCCAAAGGCCCTCTTCGAACAATGCGGCGGAATAGACGGTGTCCACACCAAAGCTTGGCAACAAAGAAGTGTAGGCCCATATGGAAAAGCCGGTGATCAGGCCTGCAAGCGCACCGCCCCGTGTAGACCCGCGCCAAAAGATCCCGCCCATCAAAGCGGGCAGAAACTGGGCAACTCCCACAAATGAAATGAGGCCGATTGAAGCCAGCGCGGCACTGCCGCCCGAAAAGCGGAAGTAGAGAAATCCGAAGGCGATAATTACCATGATCGAAAGGCGTCGCGACAGGATGACAACGTTCCTGACATCCCCAGACACGGTGGCGCCTTCAGCGCGCAAAGACAGCCATAAGGGCATTACGATATGGTTGGATACCATCGTTGACAGCGCCAAAGTCGCGACGATGACCATCGACGTGGCTGACGAAAAACCGCCCAGAAAGCTGAGCACCGCCAACCCATCACGGCCTTCGGCAAGCGGCAGTGTTAGCACGAATAGATCGGGATTTGATCCGGCCGGCAGCATTTCGAGACCCATCACAGCGATGGGCACGACAAAAAGGCTCATCAACATGAGATAAAGTGGAAAGGCCCAGCTTGCGATTTGAAGCTGACGGTCACCATCGTTCTCGACTACGAGAACCTGAAACATCCGCGGCAGACACAGGAAGGCAGCAGCCGATACCGCAGTCAGGGCAAGCCACCGGCTGCTGTCCACCTGCCAGGTGCCGATATCCGAGGCGTCGATACGCGCCATCATCTGGCCCAGCCCACCGCCCAGGCCCCAGACAACAAAGCCACCGACCGCCAGCAGCGCGATCAGCTTCACCACCGCTTCCACCGCAACGGCGATGACCACCCCATCGTGGCGCTCGTTCGCATTCAGATTGCGTGTCCCAAAGAGAACCGTGAAAAGGGCCAGCCCCGCCGCCACCCAAAAACCGGCCGTGGCACTGGGGCGTCGAACCACCGCTTCCGCATCTGAAAAGATCGAAAGCGACAGCGTGACCGATTGAAGCTGCAGGGCTATGTAAGGTGTCACACCAATAACCGCCATCAAGGTCACGACAATGGCGAGCGCGTTTGACTTGCCATAGCGCGAAGAAATCAAATCAGCGATCGAAGTGACCCGCTGTGTTCGGCCAATCCGCACCAGCTTTCTTAGTACCCACCACCAACCAATCATGACCAAAGACGGACCGAGATAGATTGTCACGAACTCCATGCCTGACCGTGCGGCGTATCCGACGGCGCCATAAAACGTCCAAGCCGTGCAGTATACGGAAAGAGAGAGGGTATAGACCAGCGGGGCGCGTAGCCACCCCCCTTTGCCGCGAATTGCAGCGCGCTCGGCCGCGAACGCCACCGCGAAAAGGAATGCAACGTAGATCAGGCACACTGCGACCAGTGTGTTGAGCGAGGCCATCAGACCTCTCTTCCCCCTGTTTTTAAGCTCAGAACACGCCCAAGCGCGAAACCCGAGATGATCAGGAAAAGCCAAACGACAAAGACATACGCAATGGCCTGAGATGTCGCCACAAGCGGCGTTTCATCCGCTGAACCGTTTGACCAGATGATCGGTAAGGCCCATAGGCCCAAGCCGCAGAAAGGCAGAAGACGCAGCGCATCCATCCAACGTCTCTTGCGGTAAGTGTCGCGCTCAACAAACACGTCTGGTGGGACTTTGCTAGTCATTGTGCCTTTGCACGCACAAGATCGCGGACAGCATTCAGCACTTCGGTATTTGAGAACGGCTTGGTCATGAAACGGCTTACCCCTGCCCGTTCCGCTTGCGCACGGTCTTTGGATTGACCCCGCGCCGTCAACATCAATATCGGCAGATCTGAAAAGTCGGAATCGGCCCGCAATTCGGTCAGGATGTCCATCCCGTTCTTCCCTGGCAGCATGTAATCCAGAACAACCAGATCAGGGCGACCCTCTCTGATTTTTTCAATTGCGGTGGCCCCGTCGACATGCGTTTCCACTTGCCAGCCTTCACGGCTTAGCAAGAATCGGATGGCTTCGACGATATTCAGTTCATCTTCCACCAGCAGGACACGCTTGCCCACGTCGCCATCTCTCCCTGAATTGCCGATGTACGATCTTTTTTCGATAACGATAGCTGCATTGGGACGCAGATGTCAAAATGCACTGACTCGTCTAATGCGATCAATCACACACCTTCGGACAGAATTGACGGCTCTCGCCGACCTGCGCATTTGGCGCTGGAACAGACACGACAGGTGGAGCCGACGCGCAGCGTATCTTCACTGGCGGGAATATCAGCGCCGGTCAGCGGAAGGATCAGCATAGTCGCGTGCAAAAGCGGTGCCTGGTTGTAGTTGCCATTGCCAACCTGATCAGCAATCGCAAAGCATTGGAAATTGGCCATGTTGCGGCCCACGTGCACGACCTTTTTTGACAGGATCTGACCGGGCGCGCACAGCGCCTGAAAAAGCGGCCAAAGCGGGCATGATGCACCGTAGCGCGGGATATCAAACCCACTGACCGGTTTGCGAAAGATCAGACTGCCAGAGCGGTCGGACACCACCAGGCCGGTCTGAAGGTCTGGCAGTGCCGCGAGGCGACGCAATACAAGTGCTACCGGCGCGTTGAAGGCCCGGCTAATAGCGATCGGATCGACACCCATCTCGGCGATGGCAGCTTGTAGATCCGGCAGAGCGATCACCGCGCTGTCCGAGACGATACGTTCCAGAACCCCCCGCGCTATGTGTCGAGACGCGACCGACCCAAGATGAGGCGGATCCCGCACCAGATCATCCACATGACCTTTGCCGTTTTCAAGGATTGGGAAATGGTAGTCATGGCTTGCCAGAAAATTCTCAACCTCTTCCAGTGGCGAACTTGCGGCATCGGATTCATCGCCTGCAGCCTCAAGGTATTGCGCCAATGCCTTTGAGCTGTCGGCAAGTCTTCGGCTGTCCTGATCGATGTTGACGTGAAAGCGATCCCGCCATTCGGCAGGCAGGTCCTTGTCATCGGCCAAGATCGAAGCCGTCGACCGGATCGCCGCTGCCATTGACAGGACCTCATGCACGGACGCCGCGAGTTGAGGGTCCTGTGACAGCCGATCACTCAACGTCTCAACCGTTCGCTCCAAACCTGCGATACGGCGATGTGCAGTGACAAGGGCTGCGGCCCAGCCCGGGAAACGTCCCGCAAGATCTTCTGCGCGTTCGGCCTCGTCCGGGTTAAGCTGTACCGCTTCCCCGGCCTCACGTAGTGTGGCAATCAGGGCCGCTTCGGCGCCTTCCGTCAGCGCGGAGGCCTCGACCTCCAGAACGGACGCAATATCCAATAGAAGCTTTCCGCCGATTCTGCGGCGGTTGTGTTCGATCAAATTGAGATAGCTGGCGCTGATACCGGCCTGACGGGCGAGATCTGCCTGTTTCATGCCGATAATGATGCGCCGATCACGAATACGTCCTCCGGTTAATGCGTCACGCGCCATTTGATCCTCCGCGCCCGTTTGTCTGCCTTTTCAACGGCTTTCTGCGTTGCAACATAAGTCTTTTTACAATCTGACAGAGTTCGATGTGAGGAAATTTACAAAATAATACAGTTTTTCAAAGGGTTTATTGTGCGATTTTCAGAATTGCGGCGATATTGGATTTGCACTTCGGTGTGCGCGGCATGGAAAAACACAAGACCAGTCGCGCTCAATCAATTGGGAGGATTTTGATGTCCAAAACGACATTCACGCGTCGTGGCATGCTGAAAACGGGTGCGGTTACAGGCGCAGGTCTGGCCTTGCCGACATACCTGAGCGCGGCAGGCCATGAAGGATTTACCAACGCGCCCACAGGCGGCACGGTCACGCTTGGTTTCAACGTGCCACAGACAGGCCCCTACGCCGATGAAGGCGCCGACGAGCTGCGCGCCTACGAACTGGCCGTCGAACACCTGAACGGTGAAGGCGATGGCGGGATGATGAATACGTTCTCGTCCAAGGCGCTCCAGGGCAATGGCATTCTTGGCAAGAAGGTCGAATACGTCACCGGCGACACGCAGACAAAATCGGATGCAGCCCGCGCTTCTGCCAAATCGATGATCGAAAAAGACGGCGCCGTGATGATCACCGGTGGTTCTTCCTCGGGTGTGGCTGTTGCCGTTCAAGCGCTTTGCCAAGAGGCCGGTATCATCTTCATGGCCGGCCTGACACATTCGAACGACACAACAGGCAAGGACAAGCGGGCCAACGGTTTCCGCCACTTCTTCAACTCGTACATGTCAGGTGCGGCCCTCGCTCCGGTTCTGGCCAACGCATACGGCACCGAACGGCGCGCCTATCACCTGACCGCAGATTACAACTGGGGTTACACAACGGAAGAGGCTGTGAAATCCTCGACAGAAGCTATGGGCTGGGAAACGGTCGCGGCTGTGAAGACACCGCTGACACAAACAGACTTCTCATCCTACATTGCACCGGTTCTGCAATCGGGTGCGGATACATTGGTTCTGAACCATTATGGCGGCAACATGGTGAATTCGCTCACCAATGCTGTGCAGTTCGGCCTGCGGGACAAACAAGTGGAGGGCAAGGACTTCCAGATCATCGTGCCGCTCTATTCGCGGTTGATGGCCAAGGGTGCGGGCGCCAACGTGAAAGGCATCTTTGGTTCTACCAACTGGCACTGGTCGCTGCAGGACGAAGGCTCAAAAACGTTCGTGAAGTCGTTCGGCACGAAATACGGCTTCCCACCCAGCCAGGCCGCGCACACATGCTACGTACAGGCGCTGCTTTATGCGGATGCGGTCGAGCGCGCTGGATCTTTCGCGCCATGTGCAGTCGTCGATGCGCTGGAAGGCTTCGAGTTTGATGGCATGGGCAATGGCCCGACACTGTATCGCGCCGACGATCACCAGTGCTTCAAAGACGTGCTGGTCGTGAAGGGGAAAGAGAACCCGACATCCGAGTTCGATCTTCTCGAGATCGTAGAAGTCACACCCGTTGATCAGGTCACATACCAACCTGATCATCCGCAATTTGCGGGCGGTGCACTTGGCAGCTGCAACAACGGCGCCTGATCTTCAACGAAAGGCGGGCGACACGCCCGCCTTACCCGCTTTGCCCGTCGGGCTGCGTATCTTTCCTGAGGTGGGACAATGGACGCGATTATCCTTCAGATTCTGAACGGGCTCGACAAGGGCTCGGCCTATGCGCTGATCGCGTTGGGTCTTACACTGATTTTCGGCACGCTTGGGGTGGTGAACTTCGCCCATGGCGCGTTGTTCATGATAGGCGCATTCTGCGCCGTTACACTCAGCCGCATTCTGACGATCAGTCATACGATCGTGGACGAGACCCAGAAGGACTTCCTGGGCAATCCTTTGAAAGTGGACGTGCCTTACGTCTATGACTGGTTTGGCGAAGCGACGGGCAATGTCATAATCGATTGGGCGGTGCCCTTATCAATCCTATTCGCCATCCCCGTCATGATCCTGATCGGTGTCATTATGGAGCGGGGCCTGATCAAGCATTTCTACAAGCGCCCCCATGCGGATCAGATCCTTGTCACCTTCGGTCTCGCCATCGTTCTGCAGGAAGTCATCAAGTATTTCTACGGGGCCAACCCGATCCCGACACCTGCCCCGGACGCTTTCCGCGGCTCGTTCGATTTCGGGCTGATGCTGGGCTTTGATGCCAATCAGATCATTTATCCATATTGGCGACTGGTCTATTTCGCCTTCGCGGCCGTCATCATAGGTGCCGTTTTCGCCTTCCTGCAATTCACCACATTCGGCATGGTCGTCCGCGCCGGTATGGCGGATCGCGAAACCGTGGGCCTTCTGGGCATCAATATCGACAAGCGTTTCACCATCATGTTTGGCCTTGCCGCCGCCGTCGCTGGGCTGGCAGGCGTGATGTATACGCCGATCAACTCGCCAAACTACCACATGGGCATGGACTTCCTTGTTCTGAGCTTCGTTGTGGTCGTCGTAGGGGGCATGGGATCGTTGCCAGGCGCCGTTCTGGCCGGCTTCCTTCTGGGTATCCTCGAAAGCTTTGCCTCCATGGGGGCCGTGATCGACCTGCTCCCGGGGATCAACCAAATCATAATCTATCTTGTCGCCATCATCATTCTACTGACGCGTCCGCGGGGCCTGATGGGCCGCAAGGGCGTGATGGAGGACTAAGCCATGCTGGGTTTGTCAAAGAAAGACCTCAACCTCCTGTTCATCGTATTTGTTCTGACCATGTGCGCTCCGTTCATCCTGAACCCTTTCCCGGAAGGCTCGGCGATGGCGCAGTTCAATGCGGGCTACCCCGATCTGATGCAGCGTTTCGTGATCTTCGGGATTTTTGCGATCGGCTTCAACATCCTCTTCGGCCTTACCGGCTATCTCAGCTTCGGACATGCGGCGTTCCTGGGCGTCGGCTCCTATTCGGCAGTTTGGATGTTCAAGCTACTGAGCATGAATGTCATTCCGGCGATCGTTCTAAGCGTGATGGTGGCAGGCCTCTTCTCGGTGCTGATCGGTTACATCTCACTGCGGCGGTCGGGGATCTACTTTTCGATCTTGACCCTCGCCTTCGCGCAGATGTCTTTTGCCCTTGCCTATTCGGTGCTGACGCCAGTTACAGGGGGCGAGACGGGACTTCAGCTTGCTCTTAATGATCCGCGCATTCTGGACGGTGCTGCGTCGAGCGCAGGCAACATCCCGGTGCCAGGTCTTTTTGGACTTGAGATGCGAGACAGCACTTTCCTGAGACTTGGCGATTGGGTCTTCACGTTCAACGTCGGCTACTACTTCAGCGCCGTGATCATGCTGCTGTCCTTCTATCTGGCCATCCGCATCTTCCGCTCACCCTTCGGGATGATGCTGCGCGCGATAAAGTCAAACCAGCAGCGCATGAACTACACCGGGTTGAACCCGAAACCCTACACGCTGGCTGCTTTCGTTATCTCGGGCATGTATGCGGGTCTTGCAGGCGGATTGATGGCCGCGATGGACCCTCTGGCCGGAGCCGAACGGATGTTCTGGACCGCGTCAGGTGAGGTCGTGCTGATGACCATTCTGGGCGGCGTTGGCACCTTGATCGGCCCGGTCCTGGGCGCAGGTCTGATCAAGTACATGGAAAATATCATCTCAAAAATCAATTCGGAGATCCTGCACGGCTGGTTCGCCTTCATGCCGGACGGGATCGAGGATTTCATGGTCGCGATCGTGTATCCATTCATCGGCAAGGGCTGGCATCTCACGCTCGGCATCGTTTTCATGCTGGTGGTTATCTTCCTGCCCGGAGGGCTTGTAGAAGGCGGTCAGCGGATCGCGCGTATGTTCCGCCGTAAAAAGACGACCCAGGACAATACGCCCGGCACCACAGAACCGGCAGAGTAAGGAGAGCGATCATGGGCATCCTCGAAGTCAAAAATGTCGGCAAACGGTTCGGTGGCCTGCAAGCGCTTGGTGATGTGAACCTCAGTGTCGCGGAAAACTCCGTCCATGCCATCATCGGGCCGAACGGAGCTGGAAAGTCGACGCTTCTGAACTGCCTCGTTGGCAAGCTGATCCCCGACACAGGCTCGGTCATGTTTGACGGGCAATCCGTTCTGGGCCGACTGCCGCACGAAATCAATCAGATGGGCATCAGCCGCGTGTTTCAGACACCGGAGATCTTTGGAGATCTGACAGTGCTGGAAAACATGATGATCCCGTGCTTTGCGCAACGGGATGGGGCCTTCGGGTTGAACGCGATCGCGGACATGATGAAAGACCGCGAGATCGTGGACCGGGCGCTAGACATGCTCGACGAGATGAACATGCTGGACAAACGCGAGATGCACGCGGCCTCCCTGTCGCGGGGCGACAAGCGGCGGCTCGAGATTGGGATGTGCCTCAGTCAGCGCCCCCGTCTGCTTCTGCTTGACGAACCGACGGCCGGCATGGCGCGGGCCGACACCAACAATACGATCGACCTTCTCAAGCAGATCAAGGACGAACGTGACATCACGATCGCGATCATCGAACACGATATGCATGTGGTGTTCAGCCTGGCCGAACGGATCACGGTTCTCGCGCAGGGGACACCTTTGGTGGAAGACACGCCCGACAAGATCAAAGGGCACCCGAAGGTGCGGGAAGCATATCTGGGCGAAGCGGCCTGACACCGAAGGGTGGGCGACACGCCCGCCTTATCGCCAGAAACTGTACTCAAGCGCCAGTAAGGTGGACGTGTCGTCCACCCCCGGCCTTAGAAGAAGGTGACAAAAGATGAACGTCAAACCCGACTTCTCAAAAGGCGTGAGCCATGCTCAGACGGCCCCGGCCTTTCTCAGCGTATGGGATATGCATGCTTATTATGGAGAAAGCTATATCGTCCAGGGCATCAGCTTCAACGTGCATGAAGGCGAGATTCTTGCGCTGCTCGGGCGAAATGGAGCTGGAAAAACATCGACACTTCGCTCCATTGCCAGGCTGGACGATCCGCAGGTCACAAAGGGTGAGATCTGGCTTGACCACCAACCTCTCCACAAGATGGCAAGTCATCAGGCAGCCACGGCGGGTCTCGGCCTGGTCCCGGAAGACCGGCGGATCATTGCCGGCCTGACGGTCGAAGAAAATCTCAAGCTTGCCCAGATCGCTCCCCCCATTGGCTGGTCGATCGAGCGGCTCTATCAACTGTTTCCGAGGCTGGGCGAACGGCGCAACCAGGAGGGCGTGACGCTTTCGGGCGGCGAACAACAGATGCTGGCCATCGCGCGCGCTTTGGCGCGCGATATCAAGGTCTTGCTTCTGGATGAGCCCTATGAAGGCCTTGCTCCGGTGATCGTTGATGAAATCGAAAAAACGCTCACCGTGATCAAGGAACAGGGCATCACAACAATTCTTGTCGAGCAAAACGCGGTCCGGGCGCTTCAACTGGCCGACCGCGCAGTCATTCTTGATACCGGGGGCATCGTCTTTGACGGAACTGCCGCGGAAGTTCTCGAGAATGATGAATTGCGGGCCGAATATCTCGCAATCTAAAGGCAACAGGTTCTGTTAAAGACGATGAGTTGCCAGCGCAGAACGTGCAGGATTGACTGTGGCGCGAGCGCCCTTCTGGCCAGGCTTTGGGCGGTTTCTGCGATACCGGAAAGATCTTGGCCAGTTTGCAACGGCTCTGGGCGGTGGCGACGGGGAGGAATTCATCATTTGCGCTGCATCGCCCGCGCAATCGGAGGTGGCCCGATCCAAGAATGCGCTTCAGATGCGCAAACAACATCTCGACCTTCTTTCTCTGCTTCATCGAGATACCGTATTGCTTGGTCTTGGCGCCGTCACGAGCCACCTGGCGGGCGTCTTCATCTTCTGGGCGATCTTGCACGCATCGTCGTTCGGGCAGCCGTCGCTTTCGACAGGCAAGCCCAACAGCGGCCCTGTGCTGTAGGTCGTGTCGACAATCAGCGGTTCTGGATACAGATCGAACTTGGCATTCACCTGCCTGAGCGCGGTCTTTGCCGATCCGAGCTCGACCTGTCGGACCGGGCGCAGCAAATCGACATCAAGGATGACACCATGGTCTGTGTCGATCAGGCCATTGTCGGAATAGCTCAAGAACGCAAGCCCTTTGCGTGCTGCCGTCCACTGGCTGGCCGGACAGGAATGCGAAGTAAACTTGGGTTGTACTTCGCTGGCCGCACCAAACGCGGCCTGCGCTACCAGCTGTAGTCTGATCATCGCTCATCCTCCCACCCCTGGGGAGAATTGAAGCAGCAACTGACCGCTCGACCCAGCCAGAGTTTCTCAGAGAATAAGGTCAGAGCCGCCGCACGATTTTAATTGCGGCACGAAATTCCCTTCACATGCCGCGAAATAGCCCCAATCGGCTGCATTTTCGAAATGGCAAACGAATTGGGATGATCAGCGAAATGGCTCCGCTCTCCGACATCATGACGCCACTTCAAACCGAAGTGACCTTTCTTCTGTTAAGATCCACCCGCCTCTCCCCGAAACACTTCCAGAAAAGTCTGCAGGCTTTGCTGCCTCACTCCGCAGATCTTGGCCAGATCGCAAAATCCCAGGCAGATTGGCGCGTCGATATTGGTGACGCGTCACTCTTTGTCTCACCCAGCAAGAAAAAGTGCGAGGATGACGCGCTGCATGCGGCCAGACATGCCAGCCTGACAAAATCAAAGGCCCACGACTATGATCGAGATGTGCGCCAGCATCGCGCTCACATCACCCTTTCCCTGCGATCGCGCGTTGAAAACGCGACTGACGAACCCGTGGCGCGTTTGCGCATTCTGATGTCGGCAACGCTTGCGCTTTTGGATCAATGCGCACCGTCGCTTGTCCTCTGGAGGCCGTCCAACATGCTGTTCACGCCTTGGGAGATCGAGGCAGTGGCCGATCATGAATTGCCGCTAGCCTTGTCGGTCCATCCACAACCCACGACCGAGGCGGACAAGCTGACAGGCCTGCGGTTGGAAGGCGCACATCACTTTGCGGGCCAAACGCTTTGCGTTGATGCATCCGCGCGTTCTTTTGCGGACAGCTATGACATCGCGATAAGCGCACTTGCCGCCAAGACGGGCCAACTTCTTCCACTGGACCACGGCGACATTCTGGAAACCCGGAATGGGGAGGAATTGTTTGTCAGACATGAGGCACCCGACGCCAAGGATCCGGCGGGGCGTTTGTGCCTGTCGCTGACCGCGCCAGCCATCCTTGAAACCCAGCAATTGGCGCCACAGCCGGTCGTCGAAGATCTGCGTCCCGATGAAGAAGCAACATCCGAAGATGATATCGACATGGCCATCGGCGAGATGGTCAAGACGAGCAAATCACAAACCAGCTTTGCCGACCGTGTCGCGCGGATCAAAACCAGCCACGACAGCGGACTGCCCGGCACCGGAGAGGTCGAGCCTGGACAGGTTTCGCTGACAGAACCTGAAACCGATCCGCTGCTCAAAGCGGCACCCGTCGTTACCCGAAAAAGTGTGGGTGCCTCTTTGGCCAGCAAAATCTTTCTTTTTGCAATTTGCGCATTCGGTGTCGTCGCGTCCCAGTACATCATGACGCCGGGGAACGGATCCAAGCTGGCCAACCTGATATTCGACAGTCAAGGTCAGGAAATCCTGCAACCCTGACCCACTTTACGAAGCTGTGGCATTCGCGTCATACTTTCGATCATGTATCGAATGAGGGCGTTGAATTCATGATAAGACATTTTCGAGGAACCACATTGGGCCTGATTGCAGGTGCTTTGATCGGTGGCGCAGCATCTGCGAATTGCGGGAACAGTGCTGCAGGCTTCAATACGTGGAAAGCCAGCTTCGCATCCGAGGCGCAGCGGGCAGGCGTCAAACAACGGGGGCTTCAGGCGCTTGCGCAAGCCAACTATGCCAATGCGACCATTGCAGCCGACCGAAATCAAAAGTCGTTTCGTTACTCTCTGGACAAGTTCATGCAGGTCCGGGGTGCCAATACGATTGTCGCGCAAGGACGCAAACGCAAGGCATCGAATCCGAATTTCTACGCTGCACTCGAACGTCAGTATGGCGTGCCTGCTGGAGTGCTAATCGCGATTCACGGGATGGAGACAGGCTTTGGCGGCTTCATGGGTAATAGCTCGGTCGTTTCGGCGATCGTGACGCTGACTTACGATTGCCGCCGCTCGGACTTTTTTAAACCGCATGCGATTGGCGCGCTGAAGCTTGTGGATCAGGGTGCGATAAGTGCCAATACGAGGGGTGCAAAGCATGGGGAATTGGGACATACTCAGTTCCTGCCCGGCAATGCACTGAAATACGGCGTAGACGGCAACGGCGACGGTCGGGTGGATTTCTACAACCAAACCGATGCGCTGGCCTCAACGGCGAATTTCCTTCGACGCAAGGGCTGGAAACCGGGGCGCGGCTATCAGCCGGGCGAGACCAACTTTGGTGTCATCAAGCAATGGAACGCCGCGAAAGTGTACCAGCAGGCCATCGCGATCATGGCCGCGAAGATCGACGGCTAGGCGTCTCGCAGCCAATCGCGCAAGGTGGTTTTGAGCACCTTGCCGTAATTGTTCTTCGGCAATTCAGGCACTCGGATGTATCGTTTGGGTGCCTTGAAACGCGCGATATTGTTCCGGCAGAGATCGTCAAGAGCTTTGTCTGACGCATCGCTCACCACAAAAGCCACAACCTCCTCACCCCAGCCTGGGTGAGGCTGACCGATGACGGACGCCTCTTGGACATCCGGATGTTGCAGCAGGATCTCCTCAACCTCGCGGGGATAGACGTTGGATCCGCCGCTGATGATCACATCCTTGGAACGATCAATCAGGGTGAGATAACCGGCATCATCCAGCGTTCCTACATCGCCGGTCATCAGCCATCCGTCTTTCAGGGTTTGGGCGCTCCCTTCCGGATCACGCCAGTATCCCGGCATAACGGGCGCACCACGGACCATCACCTCGCCTGTTGCGCCCGCCGGTAGAGACTGCCCATCGGGCCCTCCAATTGCGATCTCGACGCAGGATTGCGCCCGTCCAACCGAGGCAATACGGCTTTTCCAATCGGGATGGTTTCGGTTCTGAATATCCGCCCGAGACAGCGACGTGATCGCCATCGGACATTCCCCTTGACCGTAGATCTGCACGAAGATCGGCCCGAATGTGTCAAGAGCAGCCAACAGATCGGCCTGATACATCGGCCCGCCGCCATAGACGATCGTTCGGAGACCACGCCCATCGTCTCCAGCCGCCTGCGCATGACGGGTCAGACGTCCGACCATCGTTGGTGCGGCAAACATATGGACCCGGCCCATCTTGGCCGCCAGATCGAGGACTTCTGCCGGATCAAAACCACCCGACGCAGGCAGTACATGTCGCGCGCCGACCTGTACATGAACAAGCGCATAGAGACCTGCCCCGTGGCTGAGTGGTGCCGCATAAATCGCGGCATCCTCGGCCGAAACCGTATCCACATCCGCATGATAGCTGAGCGCCATCGCCTTTAGCATCCCATGGGTGATCTTCACGCCTTTTGGCCGTCCAGTCGTGCCGGATGTGTAAAAGAGCCAGGCGAGATCCTCGGCGTTTCTGCTGACGATTGGGCCTGCCGATTGCCCCGATAACTGCGGGACGGAGATATCGATAATGGGCAGCGAACAGCTGGCCTCTATCAGCCGTGCTGCGTCCGCTTCGGTCGCGAAGACTAGGCTGCTTTCAGAATGATTGAGGATGAAGGCCGCCTCACGACCATGCAGCTTGGCATTGATCGGAACAGCAACGGCACCCGCATACCATATTCCATAAAGCAGCATCAGATAGTCGGGTACGTTCTTCATGAACAGGGCCACCCGGTCGCCAGGTCTCACACCGTGGTCCACAAGCCAGCCTGACAGCTGCATCGCGATTTGATCAAATCGCCTGTAGTCGGCAATCTGCGTCACACCCCGGAACAAAGCCGGACGCATTGGTGCTGCCATCGCCTGGCGCTTCAGCCAAAGGCCAAGGTTCATAGTTGAGTCCCTTCGCGGTGACGCTTTCCCTAACGAAATCGTTCGCATATACAAACGGCAGTCCAGAGGCAGACATATCACAAAATTCCGCAAACAACCGGTCGAGGCATCGATGACAAATACCCCACATGACGCTGACGTGGCCTTTATCAGGGCCCTGGCTGAACTTTTGCAGGAAAACGATCTGACCGAATTGCAGGTGAAGCGGGAATACGGAGAGGATGACAGCCTGAATGTCCGGGTCTCACGTCAAAAAGGTCAGATGACCGTCATGACAGAAGCACCAGCGCAAGTAATGCAAGCACCAGCGGCAACCCTTGCCCCAGCGGCGCAAGTGACCCCCGCCCCCGCAGAGAAATCCAGCGACGATCCGGCCGACCATCCCGGAGCCGTGACCTCGCCCATGGTCGGCACTGTCTATCTGCAATCAGAACCGGGCGCGCCCGCCTTCATCCGCGTAGGCCAGCAAGTCAGTGAGGGAGAGACCCTGCTGATCGTGGAAGCCATGAAAACCATGAACCAGATCCCCGCACCGCGTGCGGGAACGGTCAAACGCATTCTGGTCGATGATGGCACGGCTGTTGAATTCGGGGCTCCTCTCGTGATCCTTGAATAGGGCGCCAGAGATGTTTGAAAAGATCCTGATTGCAAATCGCGGGGAGATTGCTCTTCGTGTCGTGCGTGCGGCCCGCGAAATGGGAATTGGCACCGTTGCGGTGCATTCAACCGCTGACGCAGATGCCATGCATGTCCGTATGGCCGACGAGTCAGTCTGCATCGGTCCGCCCGCATCGCCGCAATCCTACCTCTCGGTCCCGGCAATCATCTCGGCCTGCGAAATCACAGGGGCTGAGGCGATCCATCCGGGCTATGGCTTTCTGTCGGAAAACGCGCAGTTTGTGCAAATTGTGGAAGACCACGATCTGACCTTTATCGGCCCCTCGGCTGAGCATATTCGGGTGATGGGTGACAAGATCACGGCCAAGGACACGATGAAAGAACTTGGCGTACCTTGCGTGCCCGGCAGTGATGGTGGTGTGCCAGATCTGGCCGCGGCGCAGCGGATCGGGGAGGAGATCGGCTATCCCGTGATCGTTAAAGCGACCGCCGGAGGTGGTGGCCGCGGCATGAAGGTTGCGCAGACGGCAAAGGACATGGAAAACGCCTTTGGAACCGCGCGATCAGAGGCAAAGGCAGCGTTCGGCAATGATGAAGTCTACATCGAGAAGTATCTGACCACGCCGCGCCACATCGAAATTCAGGTCTTTGGAGACGGCAAAGGCAAAGCGGTCCATCTTGGGGAACGCGATTGTTCGTTGCAGCGGCGTCATCAGAAAGTCTTTGAAGAGGCGCCGGGTCCGGCGATTAGCGCAGAAGAGCGCGCTCGGATCGGCAAGGTCTGCGCAGACGCGGTTGCCAAGATCAACTACATCGGCGCGGGGACAATCGAGTTCCTTTATGAAAAAGGGGAGTTCTACTTCATCGAGATGAATACCCGCCTTCAGGTCGAACACCCGGTGACTGAAGGCATTTTTGGTGTCGACCTTGTGCGAGAGCAGATCCGGGTGGCTGCAGGCCTGCCGATGTCCTTTGCGCAAGAGGATCTTCAGATCAATGGTCACGCTATCGAGGTGCGCATCAACGCTGAACGCCTGCCCGATTTCGCGCCCAGCCCGGGACGCATCACCCAATATCATGCGCCGGGTGGTCTGGGCGTTCGGATGGACAGTGCGCTTTATGACGGTTATTCGATCCCACCCTATTACGACAGCCTCATCGGCAAGCTGATCGTGCATGGACGGGACCGAGTCGAGGCGCTCGCACGGCTTGACCGCGCGCTTGGCGAGTTGATAGTCGACGGCGTTGACACGACCGTGCCGTTGTTTCATGCGCTTTTGCAAGAAGAAGACGTGCATACCGGGCGCTACAACATCCATTGGCTGGAAGACTGGCTCGACAAGCAGATGCCGCCTGGCTGATGGGGCTGACCCCTGAAATCCTGCTGCATGGATATTCCATCGGTATCTTTCCGATGGCCGAACATCGGGACGACCCCGAGGTCTTCTGGGTCGACCCGCGCAAACGTGGCATCCTGCCGATCCAGAACCTGCACGTGTCGCGTAGTCTCGCAAAAGCCATGCGCAAAACCACATTCAGCATGAGTGTGAACCAGGATTTTAAAGGTGTCATCGACGGATGTGCAGCCCGTGATGAGACGTGGATCAACCGTGAGATTCGCTCGCTCTGTCTCCGACTGCATCGGCGCGGGAAGGCCCATTCGCTCGAGATATGGGATGGCGCCATGCTTGTCGGTGGGATCTACGGCATCACACTGGGCGCCGCGTTCTTCGGTGAAAGCATGTTCTCCCGGAAGGAAAATGCCTCAAAAATGGCGCTTGCAGCATGTGTTGAAAGGCTTCAGCGGGGCGGCTTTACTCTCTTCGACACGCAATTCGTGACGGATCATCTGGCCCGAATGGGCGCGATCGAAGTGCCGCGCGCGCGATATCAGAACATGTTGAACGATGCCCTGACGCGCACGGCCAGTTTCACCAGTCCGGCGCATGTCACGCTTCAGGATGTCGTGCAGCGCATGACCCAGATGTCATAGCGCGGATGCTCCAATGCGCTAAGCGCTGGTGAGGATGCAACCATCCAACCCGAAAACAACACGTTGTCGTCTGCATCTTCCGTGATCTGCAGGCCAGCATAGGCATCGCCCGACGGATTGCCCGCAGGATAGCGGCATTCGGTCAGCGTGATAGTCAACCGCCCGACCCGAGCGCTGGTGCCCGAAGGCATTTCGATGTCGAAAACGTCACCGTTGTAGCGATCAAGACCGCGCAGAACGACGCCGGGTGCGACGCTTGTCTGTTCCTGCCCTGTCGCAGGCAGCGCAAGCATGGCGATCACGGCGGTTGAGAACCATTTCATTCACCAGCACCATCGCCGCCCACATAGCGCAAAAGCAGTGTGATCAGACTGACCGCTCCTTGCGTGTCGGTAATCTCGTCACCCGCTTCGAAATAAAACGGCGAGCCACCCGGCATGATCTCTACAAAGCTGCCACCCAACAAACCTTCGGAGCTGATAATGATCGCGCTGTCATCGGGGATCTGCGTGCCCGCATTCAACGCGACGACCGTTTCAGCCCGATAAGTTTCGGCGTTCAGCGTCACCGCTGACACAGTCCCGACCTTCACCCCGGCCAGTCGCACATCGCTGCCGACGCTGATCCCTTCAAGGCTGCGGAAACTGGCGGTCAGCGGATATGTGTCCCCGCCCGTCGGACCAAAGCCCGAGATTTGGGCTGCATACACAGTGAACCCAACCGCCGCGGCCAAAACCGCGCCGCCTACAAGCGTCTCTGTAACCGACCCTGCCATCTTACTATTCTGGAGACCACGCCTCGTAGTCCGACCGATCAGCAGGCTCGGATCGGCGGATTGAGCCCGCTGGCGCATAGGCCAACGCCGTCCCTGTCAAGTTTTCCTGATGCGGCTTTTCCCACGACTTATGGATCAGCGGGCGTTCGGTCGGGGGCTCATCCCACGTGCGGTGCAACCAGCCATGCCATTCGGGATCCACTCGGCTGGCTTCAGCCTCACCGCTGTAGATCACCCAGCGTTTGCTGTCGTCCGCATTGCGGTAGAACACATTTCCCTGCGTGTCTTCCCCGACTCTGACGCCCTTGCGCCAGGTGAAAATCTGGGTGTTGAGTGTCTGGCCATTCCACCAGGTCACCGCCCGCAGAAGAGTGTCGATGAAGCGCATGTCTGTCTCCGTTTCCCTGCATTTCATATGGCCCAAGACAGGCGCGGTTGCCAGAGGCAACTTGTCCCCCAGGACGAGCACTGTCACGACTTCGCCGATTGCGTGACTAAGTTTTGTCAAATTTTACCGGCATTGTTCTCACATACGAACCAATATTAACTATTGAAGAGAACAAAATATGAACTTGCGATCAAAGAGAACGCTCATTGTCTACGCCTTTGGTGCAGCCGTGCTCTGGTCGCCTATGCTGGCCGAAGATACACGGATGGGCCCGACAGGTTCCAAATTCATATCGGTAGAGGCGGAGTCAGACGCGGACTTGCCCATCGTCGCCAAAGGCATGGTTCACGCATCTGTCTGGCTGGCTGAGATCACCGGGTCAGCAAAGCCGAGGGTGAAACTACCCACGATCGAAGCGCATTGACCCTCAGTTAAGGACTCCGATGGCTTCAGGTGTCCCCGACAAACCGGGCAATCGCCTTTGAACCTGCGGATTGCATCTGCAAAAGATCCCCAAGCCGGCTTTCACCGAAATCAGACAGGGTCATTTCGAAATATCGCTCTTTGATCTCGGCATACTTTTGAGAGAGCGTGGTGTTCTCTGCATCAAGGCCGGTAACAATGGTCAGACCACTTGGTTGGCAATCAACGATTTCGATCGTCAAATCTGGTCGATACTCTTTGAGGATCGGCACAAGCTTCCAGACATCCCCCACCCAACTTGGTGTCAGATCGGGCCGCGGACTGCGTTCTGCAGCGGCATAAGACATCGGCACACAATCGTGCATGACGATGATGCTGTCTGGCTTTGCCAGCTTTTCAGAACTCATGAAGTCGCGCAGCAGAAACTCAAACCGATGCATCCCGTCCAAAAAGAACATGTCAAACCTGTCAACAATTGCCTTGAACGGTGCCTGCGCAAAGAAATCGTCGCTGGTGAGTTGATAGAAATGAACTTGGGGTTTGCCCCGGATCACATCCTCGGAAATCACGAATTGCGGATCTACCGCCACCGATTTGCCCGGGGCCATTGCAAGGCTGCGGCCTTCGTTCGTCCCGATCTCAAGATACCAATCTGGCCAGATGTGGCGGTGCATGCGGGCCAGAAAACCCAAGTAGTGCGCACCATGTGCAGGCTTGATCGGAGCGGCAAGAAGATCTTTGGGCATCGGCGCCTTTCAGGTAGAAATCAGGGCCAAGGCCCATTCGTTAACGATGTCATATAGAGGAAGCGCGGGCAGTGAAACCGCGTTCCATCAATCACCCGTCGTTGGGGCGAGCGCGGTCACCTCGATCTCGATCTTGTACTTCGAGTCGATCAGGCCGCATTCGATCATCGTCGCCGCCGGTGGGTTCTCTCCGAATGTCTCGACCAGAGCGGGCCAGCACGCTTCGAAATCAGCGCAGTCCGGCAGCATGTAGGTCACGCGCACGACATCCGCAAAAGAGGCACCAGCCTCTTTCAGTGCTGCTTCGACCACAGCCAAAGCCGATCGGCACTGTGCCACGACATCCGCGCCCTCACCGACCGTTCCTGCGACGTGCACAAAGCCGCCTGCGACCACCGCGCGGCAATACCCTATCTTGGGCTCGAACGCTCCGCCGGAATGAATGCGTTTGATCGCCATCAGAACGGAATGTCGCCACAGCCCGATACAAAGCGGGAGACGACTTTTTTAAAGCCAGCCTTTTCGAATTCGACCTCCAGCTTGTCCCCCTCGATGCCCACAACGGCGCCGTATCCGAATTTTTGATGAAAGACCCTTTCGCCGATTGTGAAGCTCGACACGGCGCTAAGGTCGATCACTGTGTTCTTACTTTCACGCGGCTGGCTGACAGTGCGTTCACCCGCGCGGGATTGCAGGCGCCGCCATCCGGGCGAGTTATAGACATTTGCCTCGGCCGCGCGGTCATGCAGGTTAGAGGTTGGCATGGCCGCACCGTATCCACCACCGTAAAGCCCAGGCGGTGTCAGCACGTCCACATGTTCATCCGGCAATTCATCTATGAAGCGCGACGGCATGGAAGACTGCCACTGGCCAAACACGCGCCGGTTTGCCGCAAATGAAATCGTGCACACCTCTTCCGCGCGCGTAATGCCGACATAAGCCAGCCGACGTTCCTCTTCCAGACCCTTGATGCCTTCTTCGTCCATTGCGCGCTGGCTCGGGAACAGGCCATCTTCCCATCCCGGCAGGAACACCGCCGGAAATTCGAGACCCTTAGCTGCATGAAGCGTCATAATGCTGACCTTGGCCCCATCGCCTTCGGTCTCGTTGTCCATGATCAAGCTGACATGCTCCAGAAATCCGGTCAGGTTCTCGAATTGCTCCAAAGCCTTGACGAGTTCCTTAAGGTTTTCCAGGCGTCCGGGCGCTTCGGGGGTCTTGTCGTTCTGCCAATGAGCCGTGTAGCCGGATTCATCAAGGATCTGTTCAGCCAGTTCTTCATGGCTTTGATCCTTTGCGCCCACAAGACGGCCCCAGCGCTCAATACCTTCGACAAGTGTGCGAAGTTCAGCACCGCCCTTGCCCTTGATCAGTCCCTGATCGACCGCCAGGCGCGCGCCCTCGACCAGCGATACATTGTTGGCGCGTGCTGCGATCTGGATGGTTTGCTGCGCCTTGTCGCCCAGCCCGCGTTTGGGCGTGTTCACGATCCGCTCGAACGCCAGATCATCATCCGGCGACACGACGACACGGAAATAGGCCATCGCATCGCGGATCTCCATCCGCTCGTAAAACCGTGGGCCACCGATCACCTTGTAAGGCAGGCCGATTGTCAGAAACCGGTCCTCGAACGCCCGCATCTGATGAGAGGCCCGAACGAGGATCGCCATCTGGTCCAGGTCCACGGCCCGCATTCCGCGCGTCCCGCCCTGCATCGCCTCGATCTCTTTGCCAATCCACCGGGCTTCTTCCTCGCCGTCCCAATGGCCGATCAACCGCAGCTTTTCACCATCATTTTTGTCGGTCCAGAGTGTCTTGCCCAACCGGCTTTGATTGCCCGCGATGACGTTGGAGGCAGCCGAGAGAATATGCGGCGTTGATCGATAATTCTGCTCCAGCCGCACCACATGCGCACCAGGGAAGTCTTTCTCAAACCGCAGGATATTGCCGACCTCGGCCCCGCGCCAGCCATAGATCGATTGGTCGTCATCACCCACGCAGCAGATGTTCTTGTGCCCGCCAGCGAGAAGCCGTAACCAGAGATACTGCGCGACGTTGGTATCCTGATACTCGTCTACGAGAATATAGGCGAACCAGCGTTGGTATTGCTGGAGCACATCTTCATGCGTCTGAAAGATCGTGACCATATGCAACAGCAGATCGCCGAAATCGCAGGCGTTTAGCTCTTTCAGACGCGCCTGATACTGCGCGTAAAGCTCCGCACCCTTGTGATTGTAGGCCCCCGCATCCGCTGCGGGCACTTTGTCAGGCGTCAGCGCACGGTTCTTCCAGCCATCAATGATTGATGACAATTGCCGCGCAGGCCAGCGTTTGTCATCAATGTTTGCGGCAACAATCAGCTGTTTGAGCAAGCGCAGCTGATCGTCCGTATCGAGGATGGTGAAGTTAGATTTGAGCCCGACCAATTCCGCATGGCGGCGCAGCAGCTTCACGCAGATCGCATGAAACGTACCAAGCCAGGGCATACCTTCGATCGCCTGTCCCAGCATGCCGCCCACGCGGTTCTTCATCTCGCGCGCGGCCTTGTTGGTGAAGGTCACGGCCAAAATCTCGTTTGGCCGGGCGCGTCCAGTGTTCAGCAGATGCACGATCCGCGCCGTGAGCGCACGTGTCTTGCCTGTCCCTGCACCGGCCAGCATCAGCACCGGGCCGTCAAGCTGCTCGACCGCTTCGCGCTGTGCAGGGTTCAAACCGTCAAGGTAAGGTTGCGGTCGCGCAGCAATCGCACGGGCCGAAAGCGAGGCGCCCTCAAATGCATCCATTTCGTCGAAATCGGTCATGCGCTGAAACTAGCGTCAAGAGGCTGCGATGAAAAGACAGTGTTCGATTTTTGTTCCGAAAGTGATCAGCAATCCTTCGCTCAGTTTGGCGCACATGGCAGACAGGACAAAAGCTTTGGTCGCCACAGGCCACAAAACCGCCATAGTCGCCAGCGTAACTGGCATGAGAACGACAGGACACGTCCATGCATTTGGCCTCTTCGCAGCAAGACACAACGCGCGTTCTCGTGCGCCTGTCGCTTTGGTCCTCCCCTTCCTGGCTGGAGATTCTGCGCGATCTTGCAATCGGACCCGCCACACGGTCCGCGCGATGTCCATTGCGGCAGACGATTGTGGGGGATTATCGACCCAACGATTCCGCCCGGATCGCGACACTGATCCTGCTCGCCTCTGCCATGTCGACTTTGATGGTTTTGGCGATCAAACATCACAGTAGCTGGATGTACCTGATCGAGTTAATCATTTCGATCTGTACCTGACACCTGCACCATTCCTTGCGCCCGGACAGCACCCGCGCCATAGAGCTTCTTATGAAGCTCGATGCCCGCTATCCCGCTCTATCTGATCTGCGCAGCCGCGCGCAGCGCAGAATTCCCAAATTTGTCTGGGAATACCTCGACAGCGGCACCGGATCCGAAGCGACAAAGGCCCGGAACAGGTCGGCGCTGGATCAAATCACGCTCCTGCCCTCGGTTTTGCATGGAGAGTTCACACCGGATCTCTCGACATCGCTGTTGGGTGAAACGCTTCCCCTGCCCTTTGGCATTGCTCCGGTCGGCATGTCCGGTCTGATCTGGCCGGACGCCGAGCGGCATCTGGCCCGTGCTGGCGCCAAGGCGGGCATTCCCTATACGCTTAGCACCGTGGCTGCCGCAGCTCCCGAGGATATCGCGAAGGATCTTGGGCCTCACGCCTGGTTTCAGATGTATCCGCCCCGGGATGAGGCCATTCGCAGCGACATGCTGGCGCGCGCAAAAAATGCAGGCTTCCGCACTTTGGTTCTGACGGTGGATGTGCCCGTGCCTTCGCGCCGTGAACGGCAAGTCCGTTCCGGTCTTACTCAACCACCGAAACTAACGCCACGACTGATGGCGCAAGTGGCATTGCGCCCGGCCTGGGCTGCCGCCATGGCGCAGAAAGGCATGCCGCATATGCGAATGCTGGATGCGTATGCCAATGTCGAAACGGCCAATCTGCCGCCGAACGCGCATGTCGGATATCTGCTGCGCACCTCACCGGACTGGGCCTATGTGCAATGGCTTCGCGACGCCTGGGAGGGCCCCTTCATCGTCAAAGGCGTGTTGCGGCCCGACGACGCGAAAAAGCTTGAGGAACTGGGCATTGATGCGATCTGGATCTCGAACCATGCGGGTCGCCAATTTGATGCCGCCCCTGCAACGATCGAGGTTTTGCCTTCCATCCGCGCGGCGACAGCACTGCCCATTGTCTTTGACAGCGGCGTTGAAGGTGGCGTGGATATCCTGCGGGCCCTGGCAATGGGCGCGAACTTCGTGATGATGGGCCGGGCCTGGCACTTTGCACTCGCCGCACTGGGCACGGACGGCCCGGCACATCTGGTTGATTTGCTGCGCAAGGATCTGGAGTCCAACATGGGGCAATTGGGTGCAAAAGACCTTACCAACCTGACCGCACCCGCTGATCACGACATGTTTCAGCTTTGAAACCTGAACGTTCGCGTTAGCGCGATCATGTGTTTCCTACCCACAACCACGCATTTACCCTTTTGAAGAACCGCCCTAAACCAGCGCCAAATGCCCGAAAAGGACCGCTGCCCATGACCGATTTTCGCAAGATCCTGATTGCCAACCGGGGGGAGATCGCCATTCGCATCATGCGGGCCGCCAATGAGATGGGCAAAAGAACGGTCGCCGTTTTCGCCGAAGAGGACAAACTGGGCTTGCACCGATTCAAGGCGGATGAGGCCTACCGAATCGGTGAGGGGTTGGGGCCCGTCGCGGCGTATCTGTCGATCTCAGAAATGGTCCGGGTGGCCAAGGAAAGCGGAGCAGATGCCATCCATCCCGGATACGGGCTTTTGTCAGAGAATCCCGACTTCGTCGAGGCATGTGAGAAAAACGGGATTACCTTCATTGGCCCCAAGGCCGAAACGATGCGTGCACTTGGCGACAAGGCCAGCGCCCGGCGGGTCGCCGTTGAGGCAGGCGTGCCGGTCATTCCGGCAACTGAAGTGCTGGGCGATGACATGACTTCCATCGCCAAGGACGCGAAAGGGATTGGCTACCCCTTGATGTTGAAGGCGTCCTGGGGGGGCGGTGGTCGCGGCATGCGACCGATCCACGGACCAGAAGAGTTGGAAGAGAAGGTCCTTGAAGGCCGTCGCGAGGCGGAAGCCGCCTTTGGCAACGGCGAAGGCTATCTTGAAAAGATGATCACCCGCGCCCGTCATGTTGAGGTGCAGATCCTCGGCGACAAGCATGGCGGAATGTATCACCTGTTCGAACGCGACTGTTCGGTTCAGCGCCGCAACCAAAAGGTGGTCGAACGCGCCCCGGCCCCGTATTTGACCGACAAGCTACGCAGTGAGATCTGCGATCTCGGCTACAAGATCTGCAAACATGTGAATTATGAATGTGCAGGCACCGTCGAATTCCTGATGGATATGGAAACGGGCAAGTTTTACTTCATCGAGGTGAACCCGCGCGTCCAGGTCGAACACACTGTGACCGAAGAGGTGACGGGCATCGACATCGTGCGCGCGCAAATCCTGATTGCCGAAGGTAAGACGATCGCCGAGGCAACGGGGCATGAAAACCAGGACGAGGTACGTTTGAACGGCCATGCAGTGCAGACGCGCATTACCACCGAAGATCCCCAGAACAACTTCATCCCGGACTACGGACGCTTGACCGCTTACCGCTCGGCCACTGGCATGGGCATAAGACTGGACGGTGGCACCGCCTATGCGGGCGGTGTGATCACCCGCTACTACGACAGCCTGCTCACCAAGGTTACGGCTTGGGCACCGACGCCTGACATGGCCATCGCGCGGATGGATCGAGCCCTGCGAGAATTCCGGATCCGAGGGGTCAGCACGAACATCGCCTTTGTCGAAAACCTGCTGAAACACCCGACTTTCCTGTCCAACGAGTACACGACCAAGTTCATTGATGAGACGCCCGAGCTGTTTCAGTTCCCCAAACGCCGTGACCGCGGCACCAAGGTTCTGACCTACATCGCGGATGTGACTGTGAACGGGCATCCAGAAACGAAAGACCGGCAACGCCCGCCTGCGGACCTGAAAGATCCAAAACCACCTGCTCAAAAAGCCGACCCGCAGATGGGCACGCGCAACCTGCTTGAGCAGAAAGGACCCCAAGCTGTTGCCGACTGGATGAAAGCACAAGAGCAGGTGTTGATCACCGACACCACAATGCGGGACGGACACCAATCGTTACTGGCCACGCGGATGCGGTCGATCGACATGATCAAGGTCGCTCCCGCCTATGCGGCCAACCTGCCGCAATTGTTCAGCGTCGAGTGCTGGGGCGGTGCGACGTTCGATGTGGCTTACCGATTTTTACAGGAATGCCCCTGGCAGCGCCTGCGCGATCTGCGCGAGCGGATGCCCAACCTGATGACGCAGATGCTGCTGCGCGGATCGAACGGTGTGGGTTACACCAACTATCCCGACAACGTCGTGCAGGAATTTGTCCGCGTTTCTGCCCAAACAGGGATCGATGTCTTCCGCGTCTTCGACAGCCTCAACTGGGTCGACAACATGCGCGTCGCCATGGATGCAGTCATCGAATCCGGTAAGATTTGCGAAGGCTCGATCTGTTATACAGGCGACATCCTGAACCCGGATCGGGCGAAGTACGATCTTCAATACTACGTCGACATGGGCAAACAGCTGCGGGATGCAGGCGCGCACGTTCTGGGGCTCAAGGACATGGCGGGTCTTCTGAAGCCCGCCTCGGCCAAGATGCTGATCCGCGCGCTCAAGCAAGAAGTGGGATTGCCCATTCACTTCCACACCCACGACACCGCCGGAGTCGCATGTGCTACGATTCTCGCCGCCGCCGAGGCCGGGGTTGACGCGGTCGATTGTGCGATGGACGCGCTGTCCGGCAACACCTCGCAAGCCACGCTGGGCTCGGTGGTCGAGGCGCTACGCCATACGGATCGTCATACGGGCCTCGACATCAATTCGGTTCGCGAAGTCTCTGACTACTGGGACGCTGTCCGCAACCACTATGCGGCCTTCGAATCCGGCATGCAGGCCCCTTCGTCCGAAGTCTATCTGCATGAAATGCCAGGTGGTCAATTCACCAACCTCAAGGCGCAGGCGCGTTCGCTCGGGCTGGAAGAACGCTGGCATGAGGTCGCCCACACCTATGCCGATGTTAATCAGATGTTCGGCGACATTGTGAAGGTGACACCCTCCTCCAAGGTCGTGGGTGACATGGCGCTTATGATGGTCAGCCAGGGACTGACCCGTGCCGACGTGGAAGATCCTGTAAAAGAAGTCGCCTTCCCCGACAGTGTCATCGACATGATGCGGGGCAATCTGGGCCAGCCGCCCGGCGGATTTCCCAAGGAGATCGTGTCAAAGGCCCTGAAGGGCGAAGCGCCAAACACTGAAAGGCCAGGAAAGCATCTTGAGCCCATTGATCTTGAATCGACCCGCACCGAAGTCTCCGACATGATGGAGGGGAAAGCCGTCGACGACGAGGATCTGTCCGGCTATCTGATGTATCCAAAGGTCTTTCTGGACTATATGGGCCGTCACAGGACCTATGGCCCCGTTCGAACGCTGCCGACCAAAACATTCTTCTACGGCATGAAGCCCGGAGACGAGATCACGGCGGAGATTGACCCAGGCAAGACGCTGGAAATCCGCCTTCAGACCATTGGAGATACTGACGAAAAAGGCGAAGTGCGGGTATTCTTCGAACTCAACGGTCAACCCCGGGTCATTCGGGTGCCCGACCGCATGGTGAAGTCAACGACGATTGAACGCCCTAAGGCAGATCCCGGAAACGCCGACCAAGTTGGAGCACCGATGCCAGGCGTCATTGCGACAATTGCCGCGCAAGCCGGTCAGAAGGTAAAGGAGGGGGATCTCCTGCTGACTATTGAGGCCATGAAGATGGAAACCGGAATCCACGCAGAACGGGCTGCGACTGTCAAAGCCGTCCATGTGGTGCCTGGCGGGCAAATCGACGCAAAGGATCTGCTCATTGAGCTTGAGTGACTGCGCGCGGGACCTCAGCGGCTACACGTGCCTTAGCGCAGGGCGCTAAGTACACGATTGCGAATGCGGCGCCATTCCTGCAAGGGCGTCGGTCCGCTAGAGCGTGTCCGCGAGGTACGCCGCACCGCGGGCTGCCGGTTGCTGCTACCGTCCATCCAGAGCTCAATGCGGCCTAGGGATCCGCTGTGCTGCTGGCTAAAATCGCGTACCTCAATCTCAAGATCGCGCGCCAAGGCATTGGCCACCCGAGCATCCTCGCTGTTATAGAAGCGGATGTGAGGTTCGGAAATCCGCAGGCCGACCCGTTGGACATCGACTATTGGCAGACCAGTGCCCTCCAACCCTGCGACCTCGCGATCAAGCTTGTCCTGCGCGACCGAGTCGGGTGCATAAATGTGCAATCGGAAAGCATCTGCTGGTGTGACCAACGCGGCAAGGGTCTCTGCCAGGTTCTCTCCCATTTCAGGTTCGAACTCGAACAGCGGCAGCGGGGGCGCTTCAGTCGAAGTACTTTGTTCCGGCGTGGGTTCGGCCTCACGCGCTTCGACTGCCGGCCAATCCAGATCCGTCGACGCGACCCGCTCGGGCAGCGGCAAGTCGTCCGGCAACGTCACTTGCTCCGGGACCGGTGGCTCTCCCGCGTCCGGCACGTTTTGGGCAGGCGCGGGTGCTAGCGGTGTTGGCGGTGCTGCAATGGCTACCTCCTGATCCGTACCAACCCCATTTCCGATTGCCACACCAAATCCAAGGCAGACACCGCAGGACAATGCGATCAAAGCTGCCCTATTGCGCCAGGACATTGTCGATGCATCAGAATATCGCGCAGCCGACGCAGGCGCAAACCGACGCTCCGCAACAAGCGGCGCGGGTTTGCGTCGGCTGGGAACCACTTGCGGCGAAGGCTCGTCTTGCGAAAGGCGATCGGCCAGCGCATCCAAGGCTGAACTTGGACGAGGAGCTTGCGGTGGGATCACCGACTTCGGGAGTTGAGGAAGCTCAACGGTCGTCTGCAAATGCTCCGACGT
Organism: uncultured Shimia sp.; assembly: GCA_937897325.1. GTDB lineage: Bacteria > Pseudomonadota > Alphaproteobacteria > Rhodobacterales > Rhodobacteraceae > CALCOY01. The sequence goes on from CALCOY010000082.1 coordinate 34,469, forward strand.
CGGCTTCTGGCCTTTTTCAGCCAGAACCTTTTCGCGCTGCGCCCGAGCGGCTATCAAACGCTCTTCCCAATTGGAGGAGTTCAACAGGTCTTCGACCTTTGATGTGCGACCTCTTTCCACCGTAGTGTCGGCCGATGGCTCATCAATCGGCTTTGACATTTCGCCCTGCCCTTTCGACCGAACATGTACCCCGCATGATGTTCAGTCCATTTTTCTGATGGTAGGGTAGTCTTTCTGCGGCAAAGCTCCAAAAGCGGTTTGGTCCTGCGGGGTCGCCATAGGCGAATTTTTGCCAGTCATATAGCGGCCTACCCGACAGGCAACCGCTTTTCAACGATTTCTGCCCACCAACTGCAACCAGCCGGGATCGCCTCATCATTGAAGTCGTATTCCGCATGATGGACCGCAGCCGTGTCACCATTGCCGACAAGGATGTAGGCACCGGGACGCTCTTCAAGCATGTAGGCAAAGTCCTCGCCACCCATGACCAATGGCGCCTCTTCGCAGGCGCCGGAGACGGCTCTCGCAACCTCCGCCGCAAAGGCGGTTTGCTCTTCGGAATTGGACATCACCGGATAGCCCCGATGATACTGAATATCCACCGTGCCCCCGTAGGTTTGGGCGAGTCCGTCAGCGATCTTGCGCAAACGCTGCTCGGCCAGGGCGCGCATATCCGCCGACATCGTCCGGACCGTACCTTTAAGGTGAACTTTCTGCGGTATCACATTGTAAGCATTCGAAGATGTCTGAAACGACGTGACCGACACAACGATCTGGTCGACGGGATCCGCGTTCCGGCTTGAAATCGTTTGAAGGTTGATGACAACTTGGGCTGCGATAACAGTCGTATCGACTGTTTCATGTGGTTTGGCCGCGTGCCCGCCATGCCCTTCCAGCGATATGTCGAACTGATCCGTCGCTGCAAAGAACTTGCCAGGCCGGATTGCGAAACTGCCCACCGGATGTCCGGGCCAATTGTGCATGCCATAGACCTCATTGATGGCAAAGCGCGCCATCATGTCGTCTTCGCACATCTCGCGCCCCCCGCCACCACCTTCTTCTGCTGGCTGAAAGATGACCGCAACCGTGCCGTCAAAATTCCGGGTCTCAGACAGATATTTCGCCGCCCCCAGAAGCATAGCGGTATGTCCATCATGACCGCAGGCATGCATCGTACCCGGCGTTTGGGACGCATAGGGTTTGCCGGTCTGTTCGGTGATCGGCAACGCATCCATATCGGCTCTCAGGCCAATGACGCGACCTGATCCGCGCGCCTTGCCATAGATCAGACCCACGACACCGGTCCGACCGATCCCTGTTACCACCTCATCACAGCCGAAGTCGCGCAACTTTTCAGCCACAAGCGCGGACGTCCTATGGGTTTCGAAAAGGACTTCTGGGTGCGTGTGAATGTCACGGCGCCAGGCGGTGATTTCATCCTGCAGTTCGGCAAAGCGGTTCTTGACGGGCATCACTGATCTCATTCATTGGGAAACGCGGTATTGGACAGCACAATGTCTCAGATAACGTTAACAGACCAGAGCCATATGGGACGGCGGGCGGGGCGTCTTGCGGCCTTTGGCCCGCAAGAGCGCCGTTCTGCCGTCACATAAGCCGCGCCAGAAGATCACGCATGAACTGATGTCCAGCTTCAAATTGTGCGACCGTGATGAACTCATTTGGCTGATGCGCTTGCGCTATGTCGCCGGGTCCGCAAACCACAGCCGAATACCCAGCCTGCTGAAATTGGCCAGCTTCGGTGCCGTAGCTGACCACATGATTGCCGTTGTCTCCTGTAATTTGACGCACGAATCCTTCCGCCAACCCATCCTCTTCCGGCGTCAAAGCCGGAACGTCGAAGCGAGTTGAAACATCAATGCGCGCATCAGCGTGCACCGCCCTCATGCCCGCTTCCACCGCGGCGACCTTCGTACGATATGCCTCCTCCAAATCGGCCTTGTCATCCCCCGGAACGGCCCTGAAATCCATTGAGAAATGGCAGTCTTTAGCGGTTATATTATGAGCAGTGCCGCCCTGAACCTGCCCCACATGCCATGTGGTGAAGGGCGGATCAAAAAGCGATGCCAGATCTGAGGGCGCTGACGCTGAGTTCTCCGCATTCCGATGATTGGCCCAATCGATCAGACGTGCGCCTTCCAGAACCGCCGATACACCCTGGTTTATGATCGATGAATGCACCTCAAAACCCACCACATGCGTGTCAAAACCCATACCGCCTTTGTGGCCGGTTACCGCCCGCATCATTGAGGGCTCACCCACGATCACAGCATTTCCTCGTGGTACAACACCCTGCATCGCCGCAATCATCGGCGGCGCACCGGTACATCCGATTTCTTCGTCAAAAGACAATGCGATCTGCAAAGGACGTCTGACACCTGCATGATGCGCCTCTACCAAGGCCCAAAGCGCCAAAGCATCAAAAGCCTTCATATCGGTTGTTCCGCGCCCGAAATACTTTCCGTCCCGCTCGACCACCTGAAACGGATCGCTGTCCCAGGGCTGCCCATCCACCGGCACCACATCCGTATGCCCTGACAGCACAACCGCGCCTTCCACATCCGGCCCGACATGCGCAAAAAGCGCAGCCTTGGGCTGATCAGGATGGGGGAAGCGATGACATTCTATTCCATGCCCCTCCAGATACACTTCAACCCAATCCACAAGCGGCAGGTTGGTGTCGCGGCTGACGGTGGGAAATGCAACAAGCTGGCGCATAATGTCCAGCGGAGAAAGACGATCTGGCATGTGATCCGACTAGTCGTAAAGCCGCCGACCTTCAAGGCCCTCAGGCGCATCCATGCCTTCCCGCAATCGCGCCTCAACTTCCTCAATCGCGTCGCTGCGCGAGTAGCCGCCCCAATCCCCTTTCAGCACCAGATGACCAGGTTCGACCTCATCGTAACGTGACGGCTCCGGTACATAATCGACTGGGTGAATTGGAGATGGTATAGGCTTGAAATTCAGATCTTTTTCACCCTTTCGCTGCCGTGGGTCCGCGATAGGCACCGCCTTCATAAGCGCTTGTGTGTAGGGATGGTGCGGGTTCTCGAAAACGCGGGCTCGTGGGCCCATTTCAACGATCCGACCCAGATACATCACCCCGACATGGTGACTGACCCGCTCGACCACCGCCATGTCATGGCTGATGAAAAGGAACGATAGATCCATTTCAGCCTGAAGCTCCATCATCAGGTTCAGTACCTGCGCCTGAACCGACACGTCGAGGGCCGATACCGCCTCGTCCGCTATGATCAGCTTGGGGTTCAGCGCCAGGGCGCGCGCAATTGCAACCCGTTGTCGTTGACCACCCGAAAGCTCGTGCGGATAACGGCGCATGAAGCTGCGCGGCAATTCGACCCGGTCAAACAGCATTGAGACACGCTCCTGCACCGCACTGCCCTTCAGCGTTCCAAAATTGTGGATCGGTTCGGCGACCTGATCTGCCAGTTGCATCTGCGGATTAAGCGAGGCAAAGGGATCCTGGAAAATCATCTGCATGTCGCGCCGCGCCTCGCGCAAATCCGACGGGTTCAGCGCCATAATGTCCTTATCACCCAGCATTATATGACCCGATTGCGGCTCCACCAGCCGCAGGATCGACCGGCCCGCCGACGATTTGCCGCAGCCGGACTCTCCCACAAGGCTGAGTGTCTGGCCCTTGTTGATCGTGAAGGACACGTCCTCGACAGCATGCACATTCGCCACGGTTCGGCGAAAGAAGCCGCCCTTTACCGGAAAGCGCGTGACAAGGTTCTCGACCTTCAAAAGCGGCTCATTTGTGCCTTTGATCGGCGCGACGCTGTCGAGATCATGGCCCATAAGCTTCATGGGTTCCGGATTGGCCTTGCCAGTCATCTCGCCTAGTTTTGGAACAGCGGCCAGCAAGGCCTTGGTATAGGCGTGCTGCGGGTTCTCGAAAATCTCCTCAACCGGACCCTCTTCGACCTTGTTGCCACGAAACATGACCACGACCCGGTCCGCCATTTGCGCCACCACCGCCATGTCATGCGTGATGAACATCACAGCCGTGCCCGTCTCGCGCTTGAGACGGTCCATCAGCGCCAGGATTTCGGCCTGGATCGTCACGTCCAGGGCCGTCGTCGGTTCATCCGCGATCAAAAGTCGCGGTTCGCAAGCGAGCGCCATGGCGATCACAACGCGCTGGCGCATGCCACCCGACAATTCGTGCGGATATTGTTTCAAGCGCCGCTCGGGTTCGGGAATACGGACCTGCCGCAAAAGCTCAAGCGCGCGTTCGGTCGCTTGCCCCCTCGACATACCGCGATGCAATCGCAAACCTTCGGTTAACTGACGTCCGACCGTGAAAACCGGGTTCAAAGCCGTCATGGGCTCCTGAAAGATCATCCCGATTTCATTGCCGCGAATCGTACGCATCAGATCCTGATCGGCATCGGCCAGATCCATCGGATCGTTGTCCTTGCGCGCGAAAAGCAGACGACCACTGGCAATATCGCCGCCGCCATACTCAATAAGGCGCATAAGAGACAGTGACGAAACCGACTTGCCGGAACCGCTTTCGCCGACCACGCAAACCGTTTCGCCCGGATTTATCTCGAACGAGACATCTTCGACGCCAACGACAGGACCATCCTTTGTCTGGAACTCCACCCGCAGCTTTTCGATTTGCGCTATGGGCGTCTGAACCGTTTCATCAAGCATGATGTCCCCTTCTGTGCTGGCTCTTGAACGCTACGGCCAAGACTTAGGCAGTGTCAAACCACAGCCATGCTTTCGTGACGGCATGCGACGGGAAGGCTTGCATTTTTTGCAAAAACTGTTGTGATGAGGCATTCGCTGGTGGGGGTATCTGACCGATATTGTTGTTTCCCGTTCGCAATGGGCGCGATGATCTCACAGTGCTTTCCTTGGCAAATTCAGAAGTCCGTCAAAAAGACGGCAACGACCGACACGAAAGCCGTGTCCAACATGGAGTATGATATGAAACTCAGAACCCTGATGATGGGTGCCGTTGCAACGACAGCCCTTGCATCGATGGCCTTTGCAGCTGGCCACGAAGGCGAGCGTGGCCGCGATGGCAACGTAAGCATCATCTACTGGCAGGCGCCGTCCATTTTGAACCCATTCCTGTCCGGGGGTACGAAGGATATCGACGCATCTGCTCTGGTGGTTGAACCGCTGGCAAGATACGACGAGCAAGGGCAACTTGTCCCATGGCTCGTCGATGAAATTCCTACAACCGATAATGGTGGCGTTTCCCCGGATCTGACCTCAATCACCTGGAAAATCACACCAGGTATCACTTGGTCTGACGGCACGGCATTCACATCCGCCGATGTGAAATTCACTTACGAATACTGCACCCATCCCGAGGGTGGATGCGCCCAGCAGACAGCGTTCCAGGGCGTCACCAGTGTTGAAACACCCGACGATCTGACGGTGATCGTGACCTTCGACAAGCCGACGCCGTTCCCGTACGGGCCGTTCGTTGGCGGCACAAGCCCGATCATCCAAGCTGCTCAATTCGCAGATTGTGTCGGCGCGCGCGCGCCCGAATGCACGGAGGCAAATTTTGGCCCGATCGGCACCGGCCCCTTCGTGGTCGACAATTTTCGGCCGAATGACGTGATCCAGTACTCCGCCAATGAAAACTATCGCGTCGAAGGCAAGCCAGCCTTTGCTCAGGTGACCTTCAAGGGTGGAGGTGATGCAACAGCAGCCGGTCGCGCCGTCATGGAAACGGGTGAGTTTGACTATGCATGGAACCTGCAGCTTGCGCCGGACGTGATCGGGCGGATGCAGGAAGGTGGCCGCGGGACACCGGTTGCTGGCTTCGGCCCGTTGGTCGAACGGATCATGCTGAACTGGACCGACCCGAACCCGAATTTGTCGGCCGATGAGCGTGCAACAGCCGCCCATCCGCACCCGTTCCTGCGTGACCCAGCAGTCTACAAAGCTATGTCAATGGCCATCGATCGCCCACTTCTGGTCGAGGTGGGTTATGGCCAGGCTGGTAAGGTGACATGCAACTGGGTACCAACTCCGGAAGTCTACAGTTCAACGACATTCCAGTGCGACCAGCAGGATCTGGACGGCGCCAAGGCCATGCTGGAAGAGGCTGGCTGGGTCGACAGCAATGGCGACGGGATCCGCGAAAAGGACGGTGTTGAGCTGCGATTGCTCTACCAGACCTCGACAAATGCCGTGCGTCAGGATTTCCAGGCGCTTATCAAGGATTGGTGGCGCCAGATAGGCATCGATGCAGAACTGCGCAATCTCGACGCCTCCGTATTCTTCGGTGGCGATCCGGGCAGCCCCGACACGTTCCAGAAGTTCTATGCGGACGTGCAAATGTACGCCAACACCTTCGATGGCACCGATCCTCAGTCTTATCTTGGCAACGCGCTGTGCGACAAAGCACCTCGCCCCGCATCACAATGGCAGGGTGAGAATATCAGCCGCTTCTGCATGGAAGAGTACGATGCTCTGCATGCGACACTTGGCGAAACGGCCGGTATTGAAGCTCGTGCGGAAATCGCAAAGCAGTTGAATGACATGGTTGTCGAAAACGGCGGAATGATCCCTCTGGTGCATCGTGGTCGTCTTTCAGCGCATTCCACCACTCTGGGCGGTGTCGTGCTCAATGTTTGGGACAGCGAGATGTGGAATGTCTCAGACTGGTACCGCACCGAGTAAAAAAGCTAGGGCGGGCTTAAGCCCGCCTTACGGCACTCTGGCAAACCAGAGAATAACAAAGACCTAGGTAAGGTGGGCGTGTCGCCCACCTCGACCTGAACAACAAACAGACACAAAAACCGAGGGCGCGCATGCTGACTTTCACGATCCGCCGGTTGATCCTGTCGGTCCCGACGCTCCTGTTCATCAGTCTTGCCATCTTCCTTCTCCTCCAACTTGCCCCTGGCGACCCGATGTCACAGGTACCCCTGACAGTGCCGCCCGAGGTCAAGGAAAAGATGCGCCAGGCCCTCGGGCTGGGCGAACCTGTACATGTCCAGTATTGGAAGTGGATGGTTCAGTTTTTCTGGATTGAACCCCAAGTATTCATCGACTGGCTGACCCGTGAAAGCACCTTGTTCGCGTGGCTGCCCGACACTTCGCTTTACGATGGTCAGCTGCGGATGATCTCCTGGCAGACCCGTGGCCCTGTCATGGACCTTGTCGTACAATCGCTGCCCCAAACCCTTTGGGTGGTCGGTATGTCTTACGTGGTTGGTGTTCTTATCGCGCTGCCAATCGGGATCTACTCGGCCTACCGGCACTATTCGGTCTTCGATCAGGCCGGTACATTTGTCACAATGATCGGCTTCTCGATTCCGCCTTTCTTCACGGGCCCACTGCTCATCGTCATTTTCGCCGTCCAGCTTGACTGGTTCCCCTCAGTCTACAACACCGTCCATCAGGTTGTTGACTGGGACAGCTTTGTCATCCAACTCCGACAGATGATCCTGCCAGTAATGGTTCTGGCATTGCAGACCACCGCACAGATCAGCCGCTACATGCGGTCGGCCATGCTCGACAACCTCAACCAGGATTACGTTCGCACGGCCCGCGCCAAGGGCCTGAAAGAAGGCGTCGTCGTCATGGTCCACGTCCTGCGGAACTCAATGATCCCCGTCATCACCGTGATTGCCCTGGGCATCCCCTCGATCTTTGGCGGCGCGATCATCACCGAAAACGTCTTTAAGGTGAACGGTCTTGGATATCAGCTTCTCATCGCGCTGTTTGCCAATGACATTCCAACCGTGATGACGTTCACCTTCATCTTCGCCATTCTGATCGTCCTCTTCAATCTGATCGCTGACGTTCTCTATGGCGTGCTCGACCCGAGGATCCGCTATGACTGATCAGACCGAGCCGACCCCAACAGCCATTGGCGCTCTTCAGGACAAGGGCCCGGTCAGCGAGCCGCGCAACCAATGGCTGGATGTGTGGGATCAGTTTCGCCGTCACAAGGGCGCGATGTTGGGCGGGGGCTTTCTGATCTTCATAACGCTCTTTGTGTTGGTCGGCCCGCTGATATGGCCTGTCGACGCGCAAACCCTCGACATTCGCAACAAGGACATGCGTCCCATCTACACAGCGCTCTGGGACAGTACGTCCAAGGTCGGCTGGCATCGCCCCCTTGGGACGGACAATCTTGGCCGGGACATTCTGGCCAACCTCATCGAGGGCGGACGCGCATCGCTCGCCGTCGGCTGGGCTGCCATGGTGCTGGCTCTTGTCATAGGCACCGCTATAGGAGTGCTCGCGGGCTTCTTCAAAAAGCTGGACTTCTGGCTGATGCGTTTCACCGATCTGGTGCTGTCTCTGCCACTTCTGCCATTGCTTTTGGTGGCCGTGACACTCTTCCGGCAACCCCTTCGGGCAAATTTCGGGCCCGAAACCGGCATGTTCATCCTGATCGTGGGCATTGTCGGCATAACCTCCTGGATGCAGACAGCCAGGATCGTGCGTGGCGATGTTCTGGCCCTCAAGGAACGTGAATTCATCCTCGCCGCTCGGTCCATCGGCACGTCGAACGGCAAGATCATACGCCGCCATCTGCTGCCCAACGTGATATCACCCATCATGGTCTCCGCAACGCTTGGCCTGGCCACGGCCATCATCACCGAAAGCGCGCTGTCGTTCCTGGGTGTCGGTTTTCCGTCAGATTTCCCGACTTGGGGCAAGCTTCTCGCCGATGCAGTGCCGCGGATGGAGGAATATCCCGAACGCGTACTGCTGCCAGGCATCGCTATCTCGCTCACTGTGCTCAGCGTAAACTACCTTGGCGACGGATTGCGCGACGCGCTGGATCCTCGTATCCGCGGTCGATGATCATGTAGCCACTGACGGAAGTACGGTGGCCCGATATGGAGGCGTTTTTTCAGACAGCGAGCGCGACGCGCAACTGCTGATGCATGTGGTGGCGCATGGCTGGCAATAATGCGTGGCGCGATACGGACGAAGCAGGCCGCCACCATGCCTTTGAGGAGATCGCACGCAAGTTGCCGCGCCCGCCGGGGCTATTGGCCTACGATGCGGTGAAGCCGGTCGGTTGGGTCCAAGTCACACCCCGCGACGACATACCACGTTTCAACGACGGACGCGTGGCCAAGCCTGCGTAGGTCACAAACCTGACAACCCATTGGGCCATTTCCTGCTTTTTTATCGCAAAATCCCATCGCGGCAAAGGTCTGATGCAGGCCCAAAGTAAAGCGGCCTGCGCCTTTGCCGCAGTGCATGGCGCGGAAACGGTCGAGGCATCCGCCCATATCCCCGACAATGTCCCCTTAAGTTCAGCGATGGCTATATGGGTCTTAAAACCGCCCTTCGCAAAGCTGGCTTCGCGCCCGCTGATCCCCCCAAAGGCAAGCGTCGCCTTATGCGCTGGCCCCCTACCTGAATCGCAAGGAAGAACGGGACGGCGGGCGGGGCGTCTTGGCGCAGCCAAGAGCGGCGCTCCCGTCCTATCTCTCAATTCCTTTTCGGATCCTGCGCACCATCCACCAGACCAGCCCGACAATCGGCAATGTCACTGCGGCCATGAGCCAACCCCGGCTCATCCCCGCCGCATCCGCAACGGGGTAAAGCAGGTAGGCCGCCAGCGATACGGCATAGTAGCTGATCGCCACAACAGACAGTCCCTCTACCGTGCGCTGAAGGCGCAGCTGGACGTCCGATCGCTGGTCCATGCTTTCCAGCAACTTCTGGTTTTGTGCTGAACGCTCAACATCCACGCGCGTCCGCAATAGGTTTGAAGCACGGATCGACCGGCTCGACATCTGTTCCAGTCGCCGCTCTACCGACTTGACCGTGCGCATGGCAGGCTCATACCTCCGCATCATGAACTCTGCGAATGTCTGTCGGCCCTCCCAGCGTTCTTCCCGCAGCGCCTCTATACGCTGGTTCACAATTGCCTCGTAGGCCCCCGTCGCGCCAAAGCGGAACGAATTTTGTGCCGACAAGCTCTCCAGATCGGCGGAGATCGACAGAAGTTCTTTCAGGGTTGTCTCCGCCGCCGATGCGCCTTCCGACATGGCTCCCATCAGCCGGGTCAGCTGTGTGTCCAAAGCATTAAGCTTGGGGTCAAGTTCGCGCACCCGCGCAAAGCCAAGCATCGACATGCTCTTGTATGTTTCCACCTCGCAGAGCCGCTGCACGATCCGACCGGTCCGCCGTTTGCCAATCCCTTCGCCTGCAAACACGGCAAAGCGCATATGACCATTGCCGTCGATCCGGAAATCCCCCGCAACGATCGCTCCATCGTCCAGGACGGAACTCACGGCAAGGCTTTCGGGCACAAACCATTCGTACAGCCGAGCATTGATGTCCTCAGCCGGCGGGCGGCTCTCAATCCGCAGAATAACAGAGGTGACCCGTTCCCCGGGAGCATCGGCCAGCCAATCCTCTGGGAAAGGTTCAAACGCCAACGGGTCAAACGGGTGCTCACTGTTCAGTTGATCATTGAATATCGTGTAGGTCACGAATTCCGTGTGCTGTTCCCATTTCAACCAATGCCGCCCGATCTGCCCATAGTAATGCGTTGCCCCCGGTTGCGGGTGGGTCGCGCCGTGCCGGTCCAGCAATTCCAACAGATGCGCCATGTCTTTCGATCGATCACGGCTTGCCGCCATTTCCGATTGCTTGATCGCCAGATACGCCGCCACACAGGGTGGCTGCATCGACGGAAACGGCCGTGCATGCAGTTCATTGGCGAGCTTGTAGCGCAGTGGATGATCAGAGATCGGAGACATGGCAGGCAATCTTTTTCGCTCGACTGAGCGACGACATAGTGCGCGACCATGAAAAATACAATAAATTCCGAATGTTAACCGCATACAATTGTGTGCTGATCATACCGCCGTTCAAAAATCGCTTTGCAGAACAGAAGCTTTCGGAAAAGCTGCGGAAAAACTTGGAATCTCTTGCACATGAAAATCGGATTTGTTGGCCTTGGCAATGTAGGGGCCAAACTCGCGGGCAGCCTTTTGCGGAATGGTCATGACCTCATCGTCTGCGACCTTGATCCTGAACGGATGCAAAGTTTTGTGACGGCAGGTGCCAACGCTGCCGAAACGGGGGCTCAGCTTGCTGCCCTTTGCGATGTGATCATCACTTGTCTGCCCAGTCCCGCAGCCTCAGCGGCCGTTCTAGAGCGCGACGATGGCGTGCTTTCTGCCTTACGGCCCGGCGCGATCTGGGTCGAGATGTCGACAACGGATGCCAACGAGGTCAAACGCCTCGGCACTCGAGTCACGGATCACGGCGGCACGGCACTTGACTGTCCTGTTTCGGGCGGATGCCACAGGGCCGCGACGGGAAACATAGCGATCTTCGCCGGTGGGGACCGTGACACCTTTGATCGCGCCATGCCATTTCTCAAGAATCTGGGGCGGCGCGTATTGCACACGGGCCCACTCGGTTCGGCCTCAGAACTCAAAGTCATGACAAACTACCTGGCGACGGCCAACTTGCTGACGGTCTGCGAAGCGCTCGTGACGATGAAAGCGGCGGGCCACGACATGGCGACCACATTTGAGGCGATCAAGGTTTCCTCAGGCACCTCATTTGTTCATGAAACCGAAAGTCAGTTGATCCTGAATGGGTCTCGTGACGTGAATTTCACCATGGATCTGGTCCTGAAAGACATAGGTCTGTTCCAGAAGCTGGCGGATGATCATGACGTCCCGCTTGAGCTTTCACCAGAATTCATTCGCATCATGCGCGACGGGCAGGCTCGTTTCGGCACGCGCGCGCAATCGGACCGGATCATTGAACGATTAGAACAGGCGACCGGGCTCTCCGTGCTGGCAGATGGCTTTCCGGCGGAGCTTGTCGATAATGAGCCGGAGGCAGAAGGCTACGAAGTCAAACCCCTGAACCAGAACACGTAAAGCGGGCCTAAGAGCCGCTTTACGTGAAATACAAAGCCCGCCTCCAGGTCAATCGATCATCGGCAATAGCTTGTCGATGGATTGCTTGGCATCGCCATAGAACATCCGCGTATTCTCTTTGAAGAAAAGCGGGTTCTCGATCCCCGAATAGCCTGTTCCCTGTCCGCGCTTCGACACAAAGACCTGTTTGGATTTCCAGCATTCCAGAACCGGCATCCCTGCAATAGGGCTGTTCGGGTCGTCTTGTGCCGCCGGGTTCACGATGTCGTTTGAACCGATCACGATGGCCACATCCGTCTCGGGGAAGTCGTCATTGATCTCATCCATCTCAAGCACGATGTCGTATGGCACCTTCGCCTCGGCCAGAAGCACATTCATATGGCCGGGCAGACGCCCTGCAACAGGGTGGATGGCGAAACGAACTTCCTTACCCGCCGCACGCAGCTTGCGCGTCAACTCCGCCACGCCCTGCTGGGCCTGGGCCACCGCCATGCCATAACCAGGGATAATCACCACGCTGTCCGCCTCATTGAGGGCGGTTGCAACGCCGTCCGCCTCGATCGCGACCTGTTCGCCCTCAACAGCCATCTGTTCACCAGCAGCACCGCCAAATCCGCCAAGGATCACGCTGACAAACGAGCGGTTCATCGCCTTGCACATGATGTAAGACAGGATCGCACCAGACGAACCCACCAGCGCGCCGACAACGATCAGAAGATCATTGCCCAGGCTGAAACCGATCGCCGCAGCCGCCCAGCCCGAATAGCTGTTCAGCATGGAAACGACGACTGGCATGTCCGCCCCGCCGATGCCCATGATCAGATGCCAGCCAATGAACAGCGCCAGCGCCGTCAACAGCACGAGGGTCAGCAAACCGCCACCGTTGAAGTAGATGATCGCCAGAACCAGCGAGGCCGCCGCCGCCGCCGCGTTCAACATGTGTCCGCCAGACAGCTGCGTGGCTGCGGAATCCACCTTGCCCGACAATTTGCCCCAGGCCACGTAAGAGCCCGTAAAGGTCACCGCACCGATCCAGATGCCAAGAACCAATTCGACCCGTAGAATCGTGATCTCAACCGCTGTTTTCTTGGCAATAAGCTGACCGAAGGCCGAAAGCGGTTCGGTCACCGATTTATCGAGCGTTTGCACCCATTCGCCGTCCACAAGCGCGCCGCCGAGAGCCGCACCATTTTCTGCCAAGTGGTTGGCCACATAGCTGATCATGATGTCGGCATTAAAGCCCACAATGACCGCCGCAAGGCCAACAAGGGCGTGCATACCCGCGACAAGCTCGGGCATCTGGGTCATCTCGACCTTCGTTGCCAGTTGATAACCGACGGCTGCGCCACCGGCGATAAGCACAAGCGACAAAAGCCAAAGCCCCTGCCCGGGTCCGATCAGCGTTGCGACCACCGCAATCGCCATACCCACGATACCATACCAAACAGCGCGCTTGGCGCTTTCCTGCCCCGACAATCCGCCCAAAGACAGGATGAAGAGAACAGCCGCGACGACATAGGCCGCTGTAGTAAATCCGAATTCCATTGTTCCTGCCCCTCTTTACGACTTCTGGAACATGGCGAGCATGCGCCGCGTCACTAGGAAACCGCCGAATATATTGATCGCCGCCATGAAGACCGCAAAGACCGACAGGAACGTGATCACCCCTGAATTCGACCCGATCTGCATCAGCGCGCCGAGGATGATAATCGAGGAGATCGCGTTTGTTACGGCCATCAGAGGCGTGTGCAGGCTGTGGCTGACATTCCAGATCACCTGGAAGCCGATAAAGACCGACAGAACGAAGACGATAAAATGCTGCATGAAGCTCGCCGGTGTATAGAGGCCCGCGAGCAGGATCAGCCCACCCCCGACAGCGATCATGCCCACCTGATTGCGCGTTTGCAGCTTGAAATCAGCCAGTTCCTTGGCCTTTTTCTCTTCTGCCGTCAGCTCTTTGGGCGCCTCTTTCTTGGGCGCCGCGGCAATGGCTGCGACCTTGGGCGGTGGCGGTGGGAAAGTCACCTCTTGCGCGTGTGTAACAGTTGCCCCGCGGATGACGTCATCTTCCATGTTGTGGTTGATGGCACCGTCCTTTTCCGGCGTCAGATCCGTCAACATATGCCGGATATTCGTTGCATAAAGAGTCGAGGATTGTGTGGCCATCCGGCTGGGGAAATCCGTGTACCCCACGATCGTCACGCCGTTGTCGCTGACGATTTTCTGATCCATGATCGTAAGTTCGCAGTTTCCGCCACGTTCCGCTGCAAGATCCACGATGACAGAGCCGGGCTTCATCATCTCGACCATATCCTTGGTCCAGAGCACCGGCGCGTCCCGGTTGGGGATCAGGGCGGTACAGATGACGATGTCGATGTCGGGTGCCATTTCGCGGAACTTCTCAAGCTGCTTGGCCTGAAATTCAGGGCTTGAGGGCGCGGCATAACCGCCGGTTGCGGAGGAGTCCTGACTGCTTTCCTCAAAGTCGAGGAAAACGAACTCCGCCCCCATGGATTCAATCTGTTCCGACACTTCCGGACGTACGTCGAATGCGTAAGTGATGGCGCCAAGGGATGTGGACGTCCCGATGGCCGCCAGACCCGCGACACCAGCCCCGATGACCAGCACTTTCGCGGGCGGTACTTTGCCGGCCGCCGTGACCTGACCGGTGAAGAAACGGCCAAAGTTGTTGCCAGCCTCGATCACCGCACGATAGCCCGCAATATTTGCCATGGAAGACAGCGCGTCCATCTTCTGCGCGCGGCTGATCCGGGGCACCATGTCCATCGCAATGACGGTCGAGCCCGCCTTGGCCGCCTTCTCCATCAGCGCCTCGTTGGCGGCAGGATAGAACAATGAGATCAGCGTCTTGCCGTTTTCGAGTCGTTTGGCCTCCGCATCGCTGGGGGGGCGGACCTTTGCGACAACATCGGCAGCCTTCCAAAGCGCCGCGGCGGTTTTCACCACCTCCACGTCCGCTTCCTTGTAGGCTTTATCGGTAAAGCCAGCCGAAAGGCCAGCGCCCGCTTCGATCATGCAATGGTGGCCCAGTTTTTGCAGTTGACGCGCACTGTCCGGCGTCATCGCCACACGGGCTTCGCCCTCAAATGTCTCTTTAGGTGTTCCGATCTTCACCGGCAGGATCCCCCGTTCTTGTCCAACCCCGCAAGATGGGTTGTCTGTCGGTCATGTCCACTATCGTTGCGGTGCAGCAAATACAAGCACGACCCCCACGTCACGCACGTAACGATCCGAAAGAATCAAAGCCAACGGCGCACTTTTTGTTCGTACCGTGCATATTCCAAACGAAACGTCCGGCGCATCCGGTCTTCTTCGGGCAGAATGAAGCGCTTTTCGATCCACCAGACGAAGATTGGAACAAGGACAAAGGAAAGAACGGCGTCGAAGCGCAGGATAAACCCCAAAAGTAAAAGCGCATCGGCCAGATAGATCGGATTGCGGCTTCTCGCGTAGACCCCAGATTGAATGATCCGCTCGGGCGTTTGATGCGGCATTATTGTCGTGCGATGCTTTCGGAAAGCCAAGGCGGACGTAAGGATCAACACAAGTCCACCGCCGATCAAAAGGCCGGAAAGAAGATCGGCTACAGGATGTTCGACGCTCAGCCCCAGCGGTAATACGCGCGATTGAGCCCATGCTGCGGCGATGAACAGGATGAGCCAGACAGGTGGAGTATCGATGAGGTCGCGCATGGCTCTCCGCCCGCTGGATCTGCGGCAGTCTATAAGGACCAGCGCGAAAATGACCAGCAATCTCATATGTGACCCTGGGTGCCTCTTGCAACCCTCCGCAGTGCCGATCACGGTCAAAGCAGACAAGGGAGGAAAACATGGATCTGAAGGGCAAACACGCATTCGTCACCGGGGGCGGCACGGGCATCGGGCTTGCCATAGCTGAGATGCTAGCCGAAAGTGGCTGCGCGGTGACGATTACAGGACGCCGTCAAGAAGTTCTGAACGAAGTTGCGAGACAGGGCATAACGGGCGTCGCGATGGATGTGCGGGACGAAGCCGATCAGGTGGCGAAGATCGCGCAAGCCGTCGACGCAAGAGGACCGGTGCAGATCTGCGTGGCGAATGCAGGCATCGCAGAGGGCAAGACGATCCCAAAGACAGATATGGACTTCTGGCGCAATATCATGGCCACCAATCTCGACGGTGCTTTTGTCACTTTGCGTGAATGTTTCAAGTCCATGAATCAGACGGATTGGGGCCGTGTGATCACGGTTGCCTCAATCGCGGGTTTAAGGGGCCTGTCTGGAGCTGGGGCCTATTCGGCCTCAAAGCACGGGCTCATCGGTTTAACCCGGTCCATGTCCGAGGAGAATATGGGTAAACCCTTCACATTCAATGCCATTTGTCCGGGCTATGTGGACACGCCGATCGTCGCGCGAAGCCAGAAGTCCATTTCGGAACGCGCAGGCATCAGTTTAGAGGAGGCGCGTAAGATGATGATCAATTCCAACCGGCACCGCAGACTGGTCGAGGTTGAAGAAGTCGCAGCGGCTGCCGCATGGCTCATCGGTCCCGGATCTGGCAGCATAAATGGGCAGTGCATAGAAATTGCCGGTGGCCAGACCTGAAGGTTAGGGCGGGCGACACGCCCGCCTTACTGGCACTGCTCCGTTATTAGTTCCCGGTAAGGCGGGCGTGTCGCCCGCCCTAACCTAGCTTTAACCGAGTCGGCGCGATCTCGAGATCATGCCCAAATACATTCGTACCCGCAAACCAGGTGGCACGTTCTTCTTCACAGTCAGACTGGCCGACCGCACCGCAACCACATTGACAGACCGCATTCATCACCTTCGTTCTGTGACCCGGCAAACGCGTGATCGATATCCTTTCGAGATCGACGAAATCGTCATCCTGCCGTCCGTTCTTCACACAATCTGGACGCTGCCCGAAGGCGACGGAGACTTTTCTATCCGCTGGCAAATGCTCAAGAGTCTCTTCTCACGCGGGATCCCGACAATGGGTGGTCCTATCCAACACGAGGGGCGGATGAGAGATAGCGGTATTTGGCAACCCCGTTTCTGGGAGCATTGCATCCACGATCTTCATGATCAAGCAGCGCATAGGCAAATGATTTTTCACGCGCCTGTTCAGGCGGGCTTCGTAAATCGTCCCCAGGACTGGCCGCATTCTTCCATACACCGCGCGATAGCACTTGGGACTTGGAAAGTCGATCAAAAGGTCGGATCGGCATATGCAACAAACGCAATTGCATCGTAAGGCGGAGCTGGCTCCGCCTTACCGTTAGGCACTGCGCAATATTGATCGGGCGCGCTTGCCTTCAGCCCAGTCACGCACGGCGGCCCCGAAGGCCTCAAACAACGGCCTCGAAACGGGATCGGCAGCTGCATTCCATTCAGGATGCCACTGCACCGACAACGTGAAGCCAGGTGCCGCTTCGACATACATCGCCTCTGCCGTGCCGTCCGGCGCCCAACCATCCACAACGATCCGTTCCCCTGCTGTCTTGATCCCCTGACCATGCAGCGTATTCGTCATCACGCTTTGCGCCCCCATCAACTGATGAAAGACGCCACCATCCGTGAACGCGACCTCGTGGCGCAGCGCGAACTTCTCCTCAAGCGTGCCATCCGGCGGCATCCTGTGGTTGTCTCGGCCCGGAAGTTCGCGGATTTCCGGATGTAGAGTGCCACCCATCGCCACATTGACCTCCTGAAAACCACGGCAGATCCCCAGAAAGGGTTGCCCGCGTTCCACGAGCGCCCGGATAAGCGGCAAAGTCAGCGCATCACGGTCGCGGTCAAACGCCCCATGCGCTTCGGTTTCAGGCTCGCCGTATTCAGCCGGATGCACATTGGGCCGCCCACCCGTGAAGACGAAGCCGGAACAGCTTTCCAGAAGATCATCAAGCGGGACATGGTTCGGCGTTGCAGGCACCAGAAGCGGCAGCCCACCGGCCACCTCAGCCACAGCGCTCGTGTTGATCAGACCGCCCCCATGCACCTCGTACTCATCGTTGATGACATGGAGATTGCTGATGATACCAATCACGGGGCGCGGCATGCGATGACCTCCTGCATATTAGAATTGCTCAAAGATAGCGCTGCACCAACCTCAAGAGAAGAGCGCGGCGCGCGCAAGTCCATGTGCAGATCCGAAGGTCCGTTGATTTGCCTAGATTTCCGCCACAAAACCGGCTGCTTCTATTCCCGCAACGGCGGCAATGGCATCATGGTCTGAAACGTCACCCGTCACGCCTACGGCCCCGATCACATTGGCCTTCTTGTCGCGCACCAAAACACCACCCGGCACCGGAACGACCTGGCCGCCATAGGCTCCATTGACTGCCGCCATGAAATAGGCCTGCTGTTCGGCGCGCGCCATTTGCGCCGTGCCTGCCATGCCCAGCATGACCGACCCATAGGCTTTGCCATGCGCAATCGCGAAACGCCCAGGCGCGGACCCATCGGACCGCTCGAACGCCAGCACATGCCCACCGGGATCAAGAACAATGACCGAGAGTGGCTTCAGTTCCATCTCGGCACCTTTCTCAAGCGCCTTCTTGATGATTGTCCTCGCTTTGCGAATGGTGATCATAATCTGCCTCTCCCCTGCTCAGGCTGCTTTGCTTTTGTATTCCAGACGCCGTGCATGCAGCACCGGTTCGGTATAGCCAGATGGCTGCACCCGCCCCTTCAGAACGAGATCGCAAGCTGCCTGAAAGGCAACTCCGTCAGTTCCGGGCGCCATCGCCATGTAAGCGCCATCACCGGCATTCTGCCGGTCGACAACCTGCGCCATTTTCTCCATAACAGCGCGCACCTGATCTTCGCTGATCACCCCATGGTGCAGCCAATTCGCCATCGCCTGAGCGCTAATGCGACAAGTCGCACGATCTTCCATCAGACCCACATCGTTGATGTCCGGCACTTTCGAACAGCCAACGCCCTGATCAATCCAGCGCACGACATAGCCAAGGATGCCCTGCGCGTTGTTCTCGATCTCGCGCGCAATCTCATCGTCCGAGAAGTTGCGCCCTGTCGCAACCGGGATGGTGAGCAAGTCCTCCAGCTTGCCGCGTGACCCTCCCGCAGCAAGCGCATCCTGCCGGGTAAGGACATCGACCTCATGGTAGTGCGTCGCGTGCAGTGTGGCAGCCGTCGGTGATGGCACCCAGGCACAAGTCGCACCGGATCGCGGGTGACCGATCTTTTGTTCCAGCATGTCCGCCATCCGGTCGGGCATCGCCCACATGCCTTTGCCGATCTGGGCCCTGCCCTTCAACCCGCAAGCCAGACCGACATCCACATTTCGATCCTCATATGACGCGATCCAAGCAGAGCCTTTCATCTCACCTTTGGGGATCATCGGCCCCGCCTCCATTGAGGTGTGGATCTCATCCCCCGTCCGGTCAAGGAAGCCGGTGTTGATGAACGCAACGCGGGACTTCGCGGCCCGAATGCACTCCTTTAGATTGACGCTCGTGCGGCGTTCCTCATCCATAATACCCAGCTTGACGGTGTTTTTCGGCAGGCCCAGAACAGCTTCGACCCGGCCAAACATCTCGTCCGCAAAGGCCACCTCATCCGGTCCATGCATCTTGGGTTTTACCACATAGACTGAGCCGAGTAGCGAGTTGCGCGGACCTTCGGTTTTTTTAAGGTCATGCATCGCGATCAGCGTTGTGATCATCGCATCCATGAGACCTTCAAAGATCTCATCCCCGTTCTGATCCAGGATCGCGGGGTTTGTCATCAAGTGACCGACATTGCGCACCAGCATCAGCGACCGGCATTTGCGATCAAACGATGATCCGTCGGGGGCCGTATAGGTGAAGTCGTTATACAATTCGCGTGTGAACGTATTGCCGTCCTTCGTAACCTCTTCGGTCAGATCGCCCTTCATGAGGCCAAGCCAGTTCGAATAAGCCAGCACCTTGTCTTCGGCGTCGACGCAGGCAACCGAGTCTTCGCAATCCATGATCGTCGAGAGTGCGGCTTCAAGATTGACTGCCGCTATGTTGGCGGGATCTTCCTTGCCAATCTCATTCTCAGCATTCAGTAAGATCTCGATACCCAGGCCATTGTTTTCGAGCAGAATGCACGTCCAGCCGTCGACGAATGCATGGCCCAGGTACTGTGTTGGATCAAGCAGACCCGCAGGCAAGATCTGCAACATCTTGCCCGGCTTGATTTCAGTGACTTCTGTCCAGCTCGCCCCGTCAAGCGGCACAGCCTTGTCCAGAAAGCGCTTCGCCCAGGTGATCACACGTGCGCCGCGGGCAGGATCATATGGCCCCGGTTTCGCCGTATCACCAAGCGCATCCGTGCCATAGAGTGCATCATAAAGGTTCCCCCACCGCGCATTGGCCGCATTGAGCGCAAAGCGTGCATTGGTGATTGGCACCACAAGTTGCGGGCCGGGTGTCTGCGCAATTTCGGGATCTACATTCACCGTTTCTATCTCGAAATCCGGCCCTTCCGGCACCAGATAGCCGATCTCTTGGAGAAATGTGCGATAGGCAGAGGCATCGTGTGGCTGTTCGCGATGCGCCACGTGCCAGGCATCGATCTTGGCCTGGATCTCGGTGCGCTTTGCCAGGAAATCCCGGTTCTTGGGGCCGAGATCATGCACAATGGATGAGAACCCGCGCCAGAAATCGACGGCCGCAACACCTGTACCGGGTAAGGCCTTGTCTTCGATGAATTGCGCCATCGGCGCATCTATCTGAAGATCGCTTCGCACCACGCGGTCTGTCATCGCACTTCCCTTTTTGGTAGACTGTCGTACACCGTTTAGGGAAAGAGTTTCCGATCGTAAACAGCTTTGGTCCGAAAAACTGACCAAAAATCCAAACAGGCCAAACCGTGCTCAAAACGGTCTCAAGCTCCACCCTTTCGGCGGCATCTTTCAGAGCAATACTTGACCTCATCCCAGACCTTTGACCACTTCTTGCGCCATCTGAAAGGACGCTGGCAGACCGGGCAGGTCTTTTGGGGCAGATCTGACTTCCGGAGCATCTTTGGCATCAAAAATCAAACGCACTTTGGCGCGGATCGGCCTTTTTGCGGCGCGGCTCGCGGTCGTTGACGAAATGCCGGTCCGGGTCCTTCCGGCTGGCATGTTTGTGGACGACCTTCGCCGCTTCTTGGCGAAATCCCTGTCCGCGTCGGACGCCGTAGATCTGCTGGCGCGCGTGCCGTGCAGCCTCTGCCACGTCAACGATGGGGGCAGGATAGCGCAGTTTACCAAACTGCTCCCACTTCCAAGGCTCTTGCAGAAACCGCAGGGGCACCGCGCCCAATTCAGGTACCCAAGCCCGCGTAAAAACACCATCAGGATCCTGATCATTGCCCTGCTTTATGGGGTTGTAGATCCGCACCGTGTTCATCCCAGTGGTGCCCGATTGCATCTGGGTCTGGGGCCAGTGAATGCCAGCTTCGTAGTCGGTGAACTGCCGCGCGAGATGCAAGCCCGTCATCCGCCAGTCGAGCCAAAGGTGATATGAGGCCACAGCCATTAGCATTGACCGCATCCGAAAATTCATCCAGCCGGTTGCCGCCAGATACCGCATGCAAGCATCGACAAAGGGCAAGCCTGTCTCGCCCTTTTCCCAGGCTTCTCGTCGAGTGCGGTCATCTCCGCGAAGTCCGCTATAAGCCGAATGAAGACAATGCACTTCAAGTGCGGGCTCATCTTCGAGCTTCTGCATGAAGTGATCACGCCACGCGAGCCTTGCCTGAAATGATTTCAAGGACCCGCCCCAGCCTTCCCGCGTGCCTTTGACCTCGCGCTGGCGACCTGCTGCCGCCTGAGAAACCTCGCGACCCGAGACCGTGCCAAAGGCCAGATGTGGGGACAGGCGCGAACAGGATGTCTGGCCCGTCTGCGGCGAGGACATTTCTTTACGGTAATTGCGCCCCCGCTCCGTCAAAAATCCACCGAGCAGGGACAGCCCCATCGCGCGGCCGCCGCGCTGTCGTTCAGTGCAATGATCTTCCGCAACCAACCGCACAGGGTTATCCGATACCAACCTTGGTCCCGATAAAAAGGCGGGTGTCTCTGCAATTGGTTTTCGTAGGAATGCGTTGCGCTGCGTGGCCCAGCCGTCGCGTCCGTTCAAGCGCCGCACGACACCGGATTGCGCAAGCTCGGTCCAGAGAACACCGTGCCCGCGGGCCCAGTCCGCGACGGCCTGATCCCTGGCAAAGGTCCAGGCATTCCCAGTCTCTTCATGACTGACCAGATGTGTAACGCCATGCGTGGCCCGAAGCGCTTCCAGAATGTCCGTGGCCTTGCCCACGCGCAAGCAAAGCGCGGCACCTAGTTCCTCCAATTGCGTGCGCAAATCTTCAAGCGATTCCAGCAGAAAATCGAACTGCCGTCCCGACATATCCGGCTCCGCCCAGAGGTCCGGCTCGAGAATGTAGAGAGGGATCACCTCACCCAGACGTGCCGCGTGGACCAGTGCCGGATGGTCAGTGGCCCGCAAATCGCGTTTGAACCAAAGTATTGTCGTCATCTTCCTTAGTTATTTGCCGCAGCGACAATGGCCAGTGACAAAGGGACCTGTTTCAGGGTTAGGCAAAATTCCAGTTGCCCGCCCGCCAAATAGCCCATTCATCGCACTGGTCCACCGCCGAAGCCGATGCGGCCATAGCGACGACCGAGACCCGCAAACCGATCGCTGCCGCCTGCCCGGACCCGGTGCACACAACGTTGACGGGGCGCATAGTTTGTGCCTGTCGGAAGCGTCCGGGTCGCGCCTTTGTCGCCAAGACGACACGACACTGTCGTCCCGCCGGGTTTCTCCTTGATCTCAGGCAATTGCACCATCTGGGGGTTGACCAGACTGGTGCTGGGCTCTGGCGTCGTGATTGTGCAGCATTCACCGCTCACCTCATGCAAGGCCTGAGCGTTTTGGTAGAGCTCCACAAAGGTCCGGACGGTTACCGGTTGGTCCGCACAACACGGCTGATTGGAAAGCCAGGCTTTCCCGCAAAAACGCAACTGGTGACGTTGTCGAAACGACAGCCCCACTTGCAGCCTCAGTACGGGGCATCTACCGTCCACCCAACCCCTAGGATGAGGCTTTCGATGCGCGACGCTGCCCCAAAGACAATCTACCTCAAGGACTACACGCCCCCCGCCTATCTGGTTGACGAGGTGCATCTGACTTTCAAGCTGCATCCGACGAAAACGCGGGTGATCTCACGCATCGCCTTTCGGCCCAACCCCGAAAACCCGGATGGAATCTTCGAACTGCATGGCGAAGATCTGTCCCTGCTTTGGGCGCGCATCGACGGGCAGGATTGGAAACCTATGACGCGCGACGGGATTTTGACGACCGGCGCGCCGCGCGCGCCATTCGTTTGGGAGGCGGAGGTTGAGATAAATCCATCGGCGAACACAGCGCTTGAGGGGCTATACATGTCAAACGGTATGTATAGCACCCAATGCGAGGCCGAGGGCTTCCGCAAGATCACCTACTATCCCGACAGGCCTGACGTTCTAGCACCGTTTACGGTTCGGATCGAAAGCGGGCAGCCTGCGAGGTTGTCAAACGGGGGCGAAGTGCCCGGCGACGGGCCTCATCCTGTACTGCTGTCAAACGGCAACCCCACAGGCAGCGGCGAAGGTTGGGCGGAATGGCATGATCCATGGCCCAAGCCCAGTTACCTTTTTGCGCTCGTAGCAGGTGATCTGGTCGCACACCGCGACAGCTTTACGACCATGTCTGGCAAGCATGTTGATCTCGCACTTTATGTGCGTCCGGGTGACGAAGGCAAATGCGCTTTCGGTATGCAGGCGCTGAAGGACAGCATGATCTGGGACGAAAAGGTCTATGGCCGAGAGTATGATCTCGAGGTCTTCAACATCGTGGCCGTTGACGACTTCAATATGGGCGCGATGGAGAACAAGGGGCTGAACATATTCAACTCCGCAGTCGTTCTGGCCAGCCCGGAAACCTCCACCGATGGGAATTTCGAAACGATCGAGGCGATCATCGCGCACGAGTACTTCCACAACTGGACCGGCAACCGCATCACCTGCCGAGACTGGTTTCAGCTTTGCCTGAAGGAGGGGCTGACGGTCTTTCGGGATGCGCAATTCACGGCTGACATGCGCAGCGCGCCCGTCAAACGGATCGAAGATGTCATCGCGCTACGCGCCCGGCAATTCCCCGAGGATCAGGGACCCCTCGCCCATCCGGTGCGCCCCGAAAGCTTCCAGGAGATCAATAACTTCTACACCGCCACTGTCTATGAAAAGGGCGCCGAGGTTATCGGGATGCTCAAAAGTCTCGTGGGCGATCAGGGTTACGAAAAGGCGCTCAGCCTCTATTTTGAACGGCACGACGGGGATGCGGCCACGATTGAGGACTGGTTGCAGGTGTTCGAAGACGCGACTGGCCGCGACCTGACGCAGTTCAAAAGGTGGTACAGTCAGGCGGGCACCCCAACCGTTTCGGTGCGCGAAGACTACGCCGACGGCACATACAGCCTGACCCTGTCGCAAAGCCTGCCGCCTTCAACAACCACAACGGATCCGCAGCCAATGGTGATCCCGGTGGCGGTTGGCCTGCTATCACCGGCGGGGGAAGAAATCCGCACCACGCAGGTTCTGGAACTGACCGAGGCTGAGCAGACCTTTACTTTCGACGACCTAAGCGAACGTCCTGTCCCGTCGATCCTGCGGGGTTTTTCCGCGCCCGTCATTCTGGAACACGCGGCCGATCATGCGTTCCTGCTCAGCAATGACACGGATCCCTTCAACCGCTGGGAAGCAGCGCGCACGCTGGCCCGCGACAGCCTTCTGGCGACGATCCGCACCGGCAGCGCTCCGGCAAGCGCCTACCTTGACGGGATCGCGACAGTGCTTGGCGATGCGCGCCAGGACCCCGCCTATCGCAGCCTGATCCTTGCCCAGCCTACGCAGACTGAACTGGCGGCCGAACTGCACAAGTCGGGTGACACGCCCGATCCCGATGCGATTTATGCAGCGGTCGAAAATATGCGAGATGCCCTGGCGAAAAGGCTGTCCAATATCTTGCCCAACATTTACGCAGATCATCAGGTGGCAGAGCCCTATGCGCCCAACGCCGAGCAATCAGGCAAGCGGTCGCTGGCGAATGCAGCACTCGGTCTGATCAGCCGTTTGGATGACGGCGCGCAGGCGCAAAATCAATACGACGCCGCCGGCAACATGACCCAGAAGCTGGCTGCACTCTCGAGCCTGATCCGCGCGGGCAAAGGTGGCGAAGCGCTGACCGTTTTTGAAGCGGAATGGCGCCACGACCGTCTGGTCATGGACAAGTGGTTCGGCCTTCAGGTGGCACTGGCCGATCCCGACAAGGCCGTCAGCATCGCGACCAAGCTCACCAAGCATGTGGACTTCAATGTAAAAAACCCAAACCGCTTCCGATCGGTTGTTGGGGCCTTTGCGGGAAACCACGCCGGTTTTCATCAGAAAGACGGTTCGGGCTACGCGTTCCTGGCCGAATGGTTGATCAGACTTGATCCCCTGAACCCGCAAACCACAGCACGTATGTGCACGGCCTTCCAGACCTGGAAGCGCTACGACAGTGATCGGCAAACCCTGATCAAGGAACAGCTTGAGCGGATCGCAGGGGTGCAGGGGCTCAGCGCGGATGTTACCGAAATGATCACGCGGATCCGGCAGGCCTGAGCCAATGATGCAAGCCGCCAACATCGTCCGCAACTTCTGGGACACAATGGCCACAAACGACTTCACTGCGGCAAGCCACTTTCTGTCAGAGGACTTCACCGGCGACTGGCCGCAATCGGGTGAGCGGATTGTGGGGCGCGCCAATTTCGCCGCCATCAACGCCACCTACCCCGCCAAGGGTCCATGGCAATTTGACGTGCAGCGCCTCGTCGCGAATGACGACGAAGTGGTGACCGATGTTGCCATCACCGACGGTGATCTGATGGCTCGGGCCATAACCTTCTATATGATCCGCAATGATCTGATCGCCCGGCAGATCGAGTACTGGCCAGATCCCTACGATCCGCCCACGTGGCGGGCGCAATGGATCAGCCGAATTCCCCAATCCTGAAAGGCCTTTCATGACTGACCGTCCCATTTGCCTGATCACGGGTGGTTCGACCGGAATTGGTGCTGCATGCGCCATTCTCGCGGCCAAGCGTGGCTATGACATCGTGCTCAACTACCGGTCTGACCATGCCAGCGCAGAACAGACCCAGACAAAGGTCATCGCCGCCGGAGGGCGCTGCGCCCTTGCCCCGGGGGACGTCGCCGATCCAGAGGACATCGCCAGGATTTATAAGGTCGTCGATGACACGTTCGGGCGGATCGATGCGCTGATCAACAATGCGGGCATTGTCGGCCAAAGCGCCCGTCTGACGGAAATCGATCATGACCGCCTGCGCCGGATGTTCGATGTGAATGTCATCGGGGCCATGCTTGTCGCGCGCGAGGCTGTCATCCGGATGGAAACACAGGGCGAAGGTGTTGTGATCAACATCTCGTCCGCTGCGGCCCGGCTCGGATCAGGCAACCAGTATCTCGACTACGCAGCCTCCAAGGCGGCCATCGATACGTTCACCAAGGGCCTCTCGGATGAGGTGGCGGGCCAAGGCATCCGCGTTCTTTCTGTTCGGCCCGGCATCATCGACACACCCATTCACGGCAAGGGCGGGGAGCCTGACCGGGCTGACCGTCTTGGTCCTGTTGTGCCGTTGGGCCGCAAGGGTTCCCCCGACGAGGTGGCCGCCGCGATTTTGTGGCTTCTCTCCGATGAGGCTAGTTATATAACGGGTACCACGCTCGATGTAACGGGTGGTCGTTAGGTAAGAGGTGTTTGGATGCATATTGTTCTTGGTGTAGTTGGTTTGGCTGCGGCCGCGTATTTCCTGGTGCAGCGCGCGCGCATGGGGGCCGAAATGGCAACCGAACTTGTTGATGTGGCGCAGGATGTCCGCGCGGCGGCTCGACGTTTCGGCTTCAAGCGCCGCACCGACATTCATCCGGTCGAAAGTATCGACAATCCCGATCTTGCCATTGCCGGGATCGCCAGCGCCTTTATCGCGCTCGACGATTTACCCACCGCCGAGGACCGGCAACGCCTGAAGATCAAACTACGCCAGACCCTTCAGGCTTCGGAAGATGAAGCGTCCGAGATGTTGATCCTAGGCCAGTGGTTCGTGGAAACCTGCCAGGGCGCCACACCTGCGATCGCACGTCTGTCAAAGCACCTTTATCGATTGGATGACGGCGCATGTTTTGAAACCTTGATGCGGGTTTTGCAAGGTGTGGCTGCGGACCGGCTCAGCCGACGCCAGAGCGAAGCGCTTGACGATATCAAGCGCGCCTTCAGGCTGGTGTGACGGGCGGTGACTTCACCTTCACACGCAACGGGCGCAATAGCGCCACATTGGTTGCGCTCATCGCGGTCTGGTTTGGGATCTTCGCCGCGATCTTCTTTCTGGGTGCCGCGATCTGGCTGATGGCCATCCTGGTCCTGTTTACCGCCCCCGCCCTTTATGATCTGATCGCAAATCGCAGCGCTGGCATGACACTGACCGATGTCGCAATGCATTGGCACAGCGGACCTCATACCGGCGAAATCGGATGGGATCAGATAGACCATGTTCGGCTTGACACGCGGCTCGATTTTTCGGTCAGGGTCAGCGCAGTTTTGCCGTCGGGCCGCCGCATCCGCATTCCATTCGAGGCTGCGCCCCCTCATCAGGATCTTGAGGCCGCTCTGCAAGCGCGCGGCATCGCAGTGCAACGACATCACTTCTCTTTGCTTTGATGCGTTGTCTTTCCCTCATCATCGGGGTTTTCCTGACCGCCTGCGCCTTGCCGCCCACAACAACGTCTGACCCCCTGCTTTACGATCCCACGCAAACGGGCCGCGCGGAGACGGTCGTTATCGGCATTCCAGGGGCGCTGACGCCGATCACTGTGCTTTCTCCGATGGAGCGGTTCCGCACGTCACGTCGCGCCGTCGTATACTATCGCCTGCCCGGTTTTGATGGTCGCCCCGGTGAGGAAGCAATCGACATCGGTTTTGCCGCAGACCGCATCACACGGTTCGTGCAGGAGAACGCACTTTCTCGCGTTCATCTCATCGGCCATTCCACTGGGGCCGCCATAGCTTTTGAAAGCGCCATCCGCATCCGTTCCACCCTGCCCGAGACCGAAGTTCAGGTGGCGGCGATCTCCTCGGCCTTGCCTGCGCCGCAACCGACCCTTGCCGGGATCCGTGGCGGACTTGGCACGCTTGCCGCCGCAGCACGTGTGGGCAGTCTCAATCCGCGGAAGGTCTGGCTCGAATACTACCGCGTTCTGGCCTACGGTCGGGGATCAAGGCGCACGCGGCAGGTCGCCGCTGCCGCCGATCAGCTCGTCGCCGCCAACGAAGGCAGGATCGAGATCCCGCAGGACGGCTTGGCCCGACGGCACTGGACGGCTATCCGACGCTGGCCTGGCCCCGAGGTGGAGGCGCTGGAAGGCGTGCCAGTCACTTTTTTTCATGGCGCGGGCGATCCGGTCTTTCCCCTGCCCGCTCTGCGCCGATTTTCAGCCACCCTTCCAGACGCGAAGATCATCGCGTATCAGGACAACGGTCATCTCCTGTTTCTAAGCTATCCGCAGGTCTGGCAGGATGTCTCAGCCGCCTTCGGGTTCTGAGCGTCGACGCCTTACAGGCCGCAAGCTTTGGGGCATCTGGCAATAGGGTTGCCCGCGCAACCACTCGGCCATGGCGGCCCGCTTGCGGGCAGACCTCATCGGTCCCCAATCCGCACTGACGCCCCGCCATTTACTGTCCCGCCCGTGGATCACGCCGTCCCGCGCTACCGTGCGAGCCATAATCCGGATTGCGCAACTCAGATTGGCGGGCCCATCTTTCAGGGCCGTGCCCGACCGGGCCGCACATCCGTATCCTCGCGCTGTCGCCGGAGCGATCTGCAAAAGCCCGAACCAGCGCCCGCCTCCGCCCACGGCATCGGGCCGCCACGTGCTTTCATAGTGCGACAGCGTGGAAAGAAAGCCGATCCAGAAGGCCCGCCGCGCCGCCGGAGGGGCATCCGCGTAGTGGGGGCACCATCCCGTCACGTCCCCGGGCACCATGTTGATCAGCGATGCGCCGTGTCCCCGCAAGGCGGCATCCGCTGCCCTCGACCACAAGCGCGCGTCGGGAACCTCTTGCCATTGCGCCGGAGGAGGTGACGCTGGTCGGCCTTGCGGACGCGCCGAACTTTCATCGGCCAATGCATCCTGCGTCAGCGCGACAATCAAAAAACTCAGAACAATCAAAAGGCTTCGCATCTCTCGATCCTGCACGGATGGCACCCATGTCGACAAGCGCCGCGCTGTCGCAAGCCCGATTGGGCCATTTACCGATTCTTTATCAATTGGGCAACAGACGGCCGAAATGACGCTGGACGGTCGCCGACTTTCCTTTGGCCGGTCACGATTAGGCCCCAAAGCCTCACCATAACGTAGATCTATAACGAGTTTGTTTTATGGTTAATGATGACACTTGCAGGACGCATTCGACGTAATCTGCCCCACCTGGGGTTCGTGTTTCGGAAATCCAATCAGGCAGATGCCCCGGATGCCGTCCTGCAAGACATCGCCCTTTCAGATTCGTCTCAAATGAGCTCATCGTCAGAGCACTTGTCTCTGGCTCTCGACATCGACTGCCCCGAGCCGCTCGGCGACCACGACCTATGCCGCGCCTACGAAGAAGAAGGACGCGCCTTCGCCCGACAGGAAGACTGGGCTGGCCTTGCCACACGCATGGCCGATCTTGACCGCGACCGAATCCAGACGCCCTCGGGCAAATCCGCAGTCGCTTTGCTTGCCCTAGGGGCCCGCTCCGACACAGTCGCGGCCGTCTATGAGGCGCTTGCCCGCAACATTCGACTGTCGGGTGCCGTGATGACCCAGGGCACGCATGGCCTGAGCGTCGTGCTCAAGGCCTTTCCGCAAAACCCTTACGCAATTGCACTTGTCGCGGCCACCCATGACGACATTGCCCAGGCCCTGCGCGTCGCTGTAGAATACGAGTTCGGTCAGGCCGACCTTGAAACTGCAGCGAGCACCCATGCGGACAAGGCCGTCGAGCTTGTGTCCAGGCTAAATCCTGCTCAGCTTGACGCGCCGTTCATCGCCGCGCTGTGCTTCAATATCCTGGCAGAACGGGCAAAGGGCGCCGAAGACATCCTCGCGCTTCACGAAACCTGGCACGATCTCGATCCACGTGACCCCGATTGCCTGCGTGCGTTGGGCCGTCAGATGGATCCTGTCCGCTTTGACGTAACATTTCTGGATCGTGCCGCGCGCCAAATCGCGGGCCAAACCTGCGATGTCTGGGGGGCCGGCGGTTATGTCTGGGTTATGATGGACGCGGTGGTCCTGTGGCCCGAGGCCGCAGAGGTCCTCGACTCACGCCTTTTTAAAGACGGTATCTCAGACATCATGCGCCTGACCTCGGATCAATACCATGCCAACACGCTGCTGGCCTATTGCACCACACGCATCGAGCGCCGCAAGACCGGCAGCGAAACCGCCGATCTCATTTTATTCGATCTGGCCCAATCGGCCCGCCAAATCGCACGCAAGCATCTCACTGAAGTGCATCCACTGGTCTGGGCAGAGGCTTTGAACGAGTTCGACCCCACAACCATTCGTCTGCAACCTGACCGTGCCTCTGCCGCTGGCTATGCCGAAGCCTTGTTGGTTTTGTCGGCCCTCTTCAGAAACGATCTGCGCAATGGCAAGCCCGTGCTCTTTTCACGTCCGACTTTCGATCACCCTGCACTGGCCTGAGTAATACCTCGCCCGGCAGCAGCCAGCAAAGCGCGCGAATACACCTTGTGCGCGCCCAATAGTGTATGAAAAACAGGACCCAGCGTGGGTTGGCCGTCCCGCCCCTTCACAGGCAGGACGGCAGAGCCGAACATAAGCTCAGTCCCATTCGCAATCGCAGCGACGCCGAGCCAGGATTTCGTCCGGCCACTGCTCTCACCCAAAAGAATTTCATCGGTTCGCCGGTCTTCAACCTTCCATATGGCAAAGCGATCCGTGTGGCCGCTTGCAAGGGCCAATGCTTCTGCATCCGTGGACAGCCGACGCGCTGTGAAACGTAAAACTGTCCTCTCCGCCTTGAAGAGCGGGGTGGTATAAAAGGCAAGAACGAGATCCTGCAACGTGTAGGGAAATGGAGCAATCAGCTTGAAGCAATCCAGATAGATCCCGGGAATGTCCGACAAGCCGGCCAAGAGACTGTCGACGGGCGGGTCAAAGGCTTCTACTTCTGGCATGTCAGCTCCTCATTTCGTCAAGATGTGAAAGATCCGGTGCTCAAGCTATCGGGCGCAATGTCGCATCAGCGGCAGCCTGCATTGCAACCAAGCCCGATCACGACGCTACATTATAGGCTCGCGAGCGATCAAAAGGGCGACTCTACTGATTGCTCCTCATGCGCAATGGTCGGAAACCATGCGAACCGGCACGACATATCCAGAACCCATACGGGCGTTGCTTCGTGTCTGCGCAAACCTGAACCTGCCGACATCAATTCGTAGATTTACTATTTCGGTCTGGTCGAATGTTGATCGACGGTAGCCCCGCTATTCTGACATTGCTGCAAAGCCGAGGAGAAGATCGTTGGCATACACAGCTTCTTAAAACGCGGGATTGCATTCGTTCATGCCTTAAGGCGGCGTTCCAAACAAAGGATTCTTTCAGAACAGGCGCCCTCTGCACTGCATGAGGCATAGAGCAAAGTGGAATGGGCTGCTCAACAACCACATTGATAATATCTTCGCTCCGGTCTTCCGAGGCATACGAACCTGAGGATCATCTGTCCTAAGTTCCACTCTATCCGAAGCAAAAAACAAGTTTGCTTGGTTCTTTTGTAACCAAGCCTCGTAGCACAGTCGATATATAGGCCAAAGCGCCGGAAGAGGGGCGCACAAAACTGCACGCGCCCCTTTTACAGAACGGCCTAGTAGATGTGTTTTGAGTACTCGACATATGCATGGACG
>CALCOY010000083.1 GCA_937897325.1 uncultured Shimia sp.
GCTCGCGTTGATACTGATATCTGATCACTCTTCGTCGCCATCGGGTCTGTCCTACTTCTCTGCATCTGTCGCCATTCGCGGCGAAGCTATTTTCAACGTGTGTACGACCGGTTAACACCAGCTTTTTAGTCAGGAGCACTCAGACAACGCGACTTTCGTTGTCGTCGAGCCTTTTCACATCGAGGTACTTGATACAGTCAGGGCGAAGTTCACGGGCCGCCTTTGAGACACACAATATCAATTCGCAGACTGCAGAATTGACGAACAAACCAACCTCTGTAGATACCGTTTTCCATTTCTAGTAGGCGTACTGGGACCCTCAAAATGTGGCAACTCATGGACGATTTCGGACTATCTTCGTGGCGACAATCTGCCGCCAATCCCCGGCCGATCGGCGGGTTTGGGCAAGCATCATGGTCTACAGCATGCCGCATCTGCAAAATAGATTGAGGCTTTTCAAGCGCTTCCCGCCACTGGGTAAGCCGCGTCGCCGTATGCCTACCATTCGCTGGCGTAGGCAGGTTTCAGCCCAACCCGGAGCCACCTTACCTATTGCAAGTTGTCATGCCGAGCAATCTGATCGCCGAAACCGCGACAGAATTGCCCTGAAAACCTGTTTTAACCAAATTTGCGGCCGCATCGTAGCCGCTCTGACTCGTTACAATCGCCCGCGAGCAATCCGGCGCAAGGTACCCAGAAGGTTCTTCAGGTTCCGGCCCAGTCTGGCCTTTCGCGCATTCTGCCAGAGATGAAAGCCATGATAGCAAGGCACGACCCGACCGGTCATTCGCAAGGCCAAGAGCCGTGACAGAACAAAACGCCGCTTCTGTGTTTGGCCGGGCTGTATGGCAGCGAGACCATCAATGTCGAAAGGTTGAGTTTTGATACGACCCGCCGCCTTTGCGTTCTCAATGAGCGCTTCGCCGCGCTTGGTGCGCCCCATTACGAGGCTGACACCTTCGGCTTCCGAAAACACGGGATATCCTTTTTCGTCGGCCTCCCAAGCATCAGCGCAAACGACATCAGCAAAACTGCCTGTGCCGTCCGGGCAGATCTTGCAGCGGAACTGCACATGACGGGACAGAATCCCGCCCCAACTTTCGGCATAGCTCATTCGTGTTGTACCACCCTCCTTTTTGATAGCGGTGGCGTAGCCGGGCCAACCGTCTCCACGATATCGAAACTGGGCGAGTTCGTTTTCGGAGACTCCCATTTCGGAAAGGATCTCATTTGCGCCTTTCAAGCTGGGAACGCCGGCACAGAAGAACGACAGCATGTAGGGAAATCGCGCGCCAACGCGGGGATCGGACCTGCCCATCGTGCGGAGCGCCGCGACATCACACGGCTTGCCGACGAAGGCGTAGCGCATGTTGCCATCGAGAAGTGTTCCGATCTCTGCCAACGGCGCGGACGGCGCGTATCTTGACCCCGCGCTTTGAAATACATCGTCGGCACTATTGCTGAAAACAGTCTGATTGCCGATCGGGCGCTTTGGATCAGCCGCGATCTGCAAAACACAATCAACCTCTCCACTGTCCAGAAGATGTACGAGAAGCGCTGAAAGGATGCCTCCTGACGAAGCGTTGTGCCGCAGATCTGGATCCTCGGCGTATCCGCTAGATACGGACAGATAAGGCCCCCAAAGCACATGATCAAATCGGTCATCGGCCTGAAGTGACATCCCAAGACCCGGACAGACTGATGAGATCGCAGCTCCTTGCGCCTCGGACAGCGGCTTTGACCGTTTGGGCCGCAGATATCCGTCCGTCGAAAGGTCCATGGTGACCACTTCGGGCGCGAGCGCGGCACAAGCGCCGCAACCGCTGCAAAGCCTGCCATCAACCACCTTTTGCAGAACGTCCGGCCGCCCTTGAACGGTCATCTGGAATGGCTCATCACGGCTTGTAACTGCTCGGACACGGCATCTTCATAGAGCTGAAGCCGTTCGAGTCCCCGCTGCAGACATTCCTGCGTCTTGTTCGCCAGTTCCTCGCGGTTTTGCAGGGCCTTGTCGAACTTGTCGATGATCTGTTCAGCCCCCTCGCTTTGACAATCTGCGATCAGATCGTATCCCAAAGCGCCGAACAAGCCCGCGAACTTCCGGCTGTACGCCATCGGCAGAACCGGCACGCCGGATGAAAATGCAGCGATACAGGCATGCATCCTAGCACCTGCAAAAAAGTCCATGCCCGATATATACGTTTTGGCCTCGACGGGATTATTGAACTTCTCCGAGACCACGAGCGAGGGGAAGGCCTTGGCAAGTTTTTGGCTGACCCGATAGTCATCCTCGACCTCAATATGATCGGATATGACGTGCGGGACGAGATGAACCTCCAAATCGTTCCGCAAGGTTAATCGCTCAAGCAAGTTCTGGATCAGATGCGCGTAGGAGGTCTTAAGGCCAAACATGTTGTCACGATCATACCCTCCGTTAAACAGGAGGCCGGAAACGTTCAGTCCAACCTTCAATCGCCCGTTTTCGGCACCATTGGTGTTCTCGTAGGGTAATCGCAAGGCCACGTCGCTTGCCGCGATCAATGGGCCATCGTACCCTGAATTTCGCAGGAAATCAGTTGAGAGATCATCACGCGTGGCCGCGACCGCTGAACGCCTGATCGTCCCAAGTGCTGCGCGCAGGGCCCATGGGCGGTTGAAGGGCCCGATGGTCTGTGGGCAAAGAACCAGCGGTCGACACGCAACATGCGTCAACCACTTGGCGCCCAACATGGTTCCGATCCGCTTTGTTCCATAGATATCGGTAAAGCTGTCTCCCGCGCTGATATCAAAAACAACATCACAATTGCGCAAATGGCCTAAGAGGCCACCAATTGGTTTCACAAAATCCTTTAGTCGCAACTCGACAACCTCAAGATCGTCACGATCCAAATAGGCTGCGCGTTTATCTTTCCAACCCAGAATGACAAATTTCGGTTTTATATTCAGCGCCGCACATACATTCTCGAGAATTTTAATATGCGCAAAAGTCAATGCACCGACGCCAAGATTGTCTGACGTAATGGAATGCCAGAGAAGGCCAAATTTCATTTCATTTGAATTATCAGTCACAAAAGAACTCATCAGCAATAAATAACATGATCACCTCACCCGCTACCCCAGTTACTTCACACAACCAAACAACCAGTGGATCCCAGCGATCGCGCAGACAATGCGCCAGCCGAGGCGATTCATCAACCGCTGAGTGACACCATCGTACTGGTGATACCAGTCTTTCCGATGAGCATCGGCATCGGAGAGGATGAGCGTTTAAACCACCTGTTGAGCAAGTGCGAGGAAGTAACCCACGCAGACGGCACTTAATGTTTGTATCAAAGCGAATGCCATCCCTACCAACTTGGAGGCTTCCCACCATCACAGGTCGAGTCAACCTTCACTACTGCAAAACATCGACAAGCCTCATGAAGCAAGCGCTGTGGCAGGCGAATCGTCAAATGCCTAAAACTCCACCACTCCCGAACCGGAGCACACCAATTGAGTGCATATAAGTTTCCCAATACCCGCTTAAGTGTTCTGCAGATCACTCTTTGTAGGTATCAAGGAGAAAGATATTGACACGTTGCCAACACATTTGCATCTTACATTAACAAAGGTTAAGATGGTAATTTGAGCGGTTGCTCGTAAATAATTAAAGCTGCTGAGTGTAATTGTTTCTGGTGCTTGCGGCCTATAATAGTGTCGCCCCAATCACACATAACCTTAAGTGGCAGAGGGATGCTAGTGCATTCTCCTCTCTTTTACGTGTGACCATAGCGTTGGGAGATGAATAGAATTAGACTTACGCCCTTTGGCCGCATTGGATCCGACTCCACCAAGTAGACTTGAGAGTGATCGAAGCTAGGGCGGCCGATGTATGAAAGCGGCACCTTTTTGTTTTCTAATTGTATTAGGCAAGTAGACAGTTTCATGATGATAAAACCCATTGTATTTACACTCGATATCTCTGCCAGTTTCTGGCCGATCTCCAGAGAGTCCTACCCGCCGGAATTTTCTCCAATCTTCGGCGAGCAGTCACCCTTTCAGGATGTGCTGGCGCACCTATCGGACGATGATTTCGACGCACCTACGATCATAGCCTCGGAAGACTTTCGCTTCTTGGCCACAAGCCAGGCGGAAGAGAGGGGCATATGGGACGCTAACATTATATCACAGCCCCACTCATGGTCAGATTCAGCTGTGCTTCTTGATGCTGTCTTGCAGGCAACAAATGACCCTGAAGCCATTATCTTGTTGGCGCCTGTTCTCCACATTAAGTGCAGTCAACAGGCCTTCAAGGCGGCGGTATCGGCAGCCATCGACCGTTTGCAGAAGGGCGAGATAATCGGCCTTTCCAGCCAGGCTTCGCAGTCCCATTTTGAGATTGCGCGCGCTGCCGGAACATCGGGCGCAGATAGGCCCTTTCTACGAACGGTCCCCACCTCGGCCCAAACTGATATTGCGGAATCCAATCATTGGACGTCATTCACCCTTGCACGGCAGAAAGACCTTATCGCCGCTTTCGAAGAGCATGCGCCTGAGCTTCTGACCCTTTGCAAGCAGACGGCCAACGGCGCAGCAATGCTTGAAACAACGATCGAAAACGATGAGGGGGACGACGCCAGTCGGCCCACGGCGATTGCAGAAATTCTACGCCCAACAACGACCACCGCGTTGGACGGTGACATAATATCCCTGTCAGATTGGGCTTCGATCTGGAACGCGATGGAACGTGACAATAACGGTGTCGCAAAGCTGGGTGACATCACTGCGGTCGGTTGCCGGGAAAGCCTGCTGCATTGCGATGATGACGCGATGCAGATGGTCGGCGTTGGTCTCGACAATGTCGTCGCGGTGGCAACGAAGGACGCCATCTTGATAGCAGACCGCGACCGCCTCGAAGAGGTACCGCAAGCCGTTGCGCAGCTTCGCGCCAGAAACAAGCCGCAAGCAACCGATCATCCGCGCTGCCATCGCCCCTGGGGTTGGTATGAGTCACTGATCATGGCCGACCGCTTTCAGGTCAAGCGCATCATGGTGAAGCCGGGTGGCGTGCTGTCATTGCAATCGCATGTCCACCGTTCAGAGCATTGGATTGTGGTCAGTGGGACGGCCGAGGTGACAGTTGGAGACGAGGTAAAGCTCGTGCCCGAAAACGGCTCTGTCTACATACCGCTCGGCACCGTGCACCGAATGGCCAACCCGGGGAAGGTGCCAATGTACCTGATTGAGGTGCAGACCGGAACGTATCTCGGGGAGGACGACATCAAGAGATACGAAGACATTTACGACCGGTGTTGAGGTGCCAAGTGGCGCCCAATCCGGAACAGTTTCTGGGGGAATGGGAATGATTTCAACACGTAGCAATACAGGGCCACCAAAGCGGGTCCTGGCCGTGGCCTCCGCAGGCGGCCATTGGCAACAGCTGATGGCATTGCGGTCGGCAGTCGCAAATTGTGACGTTCTTTTCGCGACGACACTAAAGGAATTGCCGGAAGAATTTGACGCAAAGCCATTCATCATTATCCCGGATTGCAATCGCAATGCATTGTGGCTCGGACCCTGGGCAGCGATCGTGATCCTCTTTCACATTTTGCGCTTTAGGCCTGATGCGGTGATTTCGACAGGCGCCCTACCTGGTTTGCTGGCCCTCGGTGTGGCGCGCGTTCTTCGCGTGCGTACCGTCTGGATCGACTCGATCGCAAATGCAGAAGAGATGTCGATGTCCGGCAAGCTCGCCCGTCGGGTCGCTGATTTGCGATTGTCTCAATGGAAGCACGTAGCCGACGCGGAAGGTGCTGATTACATGGGAGCGATAATATGATTTTCCTCACTGTCGGGACGCAACTTGCTTTCCCACGCTTGGCCAAAGCGCTTGATGAATACGCTGCGCGTAGCAACGAAGAGGTCATCGCTCAAATCGGAGATGATACAGAGAGCTATCCAAATCTGGATGTACGCCGGATCATGAAACCGGCAGAGTTCGCGGAAACCTTTCAGCGCGCAAGGATCGTTGTAGCTCATGCGGGGATCGGCACCATTCTGACTGCGCGCCAGCATCAACGCCCGCTGATCATCGTGCCACGCCGTCACGAGCTTGGCGAGCACCGAAACGACCATCAGGTCGCCACAGCAAAGGCTTTCTGCGACATCACGGGACTACATTTTGCGATGGAAACATCTGAGTTGGACGCGCTATTGCGGCAACCGGATCTGGATCCGGTGAGTGTCGACTATAGCGCCCGCCACGACGATCTCGTGAATGGAATCTCTGAATTCATCTCAATGCTGAAGACGGACCACAAGGATGGGCCCGGTCTTTTTGCCCGTCTTTTCTCCCGGCTGGGGCAGCCTCGCGCTGCTGTGAAATAGATCTGTTGATCGCGTAACCGAGTGCTTCGCGATCAAATCTTCTTGGGCTGCTAAAAAGTACTAATTGTCGACTGTTTATCCTTTTCCGCGCTTTGATTGCGGTCTGTAATAAGTGAAACTACCATGAGCTATGATATGATCGAACATGGATCCCCAGATCATATTACATTCGGTACAACGTCGGTGTCTCGTGTGTCTTTTCCCGCGTCCTCAAGTCCTCTGCATCAAAAAAGGAAGCGTTCTGGCTGGACAGATAAACTGATCTCCACCCGCCGAATTGCATTGCCACTCTTGGATACAGAACGATGACGTCGCCTGACTTCGCCATCATCATTCCGCACTACAATGACGAAACCCGCTTGAAACGGTGTCTTGATGCCTTGCACCCTCAGCTTGACGATCGGATTGATGCCATCGTCGTCGATAACAATTCATCTTTTCTACCCAAGGTTCCGCCGCCCTTTCGACTTTTGACTGAGAGAAAGAAAGGCGCCGCTCACGCCCGAAATCGCGGCGTTTTAGAAACCACGGCCGCGCGGTTCTTCTTCATCGATAGTGATTGCCTGCCAGAACACGACTGGGTAGAAACGGCGATTCAGGTTTGTGAAAAGGCAGATCTGGTCGGGGGAAAAGTTACTGTCTTCGACGAAACAGCTCCCCCACGCTCGGGCGCGCAAGCGTTTGAGCATGTCTTCGCATTCGACTTCAAGAAATACATTGAAAAGATGGGGTTTTCCGGGTCGGGGAACCTATTGACACATCGGAACGTCTTCGAAGCGATCGGCGGTTTTCGCGAAGGGCTTTCCGAGGACTATGATTGGTGCCAACGCGCCCGCGCAGCTGGATTCAACCTGATCTATGAACCGAATTTGTGCGTTGGTCATCCATCGCGAAATGACTGGGCGGCTTTGCGTGGAAAATGGAAACGTCTCACCCAAGAAAGCTACGGTTTGCGCGCCAATGATGCGCGTGCCCGCCTGCTTTGGACGCTTCGGGCATTGGCCATGCCAGCCAGTATTGTTGCGCATACCCCGAAAGTCCTTAAGACGAAAACGCTGAGCCCGCTAGAACGCTCGCGCGCCCTCTTCACTTTGGCTCGTCAAAGAATGGTTCGGATGGGTTGGATGCTGTGTCAGGCGATCGGCAAAGAAATCTGAACTGCGCGAAGTCGTAACCTTCTATCAACCGTAAGGATAATCGTACCCTCGATTCTCCGATACGAACCGGCATTTGTTGAGCACGATGCCAGCCACATCCGTATACTGAGACAATTCACGTTCCGCTTTGTCGATCTGAGAGACAGAGGTTTCGCCCGCAGCACCAACGATGATCGCGCAGTCCATGAAATTCGAAGCTGCAATCGCATCGTCGTTCGAAAAGAACGGTGGGAAATCAAAAAGCATAACGTCGGGTGCAAAGATCTCGTCGATTTCATTGATCCGGGTCTGCGTTTCTGGAAGCTTCAGGATATCAGACTGGCTGTCGATACCACCATTGCTCGCTGAAATCGCAAGGTTGTGTTTGATCCGGTACATCTGCTGAGTGGGGCGCACGTCACCCATCAGAAGATCGGCCACATCATGGGTTGGCTTCAGGCCAAGCGATTTGCCAAGATCGGCACGGGCCAAATCGAAATCCATCATTATTGTCCGCAAGGCGGTCTGACGTTGAAAGGCGAAGCCCAGATTTGCCGCGACTGTTGTCTTGCCGCAATTCGGCGTAGGTGACGTGACCATCACCCGCTTCCAATCGTTTTCTTCTATCACCCGCAAAAGCCGGGTCCGCATCAGATCGATCGCTGTCCTGGCCGGCCCCCGAACATTTGCCGCGATGCGCTTCTTTGCAAGATGCCTCTCTTTCGGCTCAAAAGTCGGAAGCTCGAGCCAGGCAATGTCGGTTTGGTCGACTTCCTCGGGCGCTTTTGGGGCAAACGCGGTGTCGTCGCCATCTTCATCCATTGTGCGGAATTCAATCTCCGGCTTAACCATTTTCGTTTCCAATCCAAAATACCAATGCACTAGGGTCAAGGTGCGATCAAAGCCTGTCGCCCTGCATAATGATCCGAGCTACCTGCTCGAATGGCATCACTCTTTGATCCACTAGGAATAACCCACCTGCAATCCCCGCGAGTACGACGATCACCGCGACACCACGCATGCCACGCCGCAACCAAATCTCGCCCGGCGTTTCCATGTAGGGCAAGGTTCCGATGGGCGTTACCCCAAGGCTTCGGGTCAGTTCAATCGGGCGACGGATCGTCGGCTGCAGCAGTTCTTTCAGCACCACCGCGCCCAAGCCCAGCACAAAGCCAGCCAACAAGGTCCCAGCAGCGATCAGCAATTCGTTGGGCTTGCTCGGACGGATCGGTGCCAGCGCGTTTTCGATCAATGAAAGGCGCTGGCCCTTTGCGGAAACCTCGATGCGCTCACCCGTTGCGGCAGCAGATAGGCGTTCGACAGCATTATCATACTGATTTTGAATGCTGGCCCTCTCCCGCTCCATAGCGCTGAGGACAATGGTGTTCTGGGGCGTGCGCTCCATTGAGTCCTGAAGAACTGCAATCTCTTTTTCGAGTGTCCCGGCACTTTCTTGAAGCGTTTTGATCTGCGTATCGATCTCAACCACCTGAGCACGAAACAGCCCGCTGCCACTTGGTGTATCGGTTGGTTGAGTTTCTGGCACCCGCGCTTCGATCAGAGCTTCCAATTGTTCAATTTGTCGGCGCAAGACGATGACGCGGTGGCTTGTTTCACTAAAGACCGCCAACGCTTCCCGCAGATCGGTCCTGAGTTGCTGAAGTTCGATTTCTTCAGCTGTCAAAGGGCGGTCAGGCGCCACATTTGTACTGCCGGTGGTTTCAAAAAGCTCTACTAGCCTGCGTCGTTGTTCGGACAATTGACTGACTTCACGTTGTGCCACGGTCAAGCGCTCTTGCAAGAGTGACTGACGGCTCAACCGAAACTCAAGCGTCTCTGGCAGCGCATCAATATTCTCGTTCTGGAAGTCGAGAA
This sequence comes from uncultured Shimia sp., assembly GCA_937897325.1. Classification (GTDB taxonomy): domain Bacteria; phylum Pseudomonadota; class Alphaproteobacteria; order Rhodobacterales; family Rhodobacteraceae; genus CALCOY01. The sequence continues at coordinate 9,378 of CALCOY010000083.1, forward strand.
TCTGACGGTCGAGAATGCTAAGCTGCTCACCTAAACGACGCACATCGCTTTCGAAGAAGGCGAGCGTATTGGTCGCCACTTCGGTCCTGAAAGCGGCGTCTTCATCCAGCACCTGCTTGACCAGTTCATTGACCAGATCCGCCGCAGTTTGTGCATCATCCGCTTCGGCTGCAATCGTGAAGATGGTGGCCTGCCCGCGTCCCATCGACAGCCTCATGCTAATGCGTTCCAACATCCCAGCAACGATCTGGTTGGGCTGCATATCCGGTCTGTCCGCATAAAAGCCGAAACGTTCTGCCAGATACATTACGTTTTCCCGGCGTAAAAGCTTCTGTCGAATGATCTGGATCTGATCGGTGACATCCGTTCGGACGGTCGATGCAGCGAGATCACTTGGGATCTGAGACCCCTCAACCAGCAGCGACGCTTGTGTCTCGTAGACCTTCGGAAGCGACGTATAGAACGCGATGCCTCCCGCACAAATCAACATGAACACGGTCAGAAACAGCGTGATCCTGCTTAGGAAGACCTTGAAATAAAACTTGAGATCAATAACCATAAAAAACTCCCAGCAGAGCATGGCATAAATCCGCCCACCTCGCAATGATTCCGGGCGCGGAGAAGGCAAATAGTTAACGCTTGGAAACAAACTGTGCGGGTAAGATTTGCGACAATATCGGGGCACGCTTGGACGAACCCTCATGCCCTTTTTTGCCGCGATCCCACAACCTTAACACGAAGCCTTCGCGGCCGTTTTGTCGGAGCGTTATCCCAGATCTTAACACACTGCATCTATTGGCGCTTCACTGGTTCAACCCCATGCCCAGAGGTCAACAAAATGTCACCACGCATTGAACCATATCAATGGATAGAAGTCCCATCACCCGATAGAATCTGGAGGCGTTGATGAAGTACCAAAGGTCAGTGATCCAGATGCCCAACAAAGTATCTCCGATGACCAAATCGACTTTCTGGTAACCTTGCAGGAAAAGCCTTTGAACCCCTTCCTCATCTTCTCAATAGGCTTGACGCTTACGGGTCTGCTTCTAACCAATCTCCTCTTTGCGCGCGGGCCTGCAACGAAGAATGA
>CALCOY010000084.1 GCA_937897325.1 uncultured Shimia sp.
TAGGGCTCGTTGCGAGTGAGAGCCACCCAGATGATCCACAAAGCCTTGTGCGCCATGGCGACCTTCGCCAACCGGAAGGGTTTCTCGTCAAGCAGTTTAGCGGTCCAAATGTCCGCCTTCTCAAGTGAGTTCTTCGCAATGAGCGCGCTATGTCATTCCGATGATCAGCAGCTTTCGAATGTGCCTGTCACCCTTTTTTAATCCGTGCAAGACGCTCTCGACCGCCACTGGATTTGTTCGGCGTTGTGCGGCCCAACCAAGCCGCTAGATCACGCCTGGTCTCGAACTGCCTTGCATCGCGAATTGTGGCGACGATGGCGGAGGCCGCAATCGGTCGGATCCCCGGCATGCGCATCAGCCGTCGCGTATTCGCATCTAGCTATGCGTGTTGTTTGATCAGTTTGGTCAGCCCATCGACACGTTCATGGAACGCATTCAGTTGGTGACACATCACACCCAGAATTCCGTCTGCGATCGCGGTCAATTCAAAACGCTCTTCCGTACCGTGCTCTCACGTGAACTTGGACACAGCTTCGATGCCCGTGGGTAAGCGTGCTTGGTGCGGCGCCTCCGAAACCAACCAGAGACGTCAGCGCCGAAAAACACCGCGAGCGTCCGAAGTTGCGCCCGATCCAAGAGAATGCCGACGGGCAGGCAGCCAAGAAGATGCGCCATCGATTGGCAAGCAACGAGAATACCAATGACCTCTTGCGGGGCAGCGAAGACCAGCGCAGCCACAAGGGAGCTTGTCTTGCGTGTCTGTCTCCCGCGCTTGAACGCGTGCTGCAGTTGTGGCTTCAGTATCGCTTCCGTTCAAGGACGAGACGTGCAGGGACGTCGCAGTTTTCATCCCGAACGTAAATCATCGCATAACTTTCTTAGGTTTTACATCAACTTGCGTGGTGCTTCCGAACAAGGCCCAACAGTCCCTCCACGTCGCAGTTATCCTTCTTGGCATTGGGAAAGACCGTTAGTGAAATCCGTCGCCCGCGCAGTTTTATGACCACTGTTTTAGGCGCTCCAGCATATGGGCCAGTAAACCCTCTGTGGTGCTAAACAAAAAGAACATCTTCAACCTTGTAGCTGTGCTATTGGTCGGGCCGGGATAGGGTCGTGAGTTTGATTTCATCACCGGACCGCGTCAGGCGACTGAGCGCAATGGGGCGAACCATAAGGCCGAATAGGAATACAACGAACGTAATGCCACCCACCACGGCAGCTGTGAGAAAGGGTCGATCACCCGCCTCGAGACTAAAGAAAAGAGCCGGTGTCGCAATTGCGCCCAGCAGGAGGCAAAATATCCAAGCAATGGCCAAACCGCGAATGCCAGAATTGCTTACCAGAACCACTTCCGGAGGTGTGGATGTAGCCTTGGGTGTGGACGTCACCTATCGGGTCCTTCTTATCCTTGCTTCAATGCTATCGTCGAACTGCTCCAATCCTATTCCTTCCAATACGCCCTTTGAGGTCGGAATTGGATCGTCGCCAAGTCCCGTCCTTGGTTCAGCATATAGTCAAGGCCGCTTAATCTCACTAAACTTGCGTCGTCCTCGCGTTCAGGCGTTCTGCACGGACTTATCAAAAGTGTTTCGCCCGCACCTAGTTAACGTTGATCTAGGTCGCCTCGACGCCGCAGGAGTTTAGGAGAGGACCTCCCTTTGAAGCAAATCAGAGGGTGCCAGCTTTTGTCGATTATGGACCACAGCCTGACAAAGCTGGTCCGTCGTCAGGCCCTCGGTTTTAAACAATCCAGGCTCTCTTTCAGGATCAGTTTGTCCAACTCAAGCTCCGTCACGATCTTCTTGAGCCAGTCATTCTCTTTCTGCAGCGCCTTCAGATTGGCCATCTCTGATCGCCCCACAAGCGGGTGAAGCGAAGCGGGCAATTCAGGTCACCGAAAAGATGGCTGGTTGGTCTAATGCCAATGACCGGCTATTTGTCATTCGTGGCAGCCCAAACCCCTCTATGACCAACGATCTGGCCAGAAAGACGCGATGACACGGCAGGATATCGTTCTCAAAGGTGCGATGGCATTGAAAGCCATCCGGCATGTGAGCCGTTTGACGGACGAAAAGAACCTTGGTTTGATCGCCGCCGGTGTCGCGTTTTATGGGCTTCTGGCAGTTTTTCCGGGCCTTGCCGCAGTGATTGCCCTCTGGGGGGTTATCGGTGATCCGGCGCTCGCACTGACGGAACTTGCGGAGTTCAAGGCCTTGCTGCCGCAGGACGTCTATGGCCTGATAGAGACGCAGTTGAAGACTTTGGCCGGGACAGACGGGCTGACCCTGGGCTGGGCCTCGGTTTTGTCGCTGGCTCTGGCCATCTGGTCCTCACGGGCGGGCGTGGCGGCCCTCATGCGTGGATTGAATGCCATCTACGACGCTCCGAACCGCGGCGGCCTGGCGCATTACGCGCGCGCTCTTTTTCTGACGCTTTGCCTTATCGGTGTGGCTCTGACAGCGTTGGTCTGCGTGGTGATCTTGCCAGTGGTGCTCTCTTTCATCCCGCTCGGACCCTGGGCCAATGCGGGTATCACGGCGGGTCGCTGGCTTGTGGCTTTGGGCGTTCTCCTGTTGGGGTTCAGCCTGATTTATCGATTTGGCCCGAACAGCGATTTGCGACGAAAGGGGCTGCTTTCGCCCGGCGCTGTTTTCGCAACGCTGTTCTGGGCGGCCGCATCAGCTGGTTTCTCTATGTATCTATCGAATTTTGGCAATTACAACGAAGTCTATGGTTCTATCGGCGCGGTCATTGCCATGCTGATGTGGCTTTTTATCAGCGCTTGGCTTGTGCTTTTGGGCGGGGCGCTAAACGCCGCGCTGAGCCGACGTTTCAGGGCAGCAGGCTTAGCCAAACCCACAATGTCAGAATAGATCCTGCGGTCGAGATCAGAACCGCCGATGCTGCGACCCGGCGCGCGCGGCCATAAATGTTTGCGAAGATGTAAGTATTGATACCCGGAGCCATCGCAGCTGTAAGAACCCCTGATCGGAAGAGATCATCTGAGAGCTGCAACCCCCTGCCCAAAAACCAGACAATGGCGGGATGAATCAGCAGGGCAATTCCGCACACCATCGCAATGGTCTTGGTGTCACCTTCCGGGCGGTACTGGATGAGCACACCGCCAAGGGCGAAAAGAGCGGCGGGCAGGGCCGCGCGAATGATCAGATCCAGCGCGTCCGACACTACGCCCGGGATGGGAATACCGCCGAGATTGAAAACGAAGCCCAAGAGGATAGCCAGCACGAGCGCGTTTGAAAACATCGCCTTTCCGACCGATTGCCCGAGGCCGAGAACGGATTTGCCGCGATTGCGCACGACCTCCATCACGGTAATGCCAAGTCCGTAGCAGAACGGCGAATGAACTGCGATGATCGCGTAATTGCCCGTAAGCGCCTCGGCTCCGTAGGCGCGCTCTGTAATGGGCAGGCCCAGAAGGACAGAGTTGGAGAACAGGCAGCAAAACCCGATGGCCACACAATCTTCCCAGTCGCGGGCAAAGAAGTAACGCGCGCCGAGGATGCCCAGCAGAAAGCAGATCGCGGCCCCGGTGTAGAAGCTGATCAGCAGGCGCGGATCAAACCCGGTCGAAAGATCCAATCGAGCGATCGCGGCAAAAAGCAGACAGGGGATCGCGAAGCTTTGGGTGAAGCGCATCAGGCCATCGACCCCGGTCTCCGGGAACAAGCCACGCCACACGGCGATGTATCCGAAGCCTATGACCAGAAAGACAGGCAGAATAACATCAATGAGGGTTTGCATTCAGCATACCTTGATGTGGGAAAGTGATATAGACGCCTCCGGCGGCCGTATTTGGGACGAAAAGAAGATCAGGGAAGCGGAAAAGTCAATCTGAGGCCATCGTAGGCGGGTTTGATGTAGTCAGCTGTTTCGGCAAGGATGGTTTCATAATCGAGATCGATGTGCATGTTGGTCAAATAGGCTTCGCGTGGCTTTGCGCGGTCGATCCAATCGAGCGTCTGGGACAGATGCGAGTGGGTCGGATGGGGGTTGCGGCGCAGGGCATCGACGATCCAGCAGTCGAGATCTTTCAGTTGATTTGTCCAGACCTCGTCAGGGATTTCGGCCACATCGGGCAGATAGGCCACGTCGCCGATCCGAAAGCCAAGTGCGTCGATCGAGCCATGATTGACTTCGAAAGGTGTGAAGGTGATGGGGCCACCTGGCCCTTTGACGATCACATCGCCGTCGATCGAGTGGATTTCGAGAATGGGCGGGTAGGGGGATCCTGGCGGCTGAATGAAGGCGTAACCAAAGCGGGATAACAATGCGTTCGTCGTGTCGCCATCCGCGTAGACCGGTAGGCGCTCGCGCATGTTGAAGACGATCATGCGCAGATCGTCGATGCCGTGAACATGATCGGCGTGGGAATGCGTATAAAGAACGGCGTCGAGGCGCCCGACACCCGCATCAAGAAGCTGGCTGCGCAAATCCGGTGAGGTGTCGATCAGCACGCTTGTCGTGCCTTCTTCCCCGTTGCGTTCGACCAGGATCGAGCAGCGACGGCGGGCGTTCTTGGGGTTGGTGGGGTCGCAATCACCCCAATTTCCGCCAAGCCTTGGCACCCCGCCAGACGATCCGCAGCCGAGGATGGTGAGCGACAGTGTGGCGCTCATGCAGCCTGATCCCATGCGGCGGCTTTGGTAAAAAGCCGATCGAAATTCATCTGTGTTTGCGTCGCAAATGTCTCGTAGTCAATTCCGAAGGTTTCAGCAGCACACCGTGCCGTATGTGCGGTGTAGGCCGGCTCATTCCTCTTGCCGCGTTTTGGCGGCGGGGCAAGGTAGGGCGCGTCGGTTTCCACGAGGATGCGCTCCAGAGGGGCTGCGGCAAATATATCACGCAAGGCCTCGCTTTTAGGAAAGGCCGTGATGCCTGACATCGACAGATAGAACCCCAGATCAAGCGCCGCGCGAGCGAGCGCAGGACCCGACGAAAAGCAATGCATTGCACAGGTATAGGCACCGTTCTTCATTTCAGACGCCAAGATGTCAGCCATATCTTCATCGGCGTCGCGCGCGTGGATGATCAGCGGCAGGCCAGCTGCCCGGGCTGCAGTAATGTGAAGCCGAAGCGACTGCTTCTGCGCCTCGGCACTTTCGGCGGTGTAGTGGTAATCAAGGCCGGTTTCGCCAATGCCGACGAATTTCGGATGCTGGGATAATGCGATCAGTTCGTCGACACTTGCCATTGGTTCGGTCGCGACGCTCATTGGGTGTGTGCCCGCGGCATAAAAGACTGATGGATGCGCTTCAGCGATGGCGCGCACCTTCGGCTCGGCCCGGAGTTTGGTGCAGATCGTGACGATACGGGTCACGCCTGCTTCATGGGCGCGGGCAATAATGTCCGGCAGCTCATCTGCGAAATCGGGGAAGTCGAGGTGGCAATGACTGTCTGTGATTTCTGGCGGCGTCATGTGGCGGTCTCACGTAGCTTGAAAAGCGTATCTAGGACCAGTGCAGCAGGGTCAAGATTGACCGCCCGCCCATGTCTTGCACGTGCGAGCGCTGTTTGCGACGTGGCGGCCCAAGCGCGTGCGGATGTGGATGACGTGGCGAGCTTGCTGAAGATCTGGCCTTCGTCTTGCGCAGCGTCAATTACGGGGGGGTGGCCTGCGCCGGTGCGGGCCAGACGGGTCAGCGCGATGTCGAGCAAGGTATAAAGTAGATCGAGACGGTCCTCGGCCTTTTGCCCGGTGACGCTTTCGGCCAGCTTCAGCGCCCGCGGTTGATCCAACCGGGGCAGGCTGCCCAGAAGGCTTATGATTTCGGCATAGAGATCAAGCCCTCCCAGTACCGAAAGACGGATTGCATCGCCCACGGATCCGCCGCTCAGTTCCGCAAGGGCCTCTGTTTGCCGGCCGGTTTCCAAGCCTGCCTGCGCAAGTGCTGCGGCCATGTCATCGGCATTGAGCGGGTTGAGCCGCAACGTCCGGCAGCGCGACCGGATCGTCGGCAAGAGGCGGGAGGGCTGGTGAGAGATCAGAAGAAGCGTTGCATTCTTCGGGGGCTCCTCAAGCATCTTCAATAGCGCATTCGCCGCGTTGACGTTCATGTCATCTGCCGCATCGACGATTACAACGCGGTGCCCGCCATCGGCGGCCGACATCTGAAAGAACCCGGCCAGTCTGCGAACATCGTCGACCACTATATCAGCCCGCAATCGGTTGGTCTTTTCGTTCACGCTGCGGGTCACACTAAGAAGGCAAGGTTCTGATCCGGCGAGAATGCGTGCATTGACGGGGTGATCCGCCGGAATATCCAAGGACGCCGATGCAGGTGGCGCGTCGAAAATATCATCGGACCTGTCAAGTCGCGTTGCGATCAGAAAACGCGCGATCTTCCAAGCCAGCGTCGCCTTGCCAATACCGCGTTGGCCCGTCAGCAGCCACGCGTGATGCAAGTGGTCAGTCGCAACGGCCTTGAGAAAGCTGGCCTGCGCCGCGTCCTGCCCTAAAAGATCATGCGCTTCGCGTGGATGGGCGGCACCACTGATCTGATCTGGGCTTGGAACATCGCTCATGAATGCGGTCTAGCAGGTCGTGCTGGCGGGTGAAATGCGCCTTTCATCAGGATGAGACATTGCGCCGCTGTAATTCATCGGAAAGCACATGGCTGACCGCCTTCGCCACATCCTTGATCGGATGGGATCCATCGATCACTCGGAAGCGCCCGGCAAATTCATTGGCCAGATCCAGAAACCCTTGCCGCATTCGCCTTTGAAGGTCCGCGCCGAAGGTTTCAAAGCGTTCTTCATCCCCCTGACGGTCCAAGGCGCGCTGCAGACTGGTTTCAGGATGCATATCGATCAAAAAGGTAAGATCTGGTTCGCGCCCGATCATCAGATTGTGCAATTGATCCACGATTCCGCGCAAGTGTCCCCGCGACAGCCCTTGATAAAGCCGTGTGCTGTCGGCGAACCGGTCACAGATGACGATCTTGTCTTCGGCCAGCGCAGGCCCGATTAGACGTTCCAGGTGATCCCGGCGCGCAGCAGTGAAAAGCAAGATCTCCGTCTCTGCTGACCACCGGTCGGGGTCGCCTTTTAGAACCAGCGCACGTATCTCCTCTGCCCCTTCAGAGCCTCCGGGTTCTCGGGTTAGGACGACATCGTAGCCTTGCGAGGTCAGATGATCGGCCAACAGCCGGGCTTGTGTCGACTTTCCCGAACCATCGATGCCTTCGAAAGAGATGAAAAGACCCGTTTTCTGCAAATCAGGTCTCGGGTCCCTGGTTGATCTGTTCGATCAGCTTCAGCGCGGCTGTCGTCACCTTCGACATGAAACCACCATGAGGCACATCCGCTTCTGCTACCAAGGGAAAGCGCTGTTCAGGCAGGTCTGCGGGCTTCACCACCAGTTCGCCAAGCTCCTGGCCCTTGGTGATCGGCGCTTCGACCGGACCGATATAGACCACTTCCGCCTCAAGCACTTTGCCTACACCTGCGGGCAGTAAAACGCTGATATCCTGTGGTGACACAAGCCCGACATTCGGCGTTTCACCCATCCAGACATCCGCAGTCGCAATGCGTTGCTCGGCGGGCAGCACCTGACGTTGCGCAAACTGCCGGAAGGACCAGTTAACGATGGCCTCAGCTTCCCGGGCCCGATCTTGCCGCGTTTCCAGTCCCGAAATCACGAAGATGACCCGCCGCTCGCCTTGCTTGGCTGAGCCTGTCAGGCCAAAGCCCGCCTCTTGCGTGTGCCCAGTCTTGAGCCCATCCGCACCGATTCCCAATCGGAGAACCGGGTTTCTGTTGCGGGTGTTTGAGGGCGCACGCCCATCGAAGGCATATTCTTCTTCGGCAAAAAGAGGATAGTATTCCGGGAAATCCTCAATCAAACGCGCGGCGAGCAATCCAAGGTCCCGCATCGACATCAGATGCCCCGCTTGCGGCCAGCCACTGGAATTGGCGAATGTCGAATTGGTCATTCCCAATTGTTGAGCGCGCTGTGTCATCAGCCGTGCAAAGCCAGCCTCCGTCCCATCCGGCGACAAAGCCTCCGCGATGACAACGCACGCATCGTTGCCCGACAGAACAATGATCCCGCGCAAAAGATCCTCGACCTTCACTCGATCGGTTGTGTCCAAGAACATGGTCGAGCCGCCAAAAGACATTGCATGTGCCGACACGGGCAGCTCGTCCGTTAGGGAAAGGCGTCCTTCACGCACGGCCTCAAAGGCCATGTAAAGTGTCATGAGCTTTGACATGGAGGCAGGTGGCAGTGGTGTGTCGGCGTTTTTGTCCAGCAGTACAGTACCTGTTGTGTGATCGATAACGTACGCTGCCGTGGCCGTCGTATCGAACGCAGAGGCGGGCAGCGCAGTCAGGGAAATTAGACCCAGACCGTAAATGCCAGAGCGAACCAATCGAAAGAGTGTTCCTATCATCTCACGTCTCCGAAACGTGTCAGTTGGCGACGGGAAATGCATCCGCATATCCGGCTTGCCGCAATGTCGCGAGAAGTGTCGTTCGCTCGGCGCGTGTTTGTACCGGTCCCGCAACAACCCGCCAGATCGGGAAGCCATCTCGCTCTGCTTCTTTGACTGTCGGTTCAATTCCAATCGCGCGCAATTGTTCGACGGTCTGATTGGCTGTTTCCTCAGCAGGATAAGTGACGACCTCAATGAGGTTTTTGCGCAATGCAAAGAGCCCGCCGACCCCGCGCGCCGAAGCCGCAGGCTCCACGGCGGGTGTCGTAGCGTCTGCTGCGGTCTCTGTTGTTTCGACGATGGCATCGGCTGCTGTGGTCTCAAATTCCGTGGGTGCCGCAGCATCAATGGCGGCGGCCGCGCTTTCCAGCGACTCCGCACTTACTTCTGTGGGCGCTTCTGCTTCGGCGACGACCTCGGTTTCGGGGAGGTCGGGGGCTTCTGGGGCGGGGGGCGGCACAACCTCAACGGTCTCTTTGCGTAAGGCGATCACACTCAGCTCCGCAGGCGCGCCGGCCAGCATGCCCAAATCTCGGGCCGCGTCTGAAGACACTTGGATGCGAGGCCCGGGATTGTCGCGTTCGCGGCGGAATAGGGCGCCCTGGATCACCTTGCCATTGCTTTGGTTTCGCACAACCACGCGTTCGGGCGTCGTTACATCTGGGTGGGCGACCCAAACACCACCCAAAGACGGGCGCCCGTCCCAAAGACCCGAATCCGTGACTGAGAAAACCTCGGGCGCCTCAACTTCGCGTTCGCTCACGCTGGCCGTTGCAGCTTCGCCATCCGTGACGGTTGCATTTTCGGGGGCATCGTTGTTTTGAAGCGCCCCGAACCCTTGGAATTGTCCAGTGTCATCACATCCTTGGAGGGCAATCACAGCGGCCCCAGCCAGCAGCACCATCCGGATGCCACGTGTTTTGATGATATCCCCACCCATCGACTGCGTCCTTGCCTGTCGCCGCTTCCGCGGACTTGTCGCGCATCTTGAGATGCAGTTTTATGCAACATTAGCCTGTCGCGTCAGAACTGAAAAGGTTTGAGGGACGTGTCGGCAGAATTCCCCATGAAATCTCTACGGGATCTTGGGTTTGCCGAATCGTCTATCGAAGCCTAAGGAAAGCCACCCGGAGGAGTGGCAGAGTGGTCGAATGCACCGGTCTTGAAAACCGGCGTGCGTGAAAGCGTACCGTGGGTTCGAATCCCACCTCCTCCGCCATCACCCCCTCAGACCTACAAAACTGCCCTAACGCCTTGAATGGTATGGTAGTTTTTGGGGTTGGAAGTCCCTCATTTCGGCAATAGCTCAACCGCTCCTGAAACGTCAGTT
>CALCOY010000085.1 GCA_937897325.1 uncultured Shimia sp.
TCTTTCGAACCGTGAACCACGCAGCAAAGCGGACATCAATAGGTCCTGAACCCAGGCAACTGCTCAAAGACTATTGCGAGATTTGCTCCACTATTCGCTTTGGCCACAAAGGCAAAGTTACCGATGGTCTTTAAGTTTCAAGACCTTCCACATATCCTCAACAAGGGTAGCATTGACCTAAACCGCCGATTCAAACGAACGGCCACAGGATGACATAGCATCCTCATGCATAAAATGCGGATCGGCTGTGTACCCGCTTGTAAAATTCTCTATGCGCCTTGTTGAAATGTTACTTTGAACCGATGAGGTTGCACTTGGACTGCAACAGGTCGGCGCATGCCTTGGGGAGGCGACAGTCTCCCAGTCGAACCCTTCAAACATAGCCTCAAACTGGGATCTATTCATCGTGAGCATGCCGTGTTGAATGCCAGGCCATTCAAAGCCTTTGCCTTCGATGCCCTTTCGAAAGTCGACCGGTTTGGTGGTGACGAAAATTCTCAAATTGCCTGCTTGAAGGATCATGGGCACGTTTCTAACGACCGAAGCACATAGGCCATTTGAGCGATTGGATAACTCGACGGCAGCGGGACTTCGCATAATGCGTGCTTGCAGACAATCTGGAGCGTTATCGACCGGCATGCGCAGTTTGAAAACGGATGTCGGAGGGGCGCTGATGCAGCGCTGGCTCAAGATGGAAGAGTTAGCAGATCGTGCCGCACCTTGCCGGTATGACACACGGTCCACGGCATTCCTGGCTTGTGAAATGAGGATGATAAGTTCTACCGTCGGCGCAGAAAGGCGGCTCTATGCAGATTTTCTACAGCAACAAACACCGGCTTCACGCACCACCCAATGAGCTGCATGGTGGCGAGTTCGTGCAACCCTTTGAGATGCCGTCACGTATGGATGTGATTCTTGAGCGTTTGAAAGAGCGCGGCTTTGACGAAATCGCTGATCCCGGACCAGTTGATCTGACGCCGCTGTCGCAGATACACGCGCCATCCTATCTGCGGTTTCTCGAAACCGTTTGGGAAGATTGGAAGGCCGAAGGGATGCAGGCAGAGGTGATCGCGACCAACATCCCCGCACGTGGCATGCATCTGGACCGGCCGCCGCGCAATATCGACGGCAAAGTTGGCTATTTCTGTCACTCATCAGAGACGGCCATGACTGCCGGGACATATGAAGCGGCCTGCGCATCGCTCGCGTCGGCGCAAGCCGCGCAATCCCATGTTCTGGCAGGGGCGCCGGGTGCTTTTGCGCTTTGCCGACCACCGGGGCACCATGCGACGCGGGATCAGTTTGGTGGCTACTGCTTTCTGAACAACGCGGCAGCGGCTGCGCAGATGCTTCGCAACGGCGGTGTTGCGCGTGTTGCGGTGCTGGACATCGATTTTCACCACGGCAATGGCACGCAAGATATCTTCTATGATCGTGGCGACGTCTTTTTTGCATCAATTCACGGCGCACCCGAGGATAGCTATCCGTACTACATAGGCCACGCGGATGAAACCGGTCGGGGGGCTGGCGAGGGCAGCAACCTGAACCTGCCGATGCCGCCCGGAACGGGGTATTCGGCCTGGTCGGAAGCGCTGGATCACGCGGTGGCAAACATCTTGGCCTGGCAGGCAGATGCGTTGGTCGTGTCGCTGGGCGTGGATGCTTTCAAGGAGGATCCTATCAGCTTTTTCAGACTAGACAGCGATGATTTTACCGATGCAGGACGACGGATCGGGCAGATGGGTCTGCCAACGGTTTTTGTGATGGAAGGCGGCTACGCTGTGGACGAGATCGGGATCAACACCGTCAATGTGCTTGAAGGCTTTGCAGATTAAGACTGCTAGAACAGTGGTGCGTACTTCCAGTTGTCGGCATCTGGTGTGACCTCGTCGAGATCGTAATCCGTATTTTGTAGACGTTGCGCGACGGCCAGACCGTCCTTTGCGGCCTCGTCCACATACTGACGGCCAAGTGCTTCGTCCTTGGCAATACCGTGACCGCGCATCAGGTTCAGCCCGTAATTGAACTTGCCTACCGGATCGCCAAGATCAGCTGCCCGCTTGTCCCATGCGGCCGCTGCGTCTGGGTCATAATCTCCGCCAAGCCCGTTATTGTCCAACTGGCTGAGCCACGTCATCGTACCGGTGTATCCATCTCGGGCGCAGGCTTCGAACAGCTTGCGTGCCGCCTCATGTTCGCCCTTCTTTGTGATGGCATAGCCTGTCGAGCAGATGACCATGCCTGTCTCACCGTTGTTGGCGCGGTCCAGCATGGACTCCCATGTCAATTCCTGTGGGTTCAATGTGCCGCCCGGATCAACATCCTCTGCCAATGTGGGCCCAGCAAAAACAATGGTAGCGATTAGAGCAAGGCGCATGGTGATCTCCACTTTCATGTACTTTTTGTAGCACGAGATGGTCGGGAAAGCAGCCGCCCCATGGTCGTAGGAAAGGTCAGCCTGTGTGACGCTTTCCGCTGCGGACCGGGTCATAGCCCCAGAGTGCGAGGCCAAGAAAAACCGCTGTCGCCAAAAGCGTCCAGCCTAGGGCGGCAAAGTTTGCCTCGGCATAGAGCGCAAAGCGGATCAGCTCGACTGCGTGTGTGAAGGGGTTGAGTGCGCAGATGTCGTGCAAGAGCCGCGAACTTTCGGCCATTTTCCAAAGCGGATAGAGGGCGGAGGAAAGAAAGAACATCGGGAAGATGACGAAGTTCATCACGCCCGCGAAGTTTTCCAATTGTTTGACAAAGCTGGAAAGCAGCAGACCAAGCGCGCCTAGCATCAGTCCTGCAACCAGCAGGGCAGGTAGTGCTGCGATGTAGCCGAAGGGCGGGGCCTGGATGCCATAAAGATAGGCCACCAGCAGGAAGGTGTAGACCTGTAGTATCGATATAGCCGAGGCCCCAAGCAGCTTGCAGAAAAGCAGCCACCAGCGCGGAAGCGGCGATGTTAGAAGCAGCTTCATCGATCCCATCTCGCGGTCGTAGACAAGGCTGAAGCTGGATTGCATGCCGTTGAACAGCAGGACCATGCCACAAAGGCCGGGGACGATGTATGTCTCGTAGGTGATGTAGGTCTGGTATGGTGGGATAATCGACAGGCCAAGTGCCGCGCGGAAACCGGCAGCAAAGACAATGAGCCAGACAAGAGGGCGGACCAGAGCGGCCAGAAAGCGTTCGCGCTGGCGCACAAAGCGCAAGGCTTCGCGCTTCAGTATGGCGATGAGAGAGGTCAAATAGGGGCTCATTCCTGGGCCCCTGTGCGTTCGAGGAAAGCGGACTTGAGATCAAGGCCAAGATCGTTCGCTTGGCCGTCATGCAGTATTCTGGCCTTGTGAAGCAGGATGAGGCGGTCTTCGGGCCAGACCTCGTCGGTGAGATGCGTGGCCCAAAGGACGGTCGTGCCATCTTGGGCAAGCTGGTGGACATAGCCGGTGATCGCGTGGCGTGTTGCGGAATCAAGACCCACGGTGGCCTCATCCAGAAGCAGGATGTCGGGCGTATGGATCAGAGCTCGGGCGATTTCGGTGCGGCGGCGATGGCCCCCGTTGAGGGCCCGGGCCTTTTCTTGGGCCCTGTCTTTCATCTCAAGCCGGTCGAGCGCGGCATCGATTTTGGTCTCTGCCAGGCGCCCCGAAAGACCATGAAGTGCAGCGAAGTAGCGCATGTTCTGGCGGACCGTGAGGTCGAGATCGAGGGTGGATTGCTGAAACACGACCCCGAGCCGTGCGAGGGCCAGGCGGGGCTTTGCGGCCAGATCGTATCCTGCGATTTCGATCTGGCCAGAGGCCGGAAGTTGCAGGCGGGTCAGTAGGGCGTAAAGCGTGGACTTGCCGGCGCCATTGGGGCCCAGAAGGGCGCAGAACGCGCCCCTTTTTATGGTGAAAGAAACATCGTCGAGCGCTGTTTTCTGCCCGTAAGCATAGGAGATGTTCTGGACTTGCAGGCTCATATCGGTCCGGGGGCGGGTGGGCTGAAGCCCACCTTACGGGATCGGACGACAGGGTGAAAGTGAACCTGTGACGGCCGGCAGAGCAAGCTCTGCCTTACGTTATTCAATCGTGATTTCAATGCGTTGTGTTTCACCGGATGTGCCGGGGATCTTCATGTAATATCGCCCTGGCTTGATCGCGACAAATCCGATCTCCATCTCGCCTGCCTCATCGAATTCAATGCTGTCTAGGCCGAGCGGGCGAATTTCCAGCCCTTCGACGACGATCTCATCGATCCAGATCGCGCGGAAGAATTCGGGCCCCACAACAGCCAATTCCTGAGAGCCGTCGCCTTGGATTTCGAATTCATAATAGGTTCCCGATTTCAGGATCCAGCCTTCTGCATTCAAAGGCTCTCCGGCGGAGAGGATGATGGGCGTCAGGTCTTCCTTGTTCTTGCCCGAAAGAAGACCGGCGGCGCCGAAACCGTCATCGTCGTCAGTGTCAGCAAAGCCCGGCAGGGCGCAAGCGATCAAGGCAAGTGTGGCCAGGGTCTTCTTCATCTTTTAACTCCAGTTCGAGGGGTACTTTCGACGTCTGTATTGCGTCGGTTTCATGTCGGTATTGCATCGGTGCAGAGCACCGAGACAGATGTTTCAAGATCCGGTGGGACGGAAGGCGGCCCCCCAGGGAAAGCGGCCAACCTTGATGGATTTTATAGCTTCGCGTTTTTCGACATCGATCACCGTGACGTCGCCTGACACGCCGTTGGTTGTGAAGAGCAGCGATCGATTTGCGTTGAAATCCATGTGCCAGACGCGGCGGCCGACCAGGATGTAATCCTCGACCTCGTAGGTTTCGGCATTGACGATGGCCACGTGGTTCGATGGTCCGAGGGCAACGAAAGCATGCGTGTCACCGGCCGTCATCTCAAAACCTACTGGCTGCACGCGGTCGGGATGCACCCCCTGCACTTCGAAGTCGATCTTCGCCTTCTCTTCCTGCGTTTCGACATCGAATACGCTGATCGTTCCGCCGATCTCGGCACTGACCCAAAGCTCTGATCCCTCCTTGATGAATTCGGCGTGTCTTGGCCTCGAATCGACAAGCGTGTTGGCGAAGAGACTTTCGGTTTCGGTGTCGATCCAGTGGGCCATATTCGTCGTCTCAGACGTTGTAATGGCAATTTTTCCGTCGGGGCTGACTGCCATGCCCTCCGGTTCGACACCGACGTCGATCTGGGCGATCACTTTGCGGGTTTCTGTGTCGACGACGGTGGTGATCGCGTCGTCTTCGTTTGCGATATAGAGGCGGCGATCGTCGGGATGCAGGACGAATTGTTCCGGATCTTCGCCCGAGGGCAATTCGTGCAGGATCTCACCGCTTTCAGGATCAATGACCTGAACCGTGTCGCTGTCGGACGCGCAGACATACAGTACTGAGTGATCCTTGGAAAAGGTGATGCCGCGGGGGCGTTCCCCGACCTCGATCGTGCGGACGACTTCGAGCGTTTCGATGTCGATGACGCTTACAGTGTCATCCTTTTCATTGGTTACCCAGATCTCGTCGGCGACGGCGGTCGTGGACAGCGTGAGGGCTGCGAGAATGGAGAGAGACTTCATCATGCGGTCCTTTTTTTGGTTGCGGCGGGGGACGCTGCCCCTCGTGCTCCCCGGGATATTTGTCACCCAGAGAAGCTGTATGGTCGTCAATCTGCAAAAGCGGCGCATTTGCTTTCGGGCTCATCGAGGCCGAGGCTGTCCATTTCGTTGACCTGGTGCAGAAAACCTTCGAGCGGAGCAAGGGCGACAAGCGCACGGTCATGAACCAGCGGAATGGGCTGGCGAAGTTGGCCGTTCCATGTCCGATAGGTCAGCGGCCGGCCTTTGAAGCCCGCGAGCTCAAACTGATCGGATAGGATGTAGTCGCGCAGGGTTTCCGCATCGCCTGCATTCGTTCGGGTGACGGCCTCGCCCAGGGTACGGATGGCGGCCCAGGCAGCGTAATCCTGGGGCTGCATCGGGCGGCTATGTGCCTCTTCAAAGCGGCTTTGAAGTTGGGCAGCGCCCCATTGTTCCACGACGGGTGCCCAGGTTTCTGCGCGCAGGCCTTCAGAACCGGTGACTGGGCGGGCTTCCCACGTGTTGTAAAGGATATAGCGACCGAAATCCTCGGTCTCGTCCGCGACAATGAGCGCATCGTAGTCGCCGAAATCTTGGGTAAAGAGCGGGACCTCCTGCGCCGCATTGCGGCGCATGTCCGCGTCGAAAGCCCATTCCTTTTCCGCCCCAAGCGTCAGGCCGAATTTGGTAAGAGAGCGGCGCACCGCTTCGGCATAGGCCTGATCTTCTGGGTATGTGCCTGCGATCATCACGAGGCTGTCCCAGCGTTTTTGCACAAAGAACTGGGTCAAAGCATCGGTGCGCATGACGTCAGATGGTTTGGTGTGCAGAAGGTTGCCGCGGCATTGGTCATCGCGCAGGGAAAGGTCCCCCGCACTTGCGTTGAACAGGACGGCACCTTCGGCTTCTGTCAGATCGGCGATGACAAGCTGAACGTCGGGAGGCGCGTCCATTACCATGTAGGGTGACGCGGTCAAAGCTGTGCGGGCGGCGGCGATGGCATCTTCGCCTTCGGCGATAGTCACCGTGCTGAGTTCAAACGTCTGATTGAGAAAGCGCCCTGTCGTGTTGTTGTCGTCGAGACCGGTCATCGCGCCGGCGATCCCTATATCATCCGGTTCGGGATCGAGGTTTGACAGGGTCGGGGGCGTAGGCGTCTCGACATACAGATAGGTGATGTTGAGCGACACGTCTGCGAATGCAGGGCCGACCAAACCGGCAAGCGCAATCACGCCAGCGATGTGTTTGAATTTTCCTCCCATGTCGAAAGGCTAACAAGCGCATCCGGAGGGGCCAATTCATACTTTAGTCTTGCGACTTTCCTACGCCCAACCAAAGTCCAATACCGGCCTATCGGGGATCGACATAGAACGAAAGCAAGAGAGGGCGGAACGCTCAGGGAGGCATGTGTTATGAAGTGTAAGGTTGCTTGGATTGTCGCATTCGGATGTGCGGCTTCATTGGTATACGGCCATGGCGACGTGGCCCCGCAGGCGGTCGACACGACGGGCCTGCCAGAAGTGGGCGAGGAATGGCTGACCGAAAATCCGTACCGCGCAGAGGCTGCGGGTGAGGATGTATGGAAGGCGGCCGTAGAGATCGGAGCTTCGGGTTACAACCAGAACTGCGCACGGTGTCATGGCCTTGAGGTTGTCTCGGGCGGCCTGGCACCGGATCTGCGATTCCTTGAGGCTGAGGAATATGGCGATGAGTGGTATGTGGAGCGTTTTGTAGAGGGCTACACGCAGAACGGGATCACGAAGATGCCGGCCTTCGGGGATTTGTTGGGTCAGGAAGCGGCTTGGGCGATCCGAACTTACATCGAGACACGGCCGGACGATGAGGCGATGGAAAGCGTTACTCCGGATCTTAAGGCGTTGCGCGACGAGATGGCGGGCTATGTCGATGACGCGTCGGCTGCCGATGCGGACGCTTTGATCGAACGTTTGTCGGGTATCGCGGGCGATATCGAGACGCTGTCCGGTGCGCCGATTGCGGATTCGCCTGCCTATCGGGCGGCGGCGCTAATCGATGGGACGCCCGGCGGCTACCGTAAGGCGGCTGAGGCATTGACGATTGGGCTATCGGCTGCAAACTGACGGTCATGCATCGCCGATCTTTTGTTTTCTCCCTGGTCGTGGGGCTGCTTGTTGCCGGGCAGTCCCACGCAACTGATCCCTGCGCGGACTATGTGCCGCAGGCCAAGCCGCAGAATGCGAGCCGCGACATGGTCGGGCAAGAGCTTGATCAGATCATTGATCGAGGATTCATGACGTTCGCTGTCTATGAGGATTATCCGCCCTATTCCTGGGAAGAGAAAGGTCAGCCCAAAGGTGTCGATGTCGAGATCGCTCGCATCATTGCCGAGGATATCGGGGTGGATGCGCGGTTCAACTTCGTCGCAGCCGGTGAGAACCTGGACGCAGATCTGCGCAACAACGTCTGGAAGGGACCGTTGATTGGTGGGGCGGTTTCCAACGTTATGATGCGGGTGCCTTACGATTCCCGGCTGGCCTGCCGGGCTGAACAGGTGGTGTTCACCGGGCAATACGCCACCGAATCTATCGCGATCGCCTACGACGAAACGGCCTATCCGGAAGAAAAGCCCGTGCCTGCATACTTCCGGTTTGATGCGGTGGCGGTCGAAAACGACTCGATCTCGGACTTCTATCTGTCCTCTTTCGCGGGCGGGCAGATGAACGGTCAGGTGCAACGCTACCCAACGATGGCTTTCGCAATGGGGGCGCTGAATGCGGGCGAGACAAAGGCAGCGATGGGCCCGCTGGGGCAGCTTGAATTCGGGGCGGATGCGGGCGTTGGCATCCATCAGCCCCCGTTGGCGGGTTTTGCGGTCAGCCGTTGGACCTTGGGCTTGGGGGTGAATTTCCGCTACCGCCCGCTTGCCTATTCAGTCGATGATGCGATCCGCTTTGCGCTGGAAGACGGGCGGATCGAAAAGATTTTTGAGGATTATGGATTGACCTTTCAGCCTCCAGACCGCTGATATCTAAGCCATTGGTCGCATATACCCGTGATCAAGGCGCTGCTTAAGTGTCTCAGGTAATCGGAAGCCAACCCATGCGTTGCAAGGGAGCCACCAGATGAAGTTGAATGACAGCCGGACTATCAATGCCGATATTGGCATCGTTTGGGCTGCCTTGCTGGACAAGAATGTGCTGCAGGCCTGCGTGCCCGGCTGCACCGAGATGTCCGGCTCTGCCGATGAAGGTTTTGAGGCGACCGTCGTACAGAAGGTCGGACCCGTAAAGGCGACGTTCAAGGGCGCCGTCGCGCTCAACGATCGGGTGGAGCCCACAAATCTGACCATTAAAGGCGAAGGCAAAGGCGGCGCCGCCGGTTTTGCAAACGGCGGTGCGGTTGTCACGCTTGAAAAGGTCGAAGCAGGCTTCACGCAATTGACCTACGAGGTCGAGGCGAAGGTCGGAGGCAAGCTTGCGCAGCTTGGCAGCCGGATCATTGATGGCTTCGCCAAGAAGATGGCAGACGAATTCTTTTCGCGCTTTCAGGAGGCGGTCGAAGGCCCGGCAGATCCAGCGGAAGACGCAGCAGAAGCAAAGAAACCAGGCTGGTTCAAACGTATGGTTACCAGCTGACGGAATTCAGGGAGGAAGAGAATGAATAAGGTGTCAATGACGGTGAACGGAAAGGCCGTCTCCGGGGAGGTCGAAGGCAGGACCCTGCTATCGTCATTTTTGCGCGACGATATCAACCTGACCGGTACGCACGTGGGGTGCGACACGTCGCAATGCGGGGCCTGTGTTGTCCATGTAGATGGTGAGGCGGTTAAGTCTTGTACGATGCTGGCTGCTGAGGCTGACGGGGCTGAGGTCAAGACAATCGAAGGCATGGCCAATGCCGACGGATCGCTTTCGGTGATTCAGCAGGCTTTCCAGGATCACCACGGCCTGCAATGCGGGTTCTGCACACCGGGCATGGTTATGTCGGCGGCGGCCTTGCTGAAAGAAAACCCTCAGCCGAGCGAGCAAGAGGTACGCACCTATCTCGAAGGCAATATCTGTCGCTGCACAGGCTACCACAATATCGTCAAGGCAATCATGGCGGCGTCGGGACAGGACGTAAGCGTCATCGCCGCCGAATAACATGAACGCGTGGCGGGCGACACGCCCGCCTTACGGGCGCTTTGTGCGCCAGTTGGACAAGTAAGGTGGGTGTGTCGCCCACGGGACGCTAGGGAGGAAGAACATGCCGAAGGACAATGGTATTGGCGCAAGTTCGAAGCGCCGGGAAGATGTGCGGTTCCTGACAGGGGCAGGCCGCTATACAGATGACATCAACATTCACGGCCAGGCCTACGCGCACTTTGTGCGCTCGGATGTTGCACACGGGACGATCAACGGCATTGATGCAAGTGCTGCCGAAGCGATGCCCGGCGTGCTCAAGGTTTTCACGGCGACTGATTTTGAAGGTGTTGGCGGCATCCCCTGTGGCTGGCAGGTGACAGACCGCCACGGTGAGCCTATGCAGGAACCCAAGCACCCGGTGCTGGCCGAGGGCAAGGTGCGCCATGTGGGCGATCCGATCGCAGTGGTCGTGGCTGAAAGCCTGGGTCAGGCGCGAGATGCGGCTGAGGCGCTGGAAATCGACATCAGCGAATTGCCAGCTGTTATGGACATGAAGGACGCGCTGACTGAAGGTGCCGCAAAGGTGCATGACGATCTGACATCAAACCTTTGCTACGATTGGGGGTTTGTCGAAGAGAACCGCGAAGCCGTGGACGATGCCATCAATGGCGCGCACCATGTGACGACGCTGGAGCTGCGCAACAACCGCCTGGTCGCCAACCCGATGGAGCCGCGCGTGGCCGTGGGCGACTATTCCGCCGCAGATGATGAGCATACGCTTTACACCACTTCGCAGAATCCGCACGTGATCCGGCTGCTTATGGGCGCATTCGTTCTGGGCATCCCGGAGCACAAGCTGCGGGTCGTGGCACCGGATGTGGGTGGCGGCTTTGGCGCCAAGATCTATCACTATGCTGAGGAGGCCTTCTGTACGTTTGCAGCAAAGGCTCTTAGGCGCCCGGTCAAATGGACATCGTCCCGCTCCGAGGCCTTCATGTCCGACGCACATGGTCGTGACCATGTAACAAAGATCGAGCTGGCGATGGATGAGCAGGGCAAATTCCTTGCGATCCGGACGGACACGCATGCCAATATGGGCGCCTATCTATCGACCTTTGCGCCGTCGATCCCGACCTGGCTACACGGCACGCTGATGGCGGGCAACTACACGACGCCGCTGATCTACGTGAACGTCAAAGCGGTCTTCACCAACACCGTCCCCGTCGATGCTTATCGCGGGGCAGGTCGGCCCGAGGCGACGTTCCAGTTGGAGCGGGTCGTCGACAAAGCTGCGCGCGAGATGGGGATTGACCCGATTGAGTTGCGGCGGCGGAATTTCATCACGGAGTTCCCTTATGCCACACCGGTCGCTGTCGAGTATGATACGGGCGATTACAATGCGACAATGGACAAGCTCTTGGAGATTTCGGATCACTCCGGTTTCGAGGTTCGGGCCGCGGAGTCGAAAGCCAACGGTAAGCTGCGTGGCTTTGGCATAGCGCATTACATCGAAGCCTGCGGCATCGCACCCTCGAACCTTGTCGGTCAGCTTGGCGCGCGGGCGGGGCTATATGAAAGTGCGACTGTGCGGGTGAATGCGACGGGATCTATTAGCGTCTTCACCGGATCGCATAGCCATGGGCAGGGGCATGAGACGACCTTTGCCCAAGTCGTCGCAGAGATGATCGGGATTGATGAGGGCCAGGTCGATATCGTGCATGGCGACACGTCGAAAACGCCGATGGGCATGGGCACTTATGGCTCACGTTCGCTCGCGGTCGGCGGATCAGCGATGGTGCGCGCGACAGAGAAGATCATCAACAAGGCCCGCAAGATCGCCGCTCACCTCATGGAGGCGGCCGAGGCGGATATAGAGCTGAAGGATGGTCAGTTCACGGTTGCAGGAACCGACAAGTCGGTGGCCTGGGGGGATGTGACACTCGCCGCTTATGTGCCGCACAACTATCCGCTGGAGGACATCGAACCGGGCCTAGAAGAGACGGCTTTTTACGATCCGGCAAACTTCACATATCCTTCGGGGGCCTATGGATGTGAGGTCGAGGTTGATCCGGAAACCGGGAAGGTGAAGGTTTTGGGTTTTGCGGCGGCGGACGACTTTGGCAACGTGGTCAACCCGATGATCGTGGAGGGCCAGGTACAGGGCGGTCTGGCGCAAGGAATTGGGCAGGCATTGCTTGAGAACTGCGCTTATGATCAGGACGGTCAGCTGATCTCTGCAAGTTACATGGATTACGCCATGCCGCGTGCGGACGATCTGCCGATGTTTACAGTCGACCATTCCTGTGTGACGCCCTGCACCCACAACCCGCTGGGCGTAAAAGGCTGCGGGGAAGCAGGGGCCATCGGATCGCCGCCTGCCTTGGTCAACGCCGTGATTGATGCGCTTCAGCGTGGGGGACATGACGTGAAGCATATCGACATGCCGCTTTCACCGGACCGCGTTTGGACGGCGATGAACGGATGAGCTTTGAGGGTGGACCGGGGGCTCTGCCCCCGGACCCCCGGGATATTTCTGACCCAGAGAAGCAGGGCTTTTGAGGGTCGATGGGAGGACAGAGATGTACAACTTCGAATTTGAGAAGCCGGGCAGCGTGGCCGATGCGGTCGCAGCCCTTGGGGCCGAGGATGCGCAGGCGCTGGGCGGAGGACAGACGCTGATCCCGACGCTGAAGCAGCGTTTGAACCAGCCTTCGAAGCTTGTGAGCCTTTCGGGCATTGCCGACATGAAGGGCGTGAGCGCGTCAGGGGGGATGATCACAATTGGAGGGGCAACGACCCATGCGACCGTCGCAGCCGAAGCAAGTGCCTATCCGGCGCTCGCGGCGACCGCGGCGCATATTGGAGATCCGGCGGTGCGCAATCGCGGTACGATCGGTGGATCGCTGGCCAACAATGACCCTGCGGCGTGCTATCCTGCGGCGCTTCTTGGGTCAGGCGGCAGCGTGAAGACGGACAACCGTGACATTGATGCGGATGAGTACTTCCAGGGCATGTTCAGCACGGCCCTTGAGGAAGGTGAGATTATAACCGGCGTCACTTTCAATATTCCCGAGAAGGCCAACTACCAGAAATTTGTCCAGCCGGCATCGCGCTTTGCGCTTGTGGGCGTCTTCGTGGCGAAGCATGCGGACGGTGTGCGCGTGGCGATCACTGGTGCCTCCGAGGACGGTGTTTTCCGGTGGAGTGAGGCGGAAACGGCGCTGTCTTCGAATTTCTCGGCAGCTGCATTGGATGGCATTTCGGTTTCGGCAGACGGGATGATCACCGATCTACATGGGACCGGAGCCTACCGGGCGCATTTATTGGGCATATTGACAAAGCGGGCGGTGGCAGCCGCGGCCTGACACGATCAGGCCGTCAAACGGAGAAGCCCCGCATTGTGCGGGGCTTCCATATTTGGATGGTTGTCAATCGGGACGGCTGATGCTGGGGGTGCTCAAAAAGCCCGAAAGTTGCAGGGTCGAGCACGTTTGGCCAGGACCCCGCGCCGCACGAAGGTTCGCTTTTGGTTGCGGCCAAGACGAGATCGCACGGTGTTGAACGAAACTTCGCAAGTGATCGGTGCTGGGCATTGATACCTGCCCAGCATGTTTGACTGCCTTGAAATTGCTTTCATTGATCCTTGCTTGGAGTGTTTCTATGGTCGTCAGTAAATCTCATTTAAGATGGCCCTACACCGCGTTCTCATCGCATGCGTTGTGACTTGATGATCATGATGTCGGTGTCGATCCTGGGACACTTCCTGCGGCTTCGAGCGAAGTGTACATTTCCTCAATTGGTCAGGGATTGCTTGCATGGCTCCGCCCGTACCAAATCCTTGTTGCATCTTGACCTTTTCGGCCAAAGCGCTTTGCTCAGGTGGTCGACGAGAAGGTTTCTGAGCGGCATCGTCAGCCCGAAAGTCACCACCTTAAACGCGGCGTTTCGTGCGTAAATTACGCAGACTTTGTGAAAACTTTGGCGGTGGGTTTGGCGGACGCCGTCGAAGGATGACGGCGGCTTTTTGCAGAGTGTTTACCGTTCAAGCTTGTAAAACCGGTTTAGGGCGCGTGTGACGCGCGCTACAAGCCCGCTTCCTCCAAAAAGCGGCCGAAATCGGCTTGATTTTAAGCTTTGAGTGCTAGGATTAGGCCCAGAACAGAGGTTGCCGAAGGAGCCTCAGGGACTTAATAGCCCCCATCTCACGCTCTCACGACATGCTATTTTTGGTCTCGCCAAGGTCAATCTAGCACAGCGCAAACAGACCGAAGCCTGATACGGCATAAAATACGACGATAGACGGTCATCTGAATGCGGTATCTAATATATCGCCGAACATCGGCCCCAATCCACGAGCGCCGGCCCCATTGCCCTAAACCAGGCAGTCAATGCGTCGCGATACCTGCGCCGCGCCCCGTAGCGACGGTAGGGCGGTCACCACCGCCGCAGCCGCGTAGAGACCAAGATGCACCACGCGAAACTTCTCGGACAGTCGCGAATGGCACCATGCTTCGACCGCCCGGTCGCGGAAATTGAAAGCTAGACAGCCCTTGGCATAAACTTTCGGAATACCCGCTCTATCGGGCTCTGCAGCGAAACTGCGACCGACCAATCTGATGAATTTGCAGAGGTTCTCAATAGAAACTTGTCCTGTAATTTGCCCAGAACATCATTCAGTACATCGGCAGCCTAAAAATCTGGAAACCGATGGAAATTGTGAAACAGGTCTGGATTACAGGCTTGTTCCGCGTGAAGCTGCGATCAGTCACCAACATGAACTTGTCTGCGTAGCCAGCTGGCATCTGGTCTGCCAACATCTTCAGTTCACGCCGATACTCTGCTTTTGCTCGCTTCTCGGAGCCCAAAATTACCGATGCTGCGCAATGGACGAACGACTGCAATTGAATGTGGAGTGTCCGTTCGCCAATGGTATCCCGTTGTATCAAACCGCACCGAGAACGCTGGGTCGAAGTAAAGCTTCTGAGTACACTGGCAAAAGCAACTATGTGAAAGCAATTCGCAACGGAACTCTAGTATGGGTTCTGTCTGTTTGTCAGGAAGCTGTGGCAGCAATCGGCAGAGCGGTCACCCTAGAGGCTAGCTCCAGAAAATCGCCTTCTGTGATATCGCAAACTGCATTTCGGGCCATCCCGATATTCGCCGCGTTTTGCATTTCACCTGACAGCTGCGCGGCGGTGACGCTCTCACACCCAGAGGGCAACTGAGCCGCGATATGGCAACGACGCATCAAATCTGAGAATACGTCAGGCAGCGCCTCTGCTTTTGCGGGACCTCCCAGTGCTTCCGCAGCTTGCGCATAGTTCGCATGTCCTTCCTGCTTTGAGACAAGCCAAGGCAAGATCGCCTCCAATGCGAGACCTGTGGCGTGACCATGATGCACGCGCGCAAGTGACCCTAGAGCGTGACTGATGTTATGTCCCATATGGGTGTTGCAGTTATGAAGCGCGAGCCCAGCGACCATGCTGCCCCAAAGAACTTGCGCACGCAGATCGATATCCGTGCCGTTGTCTACAGCGCCTGGAAGGGCATTTGCGAGTATGCGCAGTGCCTCCAACCCAAAAAGCAGGCCCGCTGGGCTGGTGTTTATTGCTGTCGATCCTTCCAAAGCATGTGCAACTGCGTCGATGCCGGTCCAAGCTGTGAGGTTTGGCGGCAAGCTAAGGGTCAACTCTGGATCGAGGATTGCCTGTGAGAACATAATGTCCTCGCCCCAGAACCAGATCTTTGACCCGTCAGATTTTGAGATGACCGATGTTCGCGTGACTTCGGAGCCAGTTCCTGCTGTCGTGGGTATGGCAATAGATGGAAGACCAGTCTTAGGCAGGGGCATTGCCGCCAGTGCGAAGTTTTCTGCGGGCTGGTTGCTGGTAGCAATCGCGGCGACCAGTTTGGCCGCATCCATGGCAGCGCCACCACCTAAACCAACAATAACATCTGCGCCCGCTTGACGTGCCCGCTCGCAAAGCGCATCCACAAGTGCCTCTTTGGGCTCACCAGAAATCTCGGCAGCAATTTCAACAGAAAGTCCCTTTTTGGACATCAGCTGTTTCAGGTGTTCCGTCACGCCGAGATCAGCTAGGATTGCGTCCGCAATAATGAGCACAGGACCACTGCCCAAACTGGTTGCCAGATTAGGTAGCTTCTGGACGCGCCCGGCACCAAAAGTCACTGGTGGGACCTGGCCCATATTGAATGTACGCATAACTGCCCCCCGATCCGGTTCATTCGTTTTAAGACATCAGCTTTGACGCCGCGACTTCGCGCCTTCTACCAACATTGCAACTGCGTCTTCCAGCTGCATTGTTTCAGTTTGCTTCTGCCCATGACGTCGAACAGAAACCGTCTGCTCCTCGGCTTCTCGTGCGCCGACGGCGATTTGGATTGGGATCTTCTTCAATGCGTGTTCTCGCACCTTATAGCCAATCTTTTCGTTTCGCAGATCAGTCTCTACGCACAGCCCAGCCCGCTTCAGGGTTTGAGCGACGTTTTCTGCATAGTCATCCGCAGCGCCGGTTACAGTCGCGACCACGATCTGGACAGGCGCAAGCCAAAGGGGCAGATGTCCTGCATGATGCTCGATCAAAATTCCGGTGAACCGCTCGAGTGACCCAAAAAGCGCCCGGTGTAACATGACGGGCGGCAGCTTGTCCCCGGAGGACGCGACGTAGGTTGTACCGAAACGCTCTGGCAGATTGAAGTCCACCTGAAGCGTGCCGCACTGCCAATCGCGGCCGATGGCATCACGAAGGACGTATTCCAGTTTTGGACCGTAGAATGCCCCTTCACCTTCGAAGATCGTATATGCGAGGCCTGCGGTATCCAATGCCTTTCTGAGGGCATCTTCGGATCGATCCCAGCTTTGATCGCTGCCAATTCTGTTCTCAGGCCGGGTGGACAGTTTGACATGCACATCTTCAAAGCCGAAGTCGCTATAAATCGATGAGATGAGGTTATTGACCTTGAGGCACTCCTCGTCGAGTTGATCAGGCGTGCAGTAAATATGCGCGTCGTCCTGCGTGAAACTGCGCACGCGCAAGAGCCCGTGCAGCGCACCGGATGGTTCGTAGCGATGGACTTTGCCAAACTCGGCAATCTTCATCGGCAAATCGCGATAGCTCTTCACGCCTTGTCCATAAATCAACATGTGGCCGGGGCAGTTCATCGGCTTCAGCGCATAGTCACGATCGTCCTGGGTTTGCGCCAAGAACATGTTCTGACGGTAGTTCTGCCAATGGCCAGACGTCTCCCAGAGTGCGCGGTCCATGATGTCGGGTGAGTTAACTTCGACATAGCCAACCTGTTCTTGGCGGTCGCGCATATAGCCGATTAACGTCTGGAAAAGTCTCCATCCACGCGGATGCCAAAAGACCGACCCTGGGGCGACCTCCTCAAAATGAAAGAGGTCCATTTCGCGACCCAGACGCCGATGGTCTCGCTTCTCGGCCTCCGCCATCATCTTCTCGTGGGCATCGAGCGCCGCTTTGTCGGCGAATGCGATCCCATAGATCCGGCTGAGCATGGGGTTCTTTGCATCGCCGCGCCAATAGGCCCCGGCCACATGGGTCAGTTTAAAGGCCGTTCCAACGTCCCCGGTGTGTCGCATGTGCGGACCACGGCAGAGATCAAGCCAGTCGCCCTGGCGGTAAATCTTGACGGGTTCGCCTTCAGGAATCGCATCCAGTAAAGCGACTTTCCATGTTTCCCCGGATTCTTTGAAATATGCTTCGGCCTCATTTCTGGTCCAGATCTCACATGTGAATGGAGTCCGGGCTGCAATGATCTCGCGCATCTTTTTTTCGATCACCGGAAGGTCTTCGGGCGTGAAAGGCGTGTCGCGATCGAAGTCGTAATAGAAACCGTGCTCGATAGCAGGACCAATGGCTGTTTTTGTTTCGGGCCAAATGCTTTGAACGGCTTCGGCCAAGACATGCGCGAGGTCGTGCCGGATCAACTCAAGAGCGCGGGGGTCATCTCGGCCAACCAATTCAACATTTGCCCCATCTGGAAGTGGTGCAGAAAGGTCGGACAAAACCCCGTTCACCACTGCCGCAACTGTGCGCTTTGCAAGGCTCTTGCTGATGTCTGATGCGAGTCCTGAAGCTGTCGCATCGTCAGAAAGTGTGCGGGTCGCACCATCTGGTAGACTTACATGGATCATCGCTGTTCTTTCATCTTCGATTTGGTCTCGGATCGACCACAGCGTATCTCCAACAAGCAGATGTGAATTTGGCGATGGCAGGCGAGTGTTAGCAGTAGCTGCTAAATCACAGAGGGATGTTTCGCAACTTGGAATGTTACGAATGTCTATCCCTCTCGTTCAGTCTCACGAATTTGGGGTTTCTCTAATAAGGT
>CALCOY010000086.1 GCA_937897325.1 uncultured Shimia sp.
AATCGACACTGGCCCGCCGCAGATGCTTTTCGGTGCGCTTCGTTAATTCCGGGCCCCATCAGACGCGGTGCGGGTGAATTTTGTTCACGATCTAGTCGGATTGCATTGTAAGATAATGTTGTTGGTGAGGAGATTTAATCAGATCAGTGAGCGTTCAGATATGCTAAAAGGAAAGCCTCAGGGAAGTCACGATAGTGATGCTTTGGGTCTGCTGTACGATTTCGCCTTAGAGCCGCAACGGACTGACGAACTGGCGGATCAATGGGAATACACGGTGCGGGCTATCCGCAACCAAGTGCCTTTTGGTTACGGTCGGATTTTAGACGATCTGAGTATTCACCGACATCTGAAACGTGCCCAAAGTCTCCTGCGTCTTGGACGATCATCTTCTCGCAGCGCTTTCCCAGAGCTGGAGTCCGCGTCTTTTGTGCCTGCCGTAGTGGTAGATAGGCAATTGCGCATTCTGGACGCAAACGACACAGGCAAAAGCATTCTGAAACGCGACGGTACGCTTCCATTCCAACTTGTGGATCAAGAACAAGTCAAAGCCGCTGTTGCCAATGTGCTCAGTCCCGGTGCGCCGGGCCGATCAACCTTGCGCCTATCCGCACCTCAATCTCAGCGTACAAGGTTGATCATAGTCGAAGCGATTTCATCGATATCGCAGACAAATGACGTTGCGCTGATCGCGTGGACTGACGTTGCCTGGCCTCAGGGCTTTGACGCTCGACTGCAAGCGACGTTCTATTTGACAGCATCGGAAGTCGATATCGTGCGATCATTGCTAGAGCATCGCTCGATCCGTGAGGTAGCCCGAGAGCGCCAGCGATCCGTTGAAACCGTACGCACCCAACTCAGATCGATCTTTTCCAAGACCGAGACCAACTCGCAGTTAGAACTTATGCAAGTCATCATGTCCTTGATGGAGCTAGAGGCAGCATCACCATCTGGCAAAGTCAGCGATGGGTCTGACTTTTTCGAAGTATTCAAAAGTGAAACAACCGAGGCCGTCCAATTTGTGAAGCGCAAGACAGCCCGCAATCGAACTCTTTGTTATTTGATCAATGGCGCCAAGTGTGAACACCCGGTTTTAGTCTTGACCGGTGAATGGGCAACAATGCGATCCCTGCCCGAGATCGAACTTTACTCACGCGGCTGCGGATTCAAGATGATAGTGCCAGTACGCCCCGGCTACGGGGCGTGTTCCAATCCGCTTAACGGTCACGAATACGGCTATACAATAATCGAAGATGCGATGGCAGCGATGGATGCGGAATGCGCCGGCAAATTCTCCATACTTAGCTTCGGCGCGGACAGCTACCACGCGATCCGCCTAGCTGACACCCATCCTGACCGGGTTTCAGCGGTGTTCTCTGTCGCTGGTCATATGCCGTTTACGCGGCGCGCTCAGGTCGAACGGATGGGCAAGTGGCACAAATTCATCATCGCTGCAGCGCGCTACACACCCCACATCCTGCCCTTGCTTTTAGAGGCGAGTTTTGCGTGGGTACGCCATGTCGGTGTGCGCCATTTTCTGGAAACAACATTTCTGACAAGCCCACCCGATCTTGCTGCCTTGCGCCATGATGACGTGTTCGAGGTGATCACTCGGTCGGCCCCATTTCTTCTCGCACCAGCAAACGGACTTGCGGATGCTTTCGCGCGCCAGATCCGCGAGCGTGATCAGGCAGACTGGTACGAGGCAGCCCTGTCGGTGAGCGCGCGCATACCGGTTCATTTTTGGAACGGACAGCATGATCCACACTTGCCCCCGGAAACGATCAAAGAATTCCGTGAGGACTTTCCAGACGCCCGTTTCAAAGTGTTCACCGATGCGGGCAGCCTTCTATTTTTCTCTCATTACACCGACATCCTTAATCATATGAAGAATGTCATGGCTCGCGACACGGTCAGAGCTCAGTGAGTCCAGAAATGAACCCATCACTAATATCGCTGCGCAAGGCGTTTGACGCCATTGTTTGATCTTTTCTGTGGAATGGAAGGGAGCAATATGTGACAAATTCGTCGTTGCGGCGCCTCGATCACGTTCGCCATCAGAGCTAACATTCAGCGATCAGAAGCTGCGATCGCGAAGCGGAGCCGTGAGCGTGGGGTTAATCCCAAGACGGTCGCGAAGCGGCGAAAACGACAGACCGTCGAAGATCAGAAGACCGTGCAGAAAGAGCCTCGCTCAACCGTTCCGAGTGAAGACGACGAAGCGATGGTGGTTGCGTTCCAGCGGCATATCTTTGCGTAAATGGCGGGGCTTAGCTGGGGGTTGGTCCATGGACCGTACGGCGGATGGAGTGGATGACGTCTGCACCCGACTGTCGCGCGATGCGGCATAGTGGGGAAGTCATCTTCTGTTGGGAAAGGAGCCCCATCATGGAAGCTGCAACAGTAGATCTGGACCTCGGCAAGGACGTTTTCCAAGTTCACGGAATTACTGCCAACGGTACGCCTCAAAACGGAGCCGAATTAGCTCCACCAAAAACCAATCGGTCATCTGGCCATCTTGGGAGAAAAGCAGCATTGGTGCCCGAGCCAACTCATGCTGCGCTCAGCGTGATTGTCAACATTGCTCAGGTTCGAGCGCATTGACCGTACACCCAAAAATCGATCAATAAACTCAACCGTCAGGCGGCCGCTTCACAACCCGGGCCTCAACCTCCATGCCAGCTTCGCTGACAGTGTATCCCTCTGAACGGGTGCTGAGAAAGTCGCGGATGCTTGCGAACATGTCGACACCGCCACCATTGTAATCAATCACGCACGGTTCCTCAGAGGTATCCGTCTCCCACCAAAGATATGCCAGCCAATTCTCTTGCACTTCGTGTGCAAAGACGACAGTGCGCCTCTCATCGCCCGGGACGGCGGGGGGATGAGGGGCGAAATTGACCTTAGTTAACCGAAGTTCCTCCTTTACGGCCTCTTTCTCTAACACCGCCCCTTGATGTCGCGGGGAAAGGATCGTCTTTCCGTCGTAGGCTTCGGGCCAAACGTCGATAAGCGCAAAGAACTCTTGCATTTGAGGCGAATAACGCCGCCGCGTCACACCGTCTATCATCAAGATTGGCTCGAAGACCTCCAAAGGTCCATCTCGAAAGGTAACTGGCTCGAAAGCGTCATCGAACTCTTCGGCCGAAGCGCGGTTGTTTTCGTTTATCAGTTCAATCATTTCCCGCATAAAGCGGTTCTATCAGACCTTGCAACCAATGTCCGCTCTGTCTCATAACCGTTCTAATCCGACACTTGGGCTCTGCCGGTTTCGGGCTGATTGCTGCATTTGTTGCAACCAAGTAGAAATGTCACCGAGTTTGGGTGGTGCAGCATCGGTCAAAGTGGGGCTCTCTGCCGACATCCGACGGTTTTGGTCGGATGGCTGGTGCCAGCATTATCTGACTGAAACACTTCGGGCGCTTGAGTCCCAGAAATACCAAACGATAAGCTATTGAATTCTTGGATATGGCATTCTCACCAAGCAGGGATCGCAGCGGATCTTTACCGGGGTACGGACAAATCGGCGAGACCGCTTTGCCGCGGAACTGGAAGGGATCATCCTCAACCCGGTCTACACCGCAAAAAGTTTTGCTGCGATCCCTGCTATGGTGGCATCAGGCGAAATCAAAAAAGGTAGCAAAGTCTGCTTCGCTCATACCGGCGGTCTAGCAGCGCTTTCCGCATATGAGGGATCAATCCATCACTCGGCTTGAGCCTGCCATCTCGGGTTCGCAGAGATGCCATTAAGCAAACCAAATACTTCCGTTGACCAAGCTTCACAAGCGTCTTCCGCAATGACTGAGGTCGGGCGATGTCGGGGCGACAGAACTGCATATCGATAACGAAGCGGCTTCCGTAGGCGCAGGATTTTGACGGCTTCGCGATCCTCCCCGGTTTCGCTCACATGTACGGCGGTTAGTGGATCGAGAATTGCGCAGCATTGTCCAGCCGCAACGAATTGAAGGATGGGCAAGAAGGTCTGACTTTCGATTCCTAGGTTGAAGGAAAGGCCCGCCTCATGGAATGCTGCTTGGGTCGCCCTGGTGTGGAAGTGATTGACTTGAAGCGAACCCAGTTTCTGACCGTTCAGAGCCTCCAGAGCGACAGAATTCTCATCTGCAAGCCGATGATCTGAGGGAATTGCCAGAAAGCAGTCTCCTTCGAGAACATCCATCCTGACCAACCCTTCGACATCTATGTTTTCAGGCAGGTCGGCAAAACCAAAATCAATGCTTTGGGCCCGCGCTAGTTCGGCGATCTGCGCCGAACTTCTGGCGAGCATCGATATCTTGATGTTTTCGCGATCTCCGACATGATTTGCGATAAAGCGGGGGAAAAGCATCGAGACCGGCCCGGGCATCGCGGCCACATTCAGCTGGCCAGATTGTCCTGTCCCAAGCTCTTGCATGGTTCTACGCACTTGGGACAATTGTTTGAGAATGCCATTCGCCTCGGTGACCAAGTACATAGCTTCGGGGACAGGTACGAGCTTTCGCCCGCGTCGCTCGAACAGCTTCATACCCAATTGATCTTCAAGCGACTTGATCGATGCACTGACGGCCGGTTGTGTCCTACCGAGCTTTTCGGCTGCATCTGACAGCGAGGGGGAGGTCATAACCGCATGAAACGTTGTGAGCTGTGAAAGGTTCATGAATCTCATATAAGCCGAATTTATGAATATCAAAAACTTTCAAATTTGTATTTATATATACGCTCGATAAGCTCCTTGGCATGACTCAACCCGAAGAAGTCTGCTCATAGGGAGAAAATAATGAAGCACATGACGAAACTTCTTGGTCTCGCGACCGCAGTTGCCCTTGCAGCTGGAACAGCCGCAGCGCAGGACCCGACTTTCTTTCGGATCGGGACCGGCAGTGCTGGGGGAACCTACTTCCCAATTGGTGGCACCATCGCCAATGGTATTTCTTCCCCTCCGGGCTCTCGGCCTTGTGATGAAGGTGGACAATGTGGCGTTCCTGGATTGATCGCCATTGCACAGTCGACAACAGCGTCCGTCTTCAACAATACCGCCGTTCAGAACGGTGAGCTCGAAGCAGGGATGGCTGCTGCCGATGTGACAAGGTCCATGTTCCTTGGCGAGGGTAAGTTCGACGGCAAGCCTCATGAGAAACTGCGGATTGTTGCCAACCTATACCCGGAAGATCTGCATCTCGTCCTGCCAGAAGACCAAAGCATCGACTCGCTTTCCGATCTTGAAGGCAAGCGCGTCGGCATCGCGCAGGCGGGTTCTGGCACCCAAGTGGCAGTGGAAATGATGCTGGCAGAGTGGGGTCTGAACCGCGACAACTACGACGAGGCCGAGCTGAACAACTCGCAGTCGGCCGAACGCCTCGCGGATGGACAGCTAGACGCGTACTTCTACGCCGCTGGGTGGCCGGTCTCCGCTATGGTTCAGCTTTCAACCACAAAGGGTATGGAGCTGCACAGCTTCAGCGAAGAAGATCTCGCAAAGATCAATGATGTGATCCCGGCTTATATTCCATCTATGATCCCTGGCGGCGTCTATGAAGGCGTCGATTATGACGTGAAGACGCCCGCGGTATCGGCGCTCCTCGTCGTGTCTTCTGATCTGTCAGAAGAGCTCGTCTACGGAATTACCGCAGCAATCTGGAACGACAACACCCGCAAGCTGCTCGATAATGGGCATGCGAAGGGCAAGCAAATCACGCCGGACACGGCGCTTGATGGCATTGCAGCACTGGGCGTGCCGCTGCATGCCGGCGCAGAAAAGTTCTACAGAGAAGTCGGGCTTCTGGAATAAACTCTCCCTGAACTGGCGGGCGACAAGCGTCGCCCGTCCTTTTCAATAACCAAAAAGAATAACTCAAATGGGGGGCGCAATGAGTGATCCACGATCAGAAGAGGTGCGCGAGCTCTCAGAAGAAGAGTTGGCCGCGATCGAGGAGAAGTACGATGAAGGCGCCGCGACACGTTCTGTTGCACCCGCCTTCGGCAAGTTTCTCCGTTATGTTGCCCTCGCCTTTGCAATGTACCATTACCTCACAGCCGGATTTGGCCTGCCCACCGATTATTGGCATATGGGCATCCATCTTTCTGGCCTCTTCATTCTGATCTATTCACTCTATCCGCTCGTGAAGACGGAAACGTCTTTTGATCTGAACACCGGCGCCCTGAGGCTCGGTGGCGTCCCGTTTCTCGACATTGGCCTGATGGTGCTCGGCGTTGCATCCGCCCTATATCTCGGTTTCGCCTGGCGCGGCATTCCCTTCCTTGGCGTTGAAGAAATGACCTTTCGGATGGGCAATCCAAACGGTTGGGATATGCTGTTTGGCGTCATTATGATTGCACTGGTGCTCGACATCGCGCGACGCACTTTGGGGTGGATCCTGCCGCTTATTATCTGCATCTTCATGTCCTATGCCCTGTTCGGGCAGTACTATCCAGGCATCCTTCAACATCCCGGCGTCAAATTTAAC
Organism: uncultured Shimia sp.; assembly: GCA_937897325.1. Classification (GTDB taxonomy): domain Bacteria; phylum Pseudomonadota; class Alphaproteobacteria; order Rhodobacterales; family Rhodobacteraceae; genus CALCOY01. Next base: position 6,459 of record CALCOY010000086.1, read on the forward strand.
ACATTCGTTTCGTCCATGTACTTCCCGCAGGAAGGCATCTTCGGCGTCACGCTCTGGGTGGTCTCGACCATCGTTTTCCACTTCGTCTTGTTCGGCGTCATCGCGCAGCGCACGGGGCTCGGACAGCTTTTCATCGATAACGCGACTATCCTCGCTGGCCGCTATACCGGCGGCCCGGCGAAGGTCTCGGTTGTGTCCTCCGCTTTCTTTGGAACAATCTCGGGCTCATCCGTCGCGAACACGGTCTCTACCGGTGCCCTTACAATCCCGAATATGAAACGCCTCGGGTATCCGGGACACTTCGCTGGCGGTGTAGAGGCTGCGGCATCGGCAGGTGGACAGATCACGCCTCCTATCATGGGGGCCGCGGCCTTTATCATGGCCGAATTCCTAGAGGTGCCCTATACCACGATTGTTATTGCGGCGATCTTCCCAGCTTTGCTGCACTATGTTGGCGTCTTCACCGTGGTCCATCTCATGGCACGGCGACTCGGACTTAAGGGTCTCGCCAATGACGCACTTCCGCAGCTTGGGGCGGTTTGGAGAGACGGTTGGGCAAACATCGTGCCACTCGTCGGATTGTTGACGGTCCTCTTCTCTGGCTACACGCCGTTTATGTCAGCGTTCTGCGGCATTTCCTTGTCGATTGTTGCCGGAATGAGCCGCCTGAAGAACCCAGTTACATTGGTCTACCCGGCAGCATTCATTGCCTTTGTCCTCTGGAAGCTCTCCGACGGCGGATTTGACGTGACAATGTCGGCAATCCTGATTGTCGGCGCGGCCATTGCGACCCTAAATCCTCAGCAGCGGACAACCATTCCAGAAATGGCCGACACGTTTGAAACAGGCGTGAAGTATGCGCTTGCTGTTGGCGCGGCCGCAGCCGCGGTCGGGATTGTGATCGGCGTCATCAACACCACCGGTGTCGGCTTCCGGATCGGTTTCATGGTGACCCAGGCAGCCCAAAATCTCGGCTCAGATCTGATCTGGCTGTTTCAATGGGGTGCTTACGAACTCTTCACGGTCGAAGACCTCACGCTCTTCATCAGCCTCGTCTTCATCGCGCTAGCGTGCATCTTGATGGGCGCAGGTGTGCCAACGACGGCGCTCTACATCATGCTGGTCTCAGTGGCTCAACCAGCTCTGGCTCAACTTGGTATACCACCGATCGCCAGCCATATGTTCGTGCTCTACTACGGGGTCGTCGCCGAGATCACACCACCGGTTTGTACGTCAGCCTATGCTGCGGCTGCGATTGCCAACTCTAACCCGTTCCGGACCGGCATATCGGCTTTCACACTCGGGCTTGGCAAAGTCATTGCACCAATGGCATTTGTGTACGCGCCAGTACTCCTCTTCGTGTCATCAACAGGGTTTGATTTACTGGAGTTCTCCTACACCGCAGCGAGCTGTATCGCGGGTGTCGTCGCGCTCTCGGCGGCTGTCGTGGGTTATTGGCTCGCGCCAATGGGTGCCATCTACCGCGTGCTCATGGCTTTGGCCGGTCTTATCTTCATCGCGCCGTCGCTGTCGGCAGACCTTGTCGCGCTCATCACTGCGGCGCCGGCTATCATCAGCCAGGTCTTTGCGCGGCGGAGTGCCAATGTCCCTGCCTGATGAAGACGCCCGCGTCACAATCCTCGGCGCGGGCATCGTTGGCATATGCACCGCCTTGTCCCTCGTGGAGCGCGGCGTACCGGTAACGATCGTTGACCGAGGCGACCCTGGCCAAGAAACGTCTATGGGCAATGCTGGCATCGTGTCGCCTTGGTCTGTGGTACCGCAATCCTTGCCAGGGACGTGGAAGAGCATTCCGAAGCTCCTCTTTGGCTATGGTCGGCCCGTAAGCATTCGCGCGAGTTCGTTTGCTCAATTGATCCCTTGGGGGGCCAGCTTCTTGCGTCAGGGAACGGAGGCAAAAGTCAGAGAAGCCTCGGAGGCGATGACGCTACTCTGCGGCCCGTCGATTGAGCTCTATGAAAAGCATCTTCTCTGCACGGGTACGGAAAGCCTCCTTTGCGATAGCATGTATGTTCACGCCTTCCGGGATGGGAGCCGCGCAAATCTGAAAGCTTTAGAGTACCGCATTCGCAAAGAGAAAGGCGCAGAGGTCGAGCTGATTGGTGCAGACAGCCTTGCGCAACTGGAACCGGCACTAAGCTCAGAGTTTAAAGCCGCAATTCTCATAAAAGGCCAAGCCCGGGTTCGTTCGCCGGGACGGCTCGGAGCGGTGCTGGCCGAAAAGGCACAAGCATTGGGCGCGGAATTCGTGAGAGATACTGTACGCGAAGTCTCTCGTTTCGGTTCGGGTTGGGTCATCAAATGTGCCAATCGGAGGCTTCAATCAAAACAAGTCGTCATATCCATGGGTGCCTGGAGTCCAGACCTCCTCAAATCCATGAAATTGAAACTCCCTTTGATGGCGGAGCGCGGGTATCATATCGAATTCAGAAATCCGGGCGTCGAAGTCAACAACTCAGTGATGGATGTTGACGCCAAAGTCGTGGCGAGCAGCATGGAAATCGGTCTGCGCATTGCAGGGCAGGCTGAATTCGCGCCAGTCGACGCTCCCGTTGACCCAAGGCGCGAGGCACAACTGACAAGGATCGCGAAATCGGCTTTCAAATCACTGAACACCGAGAGCCCAAGCTTTTGGATGGGACGGAGACCCTCCTTTCCAGACAGCTTACCAATGCTCGGCGAGGTCCCCAACAAGGATGGCTTATTCTTTAATTTCGGCCATTCTCACTACGGACTGATGATGGCCCCCAAATCCGGCGAAGTCCTTGCACAAGTTCTTTGCGGCGAGCGACCGAACCATAGCCTGGATGCCTTTTCGCCTGCGCGCTTTTCGGTCTAAGATTTGCAGATCAGTTCAGGTGATCAATCGAGGTTCAACTCTCAACATACGTTTCGCGCCGCAGTTCCCGTTCCACCGAAAGCACGTCAAGCCGACATTAACCAAGACTCGTCATCGCTGCTTTGCGGCCGACCATAACAATCTGATCGCAACCCGCGTCGCGCAGGGCCTCAATCAGTAGACTAGGGATTTGTTCGTCTGTGGAGACGCGTGCATACCGAAGGAAAAGGTGAAGGCCTTGCGCCGGGAGATCAAGAAACGGACGTCACGAGCCACACTCGTGCTACCGTTCAAGGATCTGATCTGGTCGCTCAACCCTCTGATCTCCGGATGGCGGAATTACTTTCAATACGCCACCGGTGCCAGCGACGAGTTCCAGTCTCTGGACAACTGGCTCTGGCATCGGATTGACCGGTGGCTTCAAAAGAAGCACCGCAAGACCGGGGCAAGGAAACTGCGGGCCAAGTTCCGCGCCGGATGGCAACTGCGAACCCAAGACACAAATGCTGCGCAATGCACAATATTCCTCTTTTGCGGCAGAACGCCAGTCAAGACAAACGGGCGACTTGTTCCCTGACATCATCAGAATGCATAAGTAAGGGTGTGTTAGACTTTACTGGAGAGAGTATGTCACCCGTTTCTTCTGAAACTATCGTAGCATGTGCCGAGCCCAAAGCAATGCTTGATATGTTTGTTCAGCATATCGGCAAGGATCATGGGATCGAATTCGACACTGCCGACGACGGTGACGTTTTCTTCGAGCAAAGCGCGTTTCGGGTTGATTTCGGATTGCGGCCAGACGGTCTTTCAGTCAGGCTGTCCGGCCCAAACGAGACTGCGATTTCATTCCTCAAGGAGGAAGTTGTGGAGCATGTTTCAGAGGTTGACCCAAAAGCTGCTGCGGACATTCGGTGGAGTGGCGGGCGAGTAGACGAAGGTAGCCATCCAGAGAATTTTCGCGAACTGACCGTTCTCAAGAGCTTTGAAGTCTTTGCGGGCATGCAACGGGTGACCCTCAGCTTTCCGGGGCTCGATAAGGTAGAAGGCGAAGGTCCTCATTTGCGGCTTTTGATGCCGCTGGAACGAGGCAGACCACCGGTTTGGCCCGTGATGGCTGCAAATGGCTCTCCTGTTTGGCCAGACGGTAAGGACAAGCTGCATGCAAGGTTTGTGACCATCCGCGAAGCAAGACAAGAGCACTCAGAGATTGATATCGATATCGTTATCCATGCAGGTGGCTTGATCTCTGATTGGGCCACTGGAGCCGAACCTGGTTCAAAGGTTGGCGCGATGGGGCCAGCGGGCATGACGTCCCTGCCACATGCTCAAAGATACCTCATCGCAGCAGACGGGACTGGTCTTCCAGCCGTCGCGCAACTGTTGAAGCGCGTAGGAGATCAAAGAGATGGTGATGTCATCGTTGCCTTTCCATCTTCGGAAGTAGCCGCTGAGTACTTGCCACGCACTGGGTTGAGCGTTCATGTGATGGACCCTGCGGAGTTTGAACGTGAGCTTGTGCCGTTGGTAAAAGAGATTACCGATGAGAGAGTTCCTGACTTTGCGTTCTTTGCTGGCGAGTTTCAGAACGCACAAGAGCTGCGCAAACACTTCAAGACCGTCCTGGGTCTGGACAAGACAAGCCAGTTGAGCACTGCGTTTTGGCGTCGCGGCACGGCAGGCTTCGGGAGTTGAGCAGGTGAAACAGCCAGTCGCTTATCCCAACGATGTAACCGAGGCTCGGATCGCCGAGCTGGATAGCAAGATTGATGTGTCCGCAACACGCAAACGCACTCCGGTCCTCGGGGTCGGTAAACTTGAAAGCCTTTCGCTTTGGCCCGGGGTGACGCTGCTGCGTGCCGATCTAACCGGCCTCTCCCCCTATGATGCCGAGATGCAGGGCTTGGCCGGTCTTGTGATTGAAATCAGACTAAAAGGCACTTCATCTTCAAAGGAGATCGACGGCGCAGGGCGAGACTCAACCCTGACGTCTGGCGACCTTGAGATTGCGGCCAATCCACAACGGACGAAATGGGCGGTGAGCGCACCTGGTCAGCACGCGTTCCGGTCTATTGCGATAGGATTGCAAGAAGAGTTTCTCGATCAGATGCGCACTTATGATCAAGGGCTTGCTTCTTTGTGTGACAACCTTCTTGCTCAGCCCGATATCAGCACATCCAAAGCTCCGACTGCGATGCTCGCGAAAGCACAGGCACTTCTCGACACGGATACTTCTGAGGCCACGGGACAGTTGCGGTGTTGCTCGATAGCATTGGAATTGGTGGCTATGGCTCTGCCAAATCAGAAACCTGCCGAGCACAAGGATATTCAGGTCAGTTATGCCCTTGATTACATTAAGCAGAATCATGGCGTGGACACGACCATCGATCACGTAGCACGCGCTTGCCGCATGAACACGACAGCGCTGAAAACCCGTTTCAGTAATGCTTATGGCATCTCAATTGGTGCTTTCATGCGTGAGACACGTCTCAAATCAGCGCGTGACATGCTCAATGCAGGAACAAATCTCAAGGATGCTGCGGAGATTTTGAGTTACAAAAATCCAGATTCCCTGTCTCGCGCGCTCAGGGCGCAGACCTAACGACTGCCTGAATTGTCGGTATAAAGACCCGAATTGTTGGGTTTGCCTCATATTCCTTCCCGCTGTTTAGTCTTAGTAAAACAGTCGGGATAGTGTGAGGGGCATAGTATGCTTAAGACAATTTCGACTTCCGCGATACTTCTGTTGGGCACATCGACACTGGTGTCCGCGCAAGACGCAGTGCCGTTTGATCTGGGGACGATCGTGCTGTCTGGAGAACGCGTCGATCGCCCTTTGAATGAAATTTATGTCGGCGCGACGGTTCTTGGAGATGACGATCTTGAGGAAGCACGGGCTGGAGAACATATCAACGAAGTGCTCACAGCAGTTCCCAACCTCTTTGTCGAGGGACGAAGTGAGGTTCCATCCCTCAGGGGTGTCCAAGGTGGTGGCCCCGGGGGCGCGGTATCGGCAACCTTCACCGGCGCGATCCCACGGCTTTCGTTTGTAATTGATGGCGTGACACGCCCGGTCTCTCTGCCGAATTCAAGTGGGTCTTCGCTATGGGATGTCCGTCAGGTTGAGGTGCTACGCGGCCCTCAAACGCTCTTGAGAGGCCGGTCCGCCTATGCCGGGGCAATTATTGTTGAGACAAATGCACCGAGTTTTGAACCCGAAGCTGCCTTGCAATTTGGCATTGAGCAGGATGATTTTCACGGGCCGAACGCGTTCCTGAACGGAATGGTTTCCGGGCCTTTGTCAGATAACATTGCGTATCGGTTGACCTTCTCGCTCGCAGACGGTTCTGACCCTCGTGAAGCGACCGATGTTCCGGACGATTGGATCGTAGACTACGACAATGTGCATGTGCGCGGAAAACTTCTTGGGGAGTTCGATACGGGCCTTGGGGCGTTAACCCTTAATTTGCTCGCCGAACATCAGTCAGGGCAAACACCGCAAACGCGCAACCTTGTACAGACACCAGCAGTGACTGGCCAACCGCTTGAGGACAGGCTCCTTGTCAATGCAGCGTCCGGGCCGCTGGGCATTCCCGCGCGAACGTATGACACCGAAACGAATATCTTTTCTATCGATGCTGAACTTGACCTCGGTTTTGGGCGATTTCAGTCGATCACATCCTATGTGGACGACGCCTATGAATCCATTCCGGAGCAGGTTTATCCGTTCCCATTTGACGTTGAAGAGACGACATTCACCCAGGAGTTTATCTACACTTTTGGTCCCGAAGAGCGCGTCAGAGCAGGTGAGCTTTCAGGTCTCCTAGGTTTCGCGTATGAAGATAGGGATCAAAGGACAGATGTGTCTGGCATTCTAACATTCAGCAGTGACGTGGAAACGACGTCCAGGTCGGTTTTCGCTGACCTGCGCTACGGGTTAAGTGATCAACTCACCCTCTTCGGCGGCGCACGTGTCCTGAGATATGAAGATGATCGGTTTCAGTCCAGCTCGGCCTTTGTGCCAGGTATCGGCGTAGTCGCTGGAAACCAGACATTCAGCAACCGCGAGACCGAGTTTCTTCCTTCTATCGGGCTTGCCTACCATTTTGATGAATACCGCGTTGTTAGCGGTTCGTACCGGCGCGGCTATAATCCAGGCGGCTCTTCGGTGAACATCTTCACTGGCGCGCCCTTCGAGTACGAGTCGGAGACCGTCGACACGTTCGAACTTACCTACAGGCAAGAAGCGCCGGATGGCAGATACGCTTTCGGCATCAGTGCGTTTTACAATGAATTCGACAACCCCCAGCTTTATGCAGAGCTTGTGCCTGGCAACAGAGCTTCATTGCAAGTTGTCAACCAACTGGCTGGTCGCAGCTATGGGATGGAGTTCGACGGTTCGCTTCAGGCGACAGATCAATTGAGACTTACCGGGTCTCTAGGCTTTTTGGAGACCGAAATCACTGAAGCTCAGGCTGGCAGCCCTGCCCTTGACGGAAATTCCTTTGGCCAAGATCCAAACATGACACTGTCTCTAGGAGCGGACTACGCTTTCAATGATGTTTGGAGCATAGATGCGCGTGCTACATACCGCGGCGAGTCTTTTAATGACTTCAACAATATCGTTGGTGAAGAAGTTGGGGACTATTGGATCGTCAATCTTGGTGTAACCGCGGATTTTGGGCAGACACAAGTGCGCGGGTACGTGAAAAATCTTTTTGATGAAACAGGTGTGACCCGCTTCATTGGCGGCGGCACATTTGCAAGTGTCACCGAGCCTCTAACCGTTGGATTTAACGTGACGCAGCGTTGGTAATAGTGAGCTCTTCGACAAACCTTGATGTTTTAAGAGCGGTTGGTGTCGTTACCTTTGCTGCAGCTTTTGTCGCTCAATTCTGTGCGCAAGGTGTAACGCTGTTTCTGCGTGAAGCTGGCGCACCCTCGCACGTGCTCAGCTTTTTGTTCTTAGCTGGGGTGCCCTATACGTTGCGGTTTCTCTGGGCCCCGTTGATTGATGGCACAAACCTTGGTGGGAAGGCCCGGTTTAATAGGTGGATTTCACTCTCCCAACTTGGTGTCGGCGCCGTATTGTTTGGCGCTGCATTCCTGTCGCCGTCGGACAATGCGGTCGCCATTATAGGATGCGTCGCGGTTTTGATGTTGCTGCTCGGGACAATCCAGACGGCAATCGGCGGGATCATGATCGAGGGCCTGAGTGAGCCTGCGTATCCAAAGGGTGCTTCCATTCAGGCTGCAACATCGGCTTTCTCCGGTTTTGCTCTTGGACTGGGCGTTTTGTATCTGATCGCGCCGATAGGTTGGAGTTCAGTCATCGTCGCGTTGGTTGCAATCTGTGGCCTTGCAGTGGGGGCTACTCAACTGAGCCTTAGAAGACTGCCAGCTCAAACGTCAAGCGGGGCCCTCCCTCCGAAATGGTGGGGCCAGTTTTCAGTATTTGCGCAAAGTAATGCTCGACGTTTGTTGGGTTTTTCGGTCTCGATCAGCGTCGCCCTTCTCGTGCCCTTTGCACTCAAGTCAGTGCTGCTTATTGATGCTGGCTTCGATGTCGCAACAGCGGGGCTGATCGGTATCGTTTTCGGTAACTCGGCAGGCTTTGTAGGTGCGGTTGCAGCCAGACCACTGATCGAACGCTTCGGTGGCAGGGCAGTCTTAGCGATACTCGGGCTGACAAATGGGCTTGTTGTACTCGCGGTCGCTCTTTTGGCGATCAACGGACTACCGACGTGGTGCATTGTCGCCGTCATTTTGTACGCAAATTTCGGCGTTTACGCTGGATACACGGCGAGCCGCTCGCTCCTTATGCCGATGTGCAGGGAAGGTAAGCAGGCCACGGAACTTGCCGGGTTTGTAGGCCTCGAAGCGATCCTGTTCTTGATCTTGGCAGGTGCGACGGTTTCCCTGCTAGATATAGTTGGATTGACACCGCTCTTGTTGGTTGCAGGTGGTATTTCTCTTTTCACTGGTTGCACTGCAGTTATCACTCGTTTGGTTCGACGGCGTGGAAGAACTTGCTCACAATGAGGATCTACTCCTGGCTTTCTTTGCCAGCATCTGGACGCAGTGGACATCTGTCCGCAAACTCAAAGAAGGCGAAACCACAAACGATCTCTTCGGTTTTCTGACAACAACGGCCAACAAAGAGGTTGGCGAAGTGCATCCCAAAGCCATGCCCGTGATCCTCACCAAACCCGAGGAGATCGAGACCTGGCTCACTGCGGATGTGGAGACCGCGCTTGCGTTACAGCGGCCATTGCCAGACGGCGCGTTGCGAGTGGTCGCAGAAGGTCATCGACGAGATCCTGCCGAAGATGGGGTCCATTGCGGGACGGGGCGAAATGACACTCTAAGCGTTTTCGATAATGCCGCCGTTCACGCATAGTGCGGCGGATTCAATGAAAGAGCCCATAGTCACCGATGCTGCATCGCCGATGGATGTCTGATAACTGAGGAGAGTATCAAACCCATACTGGACGCTAGCAATGGAATTGTCTGTAGTTCGCCGCCTTTTACCCGATTGGGGCACCACATACGGGCCAGCGGGAGAGGGTCCCTTTCCAAGTGTTATGCTGCTTCACGGTTCTGAGGGCGGAATGTCGGGCTGGACGCATCGGACGGCGGCGATTCTCGCAGCAAATGGCTTCCTGTGCTATCCACATAACTATCCCAAAGGTGGTAACGCTTGGAATGCTGGTCATATTGAAGATGTCGAGATCTCACGAACCGCAGAGGCATTGGATGCGTTGCGGAGTTTCGCGACCGGTAATGGGAAAGTTGCGGTATACGGCGTGTCTCGCGGAGCGGAGCACGCATTGCTGCTTTCATCACTGATGGCTCAACACAGCATGGATGGATTGCCGGATGCAGTAGCATGCCTTGCAGCTCCAGATGTCGTTTGTGGCGCGTTTGATTCGAGAAGCTACCGGGACAGCGGCGATCCGGGATGGCAAGCGTGGGACCCATCCAGACGCGCATGGACATGGAATGGAAGCTCTGATGCCCTGTTGCCAACAACTCCAATTGAAATTGAACAATACCCTGGCCCGCTCTTTCTATCTGTTGGGCTGGAAGACCGGACGTGGTCACCTGATATGACCCGACGACTGGAAGAGCGCCGTAGGAAAGCTCATCTGCCGAGTGAAATTCACTTTTATGAAAGCGAAGGTCATGTTCCTGGCAGCGAAGGAGAAAACAGGCATCATGAGCTTCTCATCCAGTTTTTACAACGGACACTCAGTACCTGATCATCGAAACTCAAAGCCAAAAGCTGACTTCGAGTTGTGACACTTGACTGGCAGATTTGTCCGCCAGAGTGAGAGTTCGACCCCATCCAGACTTTGCGGTTGCAGCGAAAGTCGTCAATGCGGGCTGCAATCGCAGCATCTCGACCAGTTGATCAACGGCAGGAATGGGCCGTGCGCGCGAACGCTAAAGTTACTTTTGGCGAAGGCGCTGCGCAGTATCAGAGGTCGGCTCAGAGCCCTTACGTCCCAAATGCTGCGCTATGTCCAAACAACTGCGAAGCGCCAAAAGCGGACATTGTCCTGTGTGCGGACCACTCAAAGCAGACATACCAACAGCACCTGACGGTGTGCGGCAGAGTGGTCTTAGCCCAAGGGCTCGCAAAGTTCTGCGGTGCCTTTCAGAAACTGACCCTTTGCATCGGCCCAATCATCCTGTGTTGCATTTTCCAAGGCTGCGACGAGTGTCCAAAGTTCGTCCTCTTCCAAAACTGCCGAAGACCCAGCCGCTTTGTGGGCCAATTGCCGGATCTCTTCAGTCAATTGTGGCGCTGCTTCGACCTTAGTTGCCAGCGAAGCCAGCTCTTGATGCAAGGCTTTGATCGCTTTTTGGTAGCGTTCTTCGCCGAACCTAACTTTGAAATCGGGGGCGGCAGAATTGGCGTCCGTGGCCTCCGAGCCATGCGATAGACCCGATGTCGCCCTGGCAAGCTTCACCTTAAGAATGCCGGGTTTCACTGGCTTTACAACCAGATCGAAGAAGGGCGCCTGAAGGATTCTATCGTGGTCCTTCTGCGCGGCATGGGCGGTGACGGCGATGGCGGGGACGTCTTTCCAAGCCACATCCAAACCGCGAATACGCGTCAATGTTTCGATGCCGTCGATGCCCGGCATACTGATATCCAGGAGCAAAACATCAAAGGCCCGCTGCGCAACCAGATCGACGGCTGCGTAGCCATCGGCGGCCTCAGCAACTTCTACACCCAACTCCTTGAGCATGTCGCTGAGAACCAGACGGTTGATCTCGTTGTCATCGACGACCAATGCGGTGACGCCCTCTTCAATCTGCTGGTGCAATTTGGGTTCCGGGCTATCCTGCTCTTCCGTCACGTTCGGCGCGTCCGGCAGCGGGATTTTCAGTGTGAACAGACTGCCTTCGCCGAGCAGGCTGTCGGCCTCGATGCTGCCGTCCATCGACTCTGCCAGCCGCTTCGTGATTGCAAGTCCAAGACCGGTGCCTGCATTCTCACGGTCAAAGGCGGTGTCGATGGTAACAAACTCCTCAAACACCCGTTCGAGGTTCTCCGGCGCGATGCCAACGCCGGTGTCCGACACCCGGATTTCGACCAGATCATCGTGAGACAGGCGCTCAACCTCGACAGCGATCGTTCCGTCATGGGTGAATTTGATGGCATTACCTACCAGATTGACCAGACACTGCTGCAGCGCCGTCTTGTACCCCAGAACCACGCGGAGGTCATCTGATAGCACATTGAAGGTCAGCGTGTTGCCTCGCGTCTGGGCATTCGCAAGCAGGCTGTCCGACACGCTTTGCAGAACATCCCGGAGATCAAACCGTATTTTTTCCTTTGGTCGTGCATCGGAGGACAGGCTTGAAAGATCCAGCACGTCATTGACGTGGGACAAAAGCAGCTCACCAGAGGCGGCAATGGATTTGAGATGCTGTTGCTGCCGCGCGGCCATGCCGGTTTGGTCGATCAGGGATAGCGAACCGAGTATGCCGTTGAGCGGTGTGCGCATCTCGTGGCTCATCACGGTCAGCAAGTCTGATTTCGCTTTCTCACCTTCGCGCGCCTTGTCGCGTGCCATGCGCAGGTCGTCGACGGCTTTGATTTCGGCGGTGATGTCGCGCAGGTAAGACACGAAGACCTGTTCGCCATCGGTCTCAGATACAGAAATGCTCAACTCCACAGGGAACACATCGCCCGATTTGTGCTTGGCCTCCAAACGCACCCGGCCCGCGCCGATCACTTTCTTTTCGCCGGTCTCCAGGAACCGGTTCATGCCCTTTTTGTGCATTTCGCGCATGTGGTCCGGCACGATCAATTCGGCCATGTCCTGACCGATGGCTTCTTCCGGCTCATATCCAAAAACGGACGCCGCAGCGCCGTTGTAGTCGATGATTTTGCCCGCTGTATCGACCACTAGAACGGCATCCAGGGAAGAACTGATCGCGGCTTCAAAGCGAGAGCGTACCCGTTGATTTTCCTGCGTGACCAGACGGCTTTCGCGAAACAGGCGTTCCAGTACCAGGAGCGCCATCACAAGGATTAGCACCAACCCCATGACCGCGATGGCGAGCTTGATCAGCGTTTGCGACAGGTCTTCGCGGCGTTGCGCATCCTGCTCGGCAAAAAACTGAATACCAGACAAGGCAATGGCCCGGGCCTGGGGGCGCAGTTCCGCAATCTCTGACAGGATTTGCGGGAGAGCCGCGCGGAGATCTGATCTTGGGCCATCCACAATGGGCGTCGTGCGATCCAGAAAATCGCTGAACGCGTCTATTGCTGCCGTTGCTTTGACATCCTTGGTGAACAGGTCCTTTCGTTGACTGCCCGACAGAATGCCAACCCGGCTGTAGAAGATATCAAAGCGCCGCACGAAGCCTGTCAGACTAGACGCTTCATCCTCAGCCGTTTTGGCCGCGATCTGCTGCAGCTGAAGGACTTCGACCTCCAACTGCGCGAGGTTCCAGCTGACATCATCATGCTGGGCGACGGACAATGCGCGCAGATTTTCGCTTACCGAGCGTACAAGGTACCCGGTGAAGACGAGGCTGGCGATCAGCACAGCCACAAACAAAATGATTGGCCATCTGCTCTGCATGTATGCCTGTGCAGTCTGTTTGCTGGGGTTGCGTTTCAGTTGCCGGCCATGACCTCGATACGGTCAAGCTGCCAGATGCTGCGCGAATAGTATTCTTCTGACTTGTAGTCTTCGTTAACATCATAGGGGTATACAATCCACAACGGGCCTTTGTTGCGGACTGACATTTCCTCGCCGTTTTGCGAATATGAAATGATCGGTCCCCCCGCCACAGCGTCAGCCATTGGGATAGAGACCGCATAATCGTTTAGGGCGACAGCGCTCAGCTCTGCACCATCTGCGCCCACGTGATCCAGCAATACACTCAGCGAAACGCCCTCAAAGGTTTGCACGCCTTCGGTCCAGATCGTTGTTGTCTCAAAGGAATCAGACGGCATGGCCATCAGATCGGCCATATCGAAGGTCCAGGTCTCGCCACTATCAGAAGCGGCCACTGAGCCGGACACCGTCAAAACAGTCTCTTCTGCCAGTGCGGGCGCCGCGAAAAAGAAAACGCTGGTCGAGAGTGTTGTCGTGATCGTCTTAAACATGGGTCTCATGCTCCGAATTTTGCGTGTGTCGTTGAATTTCTTTTGCCACGCTTTGGGGAATTGGTCATTTGGGCATGAGGTTAGGTGACTATCCTTTTGTATAGTTTCGCTATTCCCATAGGCAGTCAGCCTGCCCTGATTTGACCATGTTTTTTGTCTAGAAACCCGGCAAATCACCTAAAGGGGTCGGGCCTATGCGTAATCACTGAAGATACGCGCAGGGCTTTGGACGGTTTTAGGAGTAAAGAGCATGAACGTTTTGACAAACACAGGTATGAGTGGCCCGCGCACAGCAAACGCTTTAACTTCACAACCACAGGTATACGGACAATCGGCAGCCATGCGCATTCTTTTGGCAGATGATCATGAAATGGTACGAGACACGATCGCGGCCTATCTCGAAACCGAGGGCCGGGCGGCGGTCGTGTCCGTTGAGGATTACGACAGCGCGATGAAAGCCCTCAGCGCAAAGGGCCCGTTTGATCTTGTTCTACTTGATTTCAACATGCCTGGGATGAATAGCCTCAATGGGCTGGCATCTGCAAAACAAAAACACCCCGACCAAGCCTTCGCCATCCTGAGCGGCACTGCCCCGAACCGGGTGGCCCATGAGGCCGTGGATATGGGTGCCATCGGGTACCTGCCCAAGACCATGGGGGCCAAATCCCTTGTGAACGCCGTGCGTTTCATGATCGCGGGTGAGACATTCGTGCCGGCCTCCGTTATGGCTGACGAGGGCGAACGGGAAGAGACCGCCTTTACAAAGCAGCTGAGCCAGCGTGAACGCGAAGTTCTGCAAGGCCTATGCCATGGCCGGTCCAACAAGGAAATCGCGCGGGATCTGGATCTGCAGGAAGTGACGATCAAACTGCATGTCCGCACCCTTTGCAAAAAGCTTAATGCCAAAAACCGCACGCATGCGGCGATGATCGCGAAAGACGCGGGTTTCGAATAACCCGCGTCTCCCGTTCTTGAAATCAGAACATGATGCTGTCGTAAAGCTGACCCAGGTCTGCGCCGACATCTTCTAGAATCAGCATTGTGTCATTGCCCAATGAAATATGAACATCATCTCCATCAACGACCTTTGCATTTTCCATGAACCACTGATCGATTTCTGACCCGTTGGCGCCCAAGTCGAGCTTCCGAAAGTCGAGACTGTCGTATTCATCAAACGAAAAATCCTTGATCGTGTCGGTCGACCCATCCAGATCCTCAGAGCGGAAGATGAAGCGATCTGCCCCTTCTCCGCCTGTGGCGACATCATCGCCCGCGCCCATGTAAAGCCGGTCTTTGTCATCGCCCCCGTCCAGAGTGTCATGCCCGGACGACCCGTTCAGCATGTCTTTGCCCGACCCGCCCGACAGGACATCATTGCCCGACCCGCCATTCAGCTTGTCGCGTCCAGCACCGCCATCCAAGGCATCGTTGCCACTACCGCCTTTTATGGTGTCTGTACCTTCGCCCCCGGACAGCACATCAGAGCCCGATTTGCCATCAAGACTGTCGTTGCCGTCACCACCGGAAAGCACATCGTTTCCGGACCCGGCATCCAACGTGTCATTGCCCTTTCCGCCGAAAAGGTTGTCATCGCCCGAACCACCTTCCAGAAGATCATTGTGATCACCGCCATGCAGCGTGTCATCACCAGATCCGCCTTTCAAAATGTCGGCACCGCTGTCACCGTTCAGAAGGTCATCGCCAGAATCGCCTTCAAGCACGTCGTCATCTGCGCCGCCAGAAAGCTGATCGGACTCCGACCCGCCAGACAGCGCGTCATTGCCAGTCCCGCCAATCAGAACGTCACTGCCTGACCCGCCGTTCAGGATGTCATCGCCCGATCCCCCATCGAGAGTGTCATGGCCCGCTGATCCCGACAGCGTGTCGATACCTCCACCACCGACCAGGATATCGTCATCCTCGGCCAGCACGTTGCCATACTGGTCATAGCGCACGCCCTCCTCGTCATATGACGAAACGATCGTGCTGCCGCTGTTTTCACCAGCACCGCCATGAAGGTTGTCGTTGCCGTCATTGCCCTCAAGGCTGTCGCCTGCACTGCCTCCGGTCAGCGTATCAGTGCCGATGCCACCGGACAGCGTGTCGTGACCTGCGTTGCCGTTGATTTGGTCATTGTAAGTCAGCTCTCCTTCGGTGGTTGCCACCAGCTGCAGATCGCGGATCAGAACGCTTGAGACCAGATCTACATCGGCAAAAGGGCTTTGCGCGGTCGGGTCCGCAGCACCATCGTTGGAGTAGGATGTCGGCGCCTCTTCAATGAGGTGCAGGCTGGCCTCATTGGTCGCCTCATCAATGATGACCCGATAGATCGCACCGCTTGAGCCCGTACTGTTGTCCATGTCATGGTCGCCAGAGTTGCCGCCGACGAACAGATTGCCGTCTGCATCAATAATGGCCGCACCGAATGTCATGGCAGGCACACCTTCCAGAACAACGCCGTCAATCACCGTGGAGGTGACAGAGATGGTAGAAAACTCCGGTGTTCCGCTTGAGATATCGACGACCAGAAGCTGGGTGGCCTCACCCTCCTTGCTGGGCCGAGCGACGCCGTAGAATGTCTGCGAAGCCGCATCGAAAGCCACATCGTATACGCGGAACTCGATCATTTCTTTGGGGAGTTTGTAGACAGTTGAGATCGAGTTACCATCGGCATCAAACTTGTCGACGTCGATCACGGTGACTCGGTCCATGCTGGAATCAAACGACCACAGGTTGCCCTGATCATCGAAATCGCCTGTCCAGGACCGATATGGTGTTTCGCCGATGCGATAGGAGTTCCCATCCGCGTCCAGCATGATCAAATCCGATGATTTCACAGCCTGACCAAGCGAATCCGTGCCGTCCTTGACGGCGATCGCGTAGAGTAGGTTGTCTTCCGCGTTGAAACCCATCGAGTTGACATTCACGGTGCCATCCGCGCCTGCCTTCTTATAGGTCTGGGTTTCGACATCGAAAACACTCAGCGTGCCATTGAGGACCTGATAGAGGTTGGCCTGGCCTTCGGCAAAGGCCGCCACTGTCACGGTTTGCCCACCGATCTCCATTTCATGGTCGTAGTGGAACGCTGGACCAGAGGTGTCGATCTCAGGCCCGTTTTCGCCCGCATCAATGGATCGAATGGTGACTTCTGTATCGGTCCCGGCAGCTGTGAACTGCACCGAATGGGAATCATAGGCCCCGCTTTGAGATGAGAAAGTCGCGACCACCTCACCATCAACGAGGATTTCAATGGCGCCATCGGGTCTGCCGCCTGCAAAGTTTGCCGCCAGGTCGAGACCAAGACTGTAGACGCCCCCCACTTCGGTGGGGATAGTCTGGGACATCGTCTGGTGGCCGTCTTCAAGATCGCTGACCTGCCAGTCACCGCTGTTTGCGTAGTCGGTGAAGCCGGTTGCGTCGTCGGTTCCGTTCAGAAGGTTCTCATTGCCATAGTCGCCGTTGAGAACGTCGTCTCCAGCCGCGCCATCGATTGTGTCATCACCGGCGAGGCCGTCAATCTGGTCGCTTTGACCGGTGCCGTCCAGATCATCGGACAAACCAGTCCCGACCAACAAAGTTGGGTCATGCATAGTCATTGTAAGGTTCCTTTTCGTGGAAGAAGTGGATGGGCTGTGTTACCAGCCGATCCCGTTGATCTGATCGCCGTGGCGGCCTTCGGGGAAGAGGCGTACCACGTCGATCACGGGGATATCGGGACGGGATGAAACCGCCTGTTGATAGTCCTCGTTGCTGTGGCACACGATGACCGCGTCCACGTTGTCCAAGACGTCGGTCACGTCACCGCGCAGCATGTCCTTGAGAGAGCCAGCCAGCTGACCCAACCCTTTGCTTGCGTGTTTGACGTATGACATCAGCCCCTCCAGCGGGGTGTCCTTGGTAACTGCCGCGTCATGCACTAGCAGTTCCACGCCCTCGGCCTTGAGATCCGCCATGACTTCGAGGATCGGGCTTTCGCGCAGGTCGTCAGTGCCAGGTTTGAACGCGACACCCAGGATGCCGATGCGTTTGGCGCCGGTTTGACGCGCCATCTCGGCCGCCTGCTCGATCTGTTCGCGGTTGGAGCGGTCGAGATTGCCGATCATAGGCAGTTTCACACCCAGACCTTCGGCAATGTGCTGCACCGCGCGCACTTCTTTGGGCAGGCAAGAGCCGCCATACGCGAAACCGGGCTTCAGATAGTAGGGCGAAAGGTTCAGCTTTTCGTCTTTGCAGAAGACGTCCATCACCGCGTGGCTGTCGACGCCCAGGGGCTTGCACAGGCGGCCCACCTCGTTGGCGAAACACACTTTGGTGGCGTGCCAGACATTGTCGACGTACTTGATGGTTTCCGCCACTTCGACCGTGGTCATGATGGGGTTTTGATCAACCGGCTGATAGATCCGGCGCATGATGTCTGCCGTGCGGAAATCGGTCGTTCCGATCACAGTTTTGGGCGGCGCATAGA
Source organism: uncultured Shimia sp. (assembly GCA_937897325.1). Classification (GTDB taxonomy): domain Bacteria; phylum Pseudomonadota; class Alphaproteobacteria; order Rhodobacterales; family Rhodobacteraceae; genus CALCOY01. Next base: position 24,417 of record CALCOY010000086.1, read on the forward strand.
AATCTTCAATCGCCACGCCTTCGCGCAGGAATTCGGGATTGAAACAGACGCCAAAATCACGGCCCGCCACCTTGCCCGACATGCTCTCCAGGATCGGGACCATCACTTTCATCGTCGTGCCCGGCGGGATCGAACAGCGCATGGCGAAAACGTGGAAATCGGCCTTTTGGCGCAGGCCCACTCCCATGGAGCGCGCCGATTTTTCGATATAGCCGTAGTCGCATCCACCATCTGCGGCGGTGGGCGTGCCGACGGAGACGAAAGTCACATCGCTTTCGCGGACCGCGGCGGCCAGATCGTCAGTGGCCGTGATCAGTCTGTTCTCGACACCTTCGCTGAGTGCCTCCCCCAGCATGTGCTCGTGGATCGGGCTTTCGCCACGGGCAATCTGTCCGATCTTGGTCTGGTCAATATCGACGCCAATCACTTCGTGCCCCAATGAGGCCAGGCAAGCGGTGGACACAGCGCCCACATAACCCAATCCGACAATGCTGATTTTTGCTTTGGCCTGAACGGCCGGTGTCACGATTTCCGCGTGGCGGAGGTCAAGTTTTTTCAGTTCCATTTTGGTATCCTCATGTTGCTGAGGATGGTTGTAACACATTGATAAAAAATATTTTTATGGCGAATGGGTAGGATTGGGTCGCTTTGGATAAAGCCGTTATACGGAAGGATAGGCGGGCTAACCCAAACGAAAAACCCGCATGATTTCTCATGCGGGCTCTTCTGGCTTTCGCCTTACTGGAGGGACAGCGAAATAGAGGGTTAAGCGGCCTCTACCCGGTCGTAGATATCCTCGTAACGGATGATATCGTCTTCACCGAGGTAGCAGCCAGATTGCACTTCGATCAGGTGCAGCGGCAGCTTGCCGGGGTTTTCGAGACGGTGGATGGCGCCCAGCGGGATATACGTACTTTCGTTCTCCGAGAGCAGTTTGATGTCATCGCCAACCGTCACACGGGCGGAGCCGCTGACCACAACCCAGTGCTCTGCACGGTGAACATGGCTTTGCAGAGAGAGTTTGGCACCCGGCTCCACCGTGATGCGCTTCACCTGGAAACGGAGCCCGAGCGAGAGTGTCTCGTAGTATCCCCACGGGCGGTAGCAGCGCTTGAACCCGTCGGCTTGGCGGTCCCCTTTGGCGCGCATGGTTTCGACCAGTTTGCCCACGTCGCCGCTGCGTTCCACATCCGTTACTAGGATGCCATCATCTGTGGCCACGGCCACGATGTTCTTCAGGCCAAGCCCGACCAGTTTCATGTCAGGGTTGGTGGATTTCAGCATGGTGCCTTCGCAGTCTACAGCGCTTGAATTGCCAATCATGACGTTTTCGCGCGTGTCTTCATCAGAGGCAGCTTTCAGTGCTTTCCAGCTACCCAGGTCGGACCAGCCGCAATCAAGGGGGAAAGCCACGCTGTCTTCGAGATGTTCCATGACGGCGTAGTCGAAAGACACGTCACGGCAGCGACCGAACGCGCCTGCGTCGAGACGGCGGAAGCCGAGGTCTTCGGCGCTCAGGCCAAGGGCGGCTTCGCACGGAGCCATGAGGTCAGGGGCGTGGGTTTCGAACGCCTTCAGTACCGTGTCGACACGGAACAGGAACATGCCCGAGTTCCACAGCCAGCCGCCCTCGGCCAGCATCTCGGCTGCGGCCTTTGCGTTCGGCTTCTCCTTAAATTCGGCGATCAGAAGCGCGTCTTCATTGCCGCCCTCGACCTTCAGGTAGCCATAGCCCATGGCGGCGTGATCGGGCTGAATGCCCAGAGTTACGATATGACCTTTCTTGGCGGCCACGGCGGCCCGCGTGATGGCGGACTGGAATTCGGCTTCGTTATGGATCGCGTGATCGCTGGGCAGAACCAGCAGCACAGCATCCGGCTCATCCCGGCGCATCA
>CALCOY010000087.1 GCA_937897325.1 uncultured Shimia sp.
GCCCAGCCCTTCGAGCTGGGCGCGGCGCTGTGCGACGTTGGCGACAAAGGCCGCTCGGGCTTGTTCCACATTGGAAAGATTCAGCTCATATTGCGCCGAAACCTGTTCACGATTTGCGAGCTGTAATTCCAGAGCGCGCAAGGCGGTTTGTTCCGCACCAAGGTCAAGCGCTGCGGCAGCTTTGTTGTCGTCTATCAGCTCGGCAATGCTTCGCACAAAAGCCTGAAATTCAGCACCGCAAGGGGCAGCTTGCGTGTCTGACACAATGCAAAGCCCCGTTATGATCTCATTGAGATAGAGCGGTTCGGAAAGACATTGCTCTTGGCGTTGTGCGACCTCTTCAGAGCTGTGTGATCTAACCCATTCTCCGTCCGTCCGTAGCATGTCTAGTGACGGCTGGAGCCTATAGAAAAACTCGATATGCCAATCCGGGCTTTTCCCAAGCTCACCGGCGATGTCTTTCGCACGGTTAGAAAACCCTCTGCTATCTGGAACAAAGGTTGCGCGGCAATAAACGCTCCGAAAATCGTCGTCTGCTAGGACGTTTGAGATTGATTTATCGCTTGCCGTACGTCCCAGATTTTGCAGCCGACTGCTGAAATCATATGGCGCTTCAGGCAAGCTGTCCTCTCCCTCATAGGGCTTCAAAAAGGGGCGGCTAAGAAACGTGATGGGGTCGTTTTCACTGCTCCACTGTCGGACAACATCAACAACTTGCTGATTAATGCTTCTTTCGGCCTGCGCAGCTTCACGCATGGCAGTGATATCCGTTTCCGTGATGTCGAGTACCAGCGGAAGCTCTGGATCAGGAAACCTTGTGACGGCCTCACCTTCAGGATCAGCAGGTAAAGCTGCAAGCAGCCTCTCTTTCGAGAACTCCGAAAAAATCCCCGTCTGGACACTCATGATCGGAAGCGAGATGAACCAAAGCCACAAAAGCGCAGCGGGAACACCGAGGAAATAATTGCGCAGGAACAAAAATCCGACGCTGCGCAGCGCCGAGGGGACACGCCTTGCCATGCTGACTATTCGCGAAAGAGGCTAATATCTTTCTCATAGCTTTTGATCTCATGGCCTGCTTTTTCAGCCTGATCTCGAAGCTGGTGAATGTTAATCGCGGTTTGCCGCATTTCTGCGCGAAGCTCTTTGCGGCGTAACTCTGCATTCGGTGTGTCAACGCCATCCAGCTTGTCCAGCTCCGCCTGCTGTTCGGCGAGCTGTTCTTGATGGGTTTCAATCTGTAATTCGTTGTGGTCGAGTGGCTCTGAACCGTCTAAAATTCCCATATCTCAAACCTCCTGTGGCCAATGGTTTGAGCGTGACTCAACTCCCTGTAGAATAAAAGCCTTTTGAGTATCGGAAGAACTCTTTCGCCGCTCCGCTCTCGATCATCATGCGGTTGATTTCGCGGCCATCCTTCAGGAAGATACGGGCAACAGTGCGACCATGTCTATCGGTATCCATTTTCACAAAGGTAACAGGCTGATTTTCTGCTAGGCGCTGTAAGGCGATTTTAGCCCTTTCTGAGCCATTCTGCCCTTTCTCTGGTGCATCCACACCCCAAAGACGGATTCCGCAACTCATACCGCCTCTGAGCGTCAAGGAATCGCCATCACAGACGTATGCCACCACTCCGCGGTATCTTTTTGGCTGTAACGGTCCCTGCCCTTCATTCATTGCAAAATTAATCACAACGATGCCAATGAAGAAAAACGTCAGAACTATGTATCCGATAGCTGTCATCGAATAATTCTGCGTTTTCACTGAACGATCTGCACTAGGAGGATGTTCCTATCCAGGGTCTGGGTTGGTGTTAATTAGTGTTAGATATAGTGTTAAGCGAATCAGTGGACTGAAAACACATTTTTAATCAGTCAGTTACAAGTGAAATCCACAAAATTGGTGTGTGATAACACGTTGAACGGTGTGTAAAAGCACGAAGTTCGGTGTGTGATAACACGAAAGCTTTCTCCTATTTTATCCACAGTCTGTGGTGGGTGATAGCACGAAAAATCTTGCGTCTGGTGGGCAAAAGCACGAAAGTCACTGCATGGTGGGTAATAACACGAATGTCGAACGCTCTCCCCTTCTCCCGTTACGCAACGGGCAGGATGATCTTTTCGTGTGCGATATCTTCGATGCTGTTCCAAAGAGCGATGCAGCCTCGATGGAGCACCCTGTGTTCAGTCTTGCGACCAAACCCGACACGAAAGTTCGAACCTACGAGTCACCCGATGGGAAATCGTTCGTCAAAGTCACACCAAGTGTTGAGGGGCTGGCCACGGTCTTTGATCGAGACATTCTCATCTACTGCATTTCTCAGGTCATGGCGGGGCTTAAGAGTGGTCGCCAGAGTTCAAAAACCTTGAAAATTGTTGCCCATGACATGCAACTTGCAACCAATCGTGGAACGGACGGTCGAGGGTATGAGCAACTACGCGCGGCTCTGGAAAGGCTTCGGGGTACGACGATTTCAACAAACATCACAACAGGCGGTGTCGAGCAATTTGACACCTTTGGTTTGATCGACAGAGCAAGGGTTGTCCGCGAAACACGCGAAGGCCGAATGCAAGAGCTTGAAATCACCTTGTCCGATTGGGTCTTCAACGCGATCAATGGTCGTGAGGTTCTGACGCTCAACAGAAGGTATTTCCGCCTGCGTAAGCCTTTGGAACGGCGGTTGTATGAACTCGCGCGAAAACACTGCGGGCAACAAACATCATGGCAGATTGGCCTTGAAAAATTGCACGTAAAAACAGGCTCTTCGTCTACTTTGAAAGAGTTCAAACGAATGCTGAAATCAATCATCGAGACGGATAAGCAAAAGGATCATATGCCAGACTATGAGTTCTCCCTTGAGGCTGATATTTTGACGGTGCGCCCAAAGGCTGAGTTCCTGGAGGCTTATGCGCCTATCGTAACAGAGCAGATTGCCCCACCCTTACGCCCTGCAACGTATGAGCGGGCGCGTGAAGTCGCTCCGACATGGGACATTTACATGCTAGAAGGGGAGTGGCGCGGATGGATGACAGAGCCTCCGCGAGACGCTGACGCTGCGTTCTTAGGGTTTTGCAAAAAATGGTACGAAAGGAGAGGAAATGCGTAAGATACCATTTGGTACCATATGGTACGGTACCATACCAAACGCTAGGCTATGGTATCTTATAGTACCTTTTGGTACTTTCGTGAAAGACAAGAAAATCAAAGAGCAGTTAACAACATACAGGACATCAATATGCCAGTAATCACCTTCGCCAACTCCAAGGGAGGCAGCGGTAAAACCACAAGCGCGCTTCTGCTCGCCTGTGCTTTGTCAGAACAGAAACCAACAACGATAATTGATGCCGACCCTCGCCACCCTGTGACGACTTGGAGCAAAATGGACGGGAAGCCCAGTGCATTAACCGTCATAACCAACGAATCCGAACGGACGATCTTAGATGAGATCGAAAGCGCCGCAGCAAAAGACCCTTTCGTCATCATCGATCTTGAAGGCACGGCATCACGCTTAATGAGCTACGCGATCAGCCAATCCGATCTCGTCATTATTCCGCTGAAAGAACAGCAACAGGACGCGATGGCGGCTCTCGATGTTATTCAAGAGATACACCGTGATATGAAGGCGACGCGACGGCAAATCCCGTATGCTGTTCTGTTCACACAAAGCCGCGCAGCGGTGAAGTCGAGAACGGCCAAGCACATCGCATCTCAGTTCAGAGATAACCCCAAAATCGATACGTTCACTGTCGAAATTGTAGAGCGTGACGCTTATGCCGCGATCTTCACCATCGGCGGCACCGTTCGCGACATGAATCCTTCGAAGGTAAACGGCCTAGAGAATGCTCTAGGTAACATCGAAGCCTTCCGTGATGAGGTTATTCGAAAACTGAGGGTGATACGTGAAGACGCACCAGCGAGCGAGGTGGCATGATGGCAGGGGATGACAGAACAGCTCTGAATATGGATTTTGACGACCTGAGCGACTTCGAGCCAAAGGCCGCGTCAAAGCCACAGGAGGCCGTAAAACGAAGCGTAGACAGCGTGTCAGGTTTCCCAAGCCGGGAAGCTTCAGAAGACGGCCAACTCAACATGAAAGGCCGCATGGCCGTCCTCGACCGCTTCAAAGCAATGTGTAAGGATGACCGTCGCAGCTACGTGGATATGCTGGAAATTCTCATGGATCGATTTGAAGAAGGGTAGGGGGCAAGTTGAAATCTTAAGCCCTGCTGTGATATAATCTTGGCATGGAAATGAAGGCGATCAAAAAAAACAGCGCTGCATGGGTCGAGAATGATCCAGACGCAAAGCCTGTGGCCGGATACGAGGCAGACCTGGAAGCCTCACTAGCCAAGGGCAAGGCGCAGCTCGATGCGGGGCAGGGGATACCTGCCTCCCAAGTCTGGGAAGAACTCGGCATCGAATGAAGATCGTTTTTGCGCCCCTGGCGCGTGATAATATCCGTGACATCCAAACTTATATTGCCGTCGATAACATCGCCGCTGCTGCGCGTGTGGCTTCTGAAATCAGACGCACGATTGAGACGCTGGAAACTTATCCGCTAGTGGGGCAGGTGTACCAGGGCGATATCAGGCGTTTGATTGTGACCCGCTATCCGTATGTTGTCTTCTATGAAGTGGATCAGGTAGCCGAGCTGGTGAACATCATCACCGTGAGACATGCTCACCAACTGCCGCCGGATTTTGAGACAGCGGCCAAGTAATCGCGCGTTGTGCAGCGCACCATTTTGGGGGTCGAATACTTGGCCAGGCAAGTAACGGGGCAGGGGGGTCGCCTGGTTACTTGGATTCGGCCTCTGAGGACTTCAAAACATTTTCCATACTGATGATTATCACGCTAAAGTCTCGCGGCGACGAGCAAGACCCGTAAAATTTAATGATTGAGTGAAAGGTGAAGTGTGAAAATACAAGTTGAGGACTTACCAACTGATCCCGAAGCAGCATGCATTTATGTAATTGAGTGGTTTGAAGAACAATTCCAACAGTCACAACGAAGAAAGTTCTCTGCTGCCTTACGTGTAGCCGTAGCTGGAAACCTCAAGATTTTGGCGATTGCAGCAAGACGATTAGACTACGCAGCTGATTTGCGTCGCCCTCTAAGCAAGCTAACCGAAAACCTAGACGATGAGGTTGTTACGCGAATAAGGGCAAATATTGAGCAAATTAGAGATGTCATAGAAACACACAGGTTGGATGCACATTTCTCAGGTAAAACCAAGTATTTCAGCGATAGTACGTTTTCGCTGGAGGCGAGTGAGGTTGAAGCAATTCTTGAGAAAACAACTGAAATGCGTTTCATAATCTCAAACAGTGAGTACTTCGATCAACCGCATAAAAAACGCTTGCTTGAGCGACTTTCACAGATCGAGTTCGAGGTCTATCGGGACAAAGGCCGGTTTGATGCAATCCTGGGCGGCGTTGTGGATTTTGGAGAGGCGTTAGGAAAGTTCGGAAAGAGAGCCAAGCCGCTTGTAGATCGGATGTCCGAAGTTAGAAAGATTACACAATCAAAGACAAAATCGTATGATGAGCTTCCAGCGCCAGAGGAAACGAAGCAGCTTCCACCGCCAGACAGCGATGGAACTGAAGGCAACTGAGGCACACATTTCCATACTGTAAGTTATCACACAGCGGCATGACGGCAGGGCAGGGTTTTCTGCCTAAGTGAACATTCAAGGGCTTATGCGCCAAAACGGTGCAAATCTCCAACTATAAGCAGCTTGCGGGTGTGTACTGGATGACGCAATAATCCCTTCATAATTGGGGGTTTTTCATTGCCACAGTCGGAAACAATTAACCTAAAGTATAAGATCAAATTTGACGGAGGAGATGCAGATCAGCATAGGCTAGAAGCCTATCCTGCCGCCCAATCACTCGAAGGCCTAACGTGGGCGCTTGGCCTGACACTACATTTCGGTGTCACAGGTGATGTAAGGGGTCGCGGAAACCTATCTCGATCAGCGAAAATATTCATATCCCCACCGCGCCGTGGCAGTGTCCTAAATGACCTCAACATTCTTGTTCAAGAAAATCCATTTCTGGTTGCGACGGTAGGTGCTTACACGGTCGGCACCGTGACGCCATATATTAATGGGCTACTCAAATACACGTTCAAGCAAGCTTTGGGGGAAGGCGGAGAATTTCCGACTGGGGCCAAGAGGCTTCTCCGTAAACTAAATGGCGATGACCTTGACAAGCTCGTCACCCGGATTGAACCGCCTTTGACCCGCGCTCACGCAGTCATAGGGAAAACTGCCGATAAAATCACCTTCAAGTCCAAGAGAACAGATATTGCCGAATTGAACCATGATACAAAAGCCTACTTAGATGCGAAGTTGACCGATGCATTTGAAACCATTGATACCAACGTCACGTCATTCAATGTGCTAACTGGAAATGGTCGTCTGTATGACCCTGAAACTGAGGGTACGGCTGCGTTCAGCCTCAGCTCTAGCCCACGCGAAGGGACAAAATCGACCATGATTGCCAGTATGGAGCAGTTCGCGTCTGGTCGAAGAGGCACAATAAGATTTGTAGTTCAAAGAGTAGAAACGGTGGAACACCGATTAAAAAAGTTTGTAGTGGCATCCGCAGAGGAGATTCCATCGTCAGATTGGGTTGATGGGATCGATCCGATGAGGGTTGCTCGCTGACATCGAAGTTTAGATGCCCGCTGCGAAGTGCTTTGGTGCATCAATCATGCTTTGCGCACCATCCGCACACATTAACAAAATCAACAGTGTAGAGCGGTGCACCGGTCCGGTGCGGATCACATGTGGCGGCCTCCCCTATGCGTTAGTGCTCGCCTTCCTTATCGAAGGCCCCCGGGAATAGCTCTGCATCTGCGACTTTGTTCTGAGGTGATTGCGGATGCTTCCACCTCCCCCGCTTGAAGTGGTCTGAAACTCGATCTCGCAACGCCCAAAGCTCGGTTCCATCTTGAGCCATGAACCTAACGGCTCCTGAACGAACAAGAAGTCTGCGAAGTTCATTATTCTCAAACCCCCCAATGTGATGCCGTATCATTGGGAACGTGCGATAGGGTAATTCATGAATGTCAAGGAAGTGTCTGATAGCGGATTCGGCAGACTGCTCAGTACCAAACTCTGCTTTCAAAGCTGCGCGTTGAGAAGCAATTTCCTCTTCAAACTTTGTGCGCTCGAATGCCAGTTCTTCGCGGACTTTCCGGCGTTCGGAGCGGAGAGACAATATTGTAGTGACGACGCCTCCAGCCAGGCCGACAAATGCAGCCAAAACTGGCACCCAGACTTCCACGCCATCCACCAAAGTGTATCTCCTCATTGCATAAACCAATGCAGCAAAGGTGCCTCAACCAGAAAGCGGATGTCCATCTTTTCAGCAGACCCATTCCACCCTATTTTTTCACGCGACTTTCCATATGAAACCTTATCACATCAAAGCATGCTCCGGGTGGTAGATGAAGCTAGCATTTGATAACCTATGTCCATGGACTTGGTGCTTTCATTGACAGAAGCAGTGGCAAACACGGCAACATCGGTGCTCACGTTGTGCGGTGTCATCATAGGTTTGGGTCACTTAAAAAAAACGCCGCTCACCCGTCCTGGTAATAATATTACCCAAGATAGGGCTATCCCATAATATTAAAAATAACTGGGTCATGGCGCCATTTTAATAATATTGCGCACCCAGCTTCACTTCACGATTTTCCAACCTCATAAGCCCACCCACGGTATCTGTGACGTCGACAACGGCGGTTGCCTAAATCGCTTCAAGGAATCGGTCACTTCTAGAAGTTTTGGTTGCTACGAAAACCTAGCTTTTTATGTCAGTAATGCTGACTTATTTAACATAACAGGTATTATCAGATTCCGATTTTTGCCCTCGCCGCGAGCGGAGAAAACATGCTTACCGAAAGCTAGAGCCGATGGAGCGAGGCGACACAATACGCCGCTGAACCGCGATAATCGTTGCTTGTATCTTGCTGCGCACATGCAGCTTAGATAATGCATCAGCTGATGGGCTGAGCCTAACAAATGGTGTTGTAGACTTTTTCAACACATCTGAACTGAGCATTACGGACTTGGGTGGTGCACAGATTAATTCCGCGTCAGGTGTCTTCTTGGCAGATGCGACTGCGATCACCCCTGTCCCGCTTCCTGCTGGTTTCCCATTACTTGCCGCTGGTCTGCTCGGCCTCGGCTGGATGGCTCGGCGCAAAGTTTAAATGCCTGTTCCTCGGAGCCGCCTTCGCTGATGCCGTCTCGGAGATATCAAGGTTCTGAGGGCAAGGGTTTTATCAGCTTTGCTGACGCGAAGCGCCCTTGCGCTCACGGTTCGGGATTTCTCAGGCATTATAAAGCGTAGGTGGATTTGAGGGGCTGGCATGGCCTGCTTGTTCTTTGGTGAGCCTAAAGTAAAAACCTTCACTCTAAATCACGGCCTTGATCAGGGCTTTCGTCCAGCCGATCAAGATCAGCATCCCGCTCCCGTGCTTCTTCCTCGATAGAAAGCAAACGGTCGCGATAAGCTTCCAGCTCTTCTTCGGTCATGTGGCGCTGCCAGACCTCGTTCTCTTCTGTTTGGATTTCAATTTCTTGCTGTGCCTCATCCATCAAGCGGGCTTCCAGCTCGTCCAGTTCTTCCTGAGACATATCACGCTGTAGTTTTTCCTCTTTCTCGGCTTTTGCGCGTAAATCTTGATCCTTGCCGCCATCATCACCTCCAGCAGCAACACCCCCTACCCCGTCACGTTCGCGGCCACGGATTTCGTTATCGATTTCAGGGTCAACACCCTGACCAAGCGCAAAGCCCTTGGAGCGGCCTGCATGACGGGCGGCGCGTTCTCGCTCTATCCGTTCTTCGGCCTGAGCCATAAGAACTTTGGCATAATCAGCAAGCTCCTTCTCCGACATATCGCGTTGCAGCTTGTCGCGTAGCTCGTCGGTGCGTTTGACCTGAATGGCATCAATGTCCGTTTGCCAGCGCTCCTGAGCATGGTCTAGCGTCTTCTGTTTCGCGTCCAGCTCGTCGCGGGCAGCATTGTACCTCCAACGCAGCACATAACGATCAACCCAACCAGAGCGGTCGTCTAAAGCTTGCTTGGCTTGGTCTCGCTCCTGCTGCAACTTATCGATCTGCCAGTATTCATGACGCGCCTCGATGCGCTCCTGAATCTGGCGTTCGCGAACGATGTTCCAATGCTCCCAATGCGCTCGCTGCCGCTCGCGTTGGTATTGGTACTCTTCTTCCTGTTGACGGGTACGAACAAGCTGAATGTCATCAGGCTTGAAAGCGCCAAAACTCTCGCGGCCGGAGCGGCGATTTGTAAAGGTCACTTCGTATCGGCCTTTATCAAAGCCGGTGATTTCGCCCTGCGCCCGCCCGCGCGTGAGCTGGACAATACTGCCCACCTCGTGCGGCTCATGCGTGGCGTTGTCAAAGCCTCCGGCAAGGTCAACATCCTCGGCGGCAATCTTGCGCTGTGCTGCTTCGTCTGCCGCATCCAGCATAGCATTTTGTCGGTCAGCCTCGGCTTGATCCCGACCATAGTTTTTTCGCTCATATTCAAGATCGTCGGCAAAGGGCAGCTTGTCCTTGTCCACATCCTTGAAGAGCTTATTGATATCCCTGACCTTCACGCCTTCAATGGCACGGGATGGCGAGTAGACATGGCCTTCCTGATCGACAACGACGATGGCACGGCTTCGGCCTTCTGCAAGGTCGAAGCCGTTCTCCTCAAGAGCAGCACGGAAGGCGGCACCGCTATCGCTAGCATGGTATGCCTCAGAGATTAACCGGCCTGCCTCTTCTCGGTGCTCCTTTTCCGCAAAAGCCGGCCTGTCCTGCTCCATAGCCTTGTATTTCGCTGCACGGTTTTCGCAAACTATCTCACCCATCTCATGTTCATACTCATTGGCATGGCGGTCAGATTTCAGTTTGCTGTTTGATTGGTCGGCGATCTTCCCCGTCACGGGGTGAACAAGGTTGATAACGATGTGGATGTGAGCATGATCCGTATCGTTGTGACCCACCAAATAATATTGGTGCTCACTCCAACCCTCGTTCTTGACCCAATCATCAGCCGCTTGGGTCATGTGTTCGCGGCTAGGCTCTTGGTCGTCACGCCAAGACAGCGAGCAATGAAGGACTGCACCCGCATCGCGTGGACGCCCTGACTTCGGAGCATCCATGCCTTGTGCCAGGGCATAATTGTCCTTCAGCGTTTCCGAATTTATGTCCGTCCACGCCATAAATTTTGAAGCGCGTTCGACATCCTCAAAGGGCAAGTTTCGGGTTGCTGTGAACTCTACCCGTTCGGATGTCTCGGCCTGCTTGTCGTGCAACAAGTAGGCCGTAACGCCTTTGAAGCTCCGACCACGATCATTGATCTGCGGAACCATCAGATAGCCTTGGCAATGAGGGTTTGCGCTTGGTCGGTGGTAGCTTCAATGGCGGCGAGAATGTTTTGCAGGTGCACGGGGTCATGTTCATTCTGAATATGTGCCCGCTTGGTGAGTTGGTTCAGGTTGTTTCCGATGGCGGCAAGCTGCTGGCTCACCTGCGATAACTCTGTGATCGCCCGCACATCAAAAGCATTCTCACGGATAACAACCACGCCATTCAACAAAGCCTCGCGGGTATGGTCACTGAGTGACAACCCAGCATCCGAGGCTTTCAGTTTAATGGCTTCTCGCTCGGCTTCTGTCACCCGAACTTTCGGGAGCCAGAATTCGCGCCTTGGTTTGGTTTTGTCCGTCAAGCTTGTTTCTCCAAATCATCAAATTTGAAACAAGCGCAGCGGCTGGGGATGCAACGGGGAAAGTGCAACGCCTTCCCCTTGCCGAGCAGAAATGTACGTACATTTCTACAGCTAGCTACGCTCTTGATATGAACATTATTACGACAAACAGAGGTTAATCAAGTCTGAAAAGTTAGGACTTGGAAATCTATCCACAATCACCGTATGCTCTATAATATCATAGTATTCTCAACCTGCACAAATTCCTGTTTTTCATGGCAAAACCGACAACCAAAATTGAAGCCCTCGAACGCAAGAAAGACGAGCTGGCAAAGCAGATTGCCGCTGCGAAAAAACAGGAACGGGCGAAGGCCGCAGAGCTGCATAAGCGCCGCTGTGAAATTGTCGGCGCGGCTGTCCTGAAGGCTTTGGATGACGCTGACGATCGGGGATTAGAGGATACGCTTGCGCCTCTCTTCGATCGCCACACGACAAAGGCACGGGATCGCAAAATGCTTGGCCTCCCTCCCCTATCCAAAGCCCCCAAATAGAGGGGCGAAAATTTCTGATAAGCTTAGTCGAACATCGGTAGCATACGGAGCTGGAGCATCGGACGGGGGTCGAACCCGCATCCCTGTATTGGTCATATACATGCTTTCACCGTTAAGCTACCGATGCATGTGAGACTTGGCTGATCGGGAATTTTCGCCCCTGTCAAACGGTCGCCTGCGGGCGTTTGACACCCCACCCTAAAATATGTCAGAATGTATGACATATTGGTCATATATGATGCGGGCGTTCTCTTCATGGGAACGCCTTTTTAATTTGCTGGGGGTCTCATTGCCGACCCCCTGCCCGCATGCGCGGGCATTCACCCCGCTAGGATATTTCTGGAACAATGATAACAAGCAAGGTATGATCTGGGTGCGCACAGGCTGGGAAGCCTTCCTGCGTGAACGGTGAAAACCAGCCCCGTAGTCCGTCGTCACACCCTGACGCGGTTGCGGGGTTTTTTTAGTTGTTTAGATCAAACTATTTGGCGTTCTGGCCGTCCTGATAGCCTTCATCATACGCCGCCATTAAACGCTCAAACGCCGCATCAACAGCTTTAGTCGCCTCATTGGGATTACGCATCCGGCGACTAGAAGCCTCCATCTTTCTACGCGCGTCGAACGACTTTCGTGGCTGACCCGACTTCCCATCATCAAAACCCGTCTGGTACGCCTCACCGCTACCTGCTTCCATGTCATGGATCGCTTTTGCCGAAGCTAAATTGATCCCAAAATCTAACAAACCTGAAATTAAACCCATGAGCATTCCTCCAGTGGCCTAGTCTTACATCGATGCCCCCGCATGTCACGCAGCCCCTCAGCCCCCTACCCTTGCTTCTGGCGCATAGTTGAGACAACCGAACCAAACTCGCGACGACCCATATTTGTGAAGGCTGGATGCTCCTTCACCGCTGCTTTGATCTCGTCGGCTGGGGCATCAAGTGAGACACCTGCGTCCGTTAACGCTTGCGCCAGTTTCAGCGCCATAGCTCTAAAGTGTTCATCCACGATCTACTTCCCTTTCAGAATTTTTCTTGCACCAATTTCTCTTAACATGCTAAATTTATTGAATTTTTTAACAAGTTATTGGTGATAATTATGAGTATTCCAGAGGATTATAGGACAACAAATCCTTTCAATGAAGAAGCGGGACACACAGCCGTAGGCCGGTTTCTCGGACGAATTACACAGCCATTTATCGACGTAGTGGATCAATACCGTTACGGGGAAGCAATGGCGCGAAGACAAGAGCGCATGGTGTCGTTTGCTTCAGAGGCAATTCGACGATTTCCCGACATAGCGCAGGATGATCTTCAAGGCGCTGTAGAGCATTATCTAGATGTCAGGCAAATAACAAAACCCACAACGCAAACCATCATGGATGCCGTAGACAGGTTGAATGAGGATGAACTTCAAAACCTGTTCGAACGCCACCAGCCGCAGATCGCGGCAACGGAACCTGATGCTGATACGGATGAGGCGACACTTTAGGCGATGCCTTCCGGTTCATCGGGTGGCTTGCGTCGTCTACGGCGGCGACGCTTTGGCTTGTCCTCGTCCTGCGTGGTCTTCTTCTGAACCGCCTCATTGATGATGTTTCGTACATCCTCTTCGCTCATGCCTTCGGGCAAATCTGGCTCGGGCGGTTCGTGTTCATCCACTATATCGCCTTCTTCAAAAACAGTTTTCAGCTCACCTTTCTCTTGTGATCCATACTGGTCTTTTCCAAAATTCTTATAGTACGGGACGCGCTCGATCTTCATAGGATCTTGCCCAATCGGGATAACAATCTGACCGTTGGAATCGTCATTTGTCCACTTGCGGATAGATTGGTTAGACATGAGAGTGCGTGGCTTTTCATTCGGAACAGGTGAGCCATATTTTCCCTCCCCTTCCAAAAAATCGCCCATAGCCGTTTGCATCAGATTGAAGGTGCTCTCATCATCAACCGCAAAAAACTGCTTGTCGCAACCAGAGAAGAAATTCGCTGGATTGCCATAGGTCGTGTCGATCTGCCCGATGTTGTGGGAGATGAACCAGCACTTGATGAAAGCCCCCGCCTTCACATTGATGGCGGTCACGGCTGGATCAAATCTTCCAAGCGCATTGAACTCATCGAAGAGGAACAGAACACGGCGCTTTGAGCCTTTGGGCTGGGGTGTGAAATACTCCCCGCACACCATCAACCCGATGCTGTAGAACGTCCTCAAGAAGCGTTTCTGTGACTCTATAAAATCTTCGGGCAAAACCAAGTATACAGACGCTTCTTTAGACTTGGCTTCGCGCAGGCTGAATGTGCTCGGCTTAGAAATGACTCGCCGCACGGCTTTCGAGTTCACCCAATCAATGCCCCGCGCCATCGTACTGAGATAGCTTCCGCGCTCCCGCTCTCCGACTTGGCTCAACAGGGACGCGGCATCCCGCGCAGCTCCACCGAGCGCATAATTCATTTTCATCCGCTCAAGCAACAAATCCCATTTGTGTTTGGTGTAGAACTTGCCCTCCGGTTCGCCTGTTTTGAGCAAATCGTAAACTGTGCCGAGATGCCTATCCTTGGGTTTGTACTTGGTGAGCACATGGGCAATGAAGCCCCGAAAAATCAGCGCACCATTGTCCTCGAAAAACGTATCAATGCTTTTGAAATCTGCAAAAATTGATGCCTTGGCAACCTGTTCAAGTTGCTCCTTGGCACTGATATCGTTGAGGTCGATTTCATCCAGCGGATTCCAAAAATGCGTTTCCGCGATGTCACTCACATAACCAAACGGATCAATGACATAAGTCTTGGCATAAGTGGCACGGCGTTTGGCTGTGACGCGGAAATGCTCGCCCTTCGGATCGAAGCACACAAGCCCACCTGAATAGCTCAAAAGTGTGTTCCATATGGCATCACGGCTCTTCCCTGACCGCGGCGCAGCAACGGTGAGCATATGGCGCTCTGAGCCTATCAAACCGACATGGCGGCCTAACATGCGGGAGTCATCAGAAAAACTTGTGCGCCCTAGGTAGATATCGCTGGTCTCTGATCTGACGATGCCTTCGCGGTTGCGAAAAAAGGTGAAACCGAAATCCTTGCGCACAAAATTCCAAAGCCCCTGAAAGCGGGCATCAGGCAATTTACCTCGGAAGTATTTTTGAATGAACGGGTGCTCTTCGATCATCTCCCGCCCACCGAGCCATATGGCAGGATGCGCAAAAAATGCAGCAGGGATACTGAAAGCAACAAAGCTGGCAAGTGTCGTTCCAATCGAAAAACCGCCCCAAATGAAGAAAGACACAAAGAGTGCGACAAGACAGAGAAGTCCGAACCAATGCGCATCCTTGACGATGGCATAGGGAAGCTCTGCGAGATGAGATTTAGTCTCGTCTCCATCCTCTTGGACTCGGTAGTAATGCGCTCCGAGCTGACCTGTGAATGGGTTTTGAAACAACGAAAACGGCGCACCGAAAAACACCCAAACGGTGATGAGCGTGAAGGCAAGTCCATACAGGAAAAAACGCACCACATTGCCCTGCTCGGCAGTGAAGCCCAGCCCTTCGAGCTGGGCGCGGCGCTGTGCGACGTTGGCGACAAAGGCCGCT
>CALCOY010000088.1 GCA_937897325.1 uncultured Shimia sp.
CAGACCCTCTCTTAGCTCACACAGCAATCTGTCCCAAAATCCCTGACAACGGACAATCGTGGCCGTGGTGTGAACTCGCGAATGTAGATCCCGAAAAGTTGCTCGAGTTCACCTACAGGATTGGCGACGAATGGCTTGCTCCTAAGCTGATGCGATTTGACACTCCGAGCGTTTGCCCAAGCTGCATTGAGGACGCGCAAAGCGGTTCCAGTAGCTTCCTCGGGTCGGGCGCGCCGATCTGGTGGTACATTGATGGGATCAGGTCTTGCCCTATCCACGGGAGAGCGCTCATTCAACTTCCGCGCCCTGAGCGCGGGCGCTGTAAACATGACCATGCGGGGCGGGTCAGAGACAATATTTCGTTGATCATGAAAGCTTTGAAATCTGGAGAAAGGTGTGCGCCAACTGAAGTAGAGCTCTATGTGATACGCCGTTTGTCGTGCGGCAGGTCGAAGCACCGTCGATGGGTTGATCGGCTCGACATAGGAACTGTCATTCGCGCGAGTGAGCAGCTTGGGTTGGTGGCTTTGGGGAACAACGGTCGAGACCAAAGTAAAATCGACGAACAAACGCTAGCTGCAGCTTCATCGGCAGGGTTTTCTGCAATCTCGCGCGGACCAAAGAACCTTGCGAGAGAACTTGCGACGCTAAGACCAAAAAGACCTCGGGGTGGCTTCTACTCTGAGTTCTTTCCATTCTCTCGTTGGCTGGAGCGAATGCAGTCTAGGCCAGGTTGCGCGCCACTTTGCGATGTTGCGCGCGAATTCGTTGTGCACAACTATCTATGTGATGTTGGCGAAGTGGTTATTGGCAAGCGGGTCTCAACGCGCCATGTCCATTCAATTTCGAGCGCGGCAGAAAAGGCGAAGGTGCCCTTTCCGAGGATGCGAAAAGCCCTTGGTGCGGCGCGAGAAGGACAGGCATTGTCCCATCTGCCACGCCCCGATCAAAACCTTTGGGTCAAAACGGCCGACTGGGATGAATGGCTTGAAAGGTTTGGTAGCGCAATAACTCTGAAACCTGCCGCCCGTCGGTTGGGCGTTTGTTCGTCTACATTCTCTCGTCTGGTCTCTGATGGTCTCTTCAAACCTCTTGCGTCGGTTCCGGAAATGGCTCCACGCTATTTGCCCTTCGACATAGACAAACTGGTGGCCGCCGTTTGCATAGACGCAGTCGTAGTGCAGGACATGTCGAAGGGTAGACCCCCTTCAGGACAGCGTCTACAGCGCCGTGTGCAGTCTGCATTCTTTCTCCAGAAGCTCAAGTTCGCGCTGTGTCAGGCGGTTTTCTTCGGGACCAAAGACATGCAATGCGTCGTTATCTTACATCAGGGCATGGTCAATGATATCGATTTCGTCGGTGACTTCTTCAAGCATGTCATGGCATTCTTGAACTGCGACATCTGAAGTTAGCGCGCATGAGGCAGCGGCGACCTGTTGCGTCAGCATCTTCAGCCGGTCTGCAAGGCGCATCCGATCGGCACCATCAGACAAAATCCGCTTGCAAAAAAGATTGCTTTCCTGCGATGGTATCAGTCTATGTACGGCGGTTCACTTATCGGCAAAAGCTGGGTTAAAGCGGTCATTCCCATCGGCCCAAGACAGGCGACTGTTATCGATGCAAATCTGCGAAAGTAAGGAGATATTTGAGGCCTCACTTAAATATGATTTTCAATGAATTAGTTAGCTAAATGATTAGGGTGAACGTGAGTGGAGTTTTGGCAATACCTTAATCAAGCTAGCTTCTTTCTGTGCGGTATTATGACATCGACTAATGATCTTCTTTGTTTGTTGCGGGATGTTTACGTTAGGTTAAGTTGGCTATCATTCACCCATCAGATCCGAATCAAATGGGTAGGTTGTCAGGTTTTCGTATCCGCTATCGGTGATCAGAACCTGATCCTCCAGTTTGATCGAGAAATCGCCCCCCACTTCCCCCACTAGCGCCTCAACACACAGCACCATGCCGGGCACAAGCGGATAGTCATAGGCACCGGGCACGGCCTTGTCCGGGTACGCAACAAGTGGCCATTCATCGCAAAGACCGACACCGTGCATCAGGCAGCCGTACTTCTGCGCTTGGTACTTGTCGTCCAGCACATGTGTTCCGGCTGTCAATTCGGGGATCATGACACCCGGCTTCAGCATCTCCATATTGGTCTGAATGTGCTCGACCGCGTGCTGCATGGCGTAGATCATGTCGGGCCGCGGTTTGTCTGGACCGATCCACCAAGAGCGGGAAATGTCGATGCAGATCCCATAACTGCCCACAAGATCCGTGTCGAACGAGATGATCTCGTTTTTCTGCGTGATCCGAGGTCCGCATTCCTGAAACCAAGGGTTTGAGCGTGGGCCTGAGGCGAGCAGACGCGTTTCAATCCATTCGCCACCTCGCTTGATGTTTTCGGCATGTAGAATGGCCCAGATGTCGTCTTCGGTCGTCTTGCCGTCCCCGACGTTTTTACGTGCGAAATCCTCCATCTCGCGAATTGCAGTTTCGCAGGCATGATTTGCGCAGCGCATTGCCCGGATTTCGTCCGGGCCCTTAACGGCACGTGATTTTTCGGTGACCTCTTCACCGTCCATGACCTCGAAACCCTGAGCTTCGAGCGCACGTAGGCCATGCAGCATGACTTTGTCGACGCCCAAACGTCTGCCTTCGCCATGCTTTTCGAGCAAATCCTGGACTTCGGCGGCGAACACATCTGCCTGTTGGCGCGTCTTGTCGCCCCGGTCAAAGTAAAAAAGGTCCGCGCCAGCACGCTGTTCCCTAACCAGCGGATTGAAGGTGCTGAGAAAGGGCGAGTTCTTGTAGTCCCAGATGACCATGTATCCGTCTGCACAAAGCAGAACGGCCCTGAAAGGGTTGTGTGTGTTCCAAAGCTGCATGTTGGTCGAGTCGGTGGCGTAGCGGATGTTAAGTGGGTCGAACATTAGAAGGCCCGCATAGCCCCGATCAACGATATGTTGGGTTAGGCGGCGCCAGCGGTAAGCGCGCATCTCCGGAAGATTGGGGAGCGTGAGCCCCGCCACTTTCCATTCGTTGAGCGCCAGATGTGGTGGCCCGATCTCGATCCTGTCTCCTTCGTTTGGGGTTCCATCCGCCAACATAGATCCCTGTGCGGGGTCAATCTTGCGGCCATTGCGATAATGACGGTTCATCTATTCGTCCTTCCCTTGGCGTAAGCGTGGCGCGGAAAGCAGGGGGTGACTTGCCGGATTGCGACCGCTTTCCGCGTCGTTTTTGAGAATTGCGACTTGAGGGATTGACATGAAACCTTTTGGTGTCATATTTGCCTGATACCAAAAGGTTTCATTTAAGGCCTCTGCATGGAGTGTTCGATGATCGCGGTTCTAAGAACGAGGCCAATCAGCTCCCTGTCGACAATTGCCTGGGGCAGGCTGGTGCAGCGAAAGGCGTTACGCGTGCGAGCGATTGAGCGCTGGGCTGGAGAGAAGGTTTCGGCGCGTTTCGCACATGCTGCGGCGTCTATTTCTGAGATAGCTGGTGCCATCCAAACAGAACGATATGACCTGCCACGCTTTCTGGAGGTCACGGAACCATGAGTGGGCCAGACCAACCGGCCTTTCGTGCCCTGGCGGACCCGACGCGGCGCGAAATCCTGCGAATGCTTAAGATGCGTGAGATGACGATCGCCGAAGTCGCTGAGCCTTTTGACATGACGCGGGCCGCCGTCAAGAAACATCTGACCGTTCTGGCCCAGGGCGGCATGATCCGAACCCGGATGCAAGGGCGTGAGGTCTTCAACATCATCGACCCGGAAGGCTTTCGTCCTGTCGCAGACTGGCTGACCTATTTCGAAACCTTCTGGGATGCGCGCCTGGCAGACCTCAAAGCCGCTATTGAAGAAGAGGAGCATACACCATGAATACGATCCGCAAATCCGTTTACCTCAAGGCGACACCGCTTGAAGTGTGGGCCTATCTCACCGAGCCCGACAAGCTGGCCATATGGTTTCACAAGCCCAAGACACCGCTGCGCGCGGGTAACGAATATGCGCTGTTCGGTGTCGAAAGCGGCAAGCGAGTTATCTGGGGTGCCGTCATTGAAGCATGCCCGCCTGACTATCTGGAATATTCTTTTACCGTCGAGCCGTTGAACGGGGTGATGACGCGGGTCCGATGGTGGATCGAGGCTGTCGAAGGCGGAACGCTTTTGCGGCTTGAGCATTCGGGGCTGCCCGAAGGTTCAGAGGCCTATGGCGTGACACTGGCAATGGATGAGGGTTGGGAAGAGCATATGGGCCGGATGCGTGTGGACCTTCACGCAGTGCCTGCTTAACAGCCGGGCGCGTTGCGCTGCTGGGAATTGCGGGGGATCGGGCTGCCGGATAGAAGCGCGGGATGCAACCCGTGCTTCATACCCATCTTCCTGAAGACATGCGCCAGGGCCGTTCATTGCCGGGTGTGCAACCGGTCATCGGGCCTTGGTTGCGCGTTGATGAGGCCTATGCCGGGCAAATGGCTCTGCGCTCCGCCTTGATGAAAGAGCGGCCAGAAGAAGTTTTGTGGTCCGACCCGGACGCTTTGCAGGCGGGGCGCGAACTGCTCGATATGGTTCTGGACGCATTGCCTGCGCTTGGCTTTGAGGTCGGTGCGGATGTTCAATGCCCGGATGGGCGCAAGGTGCGTGTGTCGCGTACCGAACCCTTCAAGATGTTGGGGCAATTGGTGCAGTGCGATTTCTGCGTGCTGACAAAGGTCGGAGACGAGCATGTCCTGAAAGGGGCTATCCTTTGTTTTCCAGCCAGTTGGCGTTTGGATGAAAAGGCTGGCCAACCCTTGACCGCGATTCATTCTCCGGTGGACGAATACACTAGTGATCTTGGGCGGCGGGTGCAGCGCATGTTCGATGCCGTCAAGCCGGGGCGAGCGCTCTGGCGGTTCAATCAGCTGTGGTATGACGATCCAGCGCTCTTTCAGCCGCGCTCACAATCATCGCCGCGCCCTGTCGGAGCGGGGTGGGGGCAATATCTTCGTTCAGAGCGGCAGACTATACTGCGCCTGCCGAAAACGGGCGCAGTGGTTTTTGCGATTCACACTTATGTATTGTCGTCTGGAACGGCGGATCGGGCGCTACCTCGATGACGCTCATATGCGCCCCGCCCGCCGTCCCGTCTCATACTCCCCAACTCTGCGCGAGTTCGACATGGGGTCGCCCGTCAGAAGTGGTCCGACGACAACGGCCGTTCTTGTCAACCGTGCAGGTGATTTGCTGCCGCCAAGCGCTGAAACGAGGTGAAGTGACGACGTCCATTGCTTCGTCAAAGCGCAGACTGAGCGTCCAACTGCCATCGCCGTTCAGCCGCGCCGCTTTGACGCGTCCCGAGAAATCATTGCCGAGATAACGCCCGCGGATCGCTGCGCCCGGGGTAAAGTCCCGTTGGGGCACATCCAAGGCCTGTGCTACAAGCGTATTCCAGTCTCGCGCACCCCATTGATGCGCAATGGCTTCGAGCGATTCCGCATATGTAAGCGTTTTGCCTTTGGCAGCAAGGCTAACGCGCAAACGCTTGGCCTGCGCCTTCAGCGCGGATCGGGAGGGAAGGGGGATATCCATATCAGTCTCCGGCCGGGCTGCTACTGAGAAAATCGGGGTCCGCATTGCCGATCCTGCTGGCCCGTCTGAGGACAGAAAGCCGATTGACGCTTCACCCAGTTGCGGACGGCAGGCGCGCCAAGCCTTGATCGCGCATTTGGCAGATTGCAGCCTATCTTGCAAGCTCGTATCGCGAACCTTGAAGCTCTTGGGATCCGTTGAGACTTTTGGGTAAGGATGTGTGGTTGATCCTTGATTAGCCCCACCTGAGTGGTCCAGTTTGATTGTTATTGCGTGACTGGCTTTTGATCCGTGAGAACGGTGGATTCGGGCGCCGGTCGTCAATATCGCAAAACACTGCATGATCTTTTTGTGTTGAGGTATTTCCTCCATTCTTCGATCAGGAATTGTGCTTTACTTAGGCTTTAGAAGATCTCACCATTTGTCAGTTCGTCTCAGAGCCTGGCGTTGAAGCTTTCACCATATACATTCTCGCTGGGTAAGCCCGGTTAGATGTAGGCTGTTCCGGCACCGACTGTCGTGATCCAGTCCCGAAAGGCTTGCGCCACAAATTTGAGACCGTTGTCGCACCCAATGTAAGCCAGCATACCACGATGGATGAACAGATCGCTCAGGGCATGGATCACATTGGCTGAGTTCGGCTTGCGCTTTGCTTTGCGCACTTTGCTCGAAACTCTTGAGATAGAACAGCCCTTCGACCCGGCTTGGATTCGTCGACAAAAACGCCCCGTTGTCGTTTCCGGGGCGTTCCTGGATTTGGGAATTCTTGCAATCAGCAGCTGTAGTACATGCCAAATTCGACCGGGTGAGGTGTATGTTCGAACAGCTCGATCTCTTCCATCTTCAGTTCGATGTAGCCCTCGATCTGGTCGCGCGTGAACACATCACCTGCCAAAAGAAAGTCCATATCGGCTTGAAGCTCTTCGATGGCCTCACGCAGCGATCCGCAGACGGTTGGGATGCCTGCAAGTTCTTCGGCTGGCAGATCGTAGAGGTTTTTGTCCATCGCCTCGCCTGGATCGATCTTGTTCACAATCCCGTCGAGTCCGGCCATCAGCAGCGCTGCAAAGCACAAATAGGGGTTGGCCGATGGATCGGGGAAGCGTGCCTCAACCCGCTTGGCCTTCGGGCTTTCGGTCCAGGGGATCCGTACGCAGCCCGAGCGGTTGCGGGCGGAATAGGCGCGCAAAACCGGAGCTTCGAAGCCCGGGATCAGGCGTTTGTATGAGTTGGTCGATGGGTTGGTGAAGGCGTTGAGTGCCTTGGCGTGCTTTAGCAAACCGCCAATGAAGTAGAGTGCGTCTTGGCTCAGATCGGCATATTTGTCGCCTGCAAAAAGCGGCTTGCCGTCTTTCCAGATCGACATGTTGCAGTGCATTCCGGTTCCGTTGTCGCCGTAGATGGGTTTCGGCATGAATGTCGCCGATTTGCCGTAGGCGTGCGCAACATTGTGGATGACATATTTGTATTTCTGAAGCTCATCCGCCTGTTTGGTCAGGCTGTCGAAGATCAGGCCGAGTTCGTGTTGGCACGACGCCACTTCGTGGTGGTGTTTGTCGACCTTCATGCCGATCCGCTTCATCGTGGACAACATTTCAGAGCGCAGGTCCATCGACTCATCGACTGGGTTCACAGGGAAGTAGCCGCCTTTGACCCCAGGACGATGGCCCATATTGCCCATCTCGTATTCGGTGTCAGTGTTCCAGGAGGCGTCTGTCGCATCGACCTCGTAGGACACCTTGTTGATCGAGTTGGAATAGCGAACGTCGTCAAAGAGGAAGAATTCCGCTTCCGGACCGAAATAGGCAACATCGCCGATGCCAGAGGATTTCAGGTAGGCCTCGGCCTTCTCGGCAGTGCTGCGCGGGTCGCGTTCATACGCCTCGCCCGTGTCCGGCTCAACGATTGAGCAGTGCAGGCAGATCGTTTTTTCCGCATAGAAAGGATCAACGTAAGCGCTCTCCTGGTCGGGCATTAGCTTCATGTCGGAGGCTTCAATAGACTTCCAACCTGCGATCGACGAGCCGTCGAACATGAAACCCTCTTCGAGAAAGTCCTCATCGACCTGATCGGACATGACCGTTACGTGCTGCAGCTTGCCGCGCGGATCCGTGAAGCGGATATCGACATAATCGGCATCCTCGTCCTTGATCAGGTCAAGTACCTTGTTGCTCATTTCCTAATCCTTCCTGTCTTTGGAATTGCTTGGGTCAGATTGCGTCTGACCCTGTTTCACCCGTACGGATACGTATTGTCTGCTCCACAGATGTCACAAAGATCTTCCCATCACCGATTTTATCCGTCTTTGCGGCATCGATGATCGCCGCGATGGCGGCATCCACCTGATCGTCGTCCAAGACCACCTCGATTTTAACCTTCGGTAGAAAATCGACGACATATTCTGCACCGCGATAGAGCTCCGTGTGGCCTTTCTGACGGCCAAAGCCTTTTACCTCGATCACGCTCAGCCCTTGTACGCCGACCTCTTGAAGTCCTTCTTTCACCTCATCAAGCTTGAATGGCTTGATGATCGCCTCGATCTTTTTCATGGATGGTTCTCCTCGGGTCTTGTCCGCGACAGACCACCGGCACTTGGGGTCGTCCATTGCATGACGTATCGATAGGTGACAGGGCAAGGGGATTCAATTCCTGCCGCCCAAGTTATAAGCTTTTTGACTATTTTTAGGGCGCTTTGGAAACGGAGGCGAAAATGACCGAATTGCTGACGGCGGCGCAAATGTGGGCCATTGAAGAAGCCGCCATCGCCTCGGGTGAGGTGACGGGGTTGGAGTTGATGGAGCGTGCGGGACAAGGCGTTGTTGAGGCGATTTTCGAGGAATGGCCTGAATTGGTAGCACCAAAGCGGAAGGCGGCCGACGCCACCGCAGGATATTTGGGGCCCAGAGAAGAGGAGACCCGTCGCGCTGTGGTACTGTGCGGGCCCGGCAACAATGGTGGCGACGGTTTTGTTGTGGCGCGGCTTCTCCATCATTTGGGTTGGGTGGTCGAGGTTTTTTTGTATGGCGATCCTGAGAGGCTGCCACCGGATGCACGGGCAAATCATGATCGGTGGATCAAACTGGGCGATGTCACTACTCTGACTGAAGACAAGATTGATGGATATGGACAGGATCATCCCGGTACGTCGGTTGCGATAGACGCGTTGTTTGGCACCGGACTTTCACGTCCTTTTCTGGACCCCGGAAGAGTGCAGGACGAGATCAACTATTGGTGGGCATCATGGCGCGACGACCGGATGCCACGCGTTGTTTCAGTGGACGTGCCAAGCGGATTGTGTGCCGATAGTGGGCGATATCTCGGATATGATGGAGAAAACCCATTCGACAGCGCCATTATGGCAAACCTGACTGTTACATTTCATTGTGCGAAGTCCGGGCATCACCTTGCCGATGGTCCGGTCGGGTGTGGTCGTGTCGTCGTCAAAGACATTGGTCTGGACAGACGGCTGACAAGAACCTTGGGAACACCATACAACCCGTTGACCCGCGAAAAGGCGGATTGCCTTGCTGTCACCACCTTGATTGATGTCGAAGATAAGCGCCCAGGTTTCTTCGCTGCGGAATCAATTCTGGACAAGGGCTGGGGCGGTTCAGCGCGGCATAAGTATTCCCATGGTCACGCGCTGATCCTGTCTGGCGGCGCTGGCCGTACAGGAGCAGCGCGTTTAGCGGCTCGGGGGGCTTTGAGGATTGGGGCGGGCCTTGTGACGCTCGGGGTGCCGGGATCGGCGCAAATGGAGGTGGCATCTCAGATCACGGCGCTCATGCTGAGGCGGGTTGAAGACGGCGCAGGACTAATGCGCATTCTAGAAGACCAAAGGTTGAACGCGCTGTGCCTAGGGCCGGGGTTTGGGCTTGACCAGCGTGCGAAGGAATTGATCTCGGCAGCTTTATCTAAGGACCATATTGGTAAGCGGTACTTGGTGATAGATGCGGATGCACTAACGCTACTGGCCCAAGAGTCCGAGCTATTCGATATGCTGCATGAGGGATGTGTACTGACGCCCCACGCGGGGGAGTTCAAACGCCTTTTCCGGGATATCTCCGAAAAGCTCGCAGCGCCTGCGGTGAAAGGCCCCGCCTATTCCAAAGTCGACGCCACGCGTGAAGCCGCAGCGCGAGCAGGCTGTGTGGTGTTGTTCAAAGGGCCGGATACTGTTATCGCTGCCCCAGACGGGCGTTGCAGCATTAATTCGGCCTATTACGACCGCGCGGCCCCTTGGCTCGCCACCGCCGGATCTGGGGACGTCCTGGCGGGGTTCATCACGGGGCTTCTTGCACGTGGTTTCAATCCGATGCAGGCGGCAGAAGCAGCGACCTGGCTGCATGTGGAATGCGCCTTGTCCTTTGGGCCAGGTTTGATTGCCGAAGACCTGCCAGAGGAATTGCCGCGTGTTCTGAAAACGGGGAAGATATCATAGCTCGTATCGCATTTGCTGGAAAGTTTTGTGCCGTCCATGGGCTTCCGATGCCGAACCACCCATTGTCGGAACTTAGCAATTTGCAGGAGCGGAGAGGTCTTTTTTGATCGTCGTCTGAATGAGCGTAAGTTTGCGCTCGCTTCTTGGAGGTGGCTTTGATATCCGACGCTGGTCCGAGGGACATATGCGGGTGTGGCGGAATTGGTAGACGCACCAGATTTAGGTTCTGGCGCCGCAAGGCGTGGGGGTTCAAGTCCCTCCACCCGCACCATAGAAAACAAAAATTCCCTTTAATTCCAATTTCTTAAATCAAAATTGCATTATTCTATCCACCCAATAAGCCACCTTTAGGCCAGTGGTCCTTGGTTGTTTTGCAGGCCTATTGATCTTTGAGGCTTTTGCTGGTCGCGCCGTTCAAGGTTGACGGAGCCCGCTGTAGGTAACTTGCTCCACAGGCGGCATTCCCTAATCGATTTCATTCTGACGGTAGACCTGCAAAGTGGAATTTCCTCCCTAAACGCCTGATTAGCCACTAGCCACCACCAACGGTGGCTCTTTCGGAAAGCTCCTCACATCGAACCACTTGAAGCAGGTGCCATCGGGGTTTCTCTGGTCTCCCATGCTGATCTGTGGCCCTTGTGCGCCGTGCCTTATGAGTGCTGCTCGGAAGGCGCGCAGGTCGATCAGCCACCAGTGTTCCACGCCAGTCTCTGAGGCATCTGAGTGCCCATAGAACATCCAGTCGCCTTTGCCGTTCACAATCTTGGAAAGCTCCGTCTGACCGCCCGACGGGATCTGCGAGCGGATGGTGAACTGGTGGGGATAGCGCTGCGCATAGCCTGGGCGCCTGACCCTAGCGGCGATCCGCATGTCTCGGGCCTCAAGCATCATCAAGTCTGTGGCCTGGAAGTGGTCAAACGGATCGGGCGCGGTTTCCAGCAGGTGCTTGCCGACCAACCGCTTGATCTCAGGCAGAAACCGGTCTGACCAGTTCCTGTTCGTCAAATATGCATTCATAAAATGATCCTTGGGGGCACCCAAGCCCTCCAGCGCTGAAATGAGTGCTGGTGGTATGCGGGCTCGGGGTCTTGGTTATTAAAATACTTGGTTACAAAAACGCCCCCGGCCGATCCTCCTTTCTCCGCACCGGGTTTGCTGGGTGACAATGCTTTGTCAGGTGCGCCCGACATCTGACAAAACCTGACAACACCGGGCGATGGGTTTGGATGGCACTGTTTTGCGCCACCCCCAGCCTATGACTTGACCATGCCAGCCATACGCATTGCACCCTCACGCAGGCGAGCCAGCAGGGCGAATTGCGGATTGTCAAAAGACTCGGCCCAGGCCTCAGTCCCAGCACGACAAGTTGGCCCCTCAACCGTCCAATACATGGTGGCCAGCATCGCCAAGCCCTGAGGGGTTTTTGGAGTGGTGCGCATGATTTTCTTTTCCAGCCGGAAAGAATAGTCGGACGCCTCTTCCAACTCCAGCGGGGTTTCTTCCGTATGGGGCAGGTCGGACGCATAACCCGCGCGCTGTTCATAGACGCGACGAATGGTCATCCATTCCTCGCACATCTGGATAATGGGGTCGGCCTCCACGTCCATCAGCCTGTCAGCATCAGCCTTGAGGTGATTGGCGGCATCTTCGTCAATGCCACCCTCACGGGCAAGCGCTGAAACCTTTTTGAGAAACTCGATCACGTTGTCGGCAGGGGTGCGTGCAAGCGCCAGCTCTGCTGCGTTCATATCGTCCTCTGCCTTGTTGAGCGGAGTTTTGTCGTGTTTCTTCGTCCCCTTGGTCGATGTGCCGCTTTGATCTTCCAAGGCGTCGTCGTGGCTGCGCTTCACGTTGAACTCGGCCCGTGCCTTTTCAAGTGTGTTGAGCCTGTAGGTGACACTGTACATTGATTGTCCTTCCTTGGGTTTGACGCAGGCTGCTTTTGCGAGCGTCACGATTGACGATTGTCTCAATAGGTGTGGGTCTGTTCGGGCGTCTCGATCCGGGTGACGGTCGAGAGGTTTACGCTTTTGATGGCCTTGGCCTCACTGTCCCAGACAGGCAGCAGGTTAGTGTGACGATAGGCACGTGTGTGAGACGCGATGCGACTCGACCGGCTGGCCTGATCACCTTTGACGTGATGGCGCAAGTGCTGGGCCGAGACACGCATCACGCGGCGCGACCCGTCCGCCTTCGTGAAGGTCACAACACACGCAGATGTATCCTGAATGATGGCGCGCTTCTGAGCGTTGCTTTCCTCTGCCAGTTTGGCCGTCAAAGTTTTGCGCAGGTGCACGGTGCTGGGGGCGGTGCCGCCATTGGTGGGGCTGTTTTCAATCTGATCGATTTCAGCGCGCAGCTGATCGACGGTCAGACCGGCAACACGTTGAGCCTCGCGGACATTGGCCAACCGGGATTTCTCGTTGACCCAGGCCTCACGCAGATAGCTTGCGAAGGCGATGACAAGACGACCATTCGGATTACGCGCCATAAACGCACGTGTGCGCGACCAAGCCTCTGTCATGATGGAGCGGCGGTCATATGTGGCTGCGGTGGTCATGGCTGTTTCCTTGCTAACTGCGCTAACTTGAAATATATTTAAGTATGCGTCAGCGCGCAGTCAACACTAAACTTGAAAATAATTGAGGTTATCTATGGTAACATCGACGCAGTGTGCGGCAGCAAGGGCACTACTAAGGTGGAAACAGGCCGACCTGTCGGAGGCAATTTCAGATATTGGAGGAAAGTTGTCTGTGACTGCGATAACAGCATTTGAGCGTGGTGGTTCGATCAGAACTAGCAATGCACAGCTTATCCGAGAGGCCCTCGAAAAAGCTGGCGTCCAGTTCATCCCAGAGAATGGCGGAGGCGCGGGTGTGAGGTTGGCGAAGCGGTCAGAAAGCTGACCAATTAAAGGCCGAAGACCACTTTTGGCAATGGCTAATGTAAAAGTGCAAGGGACAACTGCGACCCAGAGTTGAAACTACGCTTTTTGGCTGAATATTGCTTGAAGACAAGGCGCTAAAGTAGAACGATTAATGAGGTGTAGAATCGAGCAATATTGTGAACGAACTGAATATTGTGAACGAACTGATCGTACGAAGGGCAGACATCCTCGTCGAGAGCATACTGATTAGGTTAGAGTCAGCTTCAAAGTCTGAAGAGCGGATTCCCGACGATGAAATGATTGACCTGCTGTCTTTGATTGCTAAGCATGAGAGCAAGAATCAACTTTCAGAACAGCTATTTCTTTGCATTCGCCAATCAGAGACTATCCATCAAGATGATATAGTTGATATCTTGCAAACGATTGTCTTCTTACTCCGAGATCAAGTGCGCGAAGTGCAAGGAGAGATAGACGAATGGAGTGGCGGGCAGAAATTTGCAAACCCAATCGCTGCAGTTGGAGGGTCGCTAGCGGTCGGCTCATACATTGCATCTATAGTCAATAGCGTAACCGTACCGCTCGGCGCCGCAAGCCTGCTGGGGCTGTTGCTCTTCATATCCAGTTTTTCGTTAAGTATCTATTTCGAAATACAAAAAAGAAAGTGTCGGGGGATCCGAGATAGGTTTGTTGGCGTCTTAGAGCAAGCCGAACACAACAACACAGTTGCTAGATCAGGAGAAGTAAGCTAACGCTTTTTTAACTAATGTGATCAACTTTTAGTAGAAAATACGGAAATCGCTGCTACATGCACATTATGTCGTACCTGACCTTTGAGAACATAGCGCTTAGCCTTGGGTTGTTCTGTGTTTGTTGTGTTGTTATCTTGGTTTTACAAGCAGTACGACTGTACCAGCGTTCATTTTTGCGACGCCTAGAGAAGCTGTCGTGTAGCGATTTAGTCGAACGATGGCAGATTGGCTCTGCGGAACGTTTGTCCTCAACGACGCTTGATCAGCAATCGAATCTATTGGGAGCGCAAAGCACCTCAGAGAAGTCAGACTATTCAGGCGATCCAACAGTCGAATTTGAAGAAGCGGTGCGGGGATTGCGCGGCGAGGAGAAGTACGAATTGTTCGTCTCTTTGAGACAATATGTCGACGGCTCAAACAACGAGCGGACATCCCGCAAACACTTACATATCGCTCGTTCAATTATAAACTTAGTAAGACCTAAGCGGCAAGAGAACCAGACGTCCCCCTTACGTTAGGTAGATGACTTCTGCTTCTTAGAAGACCAAGCTCCAAGGTCCTAAGGAACATTCGACAATCTAAGAATGAGCAGACCACCGGTCGGATTACCATGGATCTTTCCCAGCGGTATGCACTACCGACCTATTGCTGATGTCAGTGGCTTTGAGATGGAAGAGTGCGGACGAAGCGAGTATTCGCCGCGCTGAGCAGGAAGGTCCGGGTTCGAGGTATTGTTGGTCAGATATTATAGATTTGCAGGGTGTGCATTTCACCTATCTACTGGCTCAAGTTCAATGCCCTCTTTTTTGTGGATCATCTTTATCCGCCAATTCGCCAGATGAGCAGGATCTGAAAAGAGTTCGGAGACCCGTTTGGCTAGCCTGTCGTCGCGCGCGCCCGCACATGGATAGAAGCCACACCGCCCGAGAGTGGTCGCCTCGAAGCCTTCATCGGTGCGGTGCGCGAGGATCATCGCCCCCCAACCGTTCTCGCCCGTCAGCGGCAGCAGTAGCCGGGCCCTTTCCGACAGTCTTGGAAACCATGCATCGGGGGCATGGGTAACGCCAGCGAACGCAACCACGAAATCGAAGAGACTATGGCTTTTGTCATTCCGTAGGTCCGTGACTGCATTGCCGTGGCGTACCTCTGCATTCGTCCATGCCGTCAAGTTGGTTTTCGCACGTTCAACCAAGTTATCTTCCACCTCGTAAGCCACCACTTTTCCTTCCGGGCCGACAAGATGGGCGAGGATGGCGGTATAGTAGCCGACACCGGCGCCGACCTGGAGCACGCGCGCACCGGACCACACGCCCGCTCGAGCGAGGTGGCGGGCCCATAGGGTTGGCTCGCCGATATTAATGCCTTGTTCCTCGTCCAGCACCACAAGGACTGCGTGGTAGAGCCATCGTGGATCGGCATCAGGTGTGACGTGCACTGCAAAGCCGTTTTGTGCGAGCGCAGAGCGAACCTGCCACGGCCCTGGACCAGCGAATGCCTCACGTGGAACGGCTCTAAAAGCTGCAAGAGTCCTGTCAGTCGTCTCACAATCCGGCAATGCGCCCATAAGGCGAAGTTGATCGATAAAGTGATCTGCGTGCATCTTGCTATCCATCAGATTCCTTAAGTGCATCTAGTTCGACTAGAATGCCTTAGATGTTCCGATATCCTCATTTCTGACTTTCGAAACGCTACGGTCGACCGGTCTGGACGAAGTCAGGATATCAGTCTGCCACCGCAGCACAATCTCCGAAGCCGCCATTCATGCGCCTTGCAGCATCCGGTAAAACGGGCTCAGAGCCGCCGTTGCTCATTGCTGAGAATTGCCAACCTCGGAGACGCGCAACAACCTCCCGTCGGCCAGCGGCCTCTGCAACGCCAGCGCCTCATCAACCGGCGCGGTTAGCCAGGTCTCCACCTCATCCATACTGGTCAGCACCACCGGCATAGCTTTTGGATGCACCTCGGCTACGACCGCATTTGCATCCGTTGTCAGAAAGCCAAACAGGTTGTCGGTTGTCTCCCCATCCTTGAGCTTCCTCACAGACGTCCAGCGGGTCCAGACGCCCGCAAAGAACGCCAAGGGTCGCGTCTCATCCAGAGCGAACCATACGGGCTCTGAAGGCTTTCCCGGCGCATTGTGAGGCTCAGAGAATGCGTCGAAGGGCACAACGCATCTATGGGCCTCCCCAAGCCATCTGCGCCAGTGTGGGGACTTGGTGTTGCGGATGTTGGTCACGCCACGATCCGTTCTCTTGCCCTGAAGCGCAAAGGTGGGCGACGGCATACCCCACCGCATCATGGTGAGCACCCGTCCCCCTTCCATATTGGCGACGACGGGCGCGTGATAGTCTGGATAGACCTTGGGTAGAGGTTGAAGGTTGCCCGTTGCGTCTGTGATCCCGTCAAACAGCTCGCGGATCGCAGCCTGACCTTTGGTGATCGAATATAGATTGCACACCCCTAGTAGCTCCCCCGCATCTACCGCAGCGTCCATCGCTGGCGATGAATATGTTCGTGAAAGTGTTCCATCGGCAAGCTCAAGCTGAGGAAAGGCCGCGATGAAGTGTTGAGCAGTCTCGACGTCCAGAAAATAGAAGGCGGCTGCATGGCCTTCGGAGTGCTTTGCATAGCCCCCGAAACCAACCTTGGTGTTCAGCCAATCATACATCTCTGTGTAGCTTTGGCCGAAACCTCTTTGCGGAACCCGGAATTTCACGCGCACCGGAAAGGCACGATCATCAATCTTCTTCTGCGGCGTGGAGCGAGTCGGCATAGCGATAGAACATTTAGCGAACATGCCTGCGTTGCAAGAAGAATCTCTGAACTCTCGCCTAAGTAGAAATCTGCGCGCTCACTTGCTTGTCGACTTTCATCGGTGATGCATCACGAGCTTTCAGCAGCCAATATGTTGAAATCTATGTTAATGCGTTGCAGCTCTTCGCAATGCTTATGGATGGTAGTTGGTAGCCGTTTGGCTTTTTCATCATCCCTGAGCTTCGCAAGCTCAGAATTTATCCTTGACGCTTGGACATATTTTAGTCGGAATCCCTCAGACAATCCGTTAAGGGGCAATCCATGTTTACGCAGTTCAAAATTAAGCGGTGCATCGCTTAGGCCGTGTTGACAAAAGGGATTCACAAGTTGATTTGGGCGTGATTCAAGCTGG
>CALCOY010000089.1 GCA_937897325.1 uncultured Shimia sp.
CAATCGTACCAATGTTCACATGCGGCTTATTACGTTCAAACTTTTCCTTTGCCATCTTTCAAGGCGCCCTTTTGTTTGGTGAACCCCATGCGGCCCACATCTGATATCGCGCGGCGTGTATTGCTATTGTCATAGAAAATCAAGCGATCTTGGCTGCGTTTCGCGCGGTGGCTCAACCTTCCGTTTGAGCGGTGAACCAACCTTCTTCGCGCATTTGTTTGACAAGATAGCGTTCGACCGCCTTTGCGGCGTTCTGGCTGAGCTGTTTGAGCTGTTCGTTCGGCGTCAGCGTATAGCCCGACCCCACGACCGTGCCAGTCCCGAATGTCTCAAGCACGGTGATCTGTTCGGGCTCTTCATTCAGTTTCTTGCCCGCCGCATCATCCCAAACCGTCACATTAAGGATCAAGATGGATTTGGGCGAGGCCACGATTGGAATGCCTGGTGCTGCCAGAACGTAGCCCTCGACGGAAATTCCGAAGTGATAGTCCCGATTGCCATCGTATCGATCAAACCGTTCGGCCATGGCGTCACGCACGGCTTTTGTCAGCTGCTCCTTACTGGCTTTTCGACTGAACGGGCCCTGCTGCGCTTTAGGAGCGACCGCAATATTGTGCACCAGATTGAAGTCGCCAAGATCGACGGGCGGTTCGTTCAGGTCAGCCGCGCCGCTACAGGCGCAAACCAAACCGGCAAACAGCATCATCCCAATCCATCGGAGCATCTGCGCTCTCCTGCCTTTTGTTTTTCTTGCCCTAGCGCAGTGCGAACACCCACGCAATTGCAGCCGCATATTGCGGCGTTATATCTCGTAAGAGTGATGGAGAGCCCACATGCCTGACACAACTTTATCGCCGCGCCTGCCGGTCAGGGTCCCGCTTGAAACCAAAAAACTGGGCATCCTGCAAAGCTTGCAAGCAGCGCAGGCAAACATCATTGGTATCATCCCCGAGGCGGCCACCCAGTTGCCCATAATCTCGGGCCGGACGGCCAAGCGATGGCACATGCTGATGGAGCCGCGCGCGATCCGCGAAGTCCTGATGGAAAAGCTGGACCAATATCCAAAATCTGTGGTGACGAAAAACCTGTTGAAACCAGCGATTGGAGAGTCGTTGTTCATTGCAGAAGGGGCACATTGGCGTTGGCAACGCCGGACAGTCGCGCCGGTTTTCAGTCACCGGAATGTTCAAGCCTTATCGCCGATCATGACGCGGGCGGCGGACCGGAGTGCTGAGCGCATCGCCGCGGCGGGCAAACGCGCTGTAAACATGCTTGATGAAATGGTCGGCGCAACATTTGATGTGATCGCAGATGTCACGTTTTCGGGCGACGCCAGTTTTGATCGCCGCAACATCCATCATGCGATTGACGAATACATATCGGCAGCGGGCAAAATCTCGATCCTGGACGTTCTGGGCGCACCCGATTGGGTGCCAAGGCCAAGCAGGCTGCGGTCCGGGCAGGCAATGCGAGAGGCCAAGGCACAGGCCGACCGCGCGATCGAGGCGCGTGCAACCGAAGACGCAACGGGCACGCCGGATCTCTTGGATCTTCTGCTTGCGGGCGAGGACCCTAAGTCAGGGCGGAAAATGACAACGGCCGAATTGCGCGACAATCTGATGACTTTCATCGTCGCCGGCCACGAAACCACAGCGCTCACACTTGCATGGTCGTTCTATCTGCTGGCTTTTGATCCGGCCGTTCAAGACCGCGCGCGGGAGGAGGCGAACGCGGTTCTGAAGGGGCGCTCCGCCAGCAGGACAGATGTCGAGCGATTGACCTTCATCCGCAATATCATTGATGAAGCACTTCGATTGTATCCGCCGGGTGGTATGATCTCACGCACAGCGATGACCACGGACCAGCTTTGCGGGCATGAAATCTTGCCGGATGATACGGTGATGATCCCGATCTACGCCCTTCACCGCCACGCGGCATTATGGGAAAAACCGGATGCTTTCTTGCCAGATCGCTGGGACGATCGCGAGAGTATTGACCGATATGCCTATCTACCTTTTGGGGACGGTCCCCGGATCTGCATCGGGGCATCCTTTGCCCGGCAAGAGGCGATCATAATACTCGCCACGCTTATTTCGCGTTTCCGGTTCAGCGCCATCAAAGGCCGTCAGCCAAAACCGGTGATGATCCTAACCCTGCGCCCGGAAGGCGGGGTCTGGCTTCAGGCAGAGCCTGCGTAGGTGAAGCTAGCCCTGTTTTCCGAGCAGCGCGACGGGGGCAAGCGGATCCCGCGCAAAGTCAACGGGCGCATCCGCGTGAACCGCGGTCATTCGCTTGAATTCATACATCATATGGCCATCTGTCTCATCGCTTGCCACGATAAGGCATTGAAAAAGATGTATGGCGCCATCGTAAATATCGACCAATCCGCGAAGATGGGGCGCATCTTTCGCTGCGACAGTAAACCCAGATGGCTTCATGTCGATCACCGGATATGCTTTCTGGCCGATCCTGACGCGCAGGCGGGACCGCTTCTGCCGTGCTGACAGCCGCGCGTCACGGACATCATCTGCCAGGTATTTGGGAAGAAAGGTTGTCATGTCGTCGTCCTGCGATTCTCGCCTTGAGCAGGTTGGTACATCGGCTTCGTAAATCAAGTACGAATTGCCCCACGGTCCTGATTGTGCAGGAATGCAGGGCATTTGCGCGACGGCAGCCCTAGCCCCACAGCGCCTGATTGCTACCTTTGAGCAAGGCAGCGAAAAAGGAGCGGATTGATGGGCCTGTTAGTGGACGGCGTATGGCATGACACATGGTACGATACCAAATCGACCGGGGGCAAATTTCAGCGTAGCACTGCGAAGTTCCGAAACTGGATCACACCTGACGGCAACGCCGGACCAACCGGCAAGAGCGGCTTTGCCGCCGAAAGCGGACGATATCACCTCTATGTCAGCTATGCCTGTCCGTGGGCGCACCGAACGCTGATCTTTCGCGCCCTCAAAGATCTGACCAATCATATTGGCGTCTCTGCGGTTCATCCAGACATGCTGAAGAACGGTTGGACCTTTCAAACGGACGACGCCGGCGCAAGCGGCGATCAATGTTATGGAGTGCCCTTTGCACGCGATCTCTACATCAAAGCGGACCCGCAGGTGTCTGGCCGCGTCACCGTGCCGATCCTTTGGGATCGCAAGACCGAAACCATCGTCAGCAATGAAAGCTCCGAAATCATCCGTATGTTCAATTCGGCCTTCGACGATTTGACCGAAAACAGGCTGGACTTCTGGCCGATCGATCTGCGTGATGCCATCGAACCGGTGAATGATCGCATCTACGACACGTTGAACAACGGCGTCTACAAATGCGGGTTTGCGACGACCCAAGACGCCTATGATACCGCGATAACTCCGCTTTTTGATACAATCGACTGGCTTGACACACGCCTTGCCTCAAATCGCTATCTTATGGGCGAACGGCTAACGGAAGCGGACTGGCGGTTGTTCACAACGCTCGTGCGATTTGATGCGGTCTATCATGGTCATTTCAAATGCAACCGGGCGCGACTGATCGACTACCCGAACCTCTGGGCTTACACGAGAGAACTGTACCAACATCCCAAAGTGGCCGAGACGGTCAACATGGCACATATCGTGCGGCACTATCACTACAGCCATGAAACCATCAATCCGCACCGCATCCTGCCCATCGGACCGGCGCTTGATTTCGATGCGCCGCACGGACGCGATCAACTGGCAGCGGCGTAATGCTCGACCATCGCGGCAAGATCATCCGGCGATGTCGTGCTCTGCACGAAGGCGCAGGCATTGCCCGCATGGTTGAAGATAGAACCGTCTGAGAAAAACGTGGTGTTTGTCACGAAGATCACCCGCGTGTCAGGATGTCGATAATTCGCAAAATCCGAGATGGCGAGCGCGCTGCCTTCGTCCAGTACGAGATCAAGGATGATGATTTCCGGCGCGTTTGACGTCAGATGCGTGATGGCATCTTCCTGGGTGGCTACGCGCACGACCTCCATCCCTTGACGCTCCAGATGGCGTTGCCAGATGAAGCCAAGTTCTTCTTTGCTTTCAACGATCAAGACCTTCATTGTCCAACCCGCCCCGACAAGTCGACCGGCCCCCTACCCGCTTCGATCAGTTGTTCGATAATCCTAACAAAGTGTTAAATCGTCCAGCACAAAGGTTACTTTGCAACCCTACCGTGCACAGCGGGTGGGATTTGACTTTCGAACATGCAAACGACAAGGAACAGCAGGAACGCAGTCGGAGCGGAATAGCGTGACACATCAGCAAAGAGATCACGGTGGAGGGGTCGACGCGGCTATTGCACGCTATGGCGGGCTGAGATCTCATTGGATCGATCTATCGACCGGGATTGCCCCGTTTTCCTATCCGCTCCCGATCCTGACTGCAGCGGACTGGTCCCAGCTTCCCGATAGAAACGCGCATCAGGCACTTGTCTCCGCAGCCCGGATCTTCTGGAATGTACCCAAAGAAGCGGCGATATTGCCGGCACCAGGCGCGTCATCATTGATCGCCAACATTCCCCGATTGACCAAACCGGGCCAAATCAAGATCCCGGAACCAACATACAACGAACACAAGGCCGCCTTTGATGCTGCAGGCTGGAATGTGCGAACCGAAGGCGCGGCAGACGCACGGGTTCTGGTTCAACCAAACAACCCGGACGGAAAGATCTGGGATCAAAGCGATCTGACGGACAAGCTCTCTCTCATCGACGAAAGCTTTGCGGATGCCATGCCGGATGTCAGCCTGATGGAGCATACAAGAAAGCCCGGCGTACTGATCCTGAAAAGCTTTGGAAAGTTCTGGGCCTTGGCGGGTCTGCGCCTTGGGTTTCTGATCGGTGACGCGGAACTCATCAAGAAGGTCGAACCAATGCTTGGCCCTTGGCCCGTCTCCGGCCCCGCGCTTAAGATCGGAACGGAGGCGCTGAGAAACCCGGCCTGGGCGGATCATCAAAGACAGCGGCTGCGCAGGGGTGCGAAGCGTCTTGATGACCTCCTGACAAGCCGCGGTGCAAAGCTGGTCGGTGGTACCCCGCTTTTTCGGCTTTACGATGTGAAGGCCGGAGCAGAATGGCAGGACCGACTTGCTCAATCCCACATATGGAGCCGGGTTTTTCCTTACAATCCACACTGGCTGCGGCTTGGGCTGCCGGCGGACAATGGCTGGGAACGGCTTGAGGCTGGCCTTTGATCCTAGCCCTTGCGATGGTCCTCGACGCGCTGCTGGGCGAGCCGCGCTGGCTCTGGTCACGCTGCCCGCATCCCGCTGTGCTCATGGGACGGGCCGTCAAAGCGCTGGATCGATCACTCAACAGAGGTCTGGATCGCAAGGCAAAAGGGGTCGTTGCCCTGGTCGTGCTTGTCGCATGTGCTGTGGGGATCGGGCTGCTGATCTCTACGCTTGGTGACATCGTGATCGTGCTTGTTACAGCGATCCTTCTGGCGCAGCGCTCTTTGGTGGAACATTTAGGGTGGGTGGCAGATGGCCTGCGGCGATCCTTAGAAGAAGGGCGGGCACAGGTGGCAATGATCGTCAGCCGTGACACATCGGAAATGAACAGCGCGGCGGTGGCACGATCAGCTATCGAAAGTGCGGCTGAAAACCTTAGCGATGGTGTCATCGCACCGGTTTTCTGGTTTCTGATTGGCGGACTCCCAGGCATCCTAGTCTACAAGGTGGTCAACACAGCTGACAGCATGATCGGTTACCGGACGCCTGAACATGCAGATTTTGGTTGGGCCTCCGCCCGCTGCGACGACGTGTTGAACCTGATACCGGCTCGCGTGACCGCCCTGATGATGACAGGACTTGGCGGTCTGTGGAAAGAACTGCCCAACATCGCCGCGGACGCGAGCAGGCACAGATCTCCAAATGCCGGTTGGCCCGAAGCAGCCATGGCCCGCATGCTGAACATCGCGCTTGCAGGTCCTCGTGTCTATGATGGCGAAATGCGTGATCTGGCGTGGGTCAATCGCAACGCCCGTCGGGAAACAGATGCCGTCGACATTGACGGCGCCGTGGGAATATTGTGGAAGGTGTGGGGATTGGCGTTCGCGCTAGCGGTACTGATTGCCATTTTTTGAGTGATACATGCGCACTATTCTCTCTTGTCTTTTAGCTCTTGCGCCTACTGCTGCCCTCGCGCAATGCGGTGGCAGCTTCAGCAGCTTTGTCGAGAATCTGAAGGCAGAGGCCGTCAGCCGCGGTCACATGGCCCAGTCCGTGAACACGTTTTTTGCAGGCATTCGCCAAGATCAGAAAGTGATCTTGGCCGACCGCCGACAAGGCGTCTTTCAATTGCCTTTCATCGACTTCTCTCGGCGCCTGATTTCGCAGAACCGCATCGATCGTGGGCGCGCAAACGGCCAGCGATACGCGGATATCTTTGATCGGATCGCGGATGAGTACGGCGTCAGCCCCGGCGTTCTTCTGGCTTTCTGGGCGTTTGAGACGGATTACGGCAGCTTCCAGGGCGATTTCAACACAGCGAATGCGCTGGTGACCCTCGCCCATGATTGCAGGCGACCCGAACTTTTTCGCCCGCAGATCTTCGCGGCCTTGAAACTCTATGAACAGGGTGATTTTGACCCTGCCCGCACGACGGGGGCTTGGGCTGGTGAGATCGGCATGGTCCAGATGCTGCCAGGGGACATCCTTGAAAACGGCATCGACGGCGACGGCGACGGGCAGGTTTCACTCAAGACCTCTGCCGCCGATGCGCTGATGTCCGGTGGCAAGATGCTGTCCCATCTGGGTTGGCGGGCTGGTGAGCCTTGGTTGCAGGAAGTCACGGTACCCGCCGATCTCGATTGGTCGCTTTCAGGTCTCAGCACCACCCTGCCTGCTTCTCAATGGACGGATAAGGGCGTTCAGGCGCGTTCGGGTGCATTGGCGGATCTTCCAGGCTCCCTGATCCTTCCCCAGGGACACAAGGGGCCCGCATTCCTCGCCTACCCCAATTTCCGCGTGTATTTCGAGTGGAACCAGAGTTTCACATACGTTCTGACCGCAGCGTACTTCGCCACCCGTTTGGAAGGCGCGCGAATCTATGATGCGGGCAATCCATCGCCAGGTTTGTCGGACGCGCAGATGAAAGCGCTTCAGACCCGGTTACAGGCCCTCGGTCATGATGTTGGCGCAATTGACGGGATCTTAGGGGCAGGAACACGCGCGGCGGTTCAGTCCGAACAGAAACGGCTTGGCCTGCCTGCTGATGCATGGCCGACATTGAAGCTTTTGCAAGCCTTGCAATGACATTCGGCGGTTGGGGCGCATAGGGAGTTACGGCAAATGACGACGTACACGATAACAGGCACACGAGTCACTTTCGACCAATCCGACAACATCTCCGGAATAATCCCCGTGCAAATGAGCTTTGTTCATCTGGGCGATAGCGATCCGGTCTTTCGATATGGGATCTTACAAGAGTATCCCGACTTCTTCCCAGACATTGCGATTGTCGAAAGCGGTCTCGAAGAAATCAGGGTGACAGGCTTGGGCATTATCGAAGGTTCCGGTGGTTTCAATCGGTTACTTGAGGTGGGTCAATTCCTCTACCAGGGAAGACTTAGCTACACCATACAGGTTAATAGCAGTGATCCGCTTTTCGGCGATAGTTTCCTGCTTGGCGGCGCTGCATGGCCACCGCTGACAACTGAGGCTCAAATTCTGGCATTTGTGTCCCAAAGCTCTGCTTTCGCCACGGCCTCTGCTGCATCCGGTTTCGGGCCGGATACCGACATTTTGCTGACCGCGCTGGCAAATGTTGTCGTCACCGAGAACGATACCTTCATGCTGGATTCCCAACTGGCCAAAGATGCGGGTGTGGGCGATGACACGGCCATCTACAGCAGCGGCACAAGCATTGTCGAAGGTGGGGTAGGCTTTGACAGGATAATTATAGATCGCGGCGGTTTACCAAATATGTTCACCGATATCGCATTGGTGGAAGGCGGCGTGCGCATGGTCTTTACCGCCGAGACCAACACTCTCACAGCCACCGGTTTTGAACAATTTGAGATCGGCGCCGAGACATACACTTTCGATGAGCTTCGTCTGCTTGCTTCTAACGACCCGGTAGATCTGGTGGGTGATGAGGGTGACAACCTGCTGGTCGGCGACAATGGCGACGACCGCCTTGTGGGCCTCGGGGGTGATGACACACTGGAAGGCGGCGACGGGCGCGATGTGCTCAATGGCGGGCATGGCGATGATCTGATCCTCGCCGGTGCGACGTCTGATGATCTGCGCGATACGGTGTTTGCAGGTGCAGGGGATGACAGCGTCAACGGCGGGGCCGGCAATGATCTGCTGTACGGCATGGACGGCAACGACACGATCGACGGCGGCTTTGGCGTCGATGAGATCCAGGGCCAGGCCGGTGACGATGTCCTGAGCGGCGCAGCCTTTTCGGACGTGATCTTCGGCGGGGATGGTGCCGACTTAATCAACGGCGGCTTTGGCTTCGACCGTATGAATGGCGGCGACGGGGCAGACCGTTTCTATCATCTTGGTACGGCCGGGCATGCCAGCGACTGGGTCCAGGACTATACGGCCGCGGATGGAGATATTCTGCTTTACGGCATGGCGGGGGTCAGCGCGGATGATTTCCAGCTCAATCTGGCGTTCACACCCAATGCGGGAGATGCAGGTGTTGCAGAGGCATTTGTCATCTACAAACCCACCCAGCAGATTGTGTGGGCCCTTGTCGATGGCGGTGGGCAAGACGTGCTGAACCTTCAAATCGCGGGCAGCGGCGAAATCTTCGACCTCACCGCATAGGCGAAGAACATTGGCCTTTTCCAACCTGTCGCCTGACTGTCATCTGTGTGGCGCAGGCCCCCTTTTTGATTGAAAGAATACCGGTGGACAGCATGGATGAAGTCCTTGGGACTGGCGGGTGCAATCAGCCTGAGCTTTGATGTGACCCGCGCCTTTGCGGCATCCATAGATCTAAATTTTCTCAGGATCGATGAGATCCGAAGCTTTATGACGTTCGAAGGAACCGCTCCTGGTCGTCTGTCAGGCATCACGTACGATCCGTCAACCGGCAAGTACACGGCCGTTTCAGATGACCGGCGGCCCCGGGGGATGATGGCAAGCCGCGTGCCTACACACTTAGAATCGACTTGGGCGAATGTGTCTACGAGGTCGATCCGATGCCGTTGAACCAACCCCGGCGGATGCCTTCGCCGACAGCGGTCTGGTGGAGCTTCTGGGCCTGCCGAACGGCTCTCTTCCAGCGCTGGAACGGTCATTCTCGATCGGGGCGCCCGGCCGCGGCTACACCTGCAAGACTTACGATATCAACTTGTGCGACGCGACCAACGTGCGCGCAAATGATGTCCTGAGCAGCTATCACGCGGTTGAGAAGGAATTGCCGGTCGATCTGGGCACGTTCGGCGTCGATGTCGACAATATCGATGCGATAACCTTTGGCCCGAGTTGGAGTGGCAACAAACTCTGATCACCGCCTCCGATGATAACTTCTCGGCCTTTGGACCAAGGGCTAACCAGTTCATCGCCTTTGCGATCAACACAATCCCGACACCTGCAAGCGGCCTGCTGCTTCTGGGCGGCCTCCGGGTATTGGCCTTGCGGCGCCGCCGCTAAGCCACCAGGGTTTCGGCCTTTTTCAAATCGACCGAAACCAGTTGACTGACCCCCTGTTCGGCCATCGTAACGCCAAACAGGCGGTCCATGCGGGCCATTGTGACCGCGTGGTGCGTGATGATGAGGAACCGCGTATCTGTCCGGCGGCACATCTCGTCCAACAGGTCGCAGAAACGCGTCACATTCGCATCATCAAGCGGAGCGTCCACCTCATCCAGCACGCAAATCGGCGCGGGATTGGCGAGGAAAACCGCAAATATCAGCGCCATCGCCGTCAGCGTCTGTTCGCCCCCTGACAAAAGGCTCAGCGTCGACAGTTTCTTACCGGGGGGCTGACACATGATCTCAAGACCGGCTTCAAGCGGGTCGTCGCTTTCCACCATGACCAGATTGGCCTCACCGCCGCCGAAGAGATGGGTAAAAAGCAATGAAAAGTTACCGTTCACCTGCTCGAACGCCGTCAGCAAGCGTTCACGGCCTTCCTTGTTGAGGCTCGCGATACCGCTCCGCAGTGTACGGATCGCTTCCTCCAGATCCGCCTTCTCGCGGGTCAGTGTGTCGTGTTCTTCCTGGACCTCTTTGGCATCTTCCTCGGCCCGCAGATTGACCGCGCCCAACGCGTCACGCTGGCGTTTCAACCGGTTGACCTCCGCTTCAAGCGTGTCGGCCCCGGGCATATCATCCGGCGGCACTTCAAGCGCATTCAGAAGCTGGTTGGGCGTCATCTGCTGTTCGTCGGCGATCCGCTCTGCCGCCAATGCAACCGTCTCACGCGCAGCATCCGCCCGGGCCTCAGCTCCCGCGCGCGCCTCTCGCGCTTCTGAGGCCAAACGCTCCGCCTCACGCTCCGCCGTTGTTGCATTGCGCAATGCGGCCTCGGCTTCGGCCAAAGCGTCACGCGCCTTTGCCTTGCGCGATTCAGCCAAAGCAAGCTCGGCGTTCAATGCCTCT
Source organism: uncultured Shimia sp. (assembly GCA_937897325.1). Taxonomy (GTDB): domain Bacteria; phylum Pseudomonadota; class Alphaproteobacteria; order Rhodobacterales; family Rhodobacteraceae; genus CALCOY01. The sequence continues at coordinate 10,575 of CALCOY010000089.1, forward strand.
CGCTTCACCTCTATTTCACCCGGGGTCGCTTCGGCGCGGGCGAGCTCTGCTTCCGAAGTATCTCTCCGTTCCGACAGTTCGGCGCTGCGCACCTCCGCCGTTTCAAGACGGTGCCGCCAACCGCTGGTTTCCTTGGTGATTTCCTGCGCCCGCTTTGTGCGTGCTTCACCCGTGCGTCGCAGATCATCATGGGCGGAACGTCGTGATATCATGGTGATCCGCGCAGCCTCAACGGTCATGCGCAGATCCTCGATCTCTGCACGCGCGGTGTCGAGGTCTCCAACTTCGGCCAGCGCGGTCACAGCCTCCGTCACCCGAGCGCGGGCCTCCATTGCATCTTCCTCGTGACGTGCCACCGCCAACCCGAGCGATTCCAGACGCCCCTCTGCCATGTTCCGCTCGGACTCCGCCCGGCTGAGTGCTCGGGCCGCATCGCCGACCTGCCGATCCGCTTCACGTCGCGCCTCGCGCGCCTGTTTGTCGGCCTCTGACTGTTCGCGCATTTGCGTTGCAAGCATGTCATGGGCCTGACGCGCACCTTCTGCACGGGCCGAAGCCCGTTCAAGCGATTGCTTCAGCTCCTCCAGACGGTTAAGCTGTTGCAGGCGCAGCGCAGTTGCACTTGGGGCGTCCTCCGCACTTGCCCGAAACCCGTCCCATCGCCAGAGATCGCCCTCTGCGCTGACCAAGCGCTGGCCAGGCAGAAGATCCCTTTGAAAGCGCGCACCGTCCTCCGCCGCAACGAAACCGATTTGCGCCAAACGGCGCTTTAGGACGGCAGGGCCTTTGACGTGCCGCGCCAGCGGCGTAATGACGTCGGAAAACTTCTGAGATGCATCGTAGTCCGGCAGCTGAGACCAACCAGAAACGCCATCGGCCCCGATCGCCGGCGCGCGCAGATCATCGGCCATCGCAGCACCCAGTGCCTTTTCGAAGCCCGCATCGACTTGCATTGCGTCAAGGATCTGACCATCCTCTGCCGTATCCCGCTCGACCAGCTTGGACAGAGCCGCCGCTTCGGCGCGCAGCGCGTTCATCTCGCCTTCGGCTTCCGACCTTTCGGCGCGCGCATCGGCTTCCCTTGAATGCGTCTCCGCCCGTGCCGCTTCTGATGCGGCCAGTGCCTCATCCGCCTTTTGCGCCGCTTCTTCAGCATCTGCCGCTTTTTGCCCGGCCAGTTTGACATCCTCACCTGAACGCGTCAGTGCGATCTGGCTGGCCGCGACGGCTTCGCGCGCCTTGGCGGCTTCGGCCTCTGACCTCGCCTCGGTCTTCTTGCTGTCAGCCAGTAGGCGCTCAGCAGAGTTGTAACGCGCCGCAAGTCGAGCCACGTCTTCCGTCTTCTCGGCCAAGTCCTCTTCACGCGCCTGAAGAATTTCGGCCCCCTCGCGCGCGCCTTGTGCGGCCTCGTCGAGCAGGACATCGTGACCCTCCGCGGCCTTGGCGATCTCTTCCGCTTCCCATTCAAGCCGCGAGATCGTTTCGCCCGCATCTCGGTTCAGTCCGCTTTCACGCTCAATGTCGCGCACCAATTGCGCGATGCGTTGCGTCAACGTATCGATCCTCTCGACCGCTTGGCGGTCTTGATCGGCCAACGTGTCGCGCTGCACCAGCAAACGCTGCAGGACGGCCGCAGCAACCGCCTCTTCTTCGCGCATAGGGGGCAGTGCTGCCTCAGCTTCTGCCCTTGCCTTTGCTGTCGCCACCACGGCCCCTTGGGCTTGCGCCGCAGCTTTGGTGCGGTTCTTCAGCAGATCTTCGGCGGACAGGCGAGCCTCGTCCGCTTCGCGCCACCGCCTGTAAAGCAACAGACCTTCGGTGCGGCGCAACGCCTCTGCAATCTCCCGATAGCGGGCCGCCTGACGGGCCTGGCGGGCCAGCTGGGAAAGCTGGTTGGCCAACTGATCAATGACATCGTCCACGCGGGCCAGGTTTGTTTCGGCCCCTTTCAGCTTCAATTCGGCCTCATGACGCCTTTGATAAAGACCACTGATCCCCGCTGCCTCTTCCAGGATCCGGCGGCGATTCTTCGGTTTCGCGTTTATCAGCTCGGCGATCTGCCCCTGCCGGACCAGCGCAGGCGAATGCGCACCTGTAGATGCGTCTGCAAACAGCATCTGAACATCGCGCGCCCGCACATCCTTGCCATTGGTCTTGTAGGCACTGCCTACATCGCGCGTGATCCGACGCACGATCTCAAGCGCATCCTCATCATTGAATCCAGCAGGGGCAAGGCGTTCTGAATTGTCGATATGAAGCGAGACCTCGGCAAAATTTCGTGCGGGCCGCGTCGCCGCTCCGGCAAAGATCACATCCTCCATACCGCCGCTGCGCATTGCTGTGGGGCGGTTCTCTCCCATCACCCAACGCAAGGCTTCTAGCAGGTTCGACTTACCACAGCCATTCGGCCCGACGACCCCGGTAAGACCATCAGCGATGATAAGATCGGTGGGATCCACAAAGCTCTTGAAGCCGGTCAGTCTGAGTTTGGAAAAGCGCAAGGCCCTGCCCACATTGATTCCGAGATTTATGCATGGTGCAGGTGAGAGGGCCGCTGAGTCAATCAACGCATACCATAAAGAGGTCCGAAATGCAGCTTATCCACAAGATATCGGGCATGCGGCTAGATCGGGACACAGTCGACATCAAGAACCACCTGTTTGGTGGCTGGGCTGACATAGCTGTCAAGAACAAGGCAATCAAGTTCGTCCGCCCGACGTGACCTGTCGATGTGACGCTTGCCCGATCCGCATTTCAGGATGCCGAGAAGCTGCGCCTGATCTCCGCGTACCTCTTTCACTTCACACCCGCTGACGATCGCCATCGCCTGACTGCCGCGTCTCTCAATCAGGCCAAGCCGGGGCGCATATTGTGGGTTGATACGGATTGCCTCGGCCAGTTCATCGCGGACACGGACGTCAAATGTCGACCCATCAACCGTGATCTGAGTGGCTGTAAGACCGCGAAAATGCGGACCCGCACTATTGCAGGCCGACAGAGCCAGTAGCACACAAAGCCATCTCATACTCCGAGATGTACAGATAGAAGTTAAGGCAGCACTAATAGCCCCATTGCGAGGCGGAATGACCGGTAATATGATTTGACCAATTCTCAGAGGTGCCGATGCCGTTTCAACCCGTGTCCCAGGAAAAGCTGTCGACGGTAGTGGTGCAACAGATCGAAAAGCTGATCCTTCGCGGCATCCTTCGACCTGGGGAGCGTCTGCCCCCCGAACGCGATCTGGCAGATCGGTTGGGCGTGTCACGCCCATCCTTGCGCGAAGCCATCGCCGATCTTCAGGACGTGGGCCTCCTCACCGCAAAGCCCGGCGCGGGCGTGTTCGTGGCGGACGTTCTGGGCTCCGCATTTGCACCGGCACTGACCGGGCTTTTCGCCCGTCATGATGAAGCTGTCTTTGACTATCTGTCGTTTCGCCGGGACATGGAAGGCTTGGCTGCGGAGCGTGCGGCACGCCTGGCTTCCGACACCGATCTGGCGGTGATTTCCACGATCTTTGAGAAGATGGAGGCGGTGCATCCAAAGCGAAATGCGGAGGACGAGGCGCAACTGGATGCGCAATTCCACATGGCCATCATCGAGGCAAGTCACAACGTCATCATGCTGCACATGATGCGGTCCATGTACCAATTGCTCCGTGAGGGTGTCTTCTACAACAGGCAGATAATGTTCCGGCAACGCACGACCCGAGCCGCATTGCTTGATCAGCACAGGGACATCAACGATGCGGTTCAGGCCCGCGATCCCGCCGTGGCACGCAAAGCGGTCGAAACGCATCTGAATTATGTCGAGCAGTCGCTTAGGGATCACCGAACCGCTGAGGCGAACGAAACCGTCGCAAAACAGCGCCTGGAACACGAAAAACAAGGCTAGGTGATACTATAAACGAAAAACCCCGGCGCGAGCCGGGGCCATTCCTAATGCTATTCGGCGGTCTAGTGCAGCTTCGCTTCGACCTCCGCGATGCCTGCATCGATCAGTTTGTTGGCCTCAGCCGCACTCAGCTGCTTGGCGATCACTTCCCGGGCCGCTGCAACAGCCACGATGGCGGCTTGATCCCGCACCTCTTTGACGGCGGCAGCTTCGGCGGATGCAATCTGATCCGCAGCAGCAGCAAGGCGCCGCGCGATAGATTTCTCAAGATCGACTTTGGCCGCGGCGGCGGCTTCCTCAGCATCGGTCTTGGCTTTGGCGACGATGCGATCAGCTTGTTCCTGCACTTCCTGCTGCTTGCGCTCGTAGCTAGCCAGAAGGGCCTGCGCCTCTTCGCGCAACGCGCGGGCCTCATCGATCTCGGATTGGATACCGTCGGCACGCTGATCGAGCATCTTCATCAGCATCCCAGGCACTTTGAAGTAGACCAACACGCCGATGAAGATGATGAAAGAGATCAGGACAACGAAGTCCGTGTTCGAAAGCGAGAAGAATGGGCCTTTGGCCGCCAGCGCAGGCGAGGCGCTCAATGCAATGGCCAGTGTGATCAAGGGTGTTTTCCACATGGCGCTTATCCCTTCGTCCGGCTTTCGACCGCTGCGCCCACCGCAGTGGCGTCCGATGTACCGCCCATCATGGCGACAATCTCCTGCGCGGCCTCTTTGGCCACATCGCGCACTGCGACGGCAGCACCTTCTCGGATTTCTAAAATGGCCTTCTCGCCCTCTGCCGCTTTCGCCGCAATCTCGGCATCAGCCTTGGCGATCGCGTCGTTCAGATCTGTCTGAATGGCAGCCTTCGTTTCATCCGCGATCATATTGGCCTCCGCGCGCGCTGTCGCGAGCGCCTTTTCATACGCTGCCTCGGCCTCTTGTGCTTTGAGCTTTAGGTCTTCGGCTGCCGCAATGTCATTGGTGATGGTACCCTGACGCTCTGCCAGGATCGCGGCGATCCTTGGAAGCGCCACGCGGGACAAAACGAAGTAAATCGCAAAAAGTGCCAGAACCAACCAGAAGATCTGATTTCCGAATGTCGAGAAATCCAGCTGCGGCATCCCCGGGCTGGAGGCTGCGGCTTCGGCGGAAGATGTTTCAGTGGCCATTTCGGATCACTCTCGGGTCTTGGGCCATTTGGCCCGTTACACCGGACAGGATTTGCACCCTGCCCAGCCGTAAGGATGGTGCGTCGCGCGACTTATACGGCGAACATCAGCAGAAGCGAAACGAGGAACGCGAAGATCCCCAAAGCTTCCGCGAAAGCGATGCCGATAAAAAGCGTGGCGGTCTGGCTTGCAGCCGCCGACGGGTTGCGCAGGGCACCGGCGAGGAAGTTGCCGGCCACGTGGCCCACAC
>CALCOY010000090.1 GCA_937897325.1 uncultured Shimia sp.
GGAGAAAGTTCCGCAAGCTTTGCTTCGATTGGATTGGTCATGTCTCTCGTCCCTGTGCAAAGGCCAGTGGCTGCGCTTGCGCACTAGAGTTGTCTGGAATGGCCTCAATCATATGGGTCCGTTGCCGCCTGTACTGCAGCCTCCGTTGGGGTTGATCTGGTTCGAGGCTGGTCCAACACGGCGTCGGAAATACCGTATTGCTCTCCAGCCACATTAGCTTTCGCGATTTTTGGTTTTTGCCTGAAGTTACTGCTACATCTTATATTTTTGTCAAAAGTGCGGCCTTTTGAAGTTGCTGTCTAACAGATGTAACAAGTGTGGCAAGAGTGGCGGTCCGCTTACGGAGGCGGATCTGCGCTTTTGGGAAAATGTCGGGCAAGACGTCCTGGCAGCTCTCACACATTTACCCGCCCTTAGGAAAATGTTTCGCGCGCGAAACATTAGGACCGCATCGGACCTATTAAGGGTTTGTTAACGTTGCCGGTGAAACGCAGGCCAAGCAGCCCCTGCTGACATCAACCCCAGACGCTCCAATTGCCGGGGACCTTTGTAGCGTTTGGTCTTCCGGGACTTGGACAAAACAGCCCCATCCAGAGACCGCTCAAGGTCTTTGTAAAAGCGCCCCGCCATAAAGTGTTCCTGCCGGTCAATGGCTTCGGCAATCCGGGCATTTGCATCCCCGATAAACTTGTAGTGCAGCAAGGCCGTCGTCACATCCGCTGGGGCGAGATGAGAATGGGTGTGGTTGTTTTCCGTGAAGCGAAACTCGGGCGTGACGGTCACCAATGGGGATTTGGTGATGAGAAAATGTCGACCTGTCATACGCGCCCGAATACCGCCCTGCACCGTTCGATAAGGCGGGCGAACTGATGGAAAGGCCAGATAGTCGTTCTCAAAATGGCAATGGCCCGCAAAACCCTGCGCATGCTCTTGAGCAGAGGTCGCAAAGAGGTCGAGCATGAAGGATGGAAAAGAGCCATAGCCCTTGGCATCTGCAAACGTGAGAAGGTCTGATAACTCTGCCCCGTCCTCCTGACCCGGGAACACAAAAAGCTCATCCATGTCGACAAAGAAAGCCCATTTGCCAAGCGCATGATCCTGCAGCAAACGGTTGATCCAGACCACGCCATGGGCCGCCTGTTTGAAGCTGCCAGGTTGGGAAAAGAGCGACACATCCGGCTGTTCGCTGAGGTAATCAGCCGAGCCATCGGTTGAACCATTGTCGACCAGAAAGAACTGATCCACCCCAAGCGCGCGATAGGCGTCGAGAAACCACGGCAGATACTCCATCGCGTTAAAGAGACAACTGAAGAGTGGCATCGCGCTACGCGCCGCTCCGGAACGCAACCGGACGGGTGCAGGCGGGTCGGTTCTGGAATGCACAGACCGAACGAAATGATGCTCGAAATGTTTGGCCCAGGCAGCACGCTTTTGGTCATGTGCCCGAACGTCGCCTTCAAAACAGAGCCGTATGTCAGTCATGGCCGCCGAGCGTTTCATGACCGTGGGACGCGCGGCATACCACGCCTCTGCCTCGGCCCTGCGACCCAGAGCCACCAAGACCTGCACAAAAAGCCGGTGATACCAGACATTCTTGGCTCCCCGCTCCTGCGCGTCCGCCAGAAGCACCTCAAGTGCGACTAGGTCGGATGGGCGCGCTGCACGGTTGAAAAGGAAACTGGCATACTGGATCTCGGGCCCCGCATGGGAGACACCACTGTCGCGATAGGCAAGATACGCTTTGCGCGCGCCAGTGGCCCCGGGGATGGTGGTCTCAAGCGTTAGTTTCAGCCGCAGTGCAGGTTCACAACCCTTGTCCTCAATCCGCCGGTAGAGCGTGCGGGCCAGCGCATGATAGTCTCGATCAAGTGCGGCTAAAGCAGCAATCTCAAGCGCATCAGCGGATTGCGGGGCCACTTTGAGCGGCTCGAAAAACATCTCTTCTACCGCATCGAACTGGTCGAGCTTGTGGGCCACCGTACGCAAAAGATGGTAGACAAGGAACACACCGGACCGGTCCTGCAAAAAGCTCTGTGCTTCGACAAAGCAGCGTTCAAGCTGACCGTCCGCTTCCAGCGCGCCGAAATAGAGATAGGCCAGATAGGCATCGGGGATCCGGTTCGGGCCACCAGCGTCGTCCACAATTGTGACGATCCCTGCAAAATCGCCGTTGTTATGGAAGACCTCCAAGATCAGGGCAAAGAACCCGACGTGGCCTGGGTGGTCGGCATATAGGCGCCGCACTTCGCGGATGGCCTCTTCAGTACGACCCGCCTCGATCAGCGCAAGCGCCCGCAATTGCTCGCACCAGAGAAGCGAATAGTTCGGATCAATCACCCGTGCGCGGTTCTTGAACTGGTCTCCCTCCTCAAAAGATCCGGTCCAATAGGCATAGCGCGCAAGCGCCTCCCAGACCGGTACTATGAGTGGATGGCTGAAGGTGTAGCTGTGCACAACCGAGCGCAGAATGCGCGCCGGTTCCTTGCGACCCTGAGCAATCTCATGACAAAGCCAGCGCGCCACCATGCTGGGGCTTTCGGGAAAGCCCGCGATGACGTTGCGGTCAATCCAGGTGATCCAGTTCTGCTGCCAAGTCTCTTCCGCCTGGCCAATGATCTGCAACAGAACCGTTTCGTCCCGGCAAGCCGTGAGGGCAGATTTTATTTCAGCTGCGTTGGGAGCTGCAAAATCGGGCAAGCCGGACCGCAGAATATGGTTGAGAGTGGGGTCTGTGTGCGGGTCAGCCAGCGCTCAGGGCCACCTAGCCTGCATATTGGATGGTGACAGCCAGCGGCAGTGTTTCCGGAGCAACCCCAAAAAGGCGTCCAACAAAGTTGGTGGCCTGCGTGGACAGGACCAGTCGCGCGCCAGTGTCTGTCGGAATCTCCCCTTCGGCAGCGAAATCCAGCAGTCGCCCACGCGCCTCGGTGACCTGACTTTCGGCTTCCGGAGCACAGGCGAACGTGTTCACAAACGCCACATAACCATCGACATCGTTGATGCGCTGTACGTAGTCCCAAGCTTCCTCGTAATAAGTGCAGTCGTCAAAATGCGGCTCGGGACCGTCATGCGCGCTGACCGAAGAATTGCTCGCGATAACCGCGGCAGAGGCTAGGAGAACTTTGAGTTTGCGTGCTATCCACATGGGATGCCTACTTTTCGATTAAATTGCTGTATAGTTTTTTAGCGATTAGGCAGCAAATCAGGCAAAAGCAAGACGGACGCAAAGTCACGCAATTATCCGCCTATTCTGTCGTTCCCCAGAAAGGGTGAAAGCGCGTAATCGAGCAGATCTGCCGCCCTGAACGCCTCTTCGACCTCGGACCCATTGCTGATCTTGGCAAAGGGACTGTCAGCCTTGTCTTGCTTTTTGAACTCGCTTGGGCCCGCCACAGTCAGCCGGGGCGCCTCAACCCCAAAGGATTTCAGCACAAAATCGCATTTAGCTAACACTGCGGCCTGTGGCCGATCGATGTCCAGGTCATAGGACAGGATCTGGCGCGGCACACCCGCTTCGAGCGTGTGCCGGTAAAGATTGTTGAACCACTGATCGCGCGACTGCGCCCATTCCATGAACTGCTTGGTGGTGATTGCGATCTTTTCGGCGGTGGTGTCCGAGCTTTGCCAGGCCTCAAGCTGCAGGGCTTTCTGAAACGAGATGAAGCAATCCAGCCGCCGACGCACCAGAAAGATCACGCGCACCTCGTCTTCAGCCATGGCCAGCTTGACCTTTGAGGGATGTAGATGGCCAGGAAATAGCTTGTAGCAGAAGAACTGCGCGCCCCGTTCAGCCGCACTCTGGTGTAAAAGCTTGAGATGCTTTACCGGCTCAGCGTTTACAAGCCGGGCGAGCGCCGGGTCGGTTTCACGCTGGATGTTGTAGCTGATCAGTTCACCAAAGCGTTTGGCCACCTGCGGGTAGGCCTCGAGGCCATAGACCGCATCTTGTGCGAAAACCTCAAAGAAGGTGACCCCCTGGTCGAACCGGCGCAGGCACGAGCCAAAGAAGTTGGTCCCGCTGCGCTCTGTCGAGACAACGATGAGTTCGGGGATACGTTTCACGAGAGTTCGTCCCAAGATACAAGCGGCAACACTGTGACATGCAGGCCGAGCGCTGACCAGAACAGTTGGAGAGGCAAGGCAATCGCTTGCCGATGGTAACCCGGGCTAGAGCCGCCTTTAAGGCTCCCCTCGCTGCTGGGTCCATTTCTTGCAGAAACCCAGAAAGGCCATTTCGGGGTTGCGGGGTTTGGACGTGGCCCAGGCGCGCCATTCGGCTTCGATGAC
>CALCOY010000091.1 GCA_937897325.1 uncultured Shimia sp.
AATCAAAGAAAATCAATGTCCTGCCGGACATCCATCATAGGAGTAAAACCATGACACTTTCACGCCGTAAATTCATTCGCACCTCTGCCGCCGGTGGGGTCGCTTTAGCCGCACCGTCGCTGATCGGCAGCATGGCGCGGGCGCAGGACGGCCCGATCAAGCTGGGCAGCCTGCATGACCTGGCCGGACCGTTGGCCGCCACCGGAGAGCCCATGGTCTATGCGATCATGCTGGCCGTGGAAGAGATCAACGCCGCGGGCGGATTGCTGGGGCGTGAGGTCGAGCTGATCAATTACGACACGCAGTCCAACATTCAGCTTTACTCACAGTTTGCTCAGCAATTGGCCGTGCGGGACCGGGTCGACGTGATCCACGGCGGGATCACCTCCGCCTCGCGCGAAGCGATCCGCCCGATATTCAGCCGATTCCGGACGCTTTATTTCTACAACACCCTCTACGAAGGCGGGGTGTGCGACCGCAACACATTCAACACCGGGACCACGCCCGCGCAAACGGTTGAGAAACTGGTGCCTCATGCCATGAACCTTTGGGGCAAGAAGGCGTACATCATCGCGGCGGACTATAACTATGGTCAGATCACCGCGAAATGGATGCGGAAATACGTCGAGGATAATGGCGGCGAAGTGGCGTCCATCGACTTTTTCCCGCTGGATGTGACCAACTTTGGCCCGTCCATCTCGCGCATTCAAGCGGCTGAGCCTGATCTGCTTTTGTCGGCCATGGTCGGCGGCAACCACACTGCGTTTTATCGTCAGTGGGCCGCAGCCGGTTTGAAGGACGAGATCCCGATCGCCTCTACCACCTTTGGGCTGGTGAATGAACCGGCCACGCTGGAGGCTTCAGAAAGCACGGGTGTTCTAGGCAGCTACGGGTATTTCGAAGAGCTGGACACCCCTGCAAGCCAGGCGTTTGTCAAAGCCATCAAGGACCGGCACGGGGAGCAAACGCCATATGTCAGCGAATTGGCGGCGGCCAGCTATGAGGGTGTGCATCTCTGGGCGGAAGGCGTCAAAAAGGCGGGCTCTGTCGACAGGATGGAAGTGATCGAAGCACTCGAGACAGGCCTATCCTTTGAGGGTCCAAGCGGGAAGGTGGTGATTGATCCCAAGACCCACCATGTGACCCGCAACACCTTCTTGGCAGAGGTCGAAAACAGTGCCTGGAACGTCCTGGAGACCTTTGAGCAGCAGCAACCGCTGGACACGGCGGCGGTCTGCGATCTCGAAGCGAACCCGAACGACACCACCCACTATATCATCGATATCTGAGGGTAGGCACATGGACATTGCGATCATTGTAGGGCTCGACGTTGTAAGCGGCATCGCCTCGCTGGTGCTGATCAGTGCAGGCCTTGCGGTGATCTTTGGCATGATGAAAATCATCAACCTCGCGCATGGGGAATTCCTCATGCTCGGGGCCTATGCCACTGTTTTATCCGTCTCGGCTGGCGTGAATATCTGGATTGCCATGCTTGTTATTGCGCCGGTGTTTGTGGGGTTGGTGGGTGTCATTGTCGAGCGATGTTTGATCCGGTTTCTCTATGGTCGGCTGGTGGATTCGATGCTGGCCACGTGGGGTCTCAGCCTTGTCATCGTGGGCGGCACCACGATGATTTTCGGCAATACAATTGTCGGGGTGTCCTCGCCCCTGGGTGGCTTTCAGGTCGGGGCCTATCAGTCGAGCCTTTATACGCCGTTTCTGGCGCTTATGGCGCTGTTGCTGATGACCGCGGTGTTTGTTGTGATGCGCTACACCCGTGCGGGCCTGATTGCGCGCGCGGTCATGCAAAACCCCGACATGGCGGCCACGCTTGGCGTGAACCCGGCGCGCGTTTACATGGCCACGTTCGGAATCGGTGCGGCGATGTCGGGCCTTGCGGGCGGGCTTCTTGCCCCGATAGCAGGTGTTGTGCCGACCATGGGCGCCGCGTTTATCGCAAAGGCCTTCATCACCGTTGTGGGCGGTGGCACTTCGATCCTGTGGGGCCTGATCTCTGCCTCTGGCCTTTTTGGCTTCATCAATCAAATCGCGGCGTTCCTGACAACGCCTGTGTTCGGTGAGGTCATCCTGTTCATCGCCGCCGTGATCCTGATCCGGATGCTGCCCACGGGTATCTCGGGTCGCTTTTTCAAGGGACGTTTGTAATGCACCAATTGAACGGAATGACGGGGGCGCTGATCGGTTCGGCTATTGTCGCCATCGCCATCCTCACAGCACCGCTTTATGTCGATCTCTTCCAGATCATGCAGCTGACCGTGTTCGCCGCAATGGCTGTGCTGGCGCTCAGCCTTGGGTTCATCTGGGGATATGGAGGCATCCTGTGCTTTGGACAGACGTCGTTTTTTGGGCTAGGAGCCTATGCTTATGCTGTCGCGGCGATCAATTTCGGCGACAGCACCCCGGCAATCGCGCTGGCGATCTTGATTCCGGTTATCTTTGCCGCCTTGCTGGGATATTTCATGATTTATGGCGGGATCAGCGACGTCTATCTGGGGGTGATCACACTTACAGTTTCGCTGATCCTGTTCAATCTGGTGAACTCTACCGCCGGCGATTTCTACAAGATCGGAGATGCGCGCCTTGGTGGCTTCAACGGCATACCAGGGGTGCCAACCTTTAACCTACCGGGCAATTCCGGCTATATCCTGTCACCGGAACAGGCCTGGATGGTGACAGGGATTGCGCTGATCCTGGTTTATCTGGGTCTGCGCGTGCTGATCGCAAGCTCCTTTGGGCGGATCATCATCGCCATTCGCGAGAACGAAACCCGCGCAGCCCTGTTGGGATATGACCCACGCATCTACAAACTTATCACCTTCATGATCGGTGGGGCCATCGCGGGCTTTGCAGGTGCGTTATACGTCAATTGGGGGGCTTTTGTCAGCCCAACGATCTTTGCGCTGGGACTGTCGGCGCAGATCATCATCTGGGTGATCATTGGCGGGCGTGGCACGCTGATCGGTCCGGTCATTGGGTGCTTGCTGCTGCAATGGCTTGTCACCGAGATCGGCGCGCAACAAGCTCTGGACGCCAACTTCATCCTCGGAGCCATTCTCATCGTCTTTGTCCTTTTGGTGCCCAAAGGCATCGCGCCGACATTGCGCGATCTGGTGATGGCAAGGCTCGCGCGTGACAAACCAATGACGGCTGACACGACAACAGTGAAAGTGAAGACATGAATGTACCCTTGCTGCAAACCAGCGGTCTGACGATCCGCTTTGGCGGGGTGACAGCGGTCGATCAGGTCGACTTCACCCTCGAGGAGGCCGAGCTGCGGTGCCTAATCGGACCAAATGGCGCGGGTAAATCTACCTTTTTCAAGCTGCTAACCGGACAGCTGCGCCCAACCGAAGGACATGTCCATCTGCGCGGGCGCGATATCTCGGGGGCCCGACCACATGAAATCGCCCGGCAAGGTGTGGGTATCAAGACGCAAGTGCCAAACGTCTTTAACGCGATGACTGTGCAAGACAATCTCTGGATTGCTGCACGTCATAAACATACGCCTGCGTTTGCTACGGATCTGACCGATAAGATCCTGACTGATCTTCGCCTGACGCAGATAGCCAACAAGGAAGTTGGCCAGTTGGCCCACGGACAGCGGCAATGGGTCGAGATCGGTACCGTTCTGGCTGGTGAACCCGAATTGATCCTGTTGGACGAACCGGCCGCCGGCATGACCCATGAGGAAGTTGAGCGCACTGCCGACCTCATTCAGGAGATCAACAAGTCGCGGGCCTTGGTCGTTGTGGAACACGACATGCAATTCATCAAGATGATCGCCAAAACGGTAACGGTGCTGCACCAAGGCGCTGTACTGATCGAGGACGATGTGGCGCGTGTGCTCGAAGACGCGCGGGTGCGCGATGTGTATCTCGGCAAAGGACTAGCAGCATGATCCTCGAAGTTGACGCACTGCGCTCCGGCTATGGCCGTATACCGATCCTGGCCGGTGTTACGCTCAGTGTCGCAGAAGGCGAGTTTCTGGGCGTTCTGGGCCACAACGGCATGGGCAAGACCACGCTGATGAACACGCTGATGGGGCATTTGCCAGCGACGGGTGGAACGGTTCGGTTCAAAGGTCAGGATGTGACCCAGCAGCCCGCACACACACGTGCGCTTGCCGGGCTGGGTTTGGTCCCGCAGGGCCGCCAGATCTTTCCCGACCTGACTGTGCAGGAAAACCTGCGCATGGGCATGGCGGGAAGCAAGACCGAAGATCTGGAACTGCTCGACGACATTCTGGGCCTATTCCCGCGCCTGCAGCGCTTGCTGGACCGGCGCGGGGGTGCGCTGTCGGGTGGGGAACAGCAATTGCTGGCGCTGGCCCGGTGCCTCTGTGCCCAGCCCAAGCTGATGCTTTTGGACGAGCCGACGGAAGGCATCCAGCCTTCGATCCTTGAGGAAATCGTCGACACACTGAAGGCGCTGCGTGAACGGGGTCTGTCCCTGGTTCTGGTGGAGCAAAACCTTGAGTTCATCGCGGCGCTGTCGGGGCGGGTGCTGATCATCCAGAAGGGCATGATCACGGGTGAGCTGTCGCCGCAGGAGCTCAAAAACCCTGAAACTGTTGCTGAATTCGTTGGCATGACGACGGCCTGACCATTTTCCAGACGCGGCGGGGAGGCCGCGACTTCGAAACCCAATTGACCCAGAGGAGACGACCTATGACCATCACAAGACCAACAGTCGAAAAGGTTCTAGAGATTGCGGAAGGGTTGGGGATGACCCTGACCCGGGCTGAGGCTGAAGAATACCACGCGCTGATGCAGCCGAACCTCGACGCCTATGATGTGATTGATGCAGAGCCAGATTTCACACCGCCCGTGATGTATCCGCGCACCTCCGGCTACGCGCCGTCGGCAGCTGAAAACCCCTTTGGGGCTTGGGCCCGCAAAGTTGAGGTTGAAGGGGCGACAAGCGGCAAGCTCAAGGGCAAGACCGTCGCGCTCAAGGACAATGTTGCGCTCGCAGGGGTGCCGATGACAAACGGGGCGTCGACTTTGGAGGGCTTTGTGCCAGTTGCCGATGCGACAATCGTCACACGGCTTTTGGATGCCGGTGCCAAGATCGAAGGCAAGGCGGTCTGCGAATATTTCTGCCTGTCGGGAGGCAGCCATACATCAAAGCCTTCGATGGTGCACAACCCGCGCAAGATGGGCTACTCGGCCGGGGGCTCGTCGTCAGGCAGTGCGGCACTGGTTGCAGCGGGCGAGGTCGACATGGCCATCGGCGGTGATCAGGGCGGATCCATTCGCATGCCAGCGGCCTATTGCGGGATTTCGGGGATGAAAGCGACACACGGGTTGGTGCCATATACCGGCGTGATGCCGATTGAGAGCACGATTGACCACACCGGCCCCATGACCATGTCCGTGGCCGACAACGCGCTGATGCTTGAGGTTCTGGCGGGGGCCGATGGCCTCGACCCGCGCCAATATTCGCCCAAGGTTGACAGCTACACAAGCGCGTTGGATCGCGGTGTCTCGGGCATAAAAATCGGCGTACTGAAGGAAGGCTTTGTCGCGGATAACATGATGCCCGGTGTGGCAGATGCAGTGAAAGAAGCCGCCGAGACCTATCGCAGTTTGGGCGCCACGGTCGAGGAGGTTTCCATACCGGAACACCTCTTGGCCGCCGCTGTCTGGGGCCCAATTGCCATCGAAGGTTTGCAGTGGCAGATGATGCAAGGCAACGGCATGGGCATGAACTGGAAAGGGGCCTATGATGTTGGTCTGATGGATTTCCATGCAGGCTGGCGGGGCAAGGCGGATGATCTGTCGGAGAGCTTGAAGATCTGCATGCTGATAGGCCAATATGGCATCGACCACTACAATGGTCGCTACTACGCCAAGGCACAGAATCTGTCGCGCAAGGTCAAAGCGGCCTATGACGCCGTTTTTGCCGATTATGATCTTTTGCTGATGCCAACCCTGCCGATCACGGCGTCGAAACTGCCTGAGCCCGGTGCGCCGATCTCCGAGGTGATCGCACGGGCGTTTGAGATGATTGCCAACACGTCGCAGTTCGATGTCACCGGCCATCCCTCCATGTCGATCCCTTGCGGTGAGGTGGATGGCCTGCCGGTGGGGCTGATGCTGACCGGGGCCGATTACACCGAAAGCACGATCTATGCCGCTGCGGCCGCCT
The DNA here is from genome assembly GCA_937897325.1 of uncultured Shimia sp. Classification (GTDB taxonomy): domain Bacteria; phylum Pseudomonadota; class Alphaproteobacteria; order Rhodobacterales; family Rhodobacteraceae; genus CALCOY01. The sequence goes on from CALCOY010000091.1 coordinate 6,172, forward strand.
ATGAGGCGACGGTGGGTGTGGCGGCGACGGCGCCCAAAGTTGCCGTTGCCGAACCTGAGCTGACCCCGGCGGAATAACCAATGACCGGGGTCGGCCCTTAGGTCGGTTCGGCCCCGATTTGCCGTCATCGGAGACCGAGATGATCACGATCACCGCCATCATCCGCGCCAAGCGCGGACAAGAGACAGCCTTGCAAGACGCGCTGTCGGAGGTCGCCGCTCATGTGGCTGCCCATGAGCCCGGAACTATTGGGTTTCACGTTTCGCAAAGTCTGGAAGAGAAGGCTGTATTCACGACCTACGAGCGGTTTGTGGATGAGGCAGCCAAGGATACGCATAATGGCTCGGACGCGGTCGCACAGTTCTTTGCCAGGGCCCCGGACCTGATCGACGGGGAGGTGATGCTGCACACCTGCCGCGAGGTTACGGAAGATGGATAAATTCGCGGATGCCTGCATAGAAGAGGCACACAGGCTTCATGTGGTCTTGCAGGACTGGCTGCGGGGAACCCTACCGCGCACGCCTGAGGGATTTGCCCCCTTCGCCGACGCGCTCGCCGATCCGTGCCGCGTGGTGAGCCCGCTGGGAACTGTCACGGAACGCGCCGATTTGCTGACAGAGTTCGAGGCCATTCATGGGGTGCTTTCCGCGCATGGCGAAGACTTCGTAATCCGTGTTGAGAACGCGACAATCCTGCGCCGTTGGGATGATCACGCGCTGGTCAGTTACGAGGAATGGCATGATCTGGATGGAGAAAGCTCCGCCCGTGTGTCAACCGTGCTTTATACGGTAGAGGACGCGGGCCCCTTGGGCGTGACCTGGTCCTATGTCCACGAGACCTGGTTGCCCGGGCTGGCCCCTGTTGCAGGCGAGCGGTTTCCCGGACACACCAGATGCACCGGCACCGGCTTGATGGACCACGATGTCGTCCGCGCGATGTACGCGGACACAGAACTGCAATAGACAAGATCAGCAGGAAGGAGACGCCCGTATGGAGTGGCTCAAACAGTCGATTATGGGTCAGAAAGGGGTGGCTGGTGGAGTGGCCGGGGCCACGCACAGTCTGACGATAGAGGATCAGAAGACTTTTCACTACGTCTACGGGCCCTATGCCGATCCGGTGCTGGAGGTTGAGCCCGGTGCGGTGATCACGATCGAGACCCATGATGCCTTTGAGGGCAAGGTCAAAACCGAGGCCGACAAGCCGTCGGAGGTCTTGCAGTTCCCCTTCCTGAACCCTCAGTCGGGCCCGATCCATGTGCGCGGTGCGGAAAAAGGCGATGCGCTTGCGGTGCGGATTATCTCGGTCACGCCGCGGGGGCCGCAACCTGTTGGTACAACATGCCTGATCCCGGAATTCGGCGGCCTGGTCTCAACCGGTCAGACCGCAATGCTGAACGCGCCCTTGCCCGAGATCGTCAAGAAGGTGGTGGTCGATGATGCTGGTGTGCATTGGTCAGACACGCTGACACTGCCCTATGAGCCGTTCATTGGTACCATTGGCACCGCCCCCGAGATCGAGGCAATCTCGTCCCTGCAACCGGATTACTACGGCGGCAATATGGACCTGCCGGACGTGGCGCCGGGGGCGATCATCTATCTGCCCGTCAACACGCCGGGCGGATACCTCTATGTTGGGGATTGCCATGCCATTCAGGGTGATGGCGAGCTGTGCGGCGTTGCGCTTGAGATCCCAGCCACAGTAGAGTTGCAGGTCGATCTGATCAAAGGCCACGGCAACGCCTGGCCTCAGCTGGAAACCGAGGACGCGATGATGTTCATCGGCAGCGCCCGCCCGCTCGAGGATGCCTCGCGCATCGCCTACCGCGAATTGGTCCGATGGGTCGCCGCGCAAACCGGAGGATCAGAGGAAGACGCTTATATGCTGCTGACGATGTGCGGCAAGATCCGGTTAGGCAATATGGTCGACCCGAAATATTCGGTCGGAGCCTCGATCCTAAAACAATATCTGGTTTGAAAAGGGAACGGTCATGGATTTGGGATTGAAGGGGCTGAATGTTCTAATCACGGGTGGCAGCAAGGGCATTGGCCAGCGCTGCGCTGATCTGATGGTCCGCGAAGGGGCGAATGTGTCCATCTGCGCGCGGAATGTGTCTGAGGTTGAGGCGGTCGTGGCAGACCTCAAGGGGCATGGCACGACCTGTTTTGGTGCTCCGGTCGATGTGTCCGACAAGGGCGCGCTTGAGGGCTGGGTTGCCGAGAGCGCAACAGCGCTTGGCGGCATCGACATCGTGATTGCCAATGTCTCCGCGCTGGCGGTTGCCGACGATGAAGCCGCTTGGACGGCGGGTTTCGAAACCGATATGATGCACTCTGTCCGGCTGGTGAACGCAGCCATGCCCTGGCTGGAAAAGTCGAAGCATGCAGCGATCACGCTGATCTCGTCAGTATCCGGGCGGGAGATTGATTTCACCGGTCCGGCCTACGGGGCCTTCAAGGGCGCTTTGGTGCACTATGCCCAAGGCCTCGCTTACAAACTGGCGGGTCAGGGTATCCGCGCGAATACGGTCTCGCCAGGCAACACCTATTTTCCGGGGGGCATCTGGGAGCAGATCGAAACAGGCAATCCCGAGCTTTTTGCGGAGGCTATGTCGCTCAATCCGACGGGCCGGATGGGCACGCCGGAAGAGGTTGCTGCCGGGGTGGTATTCCTGTCTGCGCCGTGCTCCAGCTTCACCACCGGCACGAATCTGGTGATTGACGGTGCCTTGACCAAAGGCGTGCAGCTTTAACGGACGCGCAACGGTAGTTCTCTACTTTTAATTGGGTACAGCCATACAACTGAGGCGGCTCTTTTCAGTTTCATAGCAGGTGCCATCCCGCCGATGCCCATGTTGGGTTGCTCGTTGTTGTTAGTCCAGAGCCATTCGGTTGGCTGATCCTTCGCCTCCTCGATGGTTTCAAATGTATATTACCCCAATCCATAGCATTTGGATTTGACGTAACGGAATGACAGCTATCATTTGGGACGCAAATGTGGACCGCCAATCTCAAGTATTTCAAAAATCCACAACCTTGGGTGGCGTGACTATACTCCTGAATACTTTCCGTTGTCAGGGATTTTGGGACAGATTGCTGTGTGAGCTAAGAGAGGGTC
>CALCOY010000092.1 GCA_937897325.1 uncultured Shimia sp.
CTTCAGGCGCTTTGGGCCGAGGTCTTGAACGTGCCTTCGGTGTCGCTGCACGAAAGCTTCTACGATCTGGGCGGCGACAGCCTGTCAGCCCTGACCGTGATCATGCGGATGGAGGCGCTTGGCCTTGATCCCGACACGGCGCGCATGATCTTTGATGGCAAAACCATTGCCGCGATCGCGGGTGCGGATGGTCCCGCCCCGGTACTGGAACCTGTCGCGGCCCCCGCAGCACCACCGCCTGAAACGCCCTCCACCGCTCCGGCCACGCCGGAAAAGGGCGGGCTCAGCTTTGCCGAGATGATGAATGCGGTCCATGCAACGCGCGGCGTGCTCATCCTCTGGGTCGTCGTCGTGCATTGGCTGCCCGGCGTTCTGGCGCGGATCGCGGGCGACGCGGCCTGGATCTACGAGGCGATGAACCCGGCCCTGCGCTATGGCACGCCCGGATTTGCCATGGTTTTCGGGCTGGGCGTCGGCGCGCTTGGCCTGCAGCATTATGCCAAGAACCGCGACATGTTCCTGAAGGGCAACCGGCTCAACGTGATGCTGGTGGGCGGCGGCGTGCTGATCATGGCACTGATCCGGCTGGCGGCAGTCAGCACCGATGGCGAACCCTTCGGGCCCTATACGGTGTCGTTCCTTTTCTATTCGGCCATCGCCTACTACGCGCTGGCGATGCTGACGATGCCACTGATCATGCGGGTGCTTCATATGGGCCCCGACAGGCTTTTGACCGCCCTGCTGGTGGGCGCGATCTGCATGGCGCTGCACGAATTCCTGGCCACGACCGTCGCACCGCTGAAACCGGGTGGCGTGCTGGAGCTGATGAAGATCCTGCTCACGGCGAAATACGGCTATTTCCACATGACCGCTTACGTGATGGTGGGTGTTGCGATGGGGATCCTTCTGCGGCGCTGGCATGGCTCTGCGCGGCTCTCGCAGGATATGGGCTTTTACGGGCTGGCCCTGATCATCTTGGGATCGGTCGTGCTTTATGAGGTGCGAGGCGATGCGGATCTGATGAATTTCGGGCGCGTCCACCCCTGGCACCTGATGATCTATGCCGGTGTCACGCTCTGGATCATCGCGATCTTCTGCCGGATCAACCGCGGCAATGCGCGCGGGGCGGGCCCGATCATCCGCTATGGCAACGCATTTGCGATCACCAGCGGGATCCTCGCCCTGCCGATCTTTGTGGGCCACGAGATCGTCATCCCGATCAAGTCGCTGCTGGAGAATCTCGGCCTGCCAGGCAGCATTGCGTTGCTGATCCCGCTGCTTTTGTTCCTGGGCGGTCTTGCCTTCGGCTATGTCCGGCTGATGAAGTTTCTCGTGCGATAAAAGACATGCGCCAATAAAAAGGCCCGCGTGATGCGGGCCTTTTGCAGTCAGCTTTCGAGAGCAGGCTCAAAAGCACCCTCCGACACCGTACTTCGGGACAGCGGGGCCAGAATATCGGCGCGAAGGCGCCCGCTGAAATCGTCAAGCGCCGTCTCATCCGTGGCTGCCCCGATCGCAGGACAGCCCGCCAGCGGCACAGGGACAAAGCCATTCTCTGCATTGGAAAATTCCGTCTGCAGATCCGGGCTTTCACCAGGCACGAGCCGGCCCACGTAGTAAGGTGTAAATTTCGGCTCCATATCCAGCGGACCTGCTGGTCCGAAACCCGGCACGTCCGGCGCGTGGATCAGATTGTTTGTCAGGCGCACATCCTCGAAATCTTCGAACCGGCCGATGCGCATATCACCGGGCACACGGCCCGCCTCGCGCAGGTCGATGATTGTGTTGTTGCGCATGATTACCGGCATCTCGTGTGAAAGACCCTTGTTAGGACGTTGGCGCCCAACACCCTTCCAGCTCGACATCGGGGTGGTCGGTGCCGGATAGAACGTGTCGGAGGCTACGAAATACTGGCTGAAGTTCTTCTCAACCCGCTGCGCGCCCATGATGACGACGTTGTTTTCAAAGAGAACGCCACCAAAGCCCGACCCCATCATGCCCCCGCAGGCGATGACATGCACCGATTTCGAAACCTTCAGATCAATTGCAGGCGTGCCGTCATTACCCGCCGTCGGGCCAAAGTAGAAGGCCGCACCTTCCGACAAGCACTGGCTGAAATTCATCGCATAGCCCGGCTCGCCCACAGCGTTGGGCCGCACGCAAAGCTGGATCGTATTCTGCGTCGAGAGGAACCCGGTCGAGATCGAATTGCCCGGCCAAGCATTGGTCGAGAAGAGATCCGACTGCACGATCGCGCAATCGCCATTCATCCGGTTGGTCCGATAAGGTCCGTGATCCGCATAGAACGGGGCGGCGCCTTCGGCCTTGCCCGGCACCCTCAGCGTCATGGGGTTCTGCGCCAATGTGCAGCCGATGATCGCATGTTCGCGCGCATCATTCTGGAAGAAGGCGAAGTTGCCCCAGTTGGTGCATTCGGTGCTCGACAGGACCCAGCGTTGCGGCCCCCCTGGAGAGATATGTGTCATGAACCCGCTGAAGCGGCAATCATGCACAGTAAGATCCTGAACCGAGATATCGATCGCGTTCTTGGGCACGAAATCGGGCGGGGCAGAGGGGTCATAGCCATCGTTGAATTCGACCCCCCAGATGGCATAGCCCGCCTCGTCCCCGTCGTGCCATTGCAGGAACATGCGTTCAGGGATGATCGGGTCTGCCCCGGTCCCAAAGGCTCCGATCTGCATTTCGCGCGGGCGGTCGAGGTTGATGTTCGGATGGGTCTGGCCGCGTTCCAGCAGCAGTCGCACACGTGAACTCGTGCTGTAATGCGATTTGGCCGACCCCCAGGACACGACATAGCGCGCGCCATCCGGGCCACCCGTCGTTGTTCCGCTGGGCGCGATGCAGATCGTCCGCGTACCCGCAAAGACCACATCCGGATCTTCGAGTGTGACGATGTAGGGATCAGAGGTAAAGCGGTTGCCCGCCCGATCTGTCACTGTCAGCGTCACACCGTAATCACCGGGTCGCTCATAGGTATGGGCGCCCACATGGTCGTAGGACACGTTGGCGTTGATCCCATGGACCGTCGCAAAATCGGGGCGCATCCGCTTATGGACGCTGCCCGGATCGCCGTAATTCCATTCCCAGTGCAGTTCTTTGGACGGATCAAGCACCCCCATCCCGTCGACCTCGGCACTGAAGACAAAGCCAGCCGGGGCGGTGGCCGTTGTCCGGGTGCTGGTGATGCGGATCGAAGGGGCCGCCGCCATTTCTGGCGCTACGGGTTTGACTGCGGACCAGTCCGAATTCACATTTGTGACCCGATCATTCTGATCGCGCCAGACGATTGCCATCTGAACCGACGCCATGCCGTTGGCGGGAATGCGGATATGCCGCGGCTTGTTGAGGCGATTGCCCAGGGGCAAGGTGACCGGATCGCCGTTGTTGACCCGCACCCGAAAAGCCTCTGCCGCATAGCCGTCAGGGGCATCGGGCAGGGCGGAGATATCGACCAAAGCGGTATCGCCCGTCAGGCTGGGCTCGGAGAGTGCGGACCATTGACTGTCGGCCAGTCCCGCAAGACCCGATGCGCGATAGCTGGGGATCGACACAATTGACCGGCCCGCCGCAATGACCACGGCAGATCCGTCAAGCAATCCTGAGATTTGACCAATTGGCATCAGATCGCTCCTGCTGAAAAGTTGTCCCAACGGATGGTGTTGGCCCGGTAATGGCCTATACCCACCGAACCGGGCCCGGTGATATGCGTGCTGGTGGCCGAGATGACCGTGCTGCCGTTCCAGTCGACCTCGATGGTCGACCCGACACAGCGTAGCACCAGCCGGTAAGAGGCATTGTCCTCAGCCGGATCCGGAATGGCGCTGCCCAGGGATGTCGTATTGCCGTTGACAACCCGGTAAAGCTGGATCCGGTTCTGCGCTTTGTTGAGACGGGCATAATAGGAATTGCGACTCGATCCGGTGCCCTGCACCCGCGCGATCAGGCCCAGGCCTGCCCCGAACGTGCCGGTCAGGATGTCTGCCGCCACCTCACAATCGGTCAGACTGACACCGTCAAGGGCATAGAATTCCGACCCACCGCTTGATTTGTTCGGGAACAATCGGCCAGCATCCAGCAACGGTGGTGTGGTGCCGACACCGACATTGATCCAGTTTTGGCCCGTATCTGTCTGGTGCGCGGTCAGTGGGGTATTGTCAGGCCCCACGAATGTGTCTGTGTAGATGACAGCAGAGGCCGGGATATCGATACCTGTATTGAGCGCCTCACGGCTTGTGCCAAGGCTATCGCTGACCACTTCCCCGCGCAGAAGGGTGTAGCCTTCATCTGCCGCCTCTGCGGTATAACTGGCCGCAACCGCCCCCTGAATGGGCACACGGTCACCGATATTTTCAGTGTTCGTGCGGAAGCGATACCATTGATAGGCCCGTGTCTCGACCCCGTTCACCCCTTCCGAGGCGGCCAGGGCAGGAATGGCGTTCAGGACCTCACCGACAGCCGCATCACCCGACACCGGCACGGTGGCCAGAATGACCGGCCTTGTGATGTATTCAGCCAGGTCCAGCATATAGGTGCCATTGTAGGGCGCGTCCGATCCGCTCATATCAAGCGGGTAAAGGCCCGAGGTCGCCATCGGGTTGCGCTCGATCAGGGCTTCGTTTCCGACCGCCGAAATGACACGTACCGCAAAATCCACGATCGTCGTGCCGGCATCGAAAACGGCGCTGTTGCCCGCACTGTCGGTGACGTTAATGCGAAACCCGGCAACGGTATCTTCAGCCAGTGGTGCCGTGGCATTGGTGGCATCTCCTGTGAAGGTCACGCTCACATCGCTGATCGTGCCCTTGTTCGAGGTGAAATTCGCAGGGGCGATCATATCCGCATAGCCCGGCATGTCCGAAATCGCCTGCCCGTCATAAATGACAGAAACGGCAGGGATGATGATCGTTTCAAGGCGGGCGGGCGTCGGCGGTGATGTCACCGGCAGGCCAATAAGCCCTGGTGGCGCGGACAGGCTGCAAGCAACACTGATGTCCGTCATCAGTACATCACCACAATACCGGTTGCCGTTGTGCCTGTGGCATGGATCCGGCGCGCGCGCAGGGGAAAGACAACGCCCGCTCCAACAAAAAGCGTCACCGTATCACCACGCAACGTCGTCACGCGCACGGCACCGCTTTCGGCCACGTTCAGACCGCGGCTGACAATGGCTATGTCTGCGGCGTCATCCGGGGTGATCGCAATGGCATGAGCGGGCGGGCTCGACAGACCTTCGGCGTGGTCACTAAACTTGTCAGTCATCTCTCAGTCCTTGTTGTGGCGTTGGGATCAGGGTCCGTGACGAAGGGGCAAGTCCCCCAAAAGCGCCTCCTCGCTCCAGAGCCGCCCTCGAAAAACCCTTCGCCCGCATGGCAAGGCCAAAGCTCTATCAATGAATTTTTAACGAAATCCTTGACCACCGAACGGTGCCCGACTGGCCGAGATCAGCCTGTTTGCCCAAGGGGTCTCGACGGAAAAGTCCGGCCTATGCCATAAGGTGGCCACAGCTGTGTGGTATTTGTCCTGGCATGGAAGAAGATCTTGAACATGCTGAACGATTTGCGCACGCATCTGGCCCCATACGCTTTGAGAAAACCGGTCTCACATCTGGTGCGGCCCTTGCTGAAACGTCCCACTGTGCGCCACGCCGGGCGCATGGCACATGTTTATTATGAGCCCAATCGGATCAGCTTTTCCCAGATCTACCCGCTGTTTTTTCATGCCGCCGCGATACATGAACGGCACGATGTGGCCTTGCGGGCCTTTCCTGTCTCCGAAGCATTGGCAGGGCACAGCCATGGCGGGGCCGACATCATCATCTTTCAGCCCTGGTTCACGACCGATCCGGACCGTCTGAAAGCCACGCTCGCGCGGTTGCGCCAGCAAAACCCGGAAGCGACGATCGCCTTCTTCGACAGCTTTGCCCATAACGATCTGCGTCTGGGGCGCCATGTCGACCCGTTCATTGATCTATATGTGAAAAAGTCGCTGTTCCGGGACCGGTCACTCTATCAGGTGCCCCGGCGCGGCGACACGAACCTAACCGAATATTACGGCGATCTCTATGGCATTGATCAGCCCCTTGTAGATTGGGAAACGCCGGAGGCGATCCTGCCGAAACTGCGCACAGGCGCCAATTTCCTCACCGCCCCGCAATTCGCCAGCCCCTTGGTGAAGACACCTCGTCTGGAGCATACGCCCAAGATCCATGATATCCACGCCCGCATGGCGACAAAGGGATCACCCTGGTATCAGGCCATGCGCGAGGCTGCACTGTCTGCGGTCAAATCCAGCGGGGCCGGGCGGATCCTGACCGAGGGCAGCGTGCCTTGGGCCGAATACATGCGGGAAATGCGGGCTGCACGCCTTTGCTTCAGCCCCTTTGGATATGGCGAGATCTGCTGGCGCGACATCGAGGCTTTCATGACCGGTTCGGTCCTCCTCAAACCCGATATGAGCCATCTGGAAACCCGGCCAGACCTTTACGTGGCCGGGGAAACGTATCTGCCCGTCAAATGGGATTTCTCCGATCTGGGGGATGTCGCCCGAAAGGCGCTGGCCGACTCGGAACGTTGCGTTGCAATTGCCGAAACCGCTTATGAACGGATGCACATCTATATAGCAAAAGCCGGTTTTGCCGACGACATGCACTATCTTTTTACCGCAAAGCAGATGCCACAGGCTGGCAACTGTCGAGACGGAAAAGCTTATGCTAAGGACGCGCCAAAATGACGAGGAGCGTATGATCGACTGGTCTCATCTGCAAAGCCGCGGCAGCGGCCTGTGCGGTCCGATCCATGTGAACATGGACAACCGCATGGCGTTCCTCGAGGATATCGAGGCGCATTTGCAGGCGCGCAAGGGCTTTGCCGTGGCCACACTGAACCTCGATCATGTGGTCAAGATCCGGCGCGATCCGGCGTTCTGTGCGGCCTATGCCGCCCACAGTCACATCACTGCCGACGGCAACCCGATCGTCTGGTTTTCCAAACTGGCCGGACATGAGGTCGATCTGATGCCCGGTTCGGAAATGATCAGCCCCGTGGTCAGCCTTGCCGCGCAACACGATGTGCCTGTTGCCCTGCTGGGTGCAACCGAAGCCTCGCTTGATCAGGCGGCCACGGCGCTCATGCAGGCCTATCCGGGGCTTCGTATTGTCGCGCGTATCGCGCCCCCGATGGGGTTTGAGCCCACAGGGCATGACGCCGACAGATGCATAGAGGAATTGCGCCAAAGCGGGACCCGCTTGTGTTTTCTGGCACTTGGTGCCCCGAAGCAGGAACGCTTTGCCGTTCACGCCGCGCGCGCTCTGCCGGAAACTGGCTTCATGTCGATCGGGGCCGGGCTTGATTTCATCTCGGGCGCCCAGACACGCGCGCCAATGGTGGTGCAAAAGCTGGCCCTCGAATGGCTTTGGCGACTTTCGCAAAACCCGCAAAGACTGGCCGCGCGCTATGGAGCCTGCATCGCCATTCTGCCCCGGCTTTTGATTTCGGCCGTGCAAAGCCGCCAGATCGGTCCGGAACGCCGAGGTGCGGGATGATCCCGCCGCTCGCAGCACTTTATGCATGGCCCATCGTGGTCATGATCCTCTATCGCAGATACGATCTGACGACGGCGCTGATCCTGTCGCTGATTCCGGCCTATCTGCTGCTGCCGGTGCGCGTGGGCGTGGATTTTCCGGTCCTGCCGCGCTTTGACAAATTCTCGATCCCGCTTCTCTCGGCCCTGCTTTTCAGTTTCATAGCCCTGCGACAACTGAGTGCAAACCGCCGCAAGAACATGCCCCTAGGCGTTCTGCCCGGCTTTCTGCCTCGCGATCCCATCATGCTGGGGCTGGTTGTTCTGTTCATCGGCGGTGCGTTCCTGACCCCGCTGACCAACAGCGACACTTTGCGATACGGGCCAAAAACGCTGCAGGGCCTGCGCCCCTATGATGCCTTTTCCTCGGCCATGGTGGCGGGCATGTCGTTGCTGCCTTTGCTGCTGGCCCGGAAATATCTGGGCCATCCCGATGCGCATCGCAGACTTCTCATCATTATTGCCGGCTGCGGCATCCTCTATGCTTTCCTCGCCCTGATCGAGATCCGCCTGTCCCCCCAGCTCAGCAACTGGGTCTATGGGGTCAGCGTGCGTGACTGGGCCCAGCAAAAACGCGAAGGCGGCTTCCGCCCCGTTATCTTCCTGGAACATTCGCTTTGGCTGGGGATTTTCCTGGCCACCGCCACAATCGCGGCTTTCGCGGTTTGGCGCACCAAGATCAGCCAACAGCACAAACGCTTCATGTTCGGGGCAGGTCTGCTTTTGGTGACGGTGGTTCTCTCAAAGACCCTTGGCGCGCTGATGATCACACTGGTGCTGTTGCCTGTGATCCTGATGCTGAACGCGCGCCAGCAGATGCTGGCGGCAGCCATCATCGGGGGCGTCGTGGTGACCTATCCCCTGCTGCGATCTGCCGATCTGGTCCCGGTCGACAAGGTGGTGGGCTTTGCCATGAAAATCTCGCCCGAACGCGCCGGATCCCTGCAATACCGGCTCAACAACGAGGATATCCTGCTGGAAAAAGCCATGCAGCGCCCGGCCCTGGGCTGGGGGGGCTGGGGCCGCCCACGTGTCTATAATGAGAAGGGCGAAGACGAAAGCACCACGGACGGACGCTGGGTCATCAGCATCGGGCTGGGGGGCTTTGCGCGCTATTTTGCGGAATTCGGCCTTCTGACATTGCCCATGATCCTGCTGGCGCTCCGCAAACGGCGGTATGAGATCACCCTTATCACGTCCAGCTTATGCATCGTTCTGTGCGCCAATCTGGTCGACCTCATACCGAATGCGGGTCTGACCATGGTTACCTGGCTGATGGCAGGTGCTCTAATCGGGCGGTTGGAAATGGCGCGCGTAACCGACAGCGATGCGACCGCCCTTGAACCTGCCGGGCGACGACAGCAGCGCTATCACCGCGGCCCGCAGCCCGGCCTGGACACGGCCGCCCCAGCGACCGATAGGGCAGAGGGCCCGCGCTACACCCGTTTTGCCACCAAGTCCCGCAAGGCCGGGGTGTGACATGCGCCACGAAATCGTCGTTTCGATCATCAATTATCGCACGCCTGATCTGACCCAATCCTGCGCGCAATCGGCCCTCGATGCGCTTGGAGACAGGGCAGGGCGGGTGGTGATCGTCGAAAACGCCTCGGGCGACGGGTCGGATCAGATCCTGTCCGACTGGGTAGTGGCTCATCCCGAAAAGAACCGGCTGTCCCTGGTCGTGTCCGACACGAATGCCGGCTTTTCGGGCGGACATAATCAGGGCATGGCCGCAGCCGAAGCCACATATTATCTGCTGCTGAATTCCGACGCACTTCTGCGTCCAGATTTCTTCGACGCGATCCTGCCCGTGGCCGAAGCATATCCAGATGCCGGCCTGATTGCCCCCCGCATCGAACATGAGGACGGTGTGGCACAAGACAGCTGTTTCCGCTTTCACGGCCCAGGCTCTGAGCTGATCCGCAGCGCTTGCACGGGCGCCATCACCAAGCTTCTGAAACGTCACGAAGTGTCGCTTGGTCCTGATCCGGACCCCGATCAGATCGAATGGGCCAGCTTTGCCTGCATCCTTCTGCGCGGTGAGATGGTCGCCCAGCTTGGTCCTATGGATGAGGGCTATTTTCTCTATTACGAGGACGCCGAATATTGCCTGCGCGCGCGCCGGGCCGGTTGGGGCATCGCCTATGCGCCTGCCGCCCGTGCAGTGCATTTCCGTGGCGGGTCGGGGCCGGTCAAGGCGATGGCTGCTGCCAAGAAACGCATGCCACCTTATTACTATGCCTCGCGCACGCGCTTTCTCTACCAGGCCCATGGGCGAGCCGGGCTGATCGCGGCCAACCTCGCCTGGTATCTGGGCCGGGGGATTGCGCAGGCCCGCAGGCTTTTCGGGCGCGCCCCTTACGCCATGAATGAGGCCGAAGCCCGTGACATCTGGATCAATGCAGGCCAGCCGCTGGGACCTCGCTATGCCCCCCAGGAACCATCGTGAGGACCGCATGAGCAAACCTAATTTCCTCATCATCGGTGCCATGAAATGCGGCACCACGACCCTGCAGGCGCAACTGGCCTGCCAGCCCGGCATCTTCATGACAGACCCGAAGGAGCCGAATTATTTTTCGGACGATGACGTTTTTGCCAAGGGACCTGACTGGTATGCCGGGCTTTATGCCGAGGCCGCACCAAGCGACCTGCTGGGTGAAGCCAGCACGCATTACACCAAGCTGCCCACCTATCCGCAAACGATCGCGCGACTGAAGGCCTCCGTGCCGAACCCGCGCCTCGTCTACATGATCCGCAACCCGGTCACGCGGGCTGTCTCACACTACATCCATGAATGGAGCCAGGGGATCATGGGCCCCGATATGATCGCCGAATTCGCCGCCCATTCTGAAATCGTCGATTATGGCCGCTACGCCTACCAGATCGCTCCTTACATCGCAGCCTTTGGACGCGAGGCGATCTACCTCACTTCGCTTGAAACCCTGAAAGCCGATGAAGAGGGCGAGCTTGCCCGCGTCGCCGCCCATATCGGGTATACCGGCACGCCTGCCTGGAACCACGATCTTGGGGCGCAGAACGTCTCGGCCCAGCGGATCCGCAAATTTCCTCTCCACAGCCTTCTGATCGACAATCCCGTGGCCGTCGGACTGCGCCGTACGTTGGTCCCGAAATCCATTCGCTCAAAAATCCGCGATGCCCGCATGATCGGCGATCGGCCCGAACTGCCGGACAGCCTGCGGGCCGAGCTGGAGCGCATCTATCTTCAGGATCGCGATGATCTGGCGCGGCTTTTGCCCGGCATGCCCGCCCTCGATGACGCCTATCCCTTCGTGCCTGCATGAGCGTTTCGGCCATTGTCATCGGGCGCAATGAAGGCGACCGGCTGATCCGTTGTCTGAAATCCCTGCGCGGTTTGGCACCGCTGATCTACGTGGATTCCGGATCGACCGATGGCAGTGTTGAGGCCGCGCGGGATCTCGGTGCCGAGGTGGTAACCCTCGAGATGGATCAGCCCTTCACAGCAGCCCGGGCGCGCAATGCCGGGCTCAACCAGCTCGCTAACCGCGCAAGCCTCGTGCAATTCGTCGACGGCGATTGCGAGGTACAGCCCGGTTGGCTCACTCGGGCCGAAACCTTCCTGCATGACCATGCCCAGGCAGCCGTGGTCTGCGGACGCCGCCGCGAACGCTTTCCGGAGGCCAGCATCTACAACCGCCTTACAGATGAGGAATGGGACACCCCCATAGGCGAGGCGCGGTCCTGCGGGGGGGACGCGTTGATGCGGGTCGATGCCCTGCGCAAAGTGGGCGGCTACAACCCAACCCTGATCGCCGGGGAAGAGCCAGAGCTTTGCGTGCGCCTGCGCCAGGCAGGCTGGACGATCTGGCGGATCGATACCGAAATGACCCTGCATGATGCCAACATCACCCGGCTCGGCCAGTGGTGGACACGCACCAAACGCGCCGGCCACGCCTTTGCCGAAGGGGCCGCTCTGCACGGAGCGCCCCCGGAACGGCACAACATCTCCCAGACCCGCCGCGCCCTGATCTGGGGCGCCGGGATCCCGCTGGCGGCTCTTCTGGGGACGTTGATCACACCTTGGGCCTTGCTGATCCTGCTTTTGTGGCCTTTGCAGATCCTGCGCCTTGCCCTGAAGGGGGAACGTCCCTTGCGCGCGGCCTTTCTGATCCTGGGCCGGATCCCCGAAGCCGCAGGCGCGCTCAGCTTTTACTGGGGGCGCCTTATGGGACGACGGACAGAACTGATCGAATATAAATGATAAGGCCAACCGGATGAGTGCGCCCCAGATTGTCTATTGGAACCCCGAAAAGCGCCGGTTTCGCGGTCGTATCGGACGGCGCCTGCCCTTCATGGCCCCGGTCAACAATTTTGGCGATCTCCTGGGTCCACTGGTCGTTTCCGCCATCCTCGAGCGGCACGGGATCACCACCCCCGCCCCACATTCCTTCGAGGCAGCAGGGCAGGGGCAAAAGCTGTTCTCGGTGGGCTCCGTTCTGCATTTTGCGGATACCGGCGACATCGTCTGGGGGTCGGGGCGCAACGGTAAGGTGGATGTAGGCCTGCACCGCTTCGAAGCACTTGATGTGCGCATGGTCCGTGGGCCCCTGACCCGCGCCTTTCTGATGGAGCGTGGCATCGACGTGCCCGAGATCTACGGCGATCCGGGTCTCTTGCTGCCCGCTTTGTTCCCCGAGCGTATGGCAGGTTGGCAGAAGGGCAGGGGCGGCACCGTGATCGTGCCCAACCTCAACGATCCAGCCCCCAAGACGCAGGCAGGCCGCATCATCGATCCGCGCAGGGATCTCTGGCGGATCGTGCAGGCGATCTACGAGGCTGAACGCGTCGTTTCCTCGTCCTTGCACGGCTTCATCCTCGCCGAAGCCTTCGGCGTGTCCGCCCGCCTTTTGCGCCCCGGAGCCGAGGCGCCCTTCAAATACGACGATTACGCCACCGGAACAGGCCGCGAGAGCGTGCCGCTTTACGACGACATCGACACAGCCCTCGCCGCCCCAGATCACCCCCCCGCCGTCTTCGACGCCCAAAAGATGATCGACGCCTTCCCCCTGGACGCTTTTCGCTAAAGCAATTTGGGACCACAGCCCGAGGGCTGGTTTGAGCCCACATTGCAAGATTTCTGCAGCGCCGCGAAGGACTTGTCTGCGAAAAAGGTGGACTTTGTATAGCTTTGTGGACGCCCTTTTCCTGAACTAGCTTGAGAGCAGCCGAGGCGAGTGGCGGACTACTGATACTTGCGTCGCTTGAAGGCCCGAATATCTGCCACCGTCAGCTTGAACCACTCGCCATTCGCTCTGCGGTCCGCGAAACGACGATGCCAATAAGCCTCAATACCGGGCGGGTCATCGGTTCGGATTGCGTGCTCTAGCGTCACCGCTTCCGGCAAGTTGATAGCTATCTGTTTCACGCGGCGCTCAAGCTCGTCACTGCGGCCTATCTTGTAGTGGTCACCAGACTTCAAAAGGTAAACATGGCCTTCCGTCAATAAACCCGTTTCGCCTAGCTCTGGTTCCGGTTCGTCGGGCGATGACACAAGGTCAATGAGGTCGGCGTAGTCATCCTTGCGGCGAACAAACTCCGCCAGCGCCCTGACCATTCCGTCTTTGTTTCCGAAGTGGTTTGCGAAAGTGCTGTGGCCGGGGAAATCGGCGTTTTCGCGTGAGTACATCCGAATGTCGATTTCTGCCGGTATTCGCCCGAAGTGCCGCACCGCTTGGGCGTATTTCACCAGCACATCCTCGGACGAGAATTTGCCCTGCTTCTTGTTGGGCTTGAGTCCGGCTTCTTCGATTGCATCGCCCCATGCCCGCCAATACACGCCATACCATTCTGGCATCCGAATGCCGGTCTCTTTCTCAAATACGGTGCGACCTGGTGCACGGCCAATCTTCTTAGCGACCCGTTGGATTTCATCAATAATGTGTTCTTTACTTGGCATGGCTACAGCTAAGGGCGGGTGCTGTAGCCCTGTCAAGATAGGCGAGGTCGGATTCAGTTTCCCGATCGATTTCTCGCCCGACCAACCGAAAACCGATGCCTGCTTCGGGCCGGGAAGCTGTCGTCTAGCGTTACGAGCTGATCGGCAGCTTTGTCCCGCAACCTACCTTTTCCCAAAGGTCGGTCTGACTTTTGGGAGTATGGAGCGTGCCCCTCGGAGGGTCCTACCACGCCTGATCAAAGACCTCGTACAGCCGTTTGGAGACCCGTTCGGGGCGCAGATCCTCGGCATGGGCAAAGGCAGCGGCACGCAGATGGGCATGGTGCGTTGCTGGCATATCGGAGGCCTGCTCCAGCACCCGCGTCAGATCCTCGGCATCGCCCGGACGATAAAGCAGGGGATGAAGCGCTTCGGGCAGGGCGTCGCGCAAGGTGGGCAGGTCGGGGGCAACCGGCACGGCGCCAAAACCCAAAGCCAGCATCAGGGAACCGGAGGTCAGGATGCTGGAAAATCCGAAGATGCTGAAATCCGCAGCCCCGAACAGCCCCGGCAGATCGGCATCGGGAATAAACCCGTCGGTCACGCGCACCGCACGGCCCGGCACTGGATCCTCGCCCGCCGCACTGGCGCCGCGCCCGGCGATATGAACATCGCCCAGAGGAACAGAGGTCGCGACACCGCGCAAGCCGGCCAGGATCAGATCCAACCCTTTGTTGTCGCGAAAGGCCCCGAACGCGAGGAACCGGCTTGGGCCGTCCTTCAAACGGTCGCGTGCCACATCCCCGTACCAGCCCAGATAGCTGGGATGCGGGATGACATGGACGCGGGCCGGATCAGCATTGTAGCGCGCGCAGATCAGATCCCGGGCCACATCGCTGTGCACATGGATCGCTGCGGCGCGTTCGCTCAGATAGCGGCGCCCTTCATGGAACAGCGCCTGCTTGTCTGCGGCCAGACCGTCATGCGGATCGGCATTGTGGACCGTCCAGAAAAGCCGCCCCCCCGCCTCCAGAAACGCATCAAGGCCCGCGCAATAGGCCGGGCGCCCATCCGCCCCGGCGCTCAGGCCAAACTCATCCCAGTGCATGTGATAGGCGCCTGCGATGCGCGCCTTGCGATAGGTGGCAGCACGGCCTGTCGTGCCCACGCTCACCCGTGCCGGAAAGGCCGAATAGATCAGCGTCTGATAGGGGTTTTCGAAAACGGCCGGGCCATAAAGCAGGGTACGTCCACCCGGATGCGCCGCTTTCCACGCCACATTGCGCAGAAACCGCTGGCCTTTCAGTCGGTGTGCATGCTGTCGGTGGAGCGCCAGATCTGTGCTGTTGGCCACGTGAACCCGCCCGGATTGGGGAACCGGATCGGTTCCGTCTTGGGTCTTATCTGCCGGGAAGCCCCCGCGCGATCAAGCGGCGATCGCACGAGAGGCGTGTCAAAGGATCAGATCCAGCTGATCCCGCTGTCTTCGACCAGGGATTCGACCGGAACAACCTCGCCCTGAACACCGCGCGTCGTGCCCGATGCGTCCGAGGTTTCGACCGAAACGCGGCCGCGGCCTGCCCCATCGGCACCAAGCTGCAGGAAAACGGCATCGGCTTCGTAATCGACGATGATCGTGGCATCGCGATCCGAATCCAGACCCGAAACCTCCAGCTTGTCGAACGTGCCCGTCACCTCATCGGCATTGATCAGCATAAAGAGCTTTTCGGCCCTGTCGGTGATTCCGGCCAGATCCACGCGCAGATTGGCATCGTTCAGCGCCACGATCGAACTGACCGATCCCTTGGGGGCATCGTAATGTCCGCTGTAGAATTCCTGGATCAAGCCCAGATCGCCGTCATCCGCCGAAAAGCGCAGCGTGGCGTCATCGGACAGGGTCAGCTTGGCGCTGTCGCCCGATTTGCCGTCAAAGCCGATCTTCACGTCATCGCCCACAATGTGCAGCGTGTCGCCATCGCCGACGCGGTATTCACCACCTTCGCTGGCCAGGATCACCTGGGCATTGTCAGCCGCTTTCAGATCGACATTGCCACGGACCAGACCGGTATTGGCAAAGCGCCCGCCTTCGGCATCGATCTCCAGCTTATCGCCGTCCTTGTAGCCGTTGGTCCAAAGCTGACCGGAACGGTCAATGTGGATTTCGCCGCCACCGTCGCCGACGCTCAGATCCTCTTGCACTTCGAGATAACCGTTGGTCACAGCAAGCTTGCCGCCATCGCCCATCTCAAGATCGACCAGACGGTTGGTGCCGCCATATTGCACCCAGTTGCCGTTAAGATCGACGCTGTCGCCAGCGATGGTGCCAGGCAGATCCTCGGTCGACCAGTTCATCCGGTTGTCCCAGCGAACACCGTCGCCCAGATCGTCAGGCACAAACTCAAGCGTTGTGGGAGAGATCCGATCGCCCGGCGCAATACCGAATGCCGCCTGGAAATACGCGATGATGACATCAGCCGTGGCTTTGCCATCCAGTGCCCCATCGGAATTGGCCCGCAGAAAGTCGGCCAGATCCTCAATCGTGGCATCGGGCCTGCCCAGAAGAGACGCCGCGAACAGCTGGATCGTCGTCTGATCAAGCACATCGTAATTGCTGTTTTCAACCGTGTTGCGCGCACCGTTGATGCGACTGTCCTGATCGGTCTGACGGGTCCAGTTGTAGACGATCGTGTCGTCATAGACGGGCTTTTCCGCAGTTCTGGAATTCTGCACCGCCTTGTGGACCACGGTCTTTTCGGCCTGCTCCTGCGCGTTGTTGGGATCAGCCAGATGCGTGACGATGTTGTCGACGCGCGTCGACATGCTGCCGTAATCCCCGATGCCCAGCGACAAGGCGCCTTCCTTGTCGGACACGCGCTTATGGCCGCCCGAAGTGACCAAATTGTCGGCAAACAGCGAATAATTCCCGACGAAGCCGTAGTCGCCGCCGTAATTGCCGCCGAAATTGTTCACCGCCGCATTGTTGTCGAGGAACACGTTGTCTTCGACAAACCCGCCCGACCGGATCTGCATGCCAAAGGACGCCCCGCGCATGGTGATGTTGTCGCGGAAGGTGATGTCTTCGTTGTTGTGCTGGAAGTAGACGTTGTGGCTGTAAAAGCTGGGCGGTTGGCCATATTCGGACGAGATGTTGTAATCGTAATCCGCTGACCAGCCGTTGTGGTCGAAAAGCGTGCCCTCGACCAGGATGCCCTCGCTGCGTTCGGCATAGATGCCGGAAATCCGGTCAGCGACTTGGTTCCATTTCGGCCCACCATGCAGCGGTTCGTCCTCGCGAACGTCATAGACGGATGAGTTGCGCAGGGTGAAGCCATCCAGGTTCTTCACGTTCAACTCGTCGCCCGTGACGACGATATCATCCAGCAGCACGTTGTCGGCCCCAAAGACCTGCAGGCCATTGGTGAATTCAACGCCCTGGATCACGACGTTCTTGTTGAACTCCTGATACATCCGCGCATGCGAGCCGATGGTCGGCTTGTCGCCTTCGCCCCAGGCTCCGATCAGTTGCGGGTTCAGTTCGGATTCGCCCTGTGCCCCACGAGCGATGACCCGGCCTACATCGCCGTAATCATAACCGCGTTCGAACATCAGCCAGTTCGAATTGGGTTCATTGTCACGGTCGGTGATCTCGTACCAGATCGCCATGCCCAGATCGGGATCCAGCGCCTTGTCTTTGCTGCCGCCATATTCGGGGTTATTCAGAAGCCATTTGAGGCTAATCTGTTCAGGCCGCAGCCCTTCCATCGCGGCAATGTCACTGCGCGAGAGCGCGTCGTCGCTGCCCGAGACATAGACGGCACGGTGGTTTTCGCCGTGTTCGACGATCATGTCGCCATTGGCATCCATCTCGAGCAGGTAATGCTGGCCGGTGCCCCAACCCTTTTCCTGGGCGCCTTCGGTAACATCCAGATTGATCTGGCCCGTCGTGATAGAGCCATCCTTGCGCGTGATCTGGACTGTGAAATCCAGGGAACCGGTCGTATCGGTACCGGTCAGAACGAGCGCCAGCGAATTGTCCGGATTGACCGTGACATTGCCGAAATCAGGACCTGAGATAATGCTGACACTTTCCACATCATCACCAGGCAGGTCCAAAGTCGTCACACGACCCGAAACAACCTTGCCATCGAAATCCGCGCCAAGCTCCAAGGCAGGGGCTTCGTTCTTAGGCGCATCTGGCTGCTGCTCCACACCCTGGTCCGGGGCAGGTGCCTGGCCTGGATCGGCCTCTCCTTGATCAGGCTGCACAACGTCACCGGGCAACTGAACAGGGATGGGCTGATCGTTGGCCTGATCCGGTTCTTGCGGATCAGGCTGAGTGACGGGCGCTGGCTGACCTCCGACCTCGCCAGGCTCTTGCTGGCCGGGTTGAACCTGATCGCCAGGCAATGGACCGGTGGGTTGACCGGATCCGCCATTGTCCTGCTGGGCAGGATAGGATTTCGGGCCGGTTGAAATGTCGACCTGCGGACCGGATCCCATATCCTGGGGCCCGTCCGTTTCAGAAGCGGTCTTTGCTTCCTTTGCCGCTGGCTCGTTCGGGGTCGGATTGACCGAAGGAGGCTGGTAGGATCCGTTCTGACCCTGCAGCGCAGCCTGGAAGAATTGCAGCGCCGTCGGGCCCGCCTGACCGGCAGTGGCCTTCATGGTCTGTACATCCTCGATCAAAACCGCCTCAAGGAAGTTGTCACGGCTAATGCTTTTGCGTTGCACCGATTGCGCCTGCACATTCACGGCGGTTTCAGCCTGCCGGGACTGCATAGCGGCCGCCGCCGCTGCGTCGTCATCCGCAAGAATCTGATCAATACGCGCAGAAAGATCGGTTGGGACGTCCTGCGGCAAATCGGCTGTGCGCCCGATTGCAGCGGAAAGGGCCGGGGAAAGCCCGGCCAAAAGTGCCAATGTCTGGGAAGCCATCCTAAGAAACACCCCGCTTTGTGCGATGCGCTTCTTGAGCGATGGCAGTGCATATCTCATAGGACCTGGTCCCTGACGTCTCGTGCTGCGGTTCTACTTCCCTTGTCGAAGTCAACGGTCTTTTACCCTTCAAGTTCAAGGTTGTTTCCAGCCTGGAAACACCAAATTTTCGCTTTCGCCGAGATATTTTTCTGTCGCCGTTAACCATGACGTGTGGATGTGGTCATAGTGTGTTAAGACCTTGTGCTTTTTGTGCATATTCCCGCCCCATTTGGTTTCTTGTTCTGGTCTTCTGGGATATGAGAATGTGTTAATTAACAGGGTGTAAGCGGCCAAGGCGGTGATCGGGTTTGGGCAGTTATCCGCTTGGCCAAAGACTGGACGGCAGCGTGTCTATCGGGCATGCAGTCCCCGATTTTGGGGCCGTTTTTTGCGAAAAAGCCTTGTTTTGAACGGCCTTCGGGCAGGCAAGTCCCTCTGCAGCGCAGCAAAGCCAGACGCAAACGTATAGGTGGCTTTTTGCCGATGCCGGATGGCCGGATCCCCTATGCCATAGGACATGGCAAAGACCCGCAGCCTTCGCAGAGAATCTGGCAAAATTTAGCCATTCGACTGGCTGCGCGGGTCGATCAAAAGCGCCGCAATCCAGCCGAACACAAAACCGCCCAAATGCGTCTCCCAGGCGAGCAGCCCGTCCATCAACCACCAGAGGGCGAGATTCAGAAACAATAGGCCAAGGATTATCCAGACGATCGGCCACAATTGACGCGATTCCGTAAAACGATCCACGTAATTCCAGGCCAGGATGCCTCCGGCCAAGCCAAAGAGTCCCCCCGACGCCCCAACCATCGGGCGCAATGTGTCTGCAAGAAGGCCAAAGCCCAGACCACCCCCCAAAATTGCAGCGACATAAAGGATCAGGAACCCGCGCGTGCCGACCCGGTCCCAGACAGCACCGCCTAGCGAATACAGCGTGATCATGTTGAAAACAAAATGCTTTATATCCGTATGCAGGAAGGCATAGCTGAGAAACATGGCATAGGGCTGCGTGCCATAATTGGGCGTCCATCCTCCCAAAAGGCCCGGCCAGAATCCGGCATATTCATAAGCGGTCTGACGCAGACGCGGCAGGCCCAGCATGCCGAAATCCCCCAGGATCAGCGCGCTTTCGACCAATGTGCAGGCCGCGATCACAAGACCGATCACAATGGGCAAGCGTGGGACAAGGCGGGGCAGGGGCGTTTGCGTCATTGCCGGACTGTCCCCTGATCAGCGCCTGAAAGCCAAGTCCGTTCTGCTGCACAGATCAGGGCCGGAAGGAAAAGCTTTTCTCGAGCCCGACAAAAATCGTGCTGCTGTCTTCGTCTTCACGGGTGTCACGGCGGCTTGTGGAATAGGACACGCCCGAGACAAGGTTCCACTCATCCCCGACAGCATGGCGATAGGTCACGTTGAGCCGGATCGAGCTTTGATCATCGCCTCCGTCCGACAGCACATCCTGATCGACGAATTGCAGCCCGCTCGACAGCGAGGACCGCTCGGTCAGGGCGCGGGTATATTCGATGCCGAGCCGGGTGCGGACGGTTTCGACATTTTCGCTTGTCGTGCTGGCG
This sequence comes from uncultured Shimia sp., assembly GCA_937897325.1. Taxonomy (GTDB): domain Bacteria; phylum Pseudomonadota; class Alphaproteobacteria; order Rhodobacterales; family Rhodobacteraceae; genus CALCOY01. Next base: position 20,062 of record CALCOY010000092.1, read on the forward strand.
GATTGGCCAAGGTTCAGTGTTAGGTTGCTGAACTTGTCGACCCCGTAGGTCCAGACGATATTGACCAGGGGCTGCGTGGAAAAGCCTTCGGTCTTCGTGGCCCCGAGGGTAAAGCCCAACTCTCCGCGCTGCAATTCGAACTGGCGCGACACCTGCGCCTGGTTGCGCGTGCCGTTCACGGTTTCAGCCTGCGAGATGCGGAAGCCCAACGTGCCGTTGGGCATGGCCCGGCTGACTCCGATACTGCCCCCCAGACCATTGGTGTCGCGGGTGATCTCGCCGTCGCGCACGCTTTCATTGTCGTCATAGGACAGACGCGCGATCAGCAATGTGCGCGCATTCACCTGATAATCCGCCCCCACACCGATCGAGAACGTGGTCGTGTCGGTGCCGCCCGGCTCTTCTTCATCCGTGTCCCGCCAGGAGGCAAAAACGCTCGTGTCGAGCGTTGGCGTAATGCGGAAATTGACCCGCGCATTGACCCGTTGTGTGACCCCGTCATCCAGACTTGGATCGGTCGTGCCGGAATAGGTGACATCGGTATAGCTGTAAGACAGTTCCGAACGCAGCGGGCCTTCGCGCCCAAGGGACAGAGAGGTGTTGTAGGACAGGGTCCTGCGCTGGCCTTCGCCGCTGACCAGATCAAGCTCTTCGGTTTCAGGATCAACGACGAAGACGCTGTCATCCACGTCGACTTCCCGGTAGCTGACCCCGAAGCGGAAAGCAGTATTCCGACTTTGCCGCTGATACCCCAGGGCAAGGCGGGGCGATTCCACGTCAAACCCGTCGGTGTCGTCGCTGAAATTGTAGACCAGCCCGGTCTGGCCAGCCAGGGTCAGCGTCTGGGAGCGGGTCACGCTTTGCAGGTTGAAACCCAGATTGGTGCGGGTGCGCACCCCGTCATCCTCGCTGTCATCATCACTGACAGATTCAAGACGCTGCCCGAAATCGAGGTTCAGCGTCACACCCTGCGCCAAAAGATGCCCTGTCCCGAACAGGGGCAGAACAAGCGCCAGGGTACCAAGAACCGCCCCCGCTTTTATTCGAACAGGTCCGGGCACATTCTCCGCCTATTCAAAAAGGCGGCGTTCGGGCACCAGGATCACGTCACCATCCTTCAGGACGATATCACGCGCAAACGCGGCCCCGTCCGACAGGGCCTTGTAGTTGATCGTATAAAGTTCTTGCTTGTGGGTGTGGAGATCCATCCGGCGCAGCTGGATCCGCTTGGTGGCGGCGAACTGGGTCAGACCCCCGGTCTGGGCCAGGGCCTGCAACAGCGTCGTGCCTTCCAGAAGAGGCTTGATGCCGGGGGCCGCGACCTCTCCGGTGAAGTAGACATTGATCGTCTCATCCGCCTCCAGCAATTCTTCAGCCGGCACAGTCAGGCCGCTGACGGTGACAAAGACGGTGGGCGGGCTGGCGAAATTGGTGGCAATGCGCGCGGTGATGGCGCGCTGCACCTGGCTGATGGTTCGACCTGCGACCTGTACAGATCCGGCAAAGGGGAAGCTGACAGAGCCGTCGGGCAGCACGAGAACGGAGCGGTTGAGCGTGTTGTCTTCCAGAACTTCGATGGTCAACTGATCACCGGGCGAGATCAGGTAATTGCCTTGCGCTGCGGCCAGTCCAGTCATGGACAGCAGGGCCCAGAAGGCGATCAGGATATGTTTCACGAGCGGCCTCAATGTCTTGAGCTGACGATATACCAGCTTTCTGTTGCGCAGATATTGCCTAAATTGATCGTCAGAGCAAAGAAACTATGGGCAAAAACGCGCCGCAGATCCGGAGGCTGTGGTGACAAGGACACGGGGGGAGGGCACCTTCACACACGTTAAACGTTAATTCCCCGCCGCTTCGAGTTCGGCCAGGCGTGTGCGGGCCTCTTCCACCAGATCAGTGGCGCCTGCGGCCTCGAGCATGGGCAAAGCCTTGCGCAATTGCTCAAGCGCTTCGTCGCGCCGGTCGAGTGCGGCCAGCGTCGCGCCCAGATGATATTGCACGGTCCCGTCTTCCGTCAGGCTGGCCGCGGCCGGTTCAAGGTAGTTGAGCGCCTCCTGATAGTTGCCGGTGCGGTACTGGATCCAGCCATACGTGTCCTGAAAGGCGGGCACTTCGGTGTCGCGCAGACGCCGGGCGATCCGGGCTGCGCGGTTCAGGCTTTCCTCATCCCGGCGGAACGTGGCCAGCAGGCTGGCGAGGTTGTTGGCAATGATGACCGAGGTCGAGTTGCGTTCGTAAAGTGCCTCATAAACGCCGATTGCTCCTTCAATATCGCCCTGGGCCTGCATTGAGGACGCCTTGGCCCAAAGCAGGTCCGGCGCCTCGGGATTGGCTTGCAGGGCTTGATCGAGCAGCCGCGCAATCTCATCCCGGGACGTGCCCAGAAGCCCTTCGAGGCGGATCAGGCGGATCCAGACCTGCGGCATGCGCGGGTTGTCCTCCAGGAGGCCTTTGAACAGGCCGCGCGCCTCTTCGGGCTGATCCGCAGCGATCAGCACCAGACCGCGAAACGCCTGATAGGCCGTGTTGTCGGGGTGATCGGCCACCAATTCGTTGACAAGCCCAAGCGCTTCGCTGGTTTCCCCGATCTGCAGCCGCGCCTGGATCAGCGCGATCTTCAGGCGGGCATCTTCGCTTTGCGTGTCTACCAACCCTTCCAGCGCACTCAGCGCCTGTTCCGTACCCGAGGTACGGGCCAGAAGTGACAATTCCAACCCGGTGGCCGCGCGGCGGGCTTCTTCACTGTCGATCCGGTTCAGCGTATCGATGACCTGCTGCACACGGCCCGCAGCCGCTTCGTTGTCGAGATAAAGCCGCCCCAGAAGCAGAAGCGTTTCGGGGTTGCTGGGCGCAACCCGCAGCGAATCAACCAGCGTGTTTTCCGCCTGATCGGGCTTTTCGTCGGCCAGAAGCGCGCGCGCATAGCGCAGGGCATATTCCGGTGCGCTGTTGGATGCCTCTACCGCGAGCGACAGGAAATTCATCATCAGATCGGTGTTGCCCGCCCGTTCATAGGCCGCAGCCATCAGCGTCATGGCAGCAGCATCCTGGGGTCGTTCGGCCAGTGCTGTGCGCAGGGCCGAAATTGCGTCTTCGGTCTTGTCCTCATCAATCAGCCATTGCGCCTGCATCTTCAGCGCATCCGCCGCTTCGGCATTGGCGGCAAGGATCTCTTCGACGAGACGGCGCGCACCGACCTCGTTGCCATCCCGCATCAGCATGCCTGCAAGGGCCGTCTTGATCCGCTCGGCCTCATCTGCCTCAATCTCAATGGTCTCGTTGCCGACCAGATCCTGCAATTCGGCAATCGCCTCTTCGCGCGCGCCGTTGTCGTAGTTCAGCGTCGCACGCAGCGCGCGCAACGTATACGCCTGCGGGTTAGCCTTGATCCGTTCATCCAGCTCGGCCAAGGCGTTTTCAACGCCGCGATATTGCGACTTGAACTGGATGAGCGAGACCAGCTCGCCATATTCACCCGCGCCTGCCTGCTCGGCGCGTTCGGTCAGGAAGGCTTCTGCCGCGTCCAGACGATCATTCGAGAGATAAAAACGCAAAAGGTTGCTGCGCGTCGAAGCCTCTTCGGGGAAGCGGTCGACGATATTGCGCAGCTCGGCCTCGATCGCGTCATTGTCACCCAGCCGGATGAGGATCTGCACCTTGGTGTTGTAGGGGCCCAGCGTGTCGGGGGCTGCAGCGATCACATCATCCAGCGTGGCAAGTGCAGCCTCGTAGCGCCCCTCGGCCAGATAACCGTCGATCAGGATACGCTGCAGGATCACGCTTTCGGCCTCGATCGCCTCGGCCTCGCGCACCACCGCCGCACGCGCGGCGGCGTCTTCATCGAGCGCGGCCTGACGATAGCGCGATGCCAGATCGATCACCCGCACCTCCGGATCATCCGGCGCGATCTCGAGTGCTGCCGGCGCATGCCGGTCAAAAAGCGCCCAGTTGTTTTCCATGAAGGCGATTTCGGACAGCGTCACCTGCGCCTCAAGATCGGCCGGAACCTGTTCGGCGACCCGGCGAAATTCGCGCACTGCGCCGGTCAGATTGTCCGACATCCGGTGCACCCGACCCAACTGGCGGCGCGCCTCAAGATGCGTAGGCACCAGACGCAGCGCATTGCGAAATTCGACGCGGGCCCGGTCGACATCGCCCTCTCCCAGCAGTTCCAGACCGCTCTGATAATGGCCCTCTGCGCGCTCTTCCGAGGATTCGCAGGCAATCAGCATCAGACACAGCCCAAGGGCGGCCACCACTTTGAGAACACCGTTTGTCAGAAACACTGGACCTGTCATCCTTCAACCGAGACGCGCGCACTCATTAGCAGCAAGGACCGTCTCTTTTCCAGACACGATAAAGCGATAGGCGGGACCCATCGGCCCCGCCCACTTTCAGATATGTTTAGAAGATCAGCAGCCGGTGCCGCGCAGAACCACACGCACGGTGCGGGCCAGAACGCCCAGATCCGTCTTGAGCGATACGGACCGGTCATAGGCGTCGTCATAGACGGCGCGGCGGCTGAAATCGCAATTGTTGCGCGCTGAGATCTGCCAGAAGCCCGTGATGCCGGGACGCAGGCGATAATAGCGGTGGCCCGGATAAAGTTGCTGCTGATCAATCATCATCGGCCGGGGACCCACCAGGGACATCGTGCCTGTCAGCACGTTCCAAAGCTGTGGCAATTCATCGAGAGACGTCTTGCGCAGGATGCGCCCCACGGCAGTGACGCGCACGTCCTTCTTCAGCTTCTGTGTGGCCAGCCATTCCGCCTTGAGCGCAGGATCCTTTTCCAGATGCTCGTTCAGGATCTTGTCGGCATTGGGCACCATGGTGCGCATCTTGAAGATGCGGAAGCGCTTGTTGCCCTTGCCGATCCGTTCCTGTGTATAAAACGGCTTGTGACCGTCCAAGGCGACCAGGGCTGCCATAATGGCAATGGCCGGCACAACGATGACAGAGCTGCACATCACCAAGGCGATGTCGAGGAACCGTTTGAAGAAGTTGCGATAGGAAAGAGGCGGAAGTGCGCTGTCTGTCTCTGTCAGATAGCCATTGCCGATCCTGCCTAAAGTTTCATCATAGTGGACGTCTTGAATATCATAGGCCATGAATAATCCGGCTCAATCGCCGGCTCCCGAGTTACCCACCCTATCGGGCGAACATTTGAAAAAAGACTGTGCTACAAGTCATATGTCGAAGATCTATGCCTCTATTATGACAAGTTTTCCGCATTTCACCAGTGCTCAGTCAGCCTTCTGGCACTTTAGATGCCACCTCTTCATCACAAGTCTGTCTCTTTTTATGAAAATCTAGTGTCAATTCTCTGATAAGATGAAAAACTGCGCATACAGGCAGATAAACGCCAAGAAAGAAGAACACAATTGGATGGTTCGCGCCGGTTTGTCCATGTTTGGAAGACGGGTCCACGAATCGCTGGACAAGGCCTGCTCGCACCTGCAGCAAAAACACGGTATGCTGTCGTCAGCTGGTCCGGCTGCGGAGATATGCCATACTTTATCCACATAGGCATGATCTCAAGGATTTGGCTGTATACAGGACCAGAACATTGTAAGGGGTGTCCGGACCGACCGGACCTGACAAACAGTTTTTACGCAGATGACAGTTGATCTTTATACCAAGTTCTTCGGCTTTTCGGAGCGGCCCTTCACGCTGCTACCGGACCCTGATTTCCTGTTCTGGTCACCAGCGCATATGAAGGCCTACACGATCCTCGAATACGGGATCGCCACCCATGCACCTCTGACCGTCATCACCGGCGAGATCGGGGCGGGCAAGACCACACTGTTGCAAAAGCTGCTGGCCGAACTGGACGAGGACATCAAGGTTGGGCTGATCTCCAACGCGCAGGGCGGGCGGGGTGAGCTCATTCGCTGGGTGCTTTACTCGCTCGATGTGCCGGTTGGGCAGGGCGACGATTACGTCAGCATGTTCAAGCGCTTCCAGGATTTCATCATCAACGAATACGCGCAGGGCCGCTATGTGGTGCTGGTCATCGACGAAGCGCAAAACCTGTCGATTGAAGCGCTGGAAGAACTGCGGATGTTCACCAACATCAACTCCAACAAGGACGAGCTTCTGCAGCTGATCCTCGTGGGCCAGCCCGAACTGCGCGGAATGATCGAAAATCCGGCCCTCAAACAATTCGCACAACGGATTGCGGCAGCTTTCCATCTGGAACCTCTCGATCAGAAGGCGACACGCGACTATATCAGGCACCGCCTGCAACATGTGGGTGGTACGGGCGAAGAATTTTCGCCCTATGCGATCAAGTGCATTTACGAGGAAAGCGAAGGCGTGCCGCGGCTGATCAACAAATATTGCGACCTGGCCCTGGTCTATGCGGCGGCCGCCGAGAAGCCGCTGGTCGGGATCGAGATCATTCGCGAGCTGATCGCCGATAACATCTTCGTCAAGACACAGCCACAAGAGGTTCTCATCCTGGAAAACCCGATTGCTGATGCTGCAAGGAATGCTGCGGAATGATGAATGACGTGAAATTCTATGCCCGCCTGCTCTTGCGGCGCATGCCGGCCATGGCGGCCCTGTTTCTCTTGTGTTCCAGCGTTGGCGTGGTCATGGCATTGCGGCTGCCCACGACCTACAACACAAGCGCTCAGCTTTTGGTCGAAGGCCCGCAGGTACGCGATGTCTCCTCAATCCAGGTGAATGCCACCGAACAGCTGGAAATCATCGAACAGCGTCTGATGACCCGCGCCAATCTTCTGGATGTGGCGCGCGACAACCAGCTGTTTCCGAACCAGTCCAGCATGAACCCCGACAGCGTCGTGGCCCAGATGCGTGCGCGCACCCGCATCCGGCGCCAAAGCGGGCGCAACCGGGCGACGCTGATGACCGTGGGCTTTGAAGGCTCGAACCCCAACAAGGTGGCGGCCGTCGTCAATCAATATGTGACGATCATCCTGGCCACCAACAGCAGCATCCGGTCGGAACTGACCGAAGGCCCCCTGCAATTCTTCCAGCGCGAGGTGAGCAATCTTTCGCGTGAGCTTGACGAACGCAGCGCACGGATCGTGGCCTTCAAGAACGAAAATGCGGGCGCCCTGCCCGAAAGCCTGAATTTCCGGCTGGAGCGGCAATCTTTCCTGCAGGAACGCCTTGCGCGCAACGAACGCGAGCTGGAAAACCTGCGCAATCAGCGCACCAACATCCAGCGCATCTATGAAACGACCGGTCAGCTGGCCAACCCTACGGGCCAGCGCAACGCAACGCCCGAGGAAAACCAGCTGCGCGGGCTGGAAAACCGGCTGCGTGACGCTTTGGGCATCTATTCCGACCAGCATCCGCGGGTGCGGGTCCTGCGCCAGCAGATCGCCAACCTTCAGGCGCAGATCGCCGAAACAGCCGGCACCGTCACCGAGGCCGATGAGGGAGAGGTACAAGGTCCAAGCGCGCTTGAGATCAACCTTAGCGAAATCAACACGCGCATCGCATCGCTCGAACGGGATGTGAGCGAAGCCCAGGCCGAACTGGCACGCGTTCAGGCCAATATCGAACGCACACCCAATGTCCGCATCACCCTGGCCGGACTGGAACGGGAGTTTTCGAACACTCAAAGCCTTTACAATAACGCCGTCACCCGGCTGAATCAGGCCCGCACCGCCGGTGTGATCGAGGCGGAATCGATGGGCCAGCGCATTTCCCTGATCGAACCACCCAGCGTGCCGCGGACGCCATCGGGTCCCAACCGCACGGCGGTGGCCGGGATGGGCGTGGCTGCGGGCCTTGGTCTGGCGGCGGGGCTTTTCATCCTGCTTGAACTGCTTAACCAGGCGATCCGCCGTCCCGTCGACATGGTCAATGCGCTGGATGTGACCCCGCTTATGACGATCCCACGCTTTGAGACGGCCACGCACCGCCGCATGCGCCGGATGGCCCAGATCGCCACACTGGGGGTCGTAATGATCGCGGTTCCCGCCACGCTCTGGGCCATTGACACCTATTACATGCCGCTGGATCTGCTTTATGCGCGGATCCTCGAACGGCTGATCTGATCATGATCTGATCGGGCTGACCCTTGCAAGAAGACAAAGACTGACATGGACAAGCTTCAAAAGGCCCTCGAGAAAGCGCGGCATGAGCGCAAGGCCCGGATCAGCCCCGATCCGGCAGCCGGGCCCGCGCCGCAGGGGACCACGACCACGCTCGACCCCACTGCGCTGGCGGCCGAACCGCTGGACGAAAAGGCACGTGTGCGCACACGGGTCATCCGGCCCACCATGTCGCCTGCCTGGGAAGCCCTGCCTGGGCTGATGCCGGATCCAAACCACTTTCTGCAGAACCGTATCATGACCCTGCAGCCGCGCCCCGAAGCGACACCTTTCGACATTCTGCGCACCAAGGTCTTTCTGATGATGCAGCAGAACAACTGGACGCGGCTGGCCATCATCTCGCCTGACAAAGGGTGTGGCAAAAGCACCCTGGCCTGCAATCTGGCCGTGGGCTTCACTAGGCAACCGGAGGTGAACGTGGCGCTTTTGGACATGGATCTGCGCCAGCCCAGCGTGGGCAAGATGCTGGGTCACACACCCAAGGAAGAGTTCAAAGAGGTCCTGATCGGCAACATGCCCCCTGAACAGCAGGTCGTGCGGCTGGCAGGCAACCTGGCCATCGCAGCGTCAAAGCATTCGGTCCAGGACCCCTCGCAGGTGCTGCTGTCGGGCAATATCGAACAGGTCTTTGACGATATTCAGACCCATTTCGCGCTTGATGTGATGCTGCTGGACCTGCCGCCGATGCTGGCCACCGATGATGCAAGGGCCGTGCTGAAACATGTGGATTGCGCGCTGATCGTCAGCCGCGCGGATCACACGCGCGTCGGCCAGCTTGACACCTGCGAACGCGAAGTGGCCGAACACACGAACGTGGTCGGCATCACCCTGAATGATTGCCGTCACATGGATGGCGAAAGCAGCTACGATTACAGCAACGACTGACACACACCCCAAGAGAGATCAGGGGGGGAATAAAAACAATCAAAAGATGAACAACTTGAGGTGGTTCTCCTCCTCGACTAATTCTCTTTTTACTTTTGGTTTCGTTCAGGTGTTTTCATGCGGTTTTTCTGGTGGGTCGCTGCTCTTTTCTGCGCGTTCGCGACAGGGCGCGCCGAGGCGCTGACGATCAGCTACGAATATGAGCGTGTTCTGCAGCGGTTTTCGCACGATTACGTCCGCTTCGAGGTGGGCCGGTACGGGGACGGCACGCCCGTCTTCGGCGATTACGTCTACGATCACGCGCCCTTGCCCGGCCTGCATGGCAGCCGCAGCCGGGAAAGCCTGACCGCCACTTATGCCGATGACGGCACGCTGACGGGGCTAACCCGTTGCTTCTCGCTGACCTGTTTCGAGGATCCGCTGATGGATCTGGACGCGCAGGCGCAGGATTTCTTTGTCTTTTCGGGCGATCTTTGCGGCTGTTACACCGAAACGATCGATCTGCGGGCAGGGGCCGAGACGTGGTCGCTTGTAACAGACGATTCCGGCATACGCAGCAGTGGCGGCAAGACCTATTTCTACGCCGGTGAAACCTATCTTTGGCAGGTCGAGAACCTGGTCAGGCGCCTGGACGGTGATGTGTCGGGGCCACCCCTTGTGGCCACACCGCTGCCAGCCGGTCTGCCCCTTATTCTGGCAGGGCTGGCCGCATTCGGCCTGATCCGGCGGCAACGTTAGGTCTGTTTTTCACATCCGCGCCACCGGTCATTGACCTCGCAAAAGGGCAGGCGATAGATAGCCGCGCTGCAGCAGGCCTGCCGCTTTTGTATCCGGAGCCAGTAGATGAACGTTCAAAGCCCCGCTGACGCCGCAATACGCGGCCTGATGGACAGCTTTGCCAAGGCATTTGGGCCCTTGATGCCACCGGGCGAACCCTATGCGCTGCTGGATTTCCCGGATCATCCGAATGTGGGCGACAGCGCGATCTACACCGGCGAGTTGGCGTTTTTCGACGCACATGTGGGCCGCGCGCCCGATTACGTCTGCGCGCTGACAACCTACAAACAGGACGTCGATGCCTTCTGCCCCGAAGGCCCGCTTCTGATCCATGGTGGCGGCAATTTCGGCAGTGTCTGGCGCAAGCATCAGAATTTTCGCCATGAAATCATCGAACACTACCCGCACCGAAAGATCGTGCAACTGGCCCAGTCGGTGCATTACGCGCCCAAGGACACCGAAGCGCTGGAAACGACCAAGCGCCTGATCGGCCAGCACAAGGATTTCACCATGCTTGTGCGCGATGTGCCCAGCTATGAATTCGTCGAACGGGAATTCGATTGTCCGGTCGCGATGTGCCCGGATGCCGCCCACAACATGTGGAAGCTCGATGCGCCCGCCGCCCCCGACAGCGACATCCTGAACGTCCTGCGCGCAGACAAAGAGCAGGCCTTCCCCGACATCCGCCCTTATCTTGAGGCCAAGGGACCCATCGTCGATTGGGAGCCACAATTCTGGGCACGCTCGCCCATGGACCGGATTGTGGAGACCGCGATTGCCCCCCGCCTGGCAGGCAGCCGGGCGCTGATGGCGCGGCGCGAACGCATGTATCGCCGCCAGGCCTGGTACAGGGTGCATTACGGTGCCAGACTTCTGGCGCGGGGCAAGCTGATCGTCAGTGACCGGCTGCATGTGCACATCCTCAGCTCGCTCATGCGCAAAAGGCACATCTCGCTCGACAACATGTACGGCAAGATCGGGCGCTATATCACGGCCTGGGGTGAAGACGGGCTGACCGCCCGTGCCGATGGTCTCGACACGCTCAAGATCGCGCTGGAGGCCGAGACCGCAGAGGCCATGCCAGTCTCGTGATGCGTATCTTCGGCCAGTTCAAGGGGCAGCAATTGCGCGCCCGTATCCTGCGCGCCCTGTCCAGCTCTCTTGTCGGTTTCGGCGGCACCAACGTGCTGCGGCTTCTGGGCAATCTGGCTCTGACGCGGCTCTTGTTCCCCGAGGCTTTCGGGCTCATGGCTCTGGTCAGCGTCTTCACGACCGGCCTGCGCATGTTCAGTGATCTGGGCATTCGGTCCGCAGTGATCCGCAGCCCGCGCGGCGATGAAGAGGATTTTCTGAACACCGCCTGGATCCTGAAGATCCTGCAGGGAACGTTCCTCGCGCTTTGCACCTGTGCTGCGGCCTATCCGATGTCCTGGATTTATGGTGAGCCGATCCTGATCGACCTTCTGCTGATCGTGGCCCTCAACCCCTTCATCGCCGGCTTCATGACAACCCGCGGGATCACCCATGCACGGCACCTCAAACTGGTCATGCCGATGATCCTGTCGCTCTGCTGTCTGGCAGGAGGGCTTTTGATCACGATCTACCTCGCCTGGCAGCTGCAATCGGTCTACGCGCTGGCCATCGGCAGCCTCGCCAACACCATCCTGCGCGTCATTGCCTTCCGCCTTTTTCTGCCCGGCATCAAGAACCGTCCCAAATTCGAACGTGCGGCAATCGGCGAAATCTTCGGCTTCGGCAAGTTCGTCTTTCTCAGCACGATGTCGTCCTTCCTGATCAACCAGGGGGACAAAGCGATTTTCGGGATCTATGTCTCGCTCACGCTGCTGGGGATCTACAATATCGGGCATGTGCTGGGAGCCTTGCCGCTCTTGTTGATGCGCCGCCTGATCCATTCGGTGATCTTCCCGCTTTACCGGCTGCGCCCGCCGGACAAGGACCCGTCGAACCAGCGCAGTCTGTTCAAGGCCCGCAGGCTTCTTGTGACAGGGGCGCTTGGAGGCAATGCACTGATGGCCCTGATCAGCGTGGATCTGATCGGGATCATGTTCGATGACCGCTACGCCCTAGCGGGTCCGATGATCCTGATGATCGGCCTGGCCTCCATCCCCAACATCGTCTTTGCAGGCTACACGAATGCGCTGATGGCCTATGGCAATACGCGCCGGATGTTCCATGTGCAGCTTGCGACGGCCTTGTCGCAGATCGCGTATCTGTTCGCAGGGCTGATCTTTCTCGGCTTTATCGGCGGGCTCTTGGCGCCAGCGCTCGGAGCAATCACCACCTATCCGCTGCTGCGCCGTTTCGTGATGCCGTACAAGGCGCTTGATGAGAAAGCCGACATGGGCTTTCTGGCTGCTGGTTTCAGCCTGCATGCGCTGATCTGCTGGTACCATTGGTCGGCATTGACTGCCCTGGCCGAAGCTGGTGTTTGAACATAAGATAGATTACGCGCCTTTAGGCGTGTAGCGGGGCACATTCCATTTTGGATTGCATCACTGGATAAATTTCTGATGCAGATCAGGAGGCTTATGAATGGGACGCTGCTACCCTCACCTGAGTTTGGAAGAACGCCGTAAGATTGACAAGTGGCGAGAAGCCAAAATGCCGGTTCCAGAGATTGCGGATCGGTTGGGTCGCGCGCCATCGACGATCTATCGCGAGTTGAAGCGGAACACCTACGACGACAGCGAACTGCCGGAGCTGAACGGTTACTACTGTATGACGGCGCAATCCAAGTACGAGAGGCGCCGTGCCATTCATCGCAAGATGATTGTGCATCCTGAACTCAAGGATGCCATCGAAGATCGGTTGAAAGCCGGTTGGTCGCCTGAACAGATCGCAGGCCGGATGCGGCTGGAGCGCCATCCGATCCGTGTAAGCCATGAGACGATCTACCGCTTCGCCTATTCCAAAGACGGTCGCGAGGAACAGTTCTATCGCCATCTACCCGAACATCGCCGCCGCCGCAGGCCGCGTGGGCATCGTCGGCACAACCGAACCCACATCTTTGATGTTCAAAGCTTGTCACACAGGCTTGAGCACGTGGCAGATCGCTCCGAGTTTGGCCATTGGGAGTGCGATCTGATGATGTTCCGCAAAGAGCATGGCAAGGTGAACGTGACCTCCCTGGTCGAACGCGTCAGTCGCTATGCCGTGGTGATGCGCAACGAGGATCGCCAGTCCAAGCCCATCATGGATGCGCTGATCCAGGGGCTGGCTCCCCTGCCCGCCGACGCGCGCCAGTCGATCACGTTCGACCGCGGCACCGAGTTCTCCGCCTGGAAGCATCTCAAAGCAGGGATCGGCGCGGATGCGTGGTTCTGTGATCCGCAAGCGCCCTATCAGAAAGGCACGGTCGAAAACACGAACAACAGGCTGCGGAAGTATCTGCCCCGCTCAACCGAACCGACGGCACTGACAAATCGATATCTGAGGTCGATTTGCCATCGCCTCAACTCCACGCCGCGCAAGGGCCAGAGCTATCACACCCCCGCTGAGGTCTTCGAGGACAAGCTGATGGAAATCCAGAACCGATTGGAATAGAACGACATATCAGAATTTGCACTTCAGCGTGAGTTCACACGTCGCAACGCTAAAATGTCACCCGTGAGCAATTCAGGAATGTCACTCTGCCCTCAAAAATCATTGAGGATGAGCGGATATGGGATGGGTGATGATGAGCGAGCGCGAGTTGAACCGTGTCGAGGTGTTGGCGCAGGTCGATGACATCCGGCCTTACGGTGTCATTCTGACCCCAGCCGGAACAGACCCCTACCTGCCAATCGCTGTAAAAAACGGATCTTGGTCAGCCCTGTCCGCCGCATTAAGAGGCGTAGCGGTATGGACAAACGGCTGCGCGATAAGAGTCGGCCGAGCGCTGCAATGATCTCGGGTTCTTGCGTGTTGTCTCGGATGCGCGTCCATTGTGGCAGAACCGGTGGCTTGAGAAAGCGCAAAGCCCGGATGCGGCTGCGCAGATCGCCAGCAGGGAAAACATTAAAAGCCTCAAGCGCGCCAACGGCGTTCAGGGCTGCCTGGGTGCGCACGCATTTTTCGCAGGATCCGCAGTTTTTGCCGTGGCTGGCACTTTTCCAGCAGACCCGCAGGTTCTTCTGCGCTGGCGGCCAATGGGCGATCGCGCGCACCTTGTCGAATTTGCGGATGTCTCGTTCGTCATTGATGATCTGCAGACCAGACGAACTCCAGAGCGGATCAAGATCCGGATGCTGGCCCCAGGGTGGTGCCACATCCGATCCTGCCGCATGCACGCGCGACACCATACCGCCCAGGGCATGCGCCACCGCCGACAAAGCAGCGATATGGGTCTCGCGCCAATGCAGGCTGTCAAACAGCGGGTGGCTGCGCAGGTTGCACTCGACCGAGATCAGCCCGATCCCCAGATCGTCGGCGACAGCCTGCATGCCAATGCGCATCGCCTCGTAGCCCACGACATCCGTCACGGCGACATCATAGCCATGCACGTTGATGATGTGGCTCAACTGCCCCTGAAAGCGCTGAAGTGTATAAAAGGAATCCACCCCGCTGGAAAAGAAAAGGCCCCGCCCGTTGCCAGGGCGGCGTGACATCTGATTGGAGGCATGTGGCAACGGCCCGTCATAGCCCCACCATGTCTTTGCCACCCTGGCCGCCTTGGACAGATTTTCCATAAGCTGCGCGTCGACCGGTGCATCACAGACGATCTTTCGTTTCGCAGCCAATGAAGGGAATAGCATCGCACAAAGCATCGCATCCGCCCGCGGCTCCAGCCGGGCCTTTGACCGCATGACAACCAGCTTACCGTCCACAGCGCAGGACCAGATCCAAAGCCCTGCGTTTTCGTCGAAGTGAACGACAGGCTTAGCAATCAGGACAGGGGTATTATTGACCATAATTTCGGCAGTATGATCTAAATTTACGCGTTCTGAAAACTCTAAAACAGCGCGCGCCAATTCCGATGACAAAAGAAAATTCTTTGCACAGCGTAGGGATTGACGGCTTCTCAGGGGCCGCAGGCAGCTGGACTTTTCAGATATCAGGGTTTCGCACGCGAAAACTAGAATGCCACAGTCTTGTTTTCAAAGCATTTTCACAGATGGCTCTTGGAAAAATCCAGGCGCGGCTTCGCGAAACCTTATTGCGCAGCGAGCCAGGCAGCCAGCTTGCGGCCCAGATCCTCGGTCACGCCGGGCCCAGACAGGACCACTCTGCCCCTTTTTGCTTCAAGCCGGATGCCGGGCTGCACCTCATTGGCCTGGGGCGTTGGCCCCCCTGCCCCTTTGCGCAAGGCCTTTTCCAATGTTGCGCGCTCAGCCTCTGGCGTGTCGCTTTGGGTTTTGCGCAATACGTCTTTCAGGCGCGCTACGAATCCTTTTTCGGCCTCAAGCGCCTTGACCAGTGCAAGACCCAGCTTTTCCGGAATGGCGGATGGAAATTGCAGCGCATCCCCCAGGGCCTCATGCAGACGCACAAAAGATCCGATCTTGGACCGGCGCGCCGGTGTGGCATTGGCAAAGAGAGCCGCCACAGCTGCGCGCGGGGTTTCATAGACGCCCAGACGCGCCGCCTCACAGGCCAGATGCGCACGTTCGTAGAAGGACAGATCCGTGCGGATCTCGTTTTCCTCAACCATGGCCACATAGGCGTCTGACACGCTGTCGAGTGGTTTGATGAGGGCTTGGATCTCGGCAAAACGCGCATCGCCCGCTTCGACGTAAAGCGCGCGAAACGCATGAAGCCGCCGCCAGCCGGAAATGAGCCCATACGCCCCCTGCCCCGTCTCGACCACCTCGATCGGTGTTTGCTGGCCGCGCATGCACAGACTGGCTTTCAGGCTTTCCATTTCATCCGCGTCGATCACCATGCGGTCGCGCACCATGTGATCCTCGGCAATCACGTCCAGCGGCAGAGATGTGACAAGCCGCCCTTCCCTGCGCGCCGTATGGACACTTTGCGCCAACTCATCCATTGCGGCAATGGTCGCCGCCTCGCCTGCCACATCGGCAATGGGCGCGCGCTTTCTGGGAACGACGCCAACGGGTGCCTGAGACAGCGACTTGGTTTCCAGATCCGCGGGCATCTCTTGCAGGGCAGCGGGGCTGAGACGTTTGCGTTTTGCCATGACCCCTACTCCGCCGCTTCCCGGGCGGAAAGCTCATCGCGCCGCCAGATGCCCAGAAGCAGCCGCTTGAAGGCCGCGTAGGTCTCGTCAAAGGTCGCCCGCCCCCTTGCATAGGTGTCGCGATTGAAATCGCGGTAATCGGCCTCGTAGATGCCCGAAACCTGTTCGCCCGCCTGCCCAATCAGCGCTGTGAAATCCTGCCGGTAGGGTGACAGCGTCTTGCCAAGATAGGCCTGGATCAGCCCGGCCATCTCGGCCTGCTGGCCTCCGTCATAGCGTGTGATGATCGCGCGGACCGCATCCCATTCAAAGCCCATCTCGGGCCGCCCAAGGGCGCGCGCAGCGGTGTTTTCGCCCTCTTCGATTGAGGAAAAGGTCGCATGCAACATGTCAAAGAACCGGCCCGTGGAATCGAATTCCAGGAAGGACGCGCCCAATGGCACCAGCAGGATGTCGGCAGCAGAGAGCCCATTGATCGTCAGGTACCCAAGGGCAGGGGGTGTGTCGACAAAGATCAGGTCATAATCGTGTAGGACCCCGTCGGCTTCCAGAACATCCGTGAGCGCATCCCACAGCTTCCAGCCGCGCGACTGCATGCGCCAGACAGGGATCTGGAATTCCGACCAGTAAAGGTTCAGCTGCGCACCGATCAGGTCGATATTCGGCCAATGAGTCTTCTGGATGACATCGCCAGTCCCGATCTTCAGCGCTTCACTTAATGTCTCATCGAGGGGCAGGGGGGTATCCCCCCGGTCGAGCCGACGCTGATTGTCGATTTGCAACGTCTGTGCATAGTGGCGTGCGAGCAGTGGAAAGACCGTCTGCCATTCATCTTCGACCTGCCCCCCGAAGATCGACGTCATGGAGCCCTGGCTGTCCAGATCCACCATCAGCACCTTGTAGCCATCAAGGGCTGCCGACATCGCCAGATGCGCGCAGGTCGACGTCTTGCCGACCCCGCCCTTGAAGTTTGCGACCGCCACAATTTTCGCAGGCGCACCTGCAGGACGATAGGGCAGGTATTCCTTGGCCTTTGAACCTTCGGCCCCGAAATGCGCGCGCAGACGCAACACTTCATCAAGTGTGAACCATTTCGCTCCGCCTTCTGTCTCGGATCGCCCCTGGGGCAAATCAGGGTTCTGGCGCAGCACGCGACGGAAATGAGCCGAGGCGACGGGGATCAGGTATTTGGTGATCTCCCAGGTCGAAAAAAGCCGCAGGCTTTTGCCGCCTTCGGCGTCCAATCCACGCGCGGCCAAATCTCTGCGCCCCTGTGCGCAGGCCTCGGCAATTTGCGCAAACCCTTCCGTATCGGTGCTGCCACCAAGCGCCTCAAGCGCCGCATCAGGCGAGATGTTGAAATAGGGTGGAGGTGCGTCGCTGCTCATGACTTTGCCCTCAATGTTATATGTTTTGCAACAAGTACCACGAAAGACGTCACATGCAAAGGCTTGTCGCACATCGCTTGTATTTTCATTGAAAAAGCGCGGTTTGCGGCCGGGTATTCCCGTTTGTCGTGCCAAAGACCGTCTCAATTTCAGTTATATATCAGTTATCTTTTAGTTACAGTGCATCTTGGATGGAAAGATCCTGTTTTTATTCAGGGTGTTGGCTTCTTTTATCTGACCCCGGGTGACTCTGAACCCCCGATAAGGTGACTCTGATCCCACGACGCACCGACTCCAATCCCCCGATCTTTTCAGTGCCTGCACTGGACGGATCGGTTGTGGATAAGTACCAAGGTGTCAATGAAACGACGAATCCCGGCAGACCCGAAAAATGGGCGTAAAACCGGGAGGCGGGCAGAGGCAGGCACATGGCAGAGGCATTGGGGCAGGGCACGGCTGCGGGTGATTTCTTCGTCTGTGATATTCTGGCCGCCGTTCCGAAACATGATCTGGCCTCGATGGAACATCCGCTCTTTTCACTTTCGACCCGGCCTGATCGGCGGATCCTTAACTACACCCACAATGACGTAGAGGTGACGGTGACACCCAGCGTAAAGGGCAGGGCAACCATCTTTGACGCGGATATCCTGATCTTTTGTATCAGCCAGCTTATGGCGGCGCTCAATGCGGGGCGGCCGACCTCACGCACGCTGACGCTGACAGCGCATGATCTGCTTTTGGCGACAAAACGTGAAACCTCGGGCGACAGCTACCGGCGTTTGAAAGACGCGTTCGAGCGGTTGGCTGGCACGCGCATCACCACGAATATCGCGACTGGCGCCCAGGAGGTGACGACCGGCTTTGGCCTCATCGAATCCTGGGAGATCGTGCGCAGGACGCGGGGCGGGCGCATGGTCAGCGTGGCGGTGACGCTCAGTGACTGGATCTATCGGGCGGTGCTCTCGAAATCTGTGCTCACCCTTTCCCGTGATTATTTCGATCTCAGGAAACCGCTGGAACGCCGGATCTATGAATTGGCGCGCAAACATTGCGGGCGGCAGCCGGAATGGCGCGTGTCGGTCGAGACACTCCTGAAGAAATCCGGCTCTGCATCGCCCCGCCGGGTCTTTCGCGCCATGCTGCGCGAGATCATCAAGGCGGATAGCCTGCCTGATTACGTACTCGGCGAAGAGCCGGGCGATCTCATCCGCATCACCCCCCGTGGCCAGGTGATCGATCCTGGCACGGCACCGATCCTGGCACCCGAGACACTGGATGAGGCCCGTCGTCGCCGCCCCGGCGCGGATGTCTACGCGCTGCAGGCCGGCTGGCTGCATTTCTGGGCCGAGACGGGGCGGAAGCCTCTTAGATCACCAGACAAGGCGTTTCTTGGCTGGTTGGACCGGCAGGACTGACCCCCGCCCTTGGCAACGGCCAAGCGATATAGCAAGACATCCGCGATCGTTAGGTAAGGGGTCTTGATGCAGTATCGGCCGGAAATCGATGGCTTGCGCACGATTGCCGTCTTGCCGGTGATCCTGTTTCATGCAGGCCTCAGCGTTTTTTCCGGTGGCTATGTCGGCGTCGACGTCTTTTTTGTCATCTCGGGCTACCTGATCACCGGCATCCTTCTGCGCGATCTCGAAGCGGAGCGGTTTTCCATCCTGACCTTCTATGAACGCCGTGCCCGGCGAATCCTGCCGGCCCTTTTCTTCGTGATGCTCTGTTGCGTGCCCTTCGCCTACGCCTGGATGCTGCCGGAGGCCTTCAAGGATTTTCACCAGAGCCTGATCGCGGTGGTGTTTTTTGCTTCCAACATCCTCTTCTGGCGCGAAAGCGGATATTTCGCCGCCGCGGCCGAAGAAAAGCCATTGCTGCATACCTGGAGCCTTGCGGTGGAAGAGCAGTATTATCTGCTGTTTCCGCTGATGCTTCTGGCGCTCTGGCGGTTCGGGCGCGCGCCCGTCTTCTGGATCATCGCGGGACTTGCAGCGCTCAGCCTGATCTTCAGCGAATGGGGAGCGCGGAATGCACCGGACGCGAATTTCTACCTGCCCTTCAGCCGGGCCTGGGAGCTTTTCGCGGGCTCTTTGGCGGCTTTCGTGATGCTGCGCCGCCCGCCTGCGCCCAACGATCTTCTGGCGGGGATCGGCCTGGCCCTGATCGTGGTGTCAATCCTGGTCTATGACGCGCAAACCCCTTTCCCGTCGCTTTATGCGCTGGCCCCGGCGGGGGGCACGGTTCTGATTATCCTTTTTGCGGGACCTGTCACCTGGACGGGGCGGTTCCTGTCGCTGTCGCCCATGGTGGGGATCGGGCTGATCAGCTACAGCGCTTATCTTTGGCACCAGCCGCTTTTTGCCTTTGCCCGCCTGCGCAGCCTGACCGCGCCGCCCGAGGCGTTGATGCTGGGCCTTGCCGCCCTGTCGCTGATCCTGGCCTGGTTCAGCTGGAAATTCATCGAAACCCCGTTTCGCAAGGGGCCCAATCGGCTGTTGCCGGGGCGCGGGGGGCTTTTTGCCGCCTCAGCCCTGGTCGGGGCCGTTTTTGTGGGCCTCGGGGTTTACGGACATCAGACTGGCGGGCCAGAGACGCGCGCGGCCACCCTGACCTATGAACGGGTGAGCCAGGCTGCAGGGCCGCAGAAACACCGGGCCTGCCAGTACCGCGTCAATGACGGGCGCCGCCTGCCCGAGTTGCCAGATCCTCGCTGTGAATTCCCGCATACGGCCGAGACGCACGCCGGACAGGCCGTGCTTCTGGGCGACAGCCATGCGGGCGCCATTGCCGGGGTGCTGCGCGAAACCCTGCAGGGGGCGGGCTATGACGTGACCCTTCTGACCGTTACCGCCTGTCCGCCCTTCCGGGGCTATGACAAGGTCGGTTACGGCTGCCAGGTGGCCAATGACAGGATCCGCGCGCATCTGGCAGACATCCGTCCCGACCTGATGGTTCTGGCGTTTCGCCCGCAACCCCTGTTCACCAAGCCCTTCGACAACGGTGAAGGGGGGCATGAAAGCAATGTCTTCACCCGCCCCTCTTTCGATCACGCCTATCTGGGGGCAGCACCCGATGCCGGGCCCGAGGCGCTGGCAGGCGCGGTCTATCGCAAGGGCGTTTCGGAACTGGCTGCCCTGACGGACGATCTGGTGCTGATCTATCCGATCCCCGAAGCGGGCTGGCATGTGACGCAAAGCGTCGCCAAGCAAAGCCTGTTCGGTTTTGGGGCGCAGGCATTGTCGACCGACGCCGCGCTTTACCAGCGGCGCAATGGCGGCATTATCGCCGATCTCGATCGGATCAGCACCCCCAACCTGCACCGCATCCGCCCCGGTGACATCTTCTGCAACACCGATCTGCCGGGGCGCTGTGTCAATGCGGCAGGAGGAGAGGTATTTTATCGCGACGACGATCATCTGAGTGCGACAGGGGCTGCCCGTCTGATGCCCGCCCTACAGGATATCCTGGCTGGCCTCCAACCCTAGACCAGCCCTTAGGCGGCCGGGGTGAGGACCTTTTCCAGATCGCCGTCGGCCGACCAGCCGGACAGGGCGCGGCGCGCGACCTCGCCTGCATGATGTTCCAGCTTTTCGGCCAGATAATCCCGCGGCAGCGTGTCGAGCAGGCCTGACCGGAAGCGGTTGGCATAGGCATGGGTCGTCTTGGGCGCGATCTCTGGCCCCAGCCCGCAGAATTCCGCGATTTCACGGGCCCGTGGCCCGATCTCGGAGATTTGCAGGATCAGAAGCTGGTCTTCGGGGATCTTGTCCAGTGCCTCGGACACCGAAAAGGTCCAGGCATCGAGATAGCGGCTCACTGGAAACAGCCCCGGCTTTTGCAGCTCTGCCTCTTCGGGCGGGAAATCATCGCCCGTCCCAAAGCGGTAGGTGCGAAAGCGTTTCCAGGCATCGGTCGGGTCGCGCAGCACCGAATGATCCAGCATCGACCGCAACCAGGCCCCGGGCGGACGGATTGTTAGCAGAAAGCGGCTGTCGGGATAAAGCGTCAGCAGATCGTCAATCAGGTAGGCATTCACAGACGAGCTGTCGATTTTGAGCCCCCGCAGCCGATCGCGCCAGCGCAGAAATTTATGCAAGGGGGCCGCCTCGCCGGTTTCGGCCTTGTGCAAAAACCGCCGGATCAGCGCATCCGCATCCGCCTCATGGCCCGTGCGCACGTGATCCTCGAACATCTGGGCCAGCGTATGCGTGCCTGTCTTGGCCGCCCCTACGCCAAAGACACGCAGACCGGTGCGGCGGGGCTTTTTCAGATGCCGCCACTGCTTGGCAATGATCTGGGGCGCGTATTTCAGCTTGCTCATGGCCCGTCCGGTTCTGCTGCGATCGCTGTCGCGCGGCAGGATGACATGGGCGGGGAGGCATGCAAGGGGCTTTCGCTGCAAATGCCGGAACATTCACCAAAAGGGGCACTGCTCCGCCTGCATGGTAGACGGTCTTTGCATTTTCCTGGGCGCGGACAGTGTCCCCCATATGCTTCGCGAAAACGATCTGGTAAGGCTGCGCGCGGTTGGGGGACAGTTTGTTCGGACGAAATGTCCGTGCCTCAAAAGGAACAGTCCCGGTGCTTTTCACCGAATTGAATTTTTGGATATTTTTTGCTGTTGTTTCAGTGCTTTATGTCCTTCTGCCCCACAAGGCGCAGAACCGGATGCTGCTGGTGGCAAGCTATGTCTTCTACGGCGCCTGGGACTGGCGGTTTCTCAGCCTCATTCTGCTCAGCACGGTGGCCGACTATTTCGTGGGCTTTGCCATGGCCCGCGAAAATGTCCAGGCAAGGCGCAAGCGGCTTTTGTGGATCTCGCTCGCGGTCAATCTGGGTATGCTCGGGATCTTCAAATACTTAGGCTTTTTCGCCGACAGTTTCACCGATCTCATGGGGCTTTTCGGCTACACGCCCGATCCCATCACCCTGGCCATCGTCCTACCGGTAGGGATTTCGTTCTACACCTTCCAGACGCTCAGCTACACGATCGACATCTACCGCCGCAATCTGGAGCCGACGCGCGATTTCTTTGATTTCGCGCTCTTCGTGGCCTTCTTTCCCCAGCTTGTCGCAGGGCCCATTGAACGCGCCAGCAACCTGCTGCCCAATATCTCGGCCCCGCGCACGCTTAGCTGGGAGGCTCTGGGCCGGGGCGGTGTTCTGTGCCTCACAGGGCTGATCAAGAAGATCGTCATCGCCGATGGCGTGGCTCCGTCGGTCAATGCAATCTATGCAAGCCCCGATCCCTCGGGTCTCGACATAATCTTTGCCACATGGCTGTTCGCCATCCAGATCTATTGCGATTTTTCGGGCTATACGGACATCGCGCGGGGTGTGGCCAAGATGCTGGGCTTCCGGCTCATGCGCAATTTCGCCCAACCCTATTTTGCCATCGATCCGCAGGAATTCTGGCGGCGCTGGCATATCAGCCTGTCGACCTGGCTGCGCGATTACCTCTACATCTCGCTCGGCGGCAACAGGGGCGGGCGCACTGCCACCTATCGCAACCTGATGCTGACCATGGTGCTGGGGGGTATCTGGCACGGGGCAGCCTGGAATTTCGTGCTTTGGGGGATCTATCAGGGCGGGCTTCTGGCTGCGCACCGAGCCGTGACAGGCGCGCATAAGCGCGTGGGCGAAGGCGTCCGGCGTGGTCGGGCCCACTGGCTGGGTCGGGCGCTGATGATCGTCCTGTTCTTCCAGGTGATCTGCTATGGCTGGCTGCTCTTTCGGGCGCAAAGCTTTGACCAGATCGTGGATTTCACCGGGACGCTGATCGCTTTTGGGGCCGACGGGTTCTGGCAAAGTGTGATCCCGGCACCCCCGCGCGCGGCGATCCTGGGGTTGATCTGGCTGCTTCTCTGGGATCTCGCGATCGAACTGCGCGGCAATGTGCGCTTCTATCTCGCCTTCCCGCTGCCCGTGCGGTCGGCGGTTTATGCGGTGATGATCTATCTTCTGGCTTTCGGATCCACCACCGAAACCTCGGCCTTCATCTATTTCCAGTTCTGAGGCGGGTATGAGACAGCAAATCAGAGTGATTGGCCTGACGGTCGCCTTCCTCATCCTGATTGATCTGACAGTGATGGCCATCCTGACCGTGGCACAAGCGCAGGGAAAGGCCGGATCGCTGGTGCGCTACTTCGAATATGGGCGCAGCGTGCCGGGCAAGCTCAAGGCCTGGCAGGACAATCCCGGCACCCGCGGCAACCTTTTTGACGTGGGCTGGCCCGTGGATCAGATCGATGACACCCTGCTTGAGGCTGAGGCCCCTGTCGTGCGGGTTTACGGCATGTCCTTTGTCGCCAACATAACGCGGACGGCGAAGGGCCTGCGGGAGGATCTGCCGCTCGATCTGCATACCGGTCCGGGGGCGCCGCCGAATTTTACCTATTCGGTTTTTCTGGACGATGCCGCACAGCGCAGGGCAGGGGATGTGGCGGTGTTGGGGATCCTGTCGTCATCGGTGCCGGCCATGGCCGCGATGAGCAACCGCACATGGGTGTTCGAGCAACCCTCGCCCTACACCTACCCGATCTTCCGGCCCTTGCCCGATGGCGGGCTTACCCGTGTCGACCCGATCATCAATTCCGCAGATGAGGAACGCAGCCTTGCCGCCGATCCGGTGCGCGCTGCGGCCTGGCGCGCGCAGCTTCGGCGCGAGGACGTGTTTTATTCGCCAAAAACATTTGGGGTGGCCTGGCTGGATGCCTCGCCCTTCGTCCGACTTGTCCGGCGGTCGCTGGGAACAGGCCATGTGGATGCACGCAAAGCCGCGGTGATAGCACCCTCGGGCCGTCACGCCTTTGCCTACACGACGGTGCTGCGGCGCATGGTGACGGAGTTTGCCGCCCAGGCCCGCGCGCAAGATCAACATCCGGTCGTCTTTCTGATCCAGACGCGCGATCCGATGGATGTGGATCTGCTTGAGGCGCTTGGCCCCACCCTTGTGGGCCAGGAGATCCCGTATCTTGCCACCGCCGAACACGTGGACCCCCGAGACGCCGCCGCGTTCATTCCCGATGGCCACTACACCCCGGAAAAAGACCGCCGCTTCGCCGAGATCTTCCTGGCGCTTTACGACATGCTGACGGCAGAGTGAGAAGGCGTTTCAGCACTGTCGAACCAATTTGAAGTTTGGCGCAAACGGCAGGAGGGAGCCCAGAGTTCCAATTGCTGCGCTGAGCACAAATTTCAGCAATGCGGACCTTTTCAGGCAGATTGGGCGTTATGCTGCAAAACAGCTTTGCGCTCTTCGCCTTTGATGTCGCGCAATGCATACAGCGTGATTTTGCTGCTTACACCCATCCGCCGGAGGTCAATGACATAGGGTAGAATTTCCTCTTTGTGCCATCGCATGAGATCGCGCAGACACCAGCCAACGCCTGTTTGCACCAGGTGTTCTCCGTCATTGATCAGGTTGTTGCAGTGGCGGAGCGCGATATCTTTGAACAATCCTGACTTGGCTACCTTTCGTGTAAAAATAACGACGCTCGCCCGGCGCAGCCATCGATCCTCGTGGGTATTCCAGTCGCCTAAGAGATCAATCATCTCTCGTTCGTGAGTTTCAAGAATACTTGGCAAGAACAGGTTGGTAACACCGTCGATCTTGCTCCAACCGTGCAGTCCGCCAACGAGCTGCTCCAACTGATCAAACCGCTCGGGGGTAAAGTGGTCTGGAGTTTTCTCTAGAAGTGCGAGAGCGACACTCTTTTGTTCCCCATACCCCGAAGCAATTAGCCGCGTCGCCAATTGGATCTTCTCTTCGGTGTTCAGGGCAGAGGTTTCGGGTCTCAGACTGGCAAGGAAACGTTTCATCTCAGGTGCCCTCACGCCATACCCAAGATAACGCGGGTCAGGTTCATTCGCATCAGCCAGATACGGTGTGTCTGCACCCAAAACGCTGAGCTTGGAAGCTATCGTGGCGTGAAGTTCATGGAGGTCTGCCGTCCCTGAACCGGTCAAAATCAAAATCCTGCTGCGATGATTTATTGAGCTGGTACGCGTCCGAGAATATGTTCAGCAGAAAGGAAAACCTGTTCTATCTCAGCAGTCATTTTCCCTGTTCTGTTTATGGCCTCTTTGTCGGCTTTGATGCCAAGAGCAAGTTCATCGAGTAAGCCAGGTTTGAGTTCTTCCAAACGCGGGAGTAGTGCTTTTAGGAGGTAGTTTGCGCCTGCATCTGCGTGGTTCATTTGACCTTCCCTTCCAGCAAAATCAGTAACATCGCGTTTGAACGTTGCAAGCCAAACTAAAGGCCGACATTGGATCAGTGTAAACGAACGGTAAGAAAGTCCCGCACAGGCGACCTTTCCCAAACTATTGCGGGATGAAGCGTGCGAGGTTTGGCTCTACCGATTTCAGTATGTCGAGAAGGCGGGCTTCGGCATCGGCTTCGGTCTCGTTCTCCGCGATCAACGTGGTCAGACGGACAAGCGCGCCGTCGGTGCGGCCTGTCGCAATGCCATCTACCATCAGGTAGAATTTCGCGGCAAAGTCCCAGGCGACCTTCCGGCCTTTCTGGTCGAACCAGTAAAAGACCATCATGCGCGTCTCGCCCTTCTGGATGATCGCCTCGTTGATCATGAAGGGTGTCTCCCAGCCGAGCTTGTCTGAGATATCGACACGCTCCAGCCAGGCGATTTCCCAACCCGCGCTTGGCAGGCAGATCTCGGGGCTGTGCACGCCGCCACGGCTTTGATCTTCGTACCAGGCGGTGAAAAAGCCCACGGGCACGGGCTGGTCGGGATGCACGAAGCTGACTGAATGGTAATCATCCGCCCCAAGCGTGCGCGCCACATCCGCGCTGAGGACCTCGGCCACACCGCGCTGCTGCCATTCGCCCAACTGGCGGGGGAAGACGGCAAAGCCATCGCGTTCGATCACGCCTGCGCCCCGGTCGGGCATGAATTGCCAGGCACCTGCGGCCAGAACCATGGCCATGGCCGCCGTGATCATCGCGCCCGAGGCCTTGATATGCGTGATGCGCATGGCCTGCGTGCCCAGACCGTCGGTTTCAAGGTCAAGCGCGTCCACCAGGCCCATTTTCTGAGGGTGGAAGAACAGCATGATCCGCGCCAGCAGGAACAGCAGAACGATGCAGACGATGAAGATCACCCAGCCTTCGAAGAAATGGGTGAAGCCTTCCAGCCATTCGATCCCGAAGCGATCGGCCAGCACACCCGCCACGGCAATGCGCACCGAATTCATCAGCACGGTGATGGGCGCTGCGGAAATCAACAGGACTGCCTTGTGCCACATCGGGCCTTTGTAAAGGACCGCGAAGATGTAGCTGAAGCTGAGGATCGGGAAGAGGTAACGCAGGCCAGAACAGGCCTCGGCCACGTGCAGCTTTAAGACCCCCAGATCGATGATGTTGCCATCCAGGAAGACAGGCACCGACAAAAGCTGCAGGAACCAAACGCCCAGCTCGGAAGAGATGAACTGCAGATAGGTTGAAAGCTTGTAATAGATCACGCCAGGCAGGGGCAGCATGTAGACCAGATGCAGGACGGGTGGCCAGAAATGCTTGCCCGTTTCCCAGCCGAAGCTGACAAGCAGCACGCCCGCGACCCAGATGATCGTCGAGTAGGCCACGATTTCCGAGATATTGGCCATCTTGCCAAGCGCCCCGCAAAGCACGGCCAAAAGCAGGACGACCACGCCAGGCCAGCGCGTGCGTTTCACATCCGCATTGATCGGATATTCCTTGAGCTGGCGCAGGAACAGCAGCAGCGACAGGACCGGGATCAGCGGGCCGTGGCTGTATTCCGGCAGCTTCCAGGCGCGCAACAGCGCATCCAATCCATCCAGAAAGAACACGCTACCAGCAGCACAGGCCACCAGGAACCAGAACATTCCCCATGTGAAAAAATCCCGAAGCCTCAAGGCCGGGAGGGAGACCGAACTTGCGAAAGACATGAACTAACCCTTGATCAGGTGGCGTACAAAAATGATTTAGCGGACCATATCAGCAAAACTATGGCAGCAAAATAACTGCGTTGGGTTCGGGTATCACAAGTGATTGATTGTCGACAAACCCTGTAAAAATGTGGCGTTAGGGGGTGGGAAATCCGCGCATAGGAGCAGCCATATGGCGCATGAGGGCAGGACAGGGCGACAAGCGGTCGATTTCGGGATCTTTGCCCATAACGAGGCCGAGGTCATTGCGGATCTGATCGCCGATCTGTCCAGGCAGGTCGCCTTGACGCGCGAGGATCTCGACCTGCGCGTCATGCTCATGGCCAACGGGTGCAGTGACGCGACAGCCGCGCGCGCGCAGGAGGCTGTCGCGGCTTTGCCCGAGGGGCTGCAGGACCGCTTTGTCATCCACGATCTGGCGGAAGGGGGCAAATCCCGCACGGTGCATCGCTTCATCCACGATACGGCGCGGGGCGATGCAGTGATCCTGGGCTTCATGGATGCCGATATTCGCCTGCCCCAGACCGATACGCTGGGGCGCATGATCGACGGAATGCTGACCCGGTCAGAATTGCATGCCTTTACCAGCCGCCCGGTCAAGGACGTGGTGCATGACAAGCTGGAGGTGGGGCTGGTGCCGCGCCTGATCGCCGCCGGAGGGGACGGGCTCACGAATTTCCGCAAATCGATCTGCGGGCAGCTTTACATCCTGCGCGGTGACATGGCCCGCTCCATCGGTCTGCCGGCTGGTCTGCCGGTTGAGGACGGCTTTGTCCGGGCGATGGTCGTGACGGATCTGCTGTCACGCGATCAGGACCTGACCCGCATCGACGGGGATCCAGCGGTGTATCACGTCTACGAATCCATTCGCAGCATTCCGGATCTAATCCACCACCAGACGCGTCTGATCGTGGGCAGCGCCATCAACGCGGCCCTTTATGCGAAATTTCGGCGCGAAGGACATGATCGCAAGGCCCTGCAGGATCTTTTGATGCAGACGGCCCGTAATCCCGATTGGCTGGCGGGTGTTCTGAAGACGGAATTGCCCCGGCGCCCCTTCGGCTATGTGCCTTTCCGCTTTCTGACGAACCGGATCGGGGCTTTTCGCAAATTCGGGCGGCGCAGCCCCAAGGCTCTGGCCGTGCTGCTGGTGGGTCTGGGGCTGGACAGTGTGGTTTACGTCAAGGCCAGTCTGCGCATGTGGCGCGGCGCCGGATCGGGCTTCTGGTAAAAGAAAAAGTAAAAGAAAAACCCGCCGAAAAGGCGGGTTTCCCTGTGTGTTTTGTGCAGATCAGATGATCAGGCTTTTTTCGCCTTGCGGCGCAGAGCACCCAGACCGGCGATGCCACCCAGAAGCAGCAGCGCACTTGCGGGCACTGGCACTTTCTGAACGCTGACCGCGTCGAGGTCGAAGCCGTCTTTCGTGCCACCGTCCAGTGGTGAGACATCAACCAGCTTGAGAGCGTCGAACACGCCCGAGAAGGTCAGTGCGAACCCTTTCTGCGACACGTCGTTGGAGACAGAGCCGACCTTGGTTTCTGTGCCTTCGAAGATGGCGTAGACGTCAACGATTTCCACATGCTCGGAAATCTCACCAAAGGTGACTTCCCAGACCGACACGTCGCCTGTGGCGAGCGCGCCGAAGCCAAGTGTGATATCGCCACCAACACCCATCGAGTAAAAGACGTTGTCAGCCTTGCCCAGAGCGTTGTTTACGTCGTCACGACCGTCAACCACTTCGTGGATGTCGCCACGGTTCACGTCGATGACTTCTGTAGCGAAGATAACGCTTGCGGATGCGGCACCTGCTGTCACAGCAATCGCAGCACTCGCAAAGAGAGTTTTCATAAGGTTCATCAGAAATTTCCCATACTAATAATTCAGCACTGAATTGTGCCGATATACCCCTTCGTCCTTGTAGCGAAATGCCGCCCAAGCATCAACGCGATCTTAACAAATTTTCGCCTTATCTGAGGCAAATCGATCACTTCAGTGAAACAATCTGTTGCATTTGGGGGGATTGGCCCTTCTGATAGCGCAATCAACCCAAACGGGAGCGAATGGTGCGTAATACACTCTCTTGAAGAGAGCGGATCTTGATTCGAGCCGCATAAGTGTTGTGTCGCCCATGCAGAACAGCACAATTCTATGCGGTTGCGTCACCGTGGCGATCGGTTAAGAAAAGCGCGATTGGTTTAAGGACTCTGGACCTATTGCGATGACAGATGCGCAGGTGCGCCCCTTTCGGTGGGCGCTTTTTGGAACCGGGGCCGTTTCACGCAAATTTGCCTTGGATATCAAGGCGGCGGACATGGATCTGGCCTGCGTGGCCTCGCGCAATCCCGACAAAGCCGCCCGCTTTGCCCGTGATCTGGGCGTGACCGAGGCGGCATCGGATTATGCCGCAGCGCTCAAGGCGGATGTCGATGCGGTCTATGTCGCCACACCAGCGGCCCTGCATGAAGAACACGCGCGCATGGCGATTGCGGCAGGAAAACCCGTTCTGGTCGAAAAACCGATGGCCACGGATGCCGCAAGCGCAGCCCGCATCGCCGAAGCTGCCCAAAAGGCGGGCGTTTTCGCCATGGAAGCGCTTTGGACACGGTTTCAGCCCCTGCCGAACCTTGTGCAATCCCGGATCGCTGCCGGAGATCTGGGCGAGATCCGAGGGTTCGAGGCGCGGTTTATGGCTCCAAACATTCCCGATGCGGGCGTGAGCCTTTTTGATCCGGTACGCGGCGGCGGGGCGCTTTTGCATCGAGGCATCTATCCTTTGTCCATGGCGCAGTTCCTGCTGGGGCCGATCGCCGAAACACAAACCATGGCGCGCATCGGCGAGACGGGTGTGGATGAGGACAGCGTTCTGACGTTGCGCCACAGCTCCGATGCGATCTCCACGATCCGGGCGGGATTGCGCACGGTAGGCCCCGATCAAAGCGTGGTCTACGGCACCAAAGGTACACTATATATATACGGTCCTATTTGGCGCCCTACCAAAGCGGTCCTGCATCGCATCCATCCGGCACCTGTCACACAAGGTGGCAAGCGTCGGCTGGAAGCCTTTCGCGAAAGCAGGGCGGGCCTGCGGATGTCAGGGGTCTTGCAGCAGATCAAGGGGGTGACGGGACGCAGGGCACAGGTGCTGAAGGCGCCTTTCGAAGGCAACGGCTATCGCTACGAGGCGCTGGCCGTGCGTGACGCGGTGCGGACAGGTCAGATGACCGAACCGCGCATGACGCCTGCCGATAGTATCGAGGTGCTGCGGGTCATCGACACGGCGCGCGCAGCGTGGGGTGTTGCATGAAGATCGGTATCATCGGCTGCGGCTATGTCTTTGATCACTACATGACCACGTGGTCCCAGCATCCCGGTATCACGCTCGCCGGTGTGGCCGATCGGAACATGGAGCGCGCCCGCCAAGTGGGCGATTACTATGGTCTGCGCGTCTATGACGATGCGGCGGCCCTGCTGGCCGATCCCGAGATCGCAATCGTCGCAAATTTCACCTCTATCGAAAGCCATTTTGTGGTTTGCAAGGCGGCGTTAGAGGCGGGCAAGCATGTCTATTGCGAAAAGCCGTTGACGATGGCTTTGGAGGAGGCCCGCGCCCTGGCGGATCTGGCCACCGAGAAGGGCCTGCGCCTGTCGGCAGCACCCTCGAACGCGCTTTCGCCTTCGGTCCAGACGCTTTGGAAAGCGGTCGAGGACGGCGCCATCGGAACGCCCCGCATGATCTATGCGGAGTTCGACGACAACCCGGTTTACCTGCTGGCGCCGGAAACCTGGCGGTCCCGGTCGGGTGCACCCTGGCCCTACCTGCATGAATACGAGATGGGCTGCACGTGGGAACATGTGGGCTATCACCTGACCTGGATGTGCGCGATCTTCGGGCCGGTGCGGTCTGTCACGTCCTTCTCCAAGGCAACCCTGCCTGACAAGACAGACCAGCCTTTGACCCCTGCGGACACGCCCGATTTCTCGGTCGCGTGCCTCGATTTCGAAAGCGGCGTCGTGGGGCGCATCACCTGTTCTATTGCCGCGCCCACCGATCACCGGATGCGGATCATCGGCAATCAGGGGGTCATCAGTGCCGACACTTATCGCGACTATTTTGCGCCTGTCCGGCTGGAACCCTATTCGGATGTGACGCTGAAGGCGCGGAACCTGCGCGCCTTGCGCGAAAATTCTGTCCTTGGCGGCCTGATGGGGGTGGGGGGGCAGTCTGTGCCGCTGGCCGTCAGCCCCGCACCTGGCGGGACCGAGATCCACCGGCCCAAAGGTTGGAAGGCGCGCCAGCGCGGCCAGCAGGACAAGGCGACCGGGCTTGCGGAACTGGCCGACGCGCTCGCCAATGACCGCCCGCATTTTCCCAGCCCCGATTTCACGCTGCACCTGACCGAACTGACCCTGGCCATTCAGGGCGCAGGGCCGGACGGCGCGTCTCGGTCACTCACCACCCGTTTTGATCCGCTGCCCCTGCCGGAGCGGACAGCCAAGGCCGGCCCGGATTACAAGAGTTTTCGCAAACCCGCCCTGATCCCCCGGCTTTTGGGGGCGCGTCTGTCCTAAATGTCGAACCTGCCGCGCATCGCCTATCTGACGGGGCAATATCCCGAGGTTTCGCTGACCTTCATCCTGCGCGAGGTCGAGGCCCTGCGGGATCTCGGCGCTGAGGTCCTGACCTGCTCGATCCGCCGCACGCCGCCCGAACAGCATCCCGGCCCGGCCGAGAAAGAAGCGGCGGCGACCACGTTTCATGTGCTGGAAACCGCGAAGAGCCCTTTGAAACTGCTCGCCGCGCAAGGCTATCTGCTGACAAGGCCCGGCGCCTATTTTCGCGCGCTGCATCTGGCCTGGAAGACCCGTCCGCCGGGGCTGAAGGCAGCGCTTTATCAGCTGATCTTCTTTATCGAGGCGACGATCCTCGCCCGGCATCTTGAGCGTGAAAAGGTCGACCACCTGCACAACCATTTCGTCTTTGGCGCGGCGACCGTGGCGATGCTGCAGCGCGAACTGACAGGAATCCCCTACAGCTTCATGCTGCACGGACCGGCGGACCTTTTTGAGCCCTATCGCTGGGCGCTCGATGCCAAGACCAAGCGGGCTAAGTTTGTGTCGACCATCAGCTATTTCGCGCGCTCGCAACTGATGTTTTTCAGCAACCCGGAAGACTGGGACAAGATCCGCATCGTGCATTGCGGGGTCACGCCACAGCTTTATGCGGGCGATAGACCTGCGCGAGACGATGACGAATTGCGCCTTTTGTTTGTGGGTCGTCTGGCTCCGGTGAAAGGCCTGCGCGTGCTGTTCGAAGCGGTCGCGCGCCTCGCCCCCGACATGCCCAACCTGCGCCTGATACTGGTGGGGGACGGCCCTGACCGCGCGCGGCTTGAGGCGGCGGCGAACCCCTTGGGCGATCAGGTGCAATTTCTGGGTTACAAATCCCAGGCCGAGGTCGCGGGGCTTATGAAGGCGGCCGACATCTTCGTGCTGCCCAGCTTTGCCGAAGGCGTGCCCGTTGTTCTGATGGAGGCCCTCGCGAGCCACCTGGCCGTCATCGCTACCCGCGTGGCAGGCGTTAGCGAACTGGTTGAGGATGGCACCAGCGGTCTGGTCGTGCCCCCCGGCCATGTCGAGGCGCTGATGGAGGCGATCTGCATGCTGGCTGCCGATCCGGACCGGCGGGCCACGATGGCGGCTGCGGGGCATGCCAAGGTTCTGGAAGATTTCGACATAAGGATCGAGGCGGCGCGGCTTTTGACCCTGATAACAGGGCAGGAGGGGGATGCGTTGCGCCCGGATCCGCATGATTGAGCCGCCACAAAAAATGACCTGGGCGCTGGCCATCGCCACCAAAGACCGGATGGATGTGCTGAAGCGCTGCGTGGAATGCGCGCTGGATCAGACATGGCCCCCATCCGAGATCGTCGTCGCCGATGCGTCCAGCGACTGGGAGGATCATGGCCAGGAAATTCGTGCCATCGTGGGTGAAAAAATGCCCGGCCTGCCTGTGGCTTACGAGAAGGGGACGGCCCCGTCACTGACCGTGCAGCGCAACCAGGCGGCAGGGCTGGCCAGCGCTGATATCCTCTTCATGATCGATGACGATTCCCTGATGCATGACACCTGTGCCGAGGAAATCATGAAGGTCTACGAAGCCGATACCGAAGCCAGGATCGCAGGCGTGCAGGCTTTCGAAAGCCCGCATCTGCCGGGCCGTGTGCCGCAAGGTGGCCAAAAGGAAAAGGGCACTGACACGGCGGGCATCCGCAAGAAGCACCCGCTTCTGCGCTGGTTCTTCCAGAAGGCGCTGATGATGGAGAAAACCGAAGTTTTCCTGCCCTATGACGGAGCCTATCCAGAGCACCTGTTGCCCGATGGCCTCAAGGATTTCAAACTCAATCCGGTGAAGCTTTTTGGCGGGTTCCGTATGACTTACCGGCGCAACGCTGTGCTTGCCTCGCCCTTCGATCCGACCTTGCGCTATTACTGTCCGGGCGAGGATCTTGACGGGTCCTATCGCATCTCGCGTCTGGGGATGCTGGTCACGGCCTACCGGGCCAAACTGCACCATTTTACCAGTGCGGAGGGACGTCTGAACCGGCACCAGGTGGCCCTTCTCTGGTCGCTCAATCAGGCGGTTCTCCTGCGCCGTCACGCCCCGGATCAGGCCTGGGCCAAGGCGCGCTACTGGCGGCACATGGCGCACCGGATTGCCATCGATTTCGTCAAGGATCTGGGAAAACGCCGGTTTTCCCTGCCGCAGATGCGCGGATCGCTGGCCGCATGGCGCCGGGCGGGTGAGGTCTTTGCCATGACGCCGGAAGCCCTGGAAACCTGGTACCCGCAAGCTCAGGAGAAGATCGTGAAAGGGGGCAGATGACCGACCGAAGCTATGTTTTGATCTCGCCCTGTCGGAACGAGGCCGATTACATGCGCCGCACCCTGGACAGCGTCGTGGCCCAATCGCTGACGCCATCGCTTTGGGTGATCGTCGATGATGGCTCGACCGATGAGACCCCGCAGATCCTCGCGGAATACACCGCCCAGCATGACTGGATCCGCGTGGTGCAAAAGCCCGACCGGGGTCACCGCGCCGTGGGGCCGGGTGTGATCGAGGCGTTTTATGCGGGCTATGACACGATTGATCCGGGTGATTATGCCTATTCCTGCAAGATGGATCTGGATCTGGACCTGCCCCCTAGATACTTCGAAACGCTCATCAAAAAGATGGAGGGCGACCCCCGCATCGGCACCTCGTCGGGCAAGCCCTATATGCGGGTGAATGGCGCGCTTGTCTCCGAACGGCGCGGCGATGAGATGTCGGCGGGCATGACCAAGTTCTACCGGCGGGACTGCTTTGAGGCGATCGGCGGCTATGTGCGCGAGGTTATGTGGGACGCGATCGATTGCCATAAAGCGCGCGCCTTGGGCTGGATCGCCGTCAGCTGGGATGAGCCCGACCTGCGGTTCGAACATCTGCGGCCCATGGGATCGTCCCAGACCAGCATCTACACGGGCCGCCGTCGGCACGGGTTCGGGCAGTATTTCATGGGGTCCGATCCCCTGTTTTACCTCGCCACCTGCGTCTTTCGCATGGCCGAACCCCCTTACGTGCTGGGCGGTCTTGCCATGGCGCAGGGCTATTTCGGCGCCTGGGCGCGGGGCGAACGGCAGCTTGACGACCCGGAACTGGTGGCCTTCATCCGCGCTTATCAACGCCGCGCGCTTCGGGTCGGCAAAGCGAAGGCCGTCGCCGAGATCGAGGCCGAACGGGCCGCCCTTTTCAGCGCATGAGTTAATGCAGCGCACGGTGTTTCGCCGTCCCGAACCGGATTCGAGAGGTTAACACCTTGTTTTCAAGGAAAAGGCCGATCTGTTTTGCGTCGGTGCCGATATCGGCAAACACCCCGGTTAACGCAGCGCGCGGTGGGGGGTGTTAACGGATGACCCCAAACAGCCAAGTGCCCACAAATGTTGTTTTGTGGGCTGCGCGGGTTTATCTTGATTCCATGCCCAGGCTTTCGATCGACATCACCCCGGAAGAGCACCAGAAGCTCAAGGCCATCGCCGCTCTCAAAGGACAGAGCATTAAGGATTATGTGCTGACCCGTACGCTCAGCGATGTCCCGGACCTCGGCGGGATGGACGAGGATGAGGCGTTCCGCGCGCTGGCCGATTTCCTGAAACCACGGATTGAAGAGGCGCAGCGCGGGGATCTGTCGACCAGATCCATCGCTGATATCCGCCGCGAGATGCGGGACGTGGCAGGTCCGTAAGCCACGGCATGACATCCTATGATCTGACACGCAGTGCCGAAGAAGATTTGCGGGGCATCTGGCGCTACACCTCCGAGACCTGGGGCCCGGATCAGGCCGAGCGGTATTTTGACCGGATCGAGGCCTGCTGCGAAGCAGTCGGTGAGGGGCGGGCCGTGTCACGGTCGTTCGATGCGCTGCCCGACGGGGTCCGCATGTATCGCTGCGAACATCATTACATCATCTGGATGGCAGGTGCGCGACCGGTCATCATCGCGATCCTGCACGAACGCATGCATCTGGTGAAACGGTTGAGCGACCGGCTTTAGCCGGTCATGTCCGGCACGCGCGCTCGGGTCCGCAGACAAGGGATTGCAGGACTTTTGTCTCGGTTGGACGTGCGGGAAAAGGCATCCCGCACCCCTTTATCTGACCTAAAGCGCTTCTGGCCAAGCCAAACAGCAGTTCAACTGAGATATCTGTAGGTCGATTGTTGCGGGACTAAGCACCATTTCGCTGCGGCTGCGCGAATGGCTGCTTCCATGATTTGTGGAGGCTCCAATTCGAGCTTAGACTAATGTTTGATTTTGCTTGGAGGCCCCGTGATGCATGCAGATAGTTTCGTAGATCAGCTTCGTGTCATGGCGGCGCTCGAAGACAATCCTGCGACGGATCGAGTGCTTGAGGCATTTCGAACCGTCCCAAGAGAAGCGTTTGCAGGTCCAGGGCCTTGGAAGCTTCGATCACCGCACGAAGGTTTCAGTCTTCCTATTCAAAAGACGCCCGACGTCGACACCAAATGGCTCTACAACTCCGTTTTGATTGTCCTTGATGAAGAAAAGGGCATCAACATCGGTGATCCAGTTTTCTGGGCGCGTCGGTTTGTGCGGGCGAATGTGAAGCCCGGCTCTCGCATCCTCCAAGTAGGTGCTGGCGTTGGATACTACACTGCAATTCTGAGCCATCTGGCAGGTCCAAACGGTTCCATCGTTGCTTATGAGGTTGAGCAAGACCTAGCCGACCGAGCGCGGGAAAACCTCGCCGATTGGCCGAACACGGAAGTTCGTCATGGGAATGCAGCTACGGATTTGAAGGGCAAAGAACAGTTTGATCTGATCGTGGCGTTCGCGGGTATCACGCATGTTCCAGACTTGTGGACATCACACCTGTCACCTAGTGCAGAACTTCTTGTACCGCTCACCGGAGACAACTGGTGGGGGGCAATGATCATAGCACAAAGACAAGAACAGGGATTTGACGCTGTGACTGTCGGACGCGTTGGCGTCTATCCGTGCGCGGGAGCACGCGACGATCAGCTTGCAGGACGTATCTCTGAACTTCTTAGCGATCAGTCCCGTCTCACTGACTGCCGCATAAGACTGGAAACAAAAGACGGTACGACGCGCATTGAGCTGGCTGCCTAGAAGCTGCCCTTAGTGGACGGTGCAGCATCGGTCAAAGTGGGCTCAAAGTCCCCATTTATTGCAGTGCAGAGAGGCAAAGGTCTAGCGCAGGATGGCGCCCCTATCCGCACTTGACGCCGATGTTGGCGGGGTGAAGTCCGGCCTGCGGATATTGAATGTCCCGCCGAGTCCAACCCCTAACAAATCCTTAAAAATCAACGCGGTGTGTTTGACTAAAATGCAACCGTTTCTAAACCATGACGGCTCTATGTCGGGCGGGTCTGTTCGTCAAAGGTGCTCTTCATGGTTTATCAGCCCGTTGCCAGCGTTCATGTCCGATCGCGCGTTTATCCGATTGAAACCATGCGGGGGCTCGCGGTGCTGGCGCTGGTCTCGTATCACGTGATCGGATCGACGCCGGGCAGCGGGCTGGAGCTGGGCTATCCGCATCCTTTGCGCTTTTTCGCGGACGGGCTGGTGGACCTGCGCATGCCGTTCTTTGCCTTCGTGGCGGGTTTTGTCTTTGGGGTGAAACCCGTGACGCCAGGTGGCTATGCGGACTTTCTGCGGGGCAAGTGGCGGCGGCTGGCGATCCCCGGGGCGCTGGCCGCGCTGATCTTTGCGCTGGCCTCAAGCATCATGGGCACAGGCTTTGCGCGGGGGTTGCCCGATCTGTGGCAGGTCTTTTTCCTGCCTTACGCGCATTTCTGGTTCCTGCAATCGATCCTGCTGATCTTTGTCTTTGCGGGCGGGATCCTGGCATTGACGGGGGGGCGATACCTGCCCGCGCTTTTCGGAGCATCGGTTCTGCTGTTTCTGTTCGCCCCTTACGTGCCGGGCAATCCGTTTTCAGTGAACGGAGCGATTTACCTTCTGCCCTTTTTCCTGCTGGGCCTCATCTTTGAGCGTCACCAGCACAGCCTGATGAATGAAACACCTCTTATTGTGGGGCTCGCTCTGCCGGTCGCGCTGACCTGCCTGGCCTGGAATGTCTGG
The DNA here is from genome assembly GCA_937897325.1 of uncultured Shimia sp. Taxonomy (GTDB): domain Bacteria; phylum Pseudomonadota; class Alphaproteobacteria; order Rhodobacterales; family Rhodobacteraceae; genus CALCOY01. The sequence goes on from CALCOY010000092.1 coordinate 57,928, forward strand.
CACTACGAGACTGCGGGACACTTGTCGCTGCAGCGCCAGGACGTGCAAAGCCTGATGATGGGGCTCGCGTTGTCGGTGCTGGCAATCCAGCTTTTGCCGCATCTGCCGCAGCTGGGGATTCTGGGGCCTTATGCCTTCACCATCTATCTTTATCACGTTCTGGCCACGGCAGGGGCGCGCGAAGTGCTGTATGGGCTGGGTCTGACGGCGACCGCGCCGGTCTTTCTGAGCTGTCTTGCGGCGGGGATCATCGCGCCGGTTCTGCTGCATCTTGGCCTGCAGCACAGCCCGTTGGGGCGGCGCTGGATGCTGGGTCTGAAAGGCTGAGGCCTTTCCTCTTTTTGCTGCGCTTTTGCGCTGCCCAAGAGTTGATCTGCCCTTGTGGGTTGGGTAAGCGTTCCCCCGGGGTAGGGCGTATTTGCGGTGAGAGGATTTTGAGATGAAGAAGTTTATTGCCCAGTCCAAGGAAGAGCGTCTGACCGAATGGATCGCAACCAACGAAGATCACGTGCGCGACGGCCTTGCGGCGGAAGGCATTGTGCTGTTCCGAGGCTTTGACACCGAGGATGCTGGCACGCTGAAAGACACGCTGGCTCTCTTCGGGGCCGATCCGATGACGGATGCGCGCTGGTCCACACCGCGCTCATCGGTGGGCGATGGCGCCTTTACCTCCACTGAATATCCGCCCGAGCAATGGATCGTGCTGCATTCTGAAATGTCCTATGCGCGCACATGGCCGCGCCTTTTGATGTTCCAGTGCAAGATCGCCGCCGACACGGGCGGGGCCACGACGATTGCGGATCTGGGTGCGGTCAGCGGCGCCTTGGGCGACATCCTTGATGAATTCCACGAGCGTGAGGTCATCTATCAGCGCAACTTCCGCAAAGGGCTCGATGTCCCCTGGCAGAATGCGTTCGGGACCGAAGACCCCGACGAGGTGATCGAAATCGGCAAGAAAAACGGGCTTGAGGTCGAATGGCTGCCCAATGGGGTCCTGCGCACGGCACAGCAGGCGCAAGGGGCGATTATGGGCGATCAGGGGCGCCCGATCTGGTTCAACCAGGCGCATCTGTTCCACCCTTGCCAATTGCCCCCGGCCACGCGCCAGGCGCTGGTCGCGGCTGTGGGGGCGGACGGTCTGCCACGAAACGCGGTCTTCGGTGATGGCGAGGCCATCCCGGATGCCACGATCGAGCGGATCCTCGAAGTGCTGACCCAGCACACCGAAAACATCGACTGGCAGGACGGTGATCTGTCGATCATCGACAACATGCGCTGGATGCATGGGCGGGCGCCTTTCACGGGCACGCGCAAGGTGCTGGCAGCCATGGGCCAACCCCATGACCGGGCGGAGATGACGCCGATCTTTGCATAAGGCGGACGCATCGTGACACATGCAGCTGGTATCACCTCGGGTCCGCTTGAGGTGATGGCCTTCGCGGGCGCCAATTCACGGGCCTATCTGAAAGCCGTTTTTGAGGCCTATCGTGCGGGACAGGTGGTTCTGGCACTGCCGGCGGACGCGGCCAAGCGCACTGTTCCGGGGACCAAGATCCTGGGCCGCGAAGCCTTTGCGGACGATCCGGGCTGGTTTGCCGAGACGCTGGATCTGAGTGCCAGCGACACCCCTGCGCAGATCAGCTTTTCTTCGGGCACGACAGGCCGGGCCAAAGCGCTGCTTTTGTCGCACCGGGCGCTAGGGGACGTGGTCACGCGCATCAATGCGGCCATGGGGATCGACGAGACCATCCGCGAATATATCGGCGTGCCGGTCACGTTTTCCTTCGGCTTTGGCCGGGCACGCGCCGTGGCGGCGGCGGGCGGGCAATCCTATCTGCCACCGAATGGCTTTGATCCTGCCGAGATCGGGCGGATGCTGGCCGCCGGTGAGATCAACGCGATTTCCGCCGTGCCAACGCTCTGGCGGATCCTGCTGGCCAATCCGCAGGCAGTCGAGGGCCATGCGGACAAGGTGCGCTGGATCGAGATCGGCAGCCAATACATGTCCGGCCTCGAAAAGCAGGCTTTGAAAGATCTGTTTCCACAGGCCAGGATCGTGCAGCATTACGGGCTGACCGAGGCCTCGCGCGCCACGCTGCTGGATATTAGCGCAACGGACGGTGCTGCGTTGGAAAGCGTGGGGGCCGCCACGGGGGATTGCGAAGTCGCGATTTCCGACGAAGGCCTGATCCGCCTGCGCGGGCCGCACATTGCCGAAGGTCTGGTGACGGGTGCCGGGGTCAAACCTATCGTCGATCCGGATGGCTGGCTGACGACGGCAGATCAGGGCCGGATTGAGGGCGGGGTGCTTTACTACGAAGGCCGCGCAGACGAGCTGATTAATTCCGGCGGGCTCAAGATCGACCCGACCTTGTTCGAACAAAAGCTGGGCAGCGCCTTGGGTGCACCGCAGGCCGTGGCCGTGGGCCGCGTGGCCGATGATCTGCGTGGGCACAAGGTGCTGGTCGCGGTCGAACAGGGATCGGGCCTGAAGGCGGATGCCGTGCGCAAGGCCGCCACGGAGATTGCCGAAGGGCTGGGCCTGACGGGCAGCGGATCGCTGGTGCTGCGGATGATCGAGACAATCCCGCGCACAGCCACAGGCAAGGTGCAGCGGGCCAAGCTGGCCGATGAGCCCGAGAAAGTGGTCGAGACGATGACCGCAGACATGACCGAAGCCGCCCCGGGGGCGAGCCGCGCCGCAGAACTTCAGGCGCTTTGGGCCGAGGTCTTGAACGTGCCTTCGGTGTCGCTGCACGAAAGCTTCTACGATCTGGGCGGCGACAGCCTGTCAGCCCTGACCGTGATCATGCGGATGGAGGCGCTTGGCCTTGATCCCGACACGGCGCGCATGATCTTCGATGGCAAGACCATCGCTGAAATCACGGGTGGTGATGCGGTGCAACCTGCCCCAGCCCCACAGGCCGTCTCAGCCCCTGCGGCTGAGACGCAGGTCGATCCGCGCGCGGCGGAATTGCAGGCGCTTTGGGCCGAAGTCTTGAATGTGCCCACTGTGTCGCTGCACGAAAGCTTCTACGATCTGGGCGGGGACAGTCTTTCTGCGCTGACCGTGATCATGCGGATGGAAGCGCTTGGCCTTGATCCCGACACGGCGCGCATGATCTTCGATGGCAAGACCATTGCCCAGATCACAGGCGCAGAGGCACCTGCCGCGCCGCAAGCGGTTGCCGCTGCCCCCCCGCCGACAGCTGAGGCTCCGGCGACAGGCCGCGCCGCAGAGCTTCAGGCGCTTTGGGCCGAGGTCTTGAACGTGCCTTCGGTGTCGCTGCACGAAAGCTTCTACGATCTGGGCGGCGACAGCCTGTCAGCCCTGACCGTGATCATGCGGATGGAGGCGCTTGGCCTTGATCCCGACACGGCGCGCATGATCTT
>CALCOY010000093.1 GCA_937897325.1 uncultured Shimia sp.
TTTGAATGGCAGTTTGCGCTGGGGGCGGTGGCGGCCCTTGTCCATGACGTGATCCTGACGATCGGCATATTCTCGGAGCTTCAGATCAAGTTCGATCTGGCGATCATCGCGGCCCTTCTGACCATTGTGGGCTATTCGCTGAACGACACGGTGGTGGTGTTTGACCGGGTGCGGGAGAACCTGCGCAAGTACAAGAAAAAGCCGCTGAACGAGGTGCTGAACATCTCGATCAACGAAACGCTGAGCCGGACCTTCATGACGTCGGTCACGACCTTGCTGGCGCTGATTGCGCTGTTTGTGCTGGGCGGCGACGTGATCCGGGGTTTTGTCTTTGCGATGATCTGGGGGGTTATCGTGGGGACGTATTCGTCGATCTTTGTCGCCTCTGCGATCCTGCTGTATCTGGGAGTCAAGCGGGACTGGTCGAAGCCCGATGCGAATGCGGGCAATCAATATGCCAACATAGATGCCTGATGCCCTTTGGTCTGCGCTGCAGACGGAGGGGTTGATCTGGCTGTTTGCGGCGATTGTCGCGGCGGGGCTGGTGCGGGGATTTTCGGGCTTTGGCTCGGCCATGATCATCATGCCTGCGGCGTCTTCGGTGCTGACGCCTTTCGGGGCGATCACATTCCTGATCATCGTGGAGCTCGTGGGGCCGTTGCCAAACCTGCCCGATGCGCTGCGCGAGGGTCATAGAGGTGATGCGTTGCGGCTGATCCTTGGAGCCGCCGTCACCTTGCCGCTGGGCCTTTGGGGGTTGAGCCTGATGGCGCCCGAGATATTCGGCTGGGCCGTGTCTGGGATCGTTCTGGTCTTGCTGTGCCTTTTGATGCTGGGGGTGCGCTACCGTGGGTATCTGTATCCGCCACTGGTGTTCGGGGCGGGGGGGCTTGGCGGGTTTCTGGCGGGCGTATCGGGATTGCCGGGGCCGCCTGTGATCATGCTCTATATGGCGTCGACGCAGGCGATTGCGGTGATCCGGGCGAATTTCCTGCTTTATCTGCTGGCGATCGACGTGTTGATGCTGACGGGCTTTGCTGTGTTGGGTCAGCTGCGGGCGGAGCCGGTGGTGATTGGTTTTTTGCTGATTGTCCCTTATGTGATGGCGAACATGGCTGGGGCACGGCTGTTCGATCCGGGGCAGGAGGGACGGTTTCGCGCAGTGGCCTATACGATCATTGCTGCCTCGGCCCTTTTGGGCCTGCCGATCTGGAGTGGATCCCATGCGCCTTAACGAGATCTCGTTTTCCGACGCGGAACCGGTCGAGGGCTACGGGCCGGGGTTTTTCCGGATCGGGGGCAAGGTGATCGAAGGGGGCGCCCTGACGGGTCCCGGCGGAACTTCGGGCTGGGGTGGATATGACGATCGGGGCCCCCTCTTGGCGCTGGCGGGGCAGATCGACGTGCTTTTCCTGGGCACTGGGGGCGAAATCGCGCATATCCCGGCCGATCTTCGGAGGGTGCTGGAAGAGGCCGGTCTGGGTGTGGAGGTGATGGCCTCGCCTGCGGCGGCGCGGACCTACAATGTGCTTTTGAGCGAGGGGCGGCGGATTGCTTTGGCCATGCTGCCGGTCTGAGTGTTTGAGCCCTGGTTTGCAAGGGGCTTTGCCCCTCAGCCCGTTGGGCCTCACCCCAGGATATTTTTGACCCAGAGAAGACAGGCGCTTTTCGCCGTGGCGGCAATGGTTTAGGCCGGTGTCATGGGGTTGCATGTCACGGATCTGACCATTGCGCGGGGGGGCTTGCCGGTTCTGGCGGGGCTGTCCTTTGAGCTTTTGCCGGGGCGCGCACTGATCCTGCGGGGGCCGAACGGGTCGGGCAAGACGACGCTGTTGCGGACGGTCGCCGGGTTGCAGCCCGCGACGGCGGGGGAGATCCGGGGTGCGGAGGAGGCCGTGGCCTATGCGGGCCATGCGGACGGGTTGAAGGCGACGCTGAGCGTGGCGGAGAACCTGCGCTTTTGGGCCGAGGTCTTTGGATGCAAGCGCGGCATCTATGAGGCCCTGCATGCATTCGATCTGGAGGCGCTGGCGGATCGCCTGGCCGGTCGGTTGTCGGCGGGCCAGAAGCGGCGGCTGGGGCTTGCGCGGCTTTTGGTGACGGGACGCCCGATCTGGGTTCTGGATGAGCCGACCGTGTCGCTTGATGCAGCTTCGGTTGGGTTGTTTGCGGCCGCCGTCCGCGCGCATCTGGAGGCAGGTGGGATGGCGCTGATGGCCACGCATGTCGATCTGGGCCTCGCGGAGGCGGAGGTGCTGGAGGTGAGCGCCTACCGGGCCGATCCTCTGGCGCTGTCGGGATCCAGTGACGAGGTGTTTCTGTGAACGCGCTGCTGGTGCGGGATCTGCGGCTGGCCTTTCGGGCCGGGGGCGGCTTTGGCCTGGGCCTCGCCTTTTTCCTGATCGTCGTGACGCTGGTGCCGTTCGCAGTTGGCCCGCAGGCGGATCTGCTGGCACGCATTGCGGCAGGCATTCTGTGGCTGGGCGCGCTTCTGGCCTGCCTTTTGTCGCTGGACCGGATCCTTGCGCTGGATTGGGAGGATGGGTCGCTGGACCTGCTGGCAACCTCGCCCTTGCCGCTCGAAGCCGCCCTGGCCGTCAAGGCGCTGGCGCATTGGCTGACCACGGGCCTGCCGCTGGTTCTGGCAGCCCCGGTTCTTGGGGTGTTGCTGAACCTGCCGGGGCCCGGATACGTCTGGACCTGCCTTTCGCTTGTGATCGGCACCCCGGCTTTGTCGGTGATCGGTGCCTTCGGTGCCGCACTGACCGTGGGCCTCAGGCGCGGGGGGCTCTTGCTGTCGCTGATCGTTCTGCCGCTTTATGTGCCGACGCTGATCTTCGGGGCGGAGGCTGCGCGACGGGGTGCGGATGGCCTTGATCCGACCACACCGCTTTTGATGCTGGGCGGGATCACGGCGGGGGTGGTCGCGCTCATGCCCTTTGCAAGTGCGGCGGTTTTGCGGGTTAATCTGCGATAACATCCTTTTGGATTGAGAGGGGGGCAGGGAGGCTCTAGATACGGAACATGTCATTTTGGGAATATGCAAATCCGGTCAAGTTTCTGACCTTGAGCGAACGGGTCCTGCCGTTTTTCTGGGCGCTGTCGGCGATCTGTATTGTTGTCGGTTTGGTCTGGGGGTTTTTCTTCACGCCCGATGATTTCCGTCAGGGATCGACGGTAAAGATCATCTATCTGCACGTGCCGTCGGCGCTGATGGCAATCAATGCGTGGTTCATGATGCTGGTCGCTTCGCTGATTTGGCTGGTCCGGCGGCATCATGTGAGCGCGCTTGCGGCCAAGGCCGCGGCCCCGGTCGGGGTGACGATGACGCTGATTGCCCTTTTCACAGGAGCGGTCTGGGGGCAGCCCATGTGGGGGACCTGGTGGGCCTGGGATCCGCGGCTGACATCGTTCCTGATCCTGTTTCTATTCTACCTGGGCTACATGGCATTGTGGGAGGCGATCGAGGATCCCGATACGGCGGCGGATCTGACATCGATCCTGTGTCTTGTGGGATCGGTCTTTGCGGTTCTGAGCCGCTACGCGGTGAATTTCTGGAATCAGGGCCTGCATCAGGGGGCGTCGCTGAGCCTTGATAAAGAAACGAATGTGGCGGACGTCTTTTATCACCCGCTGCTGGTGGCGATCGCGGGGTTTGTGTTTTTATTCTTTGCGCTGGTGCTGTACCGGACGGGGACGGAGATCCGGATCCGGCGCACGCGGGCGCTGATGGCAAGGGAGGCACGCATTGCCTGATCTTGGGAAATATGCGGATGCGGTCCTGTCGGCCTACGCGGTGTCGATCCTGCTGTTGGCGGTGATCGTGGCGCTGACCCTGTGGCGGGGGCGCCGGGTGCGTGCCGAGATGCAGGATGTCGAGGCACGGAGATCGCGGGATGGCTAGGTTTCGGCCTTTGATGATTGCGCCGCCGCTGATCTTTGCGGCCTTTGCGGGCCTCGCGGCGATCGGGATGATGCGCGAGGATCCGACATCCTTGCCGTCGACCCGGGTGGGGGCCATGGCACCTGCGGTCACCCAGGCGGGCTTGGAAGGCTTTGCGGCGATTGTGCCGGAAGATCTGGTCCGTGGCGAGGTCACGCTGGTGAATTTCTGGGCGAGCTGGTGTCCGCCCTGCAGGGCGGAGCATCCGCGGCTGTTGCAGATGGCCGAAGAGGGCATCCCGATCATAGGGATCAACTTCCGGGATCAGGCGGGTCCGGCCACGCAATATCTTCGGGAGGATGGCAATCCGTTTGTGGGGGTCGCGTTTGATCCCGAGGCACGAACGGCGATTGACTGGGGGGTTACGGCGCCGCCCGAGACCTTCATCCTGAACGGTGAGGGGGAGGTGGTTTATCGCTTCATCGGGCCGCTGATCGGATCAGATTACGAGCAGCGGTTTCTGCCGCGCCTTGAGCGCGCCCTCTTGGCGGAAGAGAGTGCTGGATCCTGAGCGGGTCTGGGGGCGCTGCCCCCATGCGCCTGCGGCGCTTCCCCCGGGATATTTCTAACCCAGAGAAGGGGGAGTACGGATCGGTTGATCCCTGCCGGTCGAGACGTCCGCGGGACTTGAACCCGGAAGCTGCGGCGCGGTAAGAGCTTTTCAAACAGCAAAAGGGTTTGGGGCATGCGCAGAGTGGTTGTGACGGGGCTGGGGCTTGTGACGCCCTTGGCCGACGGGGTCGAGGCGAGCTGGAGCCGGATTCTGGACGGGCAGTCGGGGGGCGGGCCGATCACACAGTTCGATCCCGAGGGGCTGGCCACGACCTATGCCTGCGAGGTGCCGCGCGGCGATGGATCGGAGGGCACGTTCAACGCGGATGCTTATCTGGAGCCGAAGGAACAGCGCAAGGTCGACACTTTCATTCTGTTTGGGATTGCGGCGGCTCAGCAGGCCGTGGAAGACGCGGGCTGGATGCCGGAAGACACCGAGAGTCTCGAGCGGACGGGTGTGCTGATCGGATCGGGGATCGGGGGGCTGAACTCGATCGCGAACACGACGGTTCTGATGGAGGAGAAGGGGCCACGGCGGGTGTCGCCGTTCTTTGTGCCCGGGGCGCTGATCAACCTGATTTCGGGGCAGGTGAGCATCAGGTACGGCTTTAAGGGGCCCAATCATTCGGTGGTCACGGCCTGTTCGACGGGGGCGCATGCCATAGGGGATGCGTCGCGGCTGATCCAGCATGGGGATGCGGATGTGATGATCGCGGGCGGGGCCGAGGCGGCGATCTGCAAGATCGGGATTGCCGGGTTCAACGCGTGCAAGGCGCTGTCGACGAAGCGTGCAGAGGATCCGGCGCGGGCCTCGCGACCCTATGATGCGGACCGGGATGGTTTCGTCATGGGCGAGGGCGCGGGCATTGTCGTGCTTGAGGAATACGAACACGCGGTGGCCCGTGGGGCCAAGATCTATGCCGAGGTCAAAGGCTATGGCCTGTCGGGAGATGCCTATCATATCACGGCGCCGTCCGAGGATGGCGAAGGCGGGGAGCGATCGATGAAGGCGGCCCTGCGCAATGCGGGTCTGGAGCCGTCTGATCTGGACTACATCAACGCGCATGGCACCTCGACCATGGCGGATACGATTGAATTGCAGGCGGTGGAGCGGCTGCTGGGCGATCATGCGGCCGATGTCACAATGTCCTCGACCAAATCGGCAACGGGGCACCTTCTGGGCGCGGCAGGCGCGATCGAGGCGATCTTTTCGATCCTGGCGATCCGCGATCAGGTCTGCCCGCCGACGATCAACCTCGACAATCTGGCGACTGAAACGCCGGTCGATCTGGCGCCCAACACCAAACGGGAGCGTGTGGTGAATTATGCCCTGTCGAACTCTTTCGGGTTTGGCGGGACGAATGCCAGTGTCATCTTCGGAAAGGTGTAGATCATGTGGCGGCATCTGGCCTCGAACGCCGTAACGTTTCTGATTGTCGGCCTGTTTCTGACGGGCGGCGTGATCCTGTGGGGGCAAAGCCAGTACACCTCGGAAGGTCCGCTGGAGGATCCGATCTGCGTTTTTGTGGAAAGCGGGACGACCTTCAACGTGGTCAGCGAGGATCTGGCAGAACGCGGCGCGATCAGCAGCCCGGCCATTTTCCGGATCGGCGCGGATTACGAGGAAAAGAGCAATCAGCTCAAGGCCGGGAGCTTCCTGGTAGAAGAGGGCGCCTCAATGCAATCCATCGTCGATGCGGTGACGCGCGGCGGAGCGAGCACTTGCGGCACCGAGATTGTCTATCGCGTGGGCGTTGTCCGTGTTCTGGCGCAGGTGCGAGAGCTTGATCCTGCCAGCGGTGATTTCATCGAACGGGCGGAGTTCCAGCCTTCGGAAGATGCCGCGCCTGAAGTTTACACCGAAGTCAAGGATCAGACTGGGACACGGTTCCGGGTTGCCCTTGCCGAGGGCGTGACAAGCTGGCAGATCACCGAAGCGCTCAAGGCGGTTGATATTCTTGCTGGAGAAATCCCTGAAGTGCCGCCCGAGGGGGCGCTGGCGCCGGACAGTTACGAGATCGTCAAGGGCGGCAGTCGGACCGATCTGCTGGCGCGGATGCGGCGCCAGCAGGAAGAATGGGTGGCCGAAGCCTGGGAGGCGCGGGATGCTGACCTGCCGCTGGAGACGCCGGAAGAATTGCTGACGCTGGCCTCGATCATCGAGAAGGAAACCAGTGTTTCTGAAGAGCGCCCGCTTGTGTCGAGCGTGTTTGTGAACCGGCTGAACCAGGGAATGCGTCTGCAAACCGACCCGACAGTGATCTATGGCGTCACGCGCGGGCAGGGCGTGCTGGGGCGCGGCCTGAGGCGCAGCGAATTGCGCGCCTCGACCCCCTGGAACACCTATGTCATCCCTGGTTTGCCACCGACACCGATTGCCAATCCCGGAAAGGCCAGTCTTCTGGCCGCAGGGCAGCCCGAGAACAGTGAATACCTGTTCTTCGTGGCCGACGGGACGGGGGGCCACGCCTTTGCCGAAACGCTGGACGAGCACAACGCAAACGTCGCCCGCTGGCGCCAGATCGAGGCGGAACGGGCCGGAGAGGGCAATTGATAACCTTTTGTTTGTGAAGGTTATCAATGTGTTAACGCCGCGTGCGTATTGGGGCGCGGTTTTGCGAGGCTGTGGCATCTGGACAAAAGGCAAAGCAATTCAAAGGTTTGCGGTCGGTTTGGGCAAGTGGATTAAGATTTTGTTAAATAAATCAATTGGTTAGATTTTACTCCTGGGCGATTTCGCTTGACTCTGCGAACGGTCAAATGTAGAAGACAGGCAAGCTAGGAAAAGTGGGCAGGCGGCCTCCGGGAAACCGGATGGTCGCTTTTTCATTTTTGCTCGTGCGGAGACCAAACCCAGTAGGAAAGGGATCCACACACAGATGACCATGATAACCCCGAACGAGGACGAGGCGGACATTCTGGACCTGATGCTATCGGTTCAGAAAGAGATAACCCGCCTTCGCAAACAAATCGAGACCTTCACAGACGAGGTCCGTTCGGGGGAGGAAACGAAGCCAGCAGAGGTTCGGGCATCCATCAGGGATATCCGCAACGCGCTGGTCGAGTGCCAGAAAGTCGAAAGGGAATTGCATGCGGCCCGCAGACAGCGTTCGGAAATCGTCGGAGGAGGCTTTGCCCTCGACCTCGATGCCGTCCGATCTGAGGTTGGGTGCGCGCTCAATCGCCTCCGCACCTGTTGCGGTGCAGGAGAGGTTTCTGGATGACTTGAGTGAGGGCGCCCTGCGCGCCCTCCCTTTTCTGTTTGAGTTCTGGGCGATGCCGCATCAACTGCCCCCTACGGGCGATTGGCGGACATGGATCATCCTGGGAGGCCGTGGGGCCGGAAAGACGCGGGCCGGTGCCGAATGGGTGCGGGCGCAGGTCGAAGGATCGAAGCCGAAGGATGAGGGGCGCTGCCGGCGGATCGCCCTTGTTGGCGAAACGGTCGATCAGGTGCGTGAAGTGATGATCTTTGGTGAGAGCGGGATCATGGCGTGTTCGCCGCCCGACAGGAAGCCCAGATGGATTGCCACGCGCAAGATGCTGGAATGGCCGAACGGGGCGGTGGCGACGGTGCATACTGCGAGCGACCCGGAAGGTTTGCGTGGACCGCAATTCGATGGGGCCTGGGTGGACGAGCTGGCGAAATGGCGCAACGCGCAGGACACTTGGGACATGCTTCAATTCGCGCTGCGTCTGGGGGAGGATCCACGGGTCTGCGTGACGACGACGCCGCGGACGAATGCGGTGATGAAGGCCTTGCTGGCGACGCCCTCGACGGTGAAGACACATGCCAGGACAGATGCAAATCAGGCGCATCTGGCGGCGTCGTTTCTGGAAGAGGTACGCAACCGCTACGCGGGCACGCGGCTGGGTCGGCAGGAACTGGACGGTGAGTTTCTGAGCGATGTGGAAGGGGCGTTGTGGAGCACGCGGATGCTGGAGGAGTGCCGGGGGCAGTTGCCCGAGGCGTTTGACCGGATTGTCGTGGGACTTGACCCGTCGGTGACGTCGGGCAAGGCGTCGGATGAATGCGGGATTGTGGTCGTGGGTGCTGTCACGAAAGGCCCGCCGGTGGATTGGCGGGCTTACGTTCTGGCGGACCGGACGGTGAAACGGGCAAGCCCGGCGGAATGGGCGCAGGCGGCGGTTGAGGCCGTGGCGCATTTCAATGCGGACCGGCTGGTGGCGGAAGTGAACCAAGGCGGGCAGATGGTCCGCGAGGTGATCGGACAGATTGACCCAACGGTGCCTTTCAAGGCGGTGCATGCGAGCAAGGGCAAGGCCGCGCGGGCGGAACCCGTGGCGGCACTTTATGAACAGGGGCGCGTCCATCACGCCGGGGATCTGGGCGCGCTTGAGGATCAGATGACGCGGATGACGGCGCAAGGTTACGAGGGCGACGGATCGCCCGACCGGGTCGATGCGCTGGTCTGGGCGCTGCACGAACTGATCGTGGAGCCATCGCAGGGCTATCGGCGGCCGGGTATCCGGGCGCTTTAGACAACGGGCAGAAACGGAATGCAGCGGGCGCGGTCCTACCCAGGGCGGCGCCCGTTTCGTTTTGCAAGCAAGGACGGGCGCGTGGCGGCCGAAGACGGATCGTAAAGGAGCGAATTCATGGTGTTTGACTTTCTTCGGCGCAGGGCAGGACCGGATGCGGCAGCACATGCGGCGCCAGAACAGAAGGCGAGTGCGACAGGCCCGCTGGTTGCTTTGCAGACCAATGGCCGCGTGGCCTGGAGCCCACGGGACGCGGTGTCGCTGACGCGGACGGGCTTTGCGGGCAACCCGGTCGGGTTCCGGGCGATCAAGATGATCTCGGAAGCGGCTTCTGCCCTTCCGTTGACCTTGCAGGATGACGAACGGCGATTTGACACGCATCCTCTTGTGGCGCTTTTGAAGCGGCCCAATCCTGTGCAGGGACGTGCTGAGTTGTTCGAGGCGCTCTTCGGGCATCTTCTGCTAAGCGGGAACGCCTATGTCGAGGCTGTGGCGGGGGAAAGCGGCGCGCCGATCGAGTTGCACGTGCTGCGCAGTGATCGGATGAGTGTGGTGCCCGGGACCGATGGTTGGCCTGTGGCCTATGACTACACGGTGTCGGGCAAGACCCACCGCTTTGATGCCACGGGCTATCCAAGCCCCATCTGTCATCTAAAGAGCTTCCATCCGCAGGATGATCATTACGGTCTGACACCGCTGCAGGCGGCGGCCCAGGCGATTGACGTGCACAATGCGGCGAGCCGGTGGTCCAAGGCGCTGCTGGACAATGCCGCACGGCCCTCTGGCGCGCTGGTTTATCGCGGCGCCGAGGGGCAGGGTGCCATGACCACGGATCAATATGACCGCCTTGTGGCCGAGATGGAGACGCATCACGCCGGGGCGCGCAATGCGGGGCGTCCGATGCTGCTGGAAGGCGGGCTTGACTGGAAGCCGATGGGCTTTTCGCCCTCGGACATGGAGTTCCAGAAAACCAAGGAAGCCGCCGCGCGCGAGATTGCGCTGGCCTTTGGGGTGCCGCCCATGTTGCTGGGGATCCAGGGCGATGCGACATATGCCAACTACCAGGAGGCGAACCGGGCGTTTTACCGCCTGACGGTGCTGCCGCTTGTGTCGCGGGTGGCGGCGACGATTGGCGAATGGCTGGCCGCGTATACGGGCGAGAACCTGACGCTTGCCCCGGATCTGGACCAGGTGCCGGCGCTGACTGCAGAGCGGGACGCGCAATGGAAGCGGGTGGGTGCCGCAGAATTTCTGACCATGGCCGAAAAGCGGCGGATCCTGGGGCTGCCGCCAATGGATGAGGGTGCCGCAGATGGATGATGGCAGGCGGCATGAACGCTTTGCATGTGCGCCGGGTCTGCGGCTGGAGGCGCATGAGAAGCTGACGCAGGTGCATTTTGACAACATCGCCGATCGGCTTGGCCGGTTGGAAGAGATCATGCAGCGCCTCGAAAAGCGGCTGTGGCTGACGGTTTACGGGGTGGTGGCGGCCATTCTGAGCCAGGCTTTTCAGTCCTTTATCGTGACGCTGCCCTGAAGCGATCGGAGAATGGATATGGATATGGATACGGGACTGGAGCACAAGTTCGCGCGGTTTGGCGACGAGATCCAGGTGAAAGACGGCACCGAGATCGAAGGTTATGCGAGCCTGTTCGGCGCCTGCGATCAGGGCAATGATGTCGTCGCCAAAGGTGCGTATTCGGCGTCCTTACGGCGGCTGGAGGCGGGTGAGCGCACCGTTAAGATGCTGTGGCAGCACGATCCGGCGCAGCCCATCGGGATCTGGGACGAGGTGCGTGAGGACGGCAAGGGCCTGTGGGTCAAGGGCCGTCTGCTGGCGGATGTCGAAAAGGGACGCGAAGCGGCAGCGTTGATCGCGGCGCGGGCAATTGACGGGCTTTCGATCGGCTACCGTACGGTGAAATCGACAAGGAATGATAAGGGCCAGCGGCTCTTGACGGAACTGGAGCTTTGGGAAGTGTCGCTTGTGACCTTCCCGATGCTTCCCAGTGCGCGGGTGGCGGCAAAGGCGGATGATGCCGATGCCGCAGCCCTGCGCGACATGGCGGCGGCCTTCCGGGGCGCGTGCGCAAAGCTGGCACTGCGCTGACGCGCCAGGCCATCCACGAAACCATCAAGGACATGCTGATGAGCAAGACCGAGATTAAGGCTCGGGCCGGGGAAGGTTTGTCCCCGGCTCAGGAAGTTGCTGAGGCCGTGAGCGGCTTTGTGAGCAACTTCAAGGACTTTCAGTCCGACATTCAAACCAAATTGCAACAAACGGAAGAGCGACTGACCATGCTGGATCGGAAACAGATGAACATTGCACGCCCGCCGCTGGCCGGAGCGATTGACGCGGGTGCCCCGCATCAGAAGGCGTTCAACGCCTATCTGCGCTCGGGCGACGATGATGGGCTGCGGGGCCTTGAGCTTGAGGGTAAGGCTTTGTCGACAGCCGTGAACAGCGATGGGGGCTATCTGGTCGACCCGCAGACATCAGAGACGGTAAAGGCGGTTCTGAACACGACAGCCTCGATCCGTTCGATCGCGTCGGTCGTCAATGTTGAGGCCACATCCTATGACGTTCTGGTGGACCGGGGTGAGCTGGAAACCGGATGGGCCACTGAAACGGCGGGTTTTTCGGAGACGGGCACACAGCAGATCGACCGGATCAGCATCCCGCTGCATGAGCTGTCGGCGCTGCCCAAAGCGTCGCAGCGTCTGCTGGATGACGCGGCCTTTGACATTGAAAACTGGCTTGCAGGCCGCATCGCGGACAAGTTTTCGCGTGCCGAAGCGGCGGCTTTCGTGAGCGGTGACGGGGTGGACAAGCCAAAGGGTTTCCTCGATCACACATCGGTCGACAATGACGTCTGGACCTGGGGCAACCTGGGCTATGTGCCGACGGGCGTGGATGCGGATGTGACGCCCGATTCCATCATTGATCTGGTCTACGCGCTGGGTGCGGAATACCGCGCAAATGGCACGTTCGTGATGAACTCGAAAACCGCTGGTCAGTTGCGCAAGCTGAAGGACAATGACGGGCGTTTCCTCTGGACCGATGGTTTGGCAACGGCAGAGCCTGCGCGTCTGCTGGGCTATCCGGTGCTGATCGCCGAGGATATGCCGGATGCGGCCTCTGACGCGACACCGATTGCCTTTGGTGACTTCGCGTCGGGCTACACCGTGGCCGAGCGGCCAGATCTGCGCGTTCTGCGGGATCCATTCAGCGCCAAGCCGCATGTTCTGTTCTATGCGACCAAGCGCGTGGGCGGTGATGTCAGCGATTTCGCGGCCATCAAACTGCTGAAGTTCGCCACCGCATAAGCGGCTGGTGAAAGGCCGGTTGGCCCTGATGGGCCGGTCGGCGCCGGGCGCGCGTGAACTACGCCTTGTGTTGTCTAGCTGCTCCCCTCCGTCCGAGCAATGCAGGCAATCGCGCGTCCGGATCTTGCGGTGAAACCGCGAGGGAGGGGCAGTTTTCTGGAGATGGTCGATGATGTTGATCGATGAAACCACAGTGCCCGACGGAGCGCTGCCGGTAGAAGAATTTAAGGCGCATCTGCGTTTGGGTAGCGGCTTTGACGGCAACAGCCTGCAGGATGATGTCCTGCGGAGTTTCCTGCGGGCCGCGCTGAGCGCGGTGGAGGCCCGGACCGGCAAGGCGCTGATATCGCGCAGCTTTTCCTATACGCTTTCGGAATGGGGTGACGCGCAGGGTCAGGTGCTGCCGGTCGCGCCTGTTGTGGCGATCGACGCCATCACAGCCACCGACCGCACTGGCACCGAAGCGATCCTACCAGTGGACGGGATCTGGCTGGAGCGTGATCAGACCCAGCCACGCGTGCGTCCGATCGGTGCGGCGCTGCCTGCGGTTCCGGGGGCCGGGACCGTATCGGTCGCGTTTACGGCCGGATACGGCCCCGCATGGTCAGATGTGCCTGCGGACTTGCAGCAGGCGGTGATGCTGCTTGCCGCGCATTACTATGAGTACCGGGACGAAACCGGGCTGAGTGAGGGCTGCATGCCCTTCGGGGTCACCAGCCTTTTGGAGCGCTACAGGTTTCTGCGCATCTCGGGCGGACGCCGGTCATGACGGCGCCGCGTTTGAACAGACGCCTGGGGTTAGAGACGCCGGAGCGTGTTGCCGACGGGTCCGGTGGATATGTCGAAAGCTGGGTGCAGCTTGGTGTGCTTTGGGCCGACGTGGCCCCGCGCACGGGACGTGAAAGCGTTGCGAGTGGTGCTCCGGTTTCGGCCGTGAGCTACCGGATCACGGTGCGTGGCGCGCCCGTGGGCCACCCCGAACGACCCATGCCCGGCCAGCGGTTTCGCGATGGTTCGCGCCTCTTCCATGTGAGCGCGGTGACCGAGAAGGATCACAACGCGCGGTATCTGATCTGCTTTGCAGAAGAGGAGGTGGTGGCATGAGCTACGCACTTTCCGCCGGGCTGCAATCGGCCATTTACAGCGCCTTGTCAGCCAATGGGGATCTGGCTGCACTGGTCGGCACGGCCATTTACGACGCCATCCCGGCAGGCACTTTGCCCGCGCTGTACGTCACGCTGGGTCCGGAGGCCGTGCGTGATGCCTCGGACAAAACCGGTGACGGGGCGCTGCATGAGGTCACGATCACCGTGGTGAGCGAAACGCCCGCCTTTGCCGCAGCGAAGTCGGTGGCGGGGATCGTCTGCGACATCCTTTTGCAGGTCAATCTGGTCCTGCCGCGAGGCCGGGTGGTCTGGCTGAACTTTGAAAAAGCCAAGGCGGGCCGCATCGACGGGGCCGCGGGGCGCAAGATCGACGTCACTTTCAAGGTGCGCGTCGAGGACGACTAACGCATTCATATAACGGAGAAAACCAATGGCTGCTCAGAACGGGAAAGACCTTTTGATAAAGGTCGATATGACATCCGACGGCTTGTTCGAAACGGTCGCGGGTCTGCGCGCCACGCGCGTCAGCTTCAACGCAGAAACGGTCGATGTCACAAGCCTTGAAAGCCAGGGCGGCTGGCGCGAGCTTTTGTCGGGTGCCGGCGTGCGGTCGGCCAATATCAGCGGGTCAGGTGTGTTCAAGGATGCCTCGACAGATGAACGCGCGCGGCAATTGTTCTTTGACGGTGAGACGCCTGATTTTCAGGTGATCATCCCGGATTTCGGGATTGTCGAGGGGCCGTTTCAGGTCACGGCGATTGAATATTCAGGCAGCCACAATGGCGAGGCGACCTATGAATTGTCACTGGCCAGCGCGGGTGCGCTGACTTTCACGGCGCTCTGATCAACGATGACCAATCCTTGGAGGGGTGAGGTGTCGCTGGTCGTTGACGGGGTGCGTCACGACATGCGGTTGAGCCTTGGGGCGCTGGCGTCGCTTGAGGCGCAGCTTGGTGTGTCGTCTTTGGTCGAGCTCGTTCAGCGGTTTGAAACGACGCAGTTTTCCAGCGTGGATGTGTTGCGTGTGATCAAGGCGGGATTGGTCGGGGGCGGTGCCGCTTGCGACCCGCAAAGCGTTGATCATGCTGAGATCGAGGGCGGCCCGATGGCGGCGGCGCGTGCGGCGGCAGAGTTGCTGGCGCGGGCTTTCATGGTGCCCGGGGGATGAGCGCGGGTCTGGATTGGCCGGCCCTGATGCGTGCGGGCCTGGTCGGTTTGCGCCTGACGCCCGAGGCGTTCTGGGCGCTCACCCCGGCAGAGTTGCGGATGATGCTGGGAGATGCAGGCGCGCGGGCGCCTTTGCTGAAGGGCGGGCTTGAGGCGTTGATGGACGCTTGGCCGGACGAGACGGAAAGGGGATCCGATGAGTGAATATCGCGATGAGATCGAAAGCCTGGAGGAAAGCGCGGGGGATCTGCGGGACAGTGCGGGATCGGCCGCTGCCATGGTCAGCGCCTTCGATGGCGAGCTGCGACGGATGCGCGAAAGTCTTGCTGCGACAGGCAAGGACGTGGCGACGCTGGAACGCGGGCTTAGCAAGGGGCTGCGGCGTGCTTTCGACGGGGTGATTTTCGACGGGCTGAGTCTGTCGGACGCCTTGGAAACCGTGGCCAATTCGATGATCAACACGACTTACAACGCGGCGATGAAGCCGATCACCGACCATTTCGGGGGGCTGATCGGCAGCGGTGTGAATTCGCTGGTGCAGGGGGTCCTGCCCTTTGCGGACGGTGCGCCCTTTAGCCAGGGCCGGGTCATGCCCTTTGCCAATGGCGGCATCGTGAGCGGCACCACGCCCTTTGGGATGCGGGGCGGCATGGGCATCATGGGGGAGGCCGGGCCGGAGGCGATCATGCCTTTGGCGCGGGGCCCGGATGGCAAACTGGGTGTGCGCGGTGGGGGCGGCGGACAGACCTCGATCGTGATGAATATCAGCACGCCGGACGTTCAGGGGTTTCAGCGCAGTCAGAACCAGATCGCGGCGCAGATGACGCGGGCGCTGAACCGCGGCAACCGCAACCGTTAAGCGGAAAGAGGGGAGCAGGATGAGTTTTCATGACGTGAGATTTCCGGCCAATCTGAGCTTTGGCTCGGTCGGTGGACCGGAACGCAGAACTGACGTGGTCACACTGGCCAACGGGTTCGAAGAGCGCAACACGCCCTGGGCGCATTCCAGGCGGCGCTATGACGCGGGTTTGGGCATGCGGTCGCTGGACGATGTCGAAACGCTGATCTCGTTCTTTGAGGCGCGGCAGGGGCGTGTTTTCGGGTTCCGCTGGAAGGATTGGTCGGATTTCAAATCCTCGATTGCGTCGCGTGAGATTGCCTTTGACGACCAGGATGTCGGTCTGGGCGACGGAGCGCGCGATGCATTTCAGTTGATCAAGACCTACCGGTCCGGTGCGCACAGTTACGCGCGCCCGATCAAGAAACCCGTTTCTGGAACCGTTCGGATCGGGGTTGAACAGGACGAGATGCAGGAGGGGATCGATTATGAGGTCGATCTGTCGACTGGCATTGTCACGTTTTCCCATCCGCCTGATCCGGACATGCAGGTCACGGCGGGCTTTGAGTTCGACGTGCCGGTGCGGTTTGACACCGATCAGATCCAGACCAGCGTGGCGAGTTTTCAGGCAGGCGACGTACCAAATGTGCCGATCATAGAGGTGCGTGTTTGATGAGCGGTCAATCAGCAGAGTTTCGGGCGCATACGGCCGAAGGTATAACGACGCTATGTCGGGCCTGGGCCATTCGTCGCATGGATGGGGTGACCTTCGGGTTTACGGATCATGATCAGGATCTGGCTTTTGACGGGATCACCTTTAAGGCCGATACGGGGTTGAGCGCGGGGGCACTGACGCAAAGTACGGGGTTGAGTGTTGATAACGCCGAAGCGATCGGTGCGATATCCGCTGCCGCAGTTCAGGAGAAGGACATCGAGGCCGGGCGTTTCGACCGGGCCGAGGTCAACGCCTGGGTTGTCAACTGGCAAAACCCGGATGTGCGCTGGCTTCAGTTTCGGGGCCATATCGGAGAGCTTCGGCGCGCAGGGGGCGCGTTTCAGGCGGAGTTGCGCGGATTGACCGAGGCGCTCAACCAGCCGTTGGGCCGCGTTTACCAAAAACCCTGCACGGCTGTCCTGGGAGACAGAACCTGCCGCTTTGACACCTCGGCGCCTGGATACGCGGTAGAAAACGAGGTTCAGGAAGTGCGAGACGGCAGGGTGTTTGGATGGGACGCGTTGTCAGGATTTGATGCGGAGTGGTTCACCCGTGGGCGCCTGGATGTCCTGACGGGCGATGCGGCGGGCCTGTGGGGCATGGTGAAGTCCGATCGTCAGCAGGGGAAGACGCGCGAGATCGAGCTGTGGGAACCCATTCCAGCCCTGATTTCCGCCGGTGATCGGGTCCGGCTGACAGCCGGATGTGACAAACGGTTCGAAACCTGTCGCTTGAAGTTCAGAAATCTCGTCAACTTCCAGGGCTTCCCCGATCTTCCGGGCGAGGATTGGGTCATGGCCGTTCCGAAAGCCTCGGGCGTGAATTCCGGAGGCAGTCGGAGATGAAGCGTGAAGACGTTGTTCAGGCGGCGCGCGGTTGGTTGGGAACGCCTTACGTTCATCAGATGGCGGTCAAAGGGGCGGGTTGCGATTGTCTTGGGTTGGTCCGTGGCGTCTGGCGCGAGGTGTTGGGCGAAGAACCGGCCTTGCCGCCAGCCTACACGATGGATTGGTCGGAGGCTTCGGGGGACGAAAGGCTTTGGCAAGCGGCCGAAGCCCATTTGACATCAAAGTCGCGAGATCGGTTTGAGAGCGGTGATGTCGTGCTATTTCGTATGCGTCAGGGGTCAGTAGCAAAGCATCTGGGCATCATCGGGCGGGACGATCACAGCCCAAGTTTTATGCACGCCTATAACCGCTACGGCGTCGTGGAAAGCCCCCTGACGCGTCCTTGGGCGCGGCGCATCGTGGCGGCTTTCGAATTTCCAGAAGGGTTGAGCTGATGGCTACGATAATTCTTTCCGCTGCGGGCGCGGCGGTTGGTGGATCGATTGGGGGAACCTTTGCTGGCCTGTCGTCAGTGGCCATTGGCCGGGCGGTTGGGGCCACGCTGGGCAAGGTCATTGATCAGCGACTGATGGGTCAGGGATCGGATATCGTGGAACATGGTCGCGTGGACCGGTTCCGTCTGACCAATGCAGGCGAAGGCGAGCCGATCGGACAGCTTTTCGGACGCATGCGCTTGCCAGGGCAGGTGATCTGGGCGTCCGACTTTGCAGAGACGACGCAAGTCACAGGCGGCGGCAAGGGTGCGCCAAGTCAGCCGGAGACGCGGGAGTACAGTTACACCGTTAGTCTTGCGATCGCACTTTGCGAAGGTGTGATCACGCGTGTGGGCCGTGTCTGGGCGGACGGTGAGGAGATCGCGCCGGATGATCTGAACATGCGCGTTTATCAGGGGACCGAGGATCAACTGCCGGATCCGACGATTGAGGCGATCGAAGGGGCGGGTCTTGTGCCAGCCTATCACGGAACGGCCTATGTGGTTTTTGAGAATCTGCCCTTGGGACAATTCGGCAATCGTGTTCCTCAGTTTACGTTCGAGGTCGTTCGCCCCGAGCAACCTGATGAGGCCGGCACCGATCTTGACATGAGCCTGGGTATCCGCGCCGTCGCGATGATCCCTGGCACAGGCGAATACGCTTTGGCGACAACGCCTGTGAATTATGTGGATGGGCTTGGGGGACGGTGGAGCGCCAACATCAACACCCCCGCCGCGAAGCCCGACTTCGTTCAGTCCATGGACGCTTTGGGAGATGAGCTGCCAAACTGCAATGCAGCATCCTTGATCGTCTCCTGGTTCGGTGATGACTTGCGGTGCGGGGACTGCCTGGTTCAGCCCAAAATCGAGAAGCGGGCCTATGAGGGTGAAAACATGCCCTGGGTGGTTTCGGGTCTGACCCGGACCACAGCGGAAGAGATCGCGCAGTCGGATGGGCGGCCGATCTATGGCGGGACCCCTTCGGATCAGTCTGTTGTCGAAGCGATTGCGGCGCTGCGGGAGGCTGGCAAGTCGGTGATGTTCTATCCGTTCATTCTGATGGATCAGCAGGCGGGCAACGGTTTGCCGGACCCCTACAGCGATGCGCCGGATCAGCCCGCCTTGCCCTGGCGGGGGCGGATCACGTTGTCTGAAGCGCCTGGTCGGCCGGGAAGCCCCGACGGAACCTTTGGCGCGCATGAAGAGGTTAGCGCCTTCTTTGGTTCAGCGACGGCGGATGATTTCACGGTCGGGGCGGGTGTGCTTTACACTGGACCAGATGAATGGTCGTTCTCGCGCTTCATTCTTCATTATGCGGGGCTTTGTAAGGCCGCCGGTGGTGTGGATGCGTTTTGTATCGGGTCGGAAATGCGCGGGATGACCTGGATCCGGGGGATCGACAACCGCTTTGTTTTTGTCGAAAGGCTGCGTTTCCTGGCGGGCGAGGTGCGGCGCATCCTGGGGCCGGATACGAAGATCAGCTATGCCTCTGACTGGAGTGAGTACTTCGGATATCAGCCGCAGGACGGGTCCGGTGACAGGTTCTTTCACCTCGACCCGCTTTGGGCAGATGACAACATCGACTTCATCGGTATCGACAATTACATGCCGCTGTCCGACTGGCGGGATGGGGAGGACCACGCTGATGCAGCATGGGGCGATATCTACGATCTGGACTATCTTCGCTCCAATGTGATGGGCGGTGAGGGCCACGATTGGTACTATCATTCTTCTGAGGCGCGAGAGGCCCAGATCCGGACGCCGATCACGGATCAAGAATATGATGAGCCCTGGATCTGGCGCTATAAAGACATTCGCAGCTGGTGGCTGAACGGGCATTACGAACGTGTGGGCGGTGTGCGCAGCGCCCAGCCGACCTCATGGGAGCCTCGTTCAAAGCCGATCTGGTTCACGGAGTATGGTTGCGCCGCAATCGACAAGGGGACAAACCAACCCAACAAGTTTGTTGATCCGAAATCCTCCGAAAGCCAGTTTCCGCGCTACTCCAATGGCGCGCGCGACGACTTGCTGCAGAAGCAGTACTATCGCGCGATGCTTTCGTTCTGGGCGGATCCGGCAAACAACCCAGCATCTGATCTGTATGAAGGTGCGATGATTGACATGACGAAGGCCTTTGCTTGGGCGTGGGACACGCGGCCCTATCCGTTTTTCCCAAACGCTCAGGAGCAGTGGAGCGATGGGCCAAATTATGTGCGGGGTCATTGGATCAACGGGCGAACGTCTTCGCGATCGCTTGCATCGGTTGTCGGCGAAATCTGCACGCGTGCGGGATTGGAGCACTTTGAGACAAGCGGCCTTTACGGATATGTCCGCGGCTATCAGATCTCGGACGTCGTTGATGCGCGCTCGGCTCTGCAGCCTTTGATGCTGCGTTACGCGTTTGATGCTGTCGAGCGGGACGGCTTGCTGCGTTTTGTCATGCGGACCGGTCGTGATGTGATCGATCTCGATCCCGATTGTCTTGGGATCAGCGATGAGCTGGATGGAACCCTGGAATACCTGCGTGAAGCGGATGCGGAGATGGCCGGCCGCGTTCGTTTGCGGTTTAGCGAGGCAGACGCGGATTTCGATGCGATCGCTGAAGAAGCGATCCTTGCGGATGAGGCCACACACTCCGTGACAACCTCTGAAATACCGTTGTCCCTGACACGCACGGAGGGACGTGCAGTCACTGAACGCTGGCTGACTGAGGCAAGAGTTGCAAGGTCGTCTGCCCGTTTCGCCTTGCCGCCTTCCATGATGCATATCGGTGCCGGTGAAGTGGTGCGCCTGCCATGCGACGAGCATGGTGCTCAGGTAACCTATAGGATTGACCGGGCCGAAAGCGGCGAGATGCAGATGCTTGAAGGAGTGCGGATTGATCCAGCTGTTTATGAACCTTCACAGCTGACCGATGAACTCCCGAACGTAAGGCCGTTTGTTCCCCCGGTTCCGCTGACACCGATCTTCATGGATCTTCCATTGATGACGGGAGATGAGGTGCCGCATGCGCCGCATATTGCGCTCTCAGGCTCTGCCTGGCCAGGCGCGGCGGCGGTCTATCGGGCCAGCGGATCTGATGGCTTTGCGCTTGATAAGCTGGTGCAGCAGCGTGCGACGATCGGATTGACGCGGTCGGTCTTGTCACCTGCCACACCCGGTCAATTTGACAACGGACCAGAGCTTGAGGTGGATTTGTTGAGCGGTACATTATCCTCTGTCGATGAAGAGGCTTTACTTGCCGGGGCAAATCTGGCGGCGATTGGCGATGGCTCCACAGATCTCTGGGAGTTGTTTCAGTTCCAGACTGCCGCTTTGATCGCCCCACAAAAGTATCTTCTGTCGGGGCGGCTGCGCGGCCAACTAGGGAGTGACGTCGTCGCGCGGCAAAGCTGGCCGGAAGGCTCTCGCTTTGTGCTGCTGGACCGTTCGGTCACGCAGCTTGACCTGCCGACCAACTTGCGCCGTGTATCGCAGACGTATCGGGTGGGCCCTGCGAGACGCGGATACGAGGACCCTTCGTTTGTTGTGCAAAACCACGCATTCGAAGGCGTTGGCTTGCGACCCTACGCGCCCTGTCATCTAGGGATGAACGAAGATAGTCGGGTGTCCTGGATCCGACGAACACGGATTGATGGTGACAGTTGGGAGGCACCCGATGTGCCGCTTGGTGAAGAGTTCGAGCAATACATCGTTCGGGTCACCACGACCGGCGCGGGCATTGTTCGAGAGGAATTGGTCACTCAATCCAATTGGGTTTATGCGCCCGCTCAACGTAGTGCCGACGGCATCTTTGGCCCCTACATGATAGAAGTAGCGCAGGTCTCCGGGCGCTTTGGGCCAGGAAGTTTTGCCAAGATCGATGTCCCTGGCTGAACCGCTCGTGGTTAGGGCCTTGGCGCACGGGTCATTCGCTGCCATGATTGTATTTATCACAGCTTTGCATTTGGTGCGGGCTGATACATGCCTTACCTTTTAGGGCAAAGGAGTGCGATCATGGCAGACCCACGCAAAAACGTCGCTTTGGTAGACCCGATATGGGATCAAATTACGAATGAAGCCAGGCAAGCGGTGCTCGACGAGCCGTTGATCGGTGGCTTTGTCCATGCCTGCATCCTCCATCACAAGTCTATTGAAAAGGCGCTTTCATACCGCATTGCGGCCAAGCTTGCCTCGAATGAGATGTCGATGGTCGTGGTTCGCGAAATCGTGGAAGATGCCTATGGCAGAGCGCCCGAATTGGTTTCGGCGGCCCGCGCTGATCTCGCAGCTGTCTATGAACGGGATCCGGCATGCCATCGACTTTTGCAGCCGATCCTCTATTTCAAAGGCTATCAGGCGATGCAGG
Organism: uncultured Shimia sp.; assembly: GCA_937897325.1. Classification (GTDB taxonomy): domain Bacteria; phylum Pseudomonadota; class Alphaproteobacteria; order Rhodobacterales; family Rhodobacteraceae; genus CALCOY01. The sequence goes on from CALCOY010000093.1 coordinate 21,820, forward strand.
CCTATCGGATCGCGCATTTTCTTTGGACCCAAAGTCAGTTCGATCTGGCTTACTTCTTTCAGATGCGGGTATCGGAAATTTTTGGGGTCGACATCCATCCCGCCGCGAAGATCGGCAAGGGTATTATGATTGACCACGCCCATTCAATCGTCATCGGCGAAACGGCTGTCGTGGGCGACAATGTGTCGATGCTGCACTCCGTCACACTGGGCGGAACGGGCAAAGAAGAGGAGGATCGGCATCCAAAAATCGGCAATGGTGTTCTGATCGGCGCTGGTGCCAAGGTTCTTGGCAACATCAAAGTGGGCGATTGCAGCCGGATTGCCGCCGGATCGGTTGTTCTTGAAGAGGTGCCTACCTGCAAGACGGTTGCGGGCATTCCTGCAAAGATTGTGGGAGAGGCGGGCTGCGATCAGCCTTCGATCTCGATGAACCACATGCTGGGGAAAGATCAGTCATACATTTGATGAAAGCCGGGGCATGATCCCCGGCTTGTTCCATTTTTGGGGCTCTGCGCCCGCCGCTTTGCGGATCATTCGGGTTAATTTGGACCCAGAGAAGATCAGGCGAGCATAGCCAGCGGATTTTCAAGGTTGTGCGTGATGGCTTTGAGCAGTTCCGCGCCAAGAGCGCCGTCAATCACGCGGTGATCGACAGAAAGCGTGACAGACATGATCGTCGCCACCTCAACCTGACCATCTTGCCCGACAATTGGTTTTTTCGAGCCTGCACCGACGGCAAGGATCGCCCCGTGTGGCGGATTGATCACGGCGTCGAAATTGTCGATCCCGAACATGCCCAGATTTGAGATCGCAAAACTGCCCCCCTGATACTCATGAGGCGCCAGTTTCCTGTCGCGCGCGCGTGTGGCGAGGTCTTTCATCTCGGCCGAGAGTGCCGAAAGGGACTTTTGGTGGGCGTCCTTCAGAACGGGTGTGAAGAGCCCACCTTCGATTGCGACGGCTACAGCGACATCGGAGGGTGTGAGTTGCAGTATCCGGTTACCCGCCCACACCGAATTGGCAGCGGGCACGGCTTGTAGCGCGTTGGCGCAAGCCTTGATGATAAAATCGTTTACGCTAAGCTTTACGCCGCGCTCGACCAATTGGCCGTTCAGGGTGGCGCGGAATTCGAGCAGCGCATCCAGCTTGATGTCCCGGCGCAGGTAAAAATGCGGGACGGTCTGCTTGGCTTCAGTCAGACGAGCGGCGATCGTCTTGCGCATGCCATCGAGGCTGATCTCTTCGTATTCCCGGCCTTCATACATCTTTGTGATCGCATCCGCAGACGGACCACTTGGCATCGCGGCACTGGGGGCCGCAGCTTCGATCTTTGGTGCAGCGGCAGTTGCGGTTGGTTGTGCCTCGGCCTTTTCGACATCTGCTTTGACGACGCGCCCATGCGGACCGGAGCCCTTGATGCCTGCCAGATCAAGACCCTTCTGTTGGGCAATCCGGCGCGCCAGAGGGGACGCAAACACTCGGGCGCCATCTTTGACAGGCGCTGCCGGTGCCGCCATGTTGACGGCCTTTCCATTCCTTGGAGCAGGCGGCACTTCTGAGACAGCCGCCGGTGGAGGAGCAGCATCTTCTGATATGGCATCCGCGCTTTCACCGTCTTCCAAAAGCACGGCGATGGGAGTGTTGACCTTTACCCCTTCACTTCCCTCGGCGACGAGGATCTTGCCGACGACACCTTCATCAACCGCTTCAAATTCCATCGTTGCCTTATCGGTTTCGATCTCGGCCAGAAGATCGCCCGAGGCGACGCTGTCGCCTTCCTTGACCAGCCACTTCGCAAGCGTGCCCTCCTCCATGGTAGGCGACAGGGCTGGCATCAGGATTTCAGTGGGCATTTTCGTGTTCCTTGTCGGGCTGTCGCGGAGGAATAAGCACCTGCGCAAAAGCCTTTTTCGTTTCATCATAAAGTTCGTAGTCGCGGGCGTAGAATTCCTGCACGAAGTCCGTCACTTCGGCAGATCTGAAAAACGTTAGGTCGGGCTTCTGGCGCGCATCTGATGTCAGCAAACGTGCGGCCCCGTTCTTTAGTTTGAAATAGGTGTCCATCGGCAATGCTGTCCGCGCCGCCCGACCCATCCACCAAAGGGCGGAATTGGCACCAGCGAAAGCCGGAATACGCGCCTGATTCTGACGCTCACCCGCATCGACCTCCACATTGAAACGCGCATTGATGTCCTTGACCATCTGACTGACAGCATCGATGGGATACACGTTTTTTGCGATCTGCTCACCGTTAAGCTCGATAAAGTCAGCCTGGCGGATCAGGTGCATGTATTCGACACCGGGATGTACAGGGTTCTTGCGAATGCCCGAGATGCAATCGCGGACGATCTTTCTCAGCCGACTTTCCGGAATGCTGAAGATGTTTTCGGTCATGAATTCCTTGACGATCTGGCCAATCGCCGATTGGAAGCGCGCCGCCGGGTCCCGGGTGATCGCATAGACGTTGTATGTCTGCAGCTTTGTCCAGACGTCCGGGAAGTGTTCTCGCAGCAGTGCCAGTGGAATATGCGGCGCATTCAGCTTTCCCAGAACCGGATGCTCCATGTAAAGGAACTGTCCAGTCTCCTTGTCCCGCTTCGCACCCAGAAACCTTTCGTCATGTGGCATGGCCGCCTTCATCGCCTTGCTCAAGGTCGTGCCTGCACATTTGGGGATGTGCATATAAACAAACTTGATGTCGTCGCTGATGATCATGGCCATGAGAAGCAATCCTTATGATGCGTAAGTCACCTGTTTCACGGCCTCAATTACCTCATCGGTGGTCACAAGTGCATGCTTCTCTAGGTTGGCGGCGTATGGCATCGGCACATCCTTGCCGGTACAGGTGATCACGGGGGCATCAAGGTAATCAAATGCCTCTTGCATGATCACTGATGAAATGTAGCCGCCCACCGATCCTTGCGGCCAGCCTTCCTCGACCGTCACGCAGCGGTTTGTCTTCTGAACCGATTTCAAGATCGTGGCGGTATCCATCGGCCGCAGGCTACGCAGGTCGATCACCTCTGCGCTGATCCCATCTTCGGCCAGCTTGTCGGCTGCCTCCAGCGCGTAAGTCATGCCAATCCCGAAGCTGACAATCGTCACATCGCTGCCCTCCCGCCAGATCCGCGCCTTACCGAAAGGCACGACCAAGTCTTCGATCTCTGGCACATCAAAGCTGCGCCCATAAAGGATCTCGTTTTCAAGGAAGATCACCGGGTTCGGATCGCGGATGGCTGACTTCATCAGACCTTTCGCATCTGCCGCCGAATAGGGCATTGCGACTTTGAGCCCTGGGATCTGCATGTACCAGGCAGCATAATCCTGACTGTGCTGGGCTGCCACACGTGCAGCCGCCCCATTCGGCCCCCGGAAAACGATGGGGCAGCCCATCTGGCCCCCTGACATGTACAACGTCTTGGCGGCAGAGTTGATGATCTGGTCAATCGCCTGCATGGCGAAGTTGAAGGTCATGAATTCCACGATCGGGCGCAGACCTGCCATGGCCGCACCGACGCCAATTCCTGCAAAGCCGTGTTCGGTGATGGGGGTGTCGATCACCCGCCGTTCGCCAAATTCATCCAGAAGCCCCTGGCTGACCTTGTAAGCCCCCTGATATTCGGCGACTTCCTCACCCATTAGGAACACCCCGTCTTCGCGGCGCATTTCTTCTGCCATTGCATCGCGCAGTGCTTCGCGGACAGTCTGTGGTTTCATTGTCGCATCTGCGGGCCAGTCCGGACTATCATCGACCATGGGCGCTTTGGGGGCGGGATGGTCCATCGTTGCCGCTGGTACATCCTGCGATGATTGCGTCTTTACCTCTGCCACGGGGGGCGGAGCGCTCTCTGGCACCGAGTGGGCGTCTTCGCCTTCTTCCAGAAGCACGGCAATCGGTGTGTTGACCTTCACACCCTCGCTGCCCTCGGCGACCATAATCTTTCCGATGATGCCTTCGTCTACCGCCTCGAACTCCATCGTTGCCTTGTCTGTTTCGATCTCGGCCAGGATGTCACCGGACGCGACCGTATCTCCTTCTTTCACCAGCCATTTTGCAAGCGTGCCTTCCTCCATCGTTGGTGAAAGCGCGGGCATGAGAATTTCGGTTGCCATGGAATGTCCTCTCGTCTTACCCGCCGCGCCGACAAAGCCGTTCCAGTGTTTGGAAGGCCTGGGCGATGGTTCTTTGTGTCGTCGTTGATTTGGGACCGATATAGGTGCTGGGGATCGCGTCCTTCAGTTCTGTGATCGTGCAGCTTCTCGCGTCGCACTTCCCTGTTTCCGGCCTGCGGCGGACATCTTTCCGGACGACGCGGAGTTGTGACCCGCCCTCGACTTTGCCAACGACATTGACCGTCTCGCGCTCATTTTTCGTTTCGATCCGCATTGAGATGCCATCGCGGTGGCGACGGAACTTCAGCGAACCCGGATCGAGATCGCGAAACCGAACCCCCAGCTTGCCTGCAAATTTGCTGCCATCCCTGGCACCCAGAACGCTGAGCCGAAAGTTACAGCCATCGGGCTCCAGCCTGACCGAATAAAGTCCATCCCGGTTGGTCCGGGCCTGGCCCGACCAATCAAGTGCGACCTTCATCTGCGCCACGGTCGCGTCAACACTCTGCGCGTGCAAAGGCAGCGCCAAACCAGAAAACACAAGCGCGATCAGCCCCGACTTGCGCAGCATTATGGCGCCTCCTGCGTCAGTTCGTCGGCGTAGATATCTGTCCACAATTCTTCCAAGGCAGGTTCCGGGCTTTCTTTTGCGAAATCCGCCGACTTATTGACGATATCCTTTATCTCTTTGTCGATAGCCTTGAGGTCATCTTCGGTAGCATGTTTGCCCGTCAGCAGCATTGAGCGGACCGCTTCGATCGGGTCACGTTCATCGCGCATCTTTTGTACTTCTTCCCGCGTCCTGTACTTGGCCGGGTCCGACATGGAATGCCCGCGATAGCGATAGGTCTTGATCTCCAGGATGTAGGGTCCTTTGCCCGCCCGGCAGTGCGCCACGGCTTTTTCGCCGGCTTCTTTCACGGCCAGCACGTCCATCCCGTCGACCTCTTCGCCCGGGATCCCGTAAGCCGCGCCGCGTTCCCAATAGCTGGGCGACATGGTCGACCGCTTGGTCGATGTGCCCATTGCGTATTGGTTGTTTTCGATCACGAAGACCGCGGGCAGCATCCACAGCTCAGCCATGTTGTAGGTCTCATAGACCTGGCCCTGGTTCGCTGCACCATCCCCGAAATAGATAAAGGTCACGCGGTCATTGCCGTTGTATTTGTCAGCAAAGGCGAGCCCCGCGCCGAGCGGCACCTGCGCAGCCACGATCCCGTGCCCGCCATAAAAGTGCTTTTCCTTCGAGAACATGTGCATGGAGCCGCCCTTGCCTTTGGAATAGCCCCCTTCGCGACCGGTCAGTTCTGCCATGACGCCGTTGGGATCCATTCCGCACGCCAGCATGTGACCGTGATCGCGATAGGATGTGATGCGCTTGTCACCTTCCTCGGCGGCCGCTTCCAGACCAACAACCACCGCCTCTTGCCCGATGTAGAGGTGACAGAAGCCACCAATCAGTCCCATGCCATAGAGCTGTCCCGCCTTTTCCTCAAACCGGCGGATCAGAAGCATGTTTCGGTAGTGTTCCTTTAGCTCCTCGGCTGACACGTTTGGCTTTTTCGTCGTCTTGCGCGCCGCCATAGCACCTCCTCCGAAAGAATAGTTTAGCGTTAAACTATTAGTTATCGGATTCGGGTCCTTATCGTAAGGAAAAAGTTTGAAACGATACCTTGGGCCTAGCGAATGACGATCTCATCGGCCCGGATCATGCCCAGAACAGACCTTGCCTGTTCGTCAAGAAGATCGAGATCCAGATATCCGTCCGACAGGCGCCGCGTCAGGTTTTCCATCCGCGCGACCTCTTCCTGCACCTGCAAAAGCTGTTCAGACAAGATCCGCTTTTCTGCTTCGATCTCGGCCCGGCGGAATACACCGAAATCACCTTGTACGGCGGCAAACATGAAGTAAATGCCAAGCGCGAAGGCTACGATAAAGAACAGGAATTGCCCCAGGGCGGGGCGCGCTGCGCGTGTCATGTCTCTGCCTCTTGCCGCCTCTTATTGGGCGATCAACATGACTATGACACAGGCGATTCGTTGTGTGAATCCCCCAAATGCGGGGAGGATCAGTTTTTGCCCATCAGCTGCGCTGCAATTCGCGTAGTCACACCACGTGGCAGGAAACGGTTAGATAACGCAAAGACATTGTTGATTGCCCCAGGCACCACAATCCGTTTGCCAATGCGCGATTGCAACCAGCCAAGTTCCGCAACCTCTGAGGCTTTGGCCGGCTTGGCCATTTTAAGCAGTCGCACATCATGCATGTCGGCTTGGTTATGGAAGTTGGTCTTTGTTGCCCCCGGACAGATCGCCGTCACGGTAATCTTGGTATCACGCAATTCCTCTGCGACGGCTTCTGACAAGGATAGCACGTATGCCTTGGTCGCGTGATAAACGGCCATGTTGGGGCCCGGCATGAACGCGGCGGTCGACGCGATGTTGAGGATCCGTCCCTTGCCGTGCTCTTTCATATGGAGAATGGCCAGCTTCATCAGACGCGTCACGGCCAGCATATTTACGTTGATCGAACTCAGCTCTCGCTCCCATCCTTCCGGATCGGCGAAGGACCCGCTAAAGCCTAGCCCCGCATTGTTGACCAGCACGTCGACGACCCTCCCTTCTGTCGCCCGGCCCCAGAGGTCTTCTACCCCTTCAAGGGTGTTCAGATCCGCCGGGATGACCACGACCTCGACGCCCAAGCCCCGCAATTCATATGCAATGTCGTTCAGCTTGTCCTCTGACCGAGCCGCGATGATAAGGCCGCGCTTTTCGCGGGCGGCTTGTTTGGCGAATTCGACACCTAACCCTTCGGAGGCCCCTGTGATGAGTGTAAACGTATTCATGTTGCGCTCCCTCCCCAACACCGATGATAGGCTGCCGCTCTTAGGCGGACAATGCCGCAACGCCCGGCAGCGTCTTACCCTCCATCCATTCCAGGAACGCTCCGCCAGCGGTTGAGATGTAGGTGAAGTCTTGGGCAACGCCTGCCTGATGCAGCGCGGCAACCGTATCACCGCCGCCGGCCACCGTGATAAGGTCACCGGTCTTCGTCCGCTCTGCCGCGACTCTGGCCGCAGCTTTCGTTGCCATGTCGAAGGGCGGAATTTCAAATGCGCCGAGTGGTCCGTTCCATATCAGTGTCTTCAGCCCTTCGATCGCTTCGGCCACCCTCTGGACCGCGGTGTCGCCTGCATCCAGCACCATCTGATCGGCGTCCAATGCTGTGGCTTTATCCAATGGCAAAACGTTATAGGCCGCTCCGGCCTCGAACACCCGCGCGACGCGGCCATCCTGGGGAAGGATCACCCGACACGCCGCATCCTCTGCCGCTTTGAGAATCTCCCGCGCTTTGCTATAGAGATCTTCCTCGCGCAGTGACTTGCCAAGCGAGGCACCCATTGCCCCCAAAAACGTGTTGGCCATACCGCCCCCGATGATCAGCACATCAAGCTTGCCGACGAGGTTCTGCAAAAGGTCGATCTTCGTCGAAACCTTTGCTCCGCCAACGACCGCACCGACGGGCCGCTCTGGACTCGAAAGAGCGGCTTCAAGTGCGCTGAGTTCGGCCTGCATTAGGCGGCCCGCGCAGTTGGGCAGCAATTCCGCAACGCCTGTGGTCGAGGCATGTGCCCGATGCGCTGCTGAAAAGGCATCGTTGCAGAAGATGTCCCCCAGCGAGGCGAGAAATTGCGCCATCGCGGGATCATTGGCCTCTTCCATGGGGGAAAAGCGCGTATTCTCCACCAAAACAACCGTGCCCGCTGGCAATGCCGCCAACTCCTCCGGGTCGGGCCGTTCGACAAAATGCACCTCTGTCCCGAGGGCTGCTTCAAGTGCGGGCAGCGTGACGCGCAGTGACATTTCGGCTACCACTTGGCCTTTGGGCCGCCCAAAATGGGCCAGCAGGATCGGTGTGCCGCCCGCTGCGACGATGTCCTTGATCGTCGGCACAATCCGATCGATCCGTGTCGTGTCCGTAACGCGGTCACCTTCGATGGGTACATTGATGTCCACCCGCACCAGCACACGCTTGCCTGCTAGGTTCATATCATCGAGTGTTTTCCAGCCCATGACGCGGTCTCCGATCCTGATTTCAACGCTCTTTTGCCGCTTGGGCGGGATAGGTCAATGGTCGACTTGTCCCTGCGCGTGCATCGGCCTAGGTAGGGGCTAACATCTGACAGGAGCGCTGCATGGCCGATATCAAAGACCCCGAAAATACGATCCTCATGGAGCTAAAGGACGGCACTGTCGTGATTGAGCTGTGGCCGAACATCGCCCCTCAGCATGCCGAGCGTATGAAAGAGCTCGCGCGCGCCGGTCAATACGACAACGTCTGTTTCCACCGGGTGATCGACGGGTTTATGGCGCAGACCGGCGATGTGGAACATGGCGATATGGAGGACGGCTTCAATATTCGGTTGGCGGGCACCGGCGGATCGGACATGCCGGACGTGCCTGCAGAGTTTTCCAAGATGCCGCACGATCGCGGCACGTTGGGGGCTGCCCGTTCGGCCAATCCCGACTCTGCAAACAGCCAGTTCTTCATCAACTTCAAGGACAACCATTTCCTGAACGGCCAATATACAGTCTATGGTCAGGTGCTCGAAGGGATGGAGCATGTTGACGCAATCATGCGCGGCGAGCCCCCCATGAACCCCGACCGGATGGTCAGCGTTAAGGTGGCCGCAGATGCGTAGTGCCGCCATACTTGCACTTTTTGTTGCGGCGGGTCCTGCCGCCGCAACAGGGATCGAGATCGACGTGGCGGGCGATGCAAACGGAACGATCAAGATCGATCTCCTGGAAGATGTGGCTCCGGGCCATGTTGCGCGTATCACGGAGCTTGCGTCTGAGGGCGCCTACAACAACGTGATCTTCCACCGCGTGATCGACGGCTTCATGGCGCAGACCGGCGATGTGCAATTCGGCAAAGCGGGTGGCGATACCGGTCGGGCAGGGACCGGCAGTTCCGACAAGCCGAACCTCAAGGCCGAGTTTTCGGATGTCCCATTTGACCGCGGTGTTGTGGGCATGGCGCGTGCGCAAAGCCCCGACAGCGGCAACAGCCAGTTCTTCATAATGTTTGACGAAGGCTACTTCTTGAATGGCGAATACACCGTCATTGGTCGGGTGACCGAAGGGCTGGAAGTGCTGGATGCGATCAAACGGGGCGCTGGCCCCAACGGGTCTGTCACAGACAACCCGGATGTGATGCAGACGGTGCGCGTCACCGATTAAACGTGCTGGGCGCCGTTCACCTCAATCTCGGCGCCCGACACATAGGAACTTGCCTCAGAGCACAGAAAATAGATCGCTGCGGCTACTTCTTCGGGCTGGCCGAGCCGCCGCATAGGCAGGCCTGCGACGATCTTGTCGGTCCCTTCACTCAGTATGCTTGTTTCAACCTCGCCCGGTGCAATCGCGTTCACACGCACGCCAAGAGGGCCGAAATCATGTGCCATCTCGCGGGTGAGCGCGGCAAGAGCCGCCTTTGAGGTCGCATAGGCGGCACCGGCAAAAGGATGCACCCGCGCACCTGCAATGGACGTGACATTGACCACGGATCCCTTTGCCGTCGCCAATTCCTCCTTCAGACCACGCGCCAGAACGACAGAGGCAAAGAAATTCACATGAAAGACGCGTCCCCAGGTGCCCAGATCGGTGTCGAGCGTATTGAGGCGCCCGCCATTCTCATCCTTCGGCGAGACACCTGCATTGTTGACCAGCGCATGAAGTTTACCGTCCTTCAGTCGGGACTTGATCGTCTCGATCGCTTCGATCGTCTGCTTGGGATCAGCGAGATCCACTTGCATGTGATCTTCTTCGCCGCTGGGCCAGGGGCAATCCGCCGAAAACGCCTGCCGCGAACACGAAATGACCCGCCAGCCTTCGCGCGCGAAGGTTTTCACGGTTGCATGGCCGATCCCACGGCTCGCGCCGGTCAGCAAAAGCGTTTTTCTTGATGTGCTGCTGTCCATCACCCGCATCCTTTACTGCTGCCCGGTAGGGGTAACCTAGACCTCCAACCTCATTGTGACGAGAGGAAGTCTATGACGGGTGCCGTTACCGATGCAAAATGTCGTGTGGGCGCGAACCAAATGCCCTTCCATCACGTGCTGTCGATTTGCGCTTTCTGAGGCACATCGATGAACATCGCAGCCACGACGGCGCTTAACCAACAAAGACTTCCAGCGATGTAGGCCAAGGTCTGAAAGGCGGTCGTCATGGCTGCGGCATGACCCGGTGCATCGCTCTCCAAACCGAAGCTTTCCGTTCCGCCCGACGCCGCATACACCGTCGCGACGATGCCCCCGACCGCTGCGACTGAGATCAGGCCAGCCATCCGCGTCACTGCATTGTTGATACCTGACGCGATGCCGGATTGCGCGTCCTCTACGGCGCCCATCACCGACGTTGACAAGGGGGCGACGACCGCCGACATGCCAAGGCCGACGAGGCACATAGCGGGCACCATGTGGCCCCAGAAATTCTGTTGCGGCGCAAGCAACCCTATCAGTCCATAGCCGACGCCGACGATGATGGGCCCCACGATCAGCAGCGGTTTCGGACCGATCCGATCCGCTAAAGCACCCGCGCGAGAGGACAAAAGCGACAGGAAGACCGATAAGGGGGCGAAGGCCGCGCTCGCCTCAATCTCTGTAACGCCCCACCCCGCGATGAAGGTCATTGGCATGAAAAAAAACATGATGCCAAGGGCGCTATAGAGCGTGAAGGCCAGAGTATTTGCCCCCGAAAAGGTGCGTGAGGCAAAGAGAGACAGCGGCATCATCGGCTGCGGTGCACGCGCCTCGACCCAAAGGAAAACCAGCAGTATCACCGCTCCGGTTGCGATCCAGAGGGTGGCCCCCTCCCCATGCTCCAGCTGTGTCAGCCCCCACGCCAGCGCCAGCAATCCGAGCGTGGCGAGGACCGCTCCTGGTACGTCCAGCTGGCGGTCGGAATTCGATGGATCAAGCCCCACGCGGCTGAGCAGAAGCCAGATCGCAAGCGCCCCGAGCGGCAGATTGATCGCGAAGATCCAGCGCCACATCTCGGGCCCGCCCAAAGACAGAGCCAATCCGCCGATGATCGGTCCAAGAGCGGTCGTGATGGCGGAGGCTGCCGCCCAGATGCCAATCGCTCGCCCGCGTTCTTCGCGTGGATAGGCCCGCGCAATGATGGCCAGTGACCCCGGCACCATGATGGCGGCGCCAACACCCTGAAAGGCGCGGGCAAGGATCAAAAAAAGCGGGCTCGAGGCTATCGCGCATAGCAGGGACGCCCCCACAAAAAGGCCGATCCCGGCGGCAAAGACCCGCGCCAGCCCCAGCCTGTCGCCGATTGCGCCACCGATCAGGATCAGAGCCGAGATAGTCAGCATGTAGGCGTTGTGGATCCATTGCGCCTGCAGCAGATCCGCGCCCAGGCTGGCCCGTATGGCGGGCAGTGCGATGGACACCACGGTCCCGTCGATAAAGCCCAATGCAGAGGCAAGGATGGCCGACGCTAGAATGAAGGGACGCGCGGCCGGCGCGCAGAACCCCTCACGAAAGACGGGCGCCGCGTTGGTGCCCGGCGCCCGTACATCCGTCATGTCAAAAAGACCTTAGCCGTTCGAGCTTACCTTGGCTGTGGCCGCTGGCGCTGCGCCCTTGGCACCCGCATTCAGCGGATCGTCCTGACGCTGAACCGAACCTTCGAAATGGGCGCCGGATTCGATGGCGATGGTCTTGTGGATGATGTCGCCTTCGACGCGTGCGGTCGATGTCAGTCTGACTTTCAACCCGCGCACACGGCCCACGATGCGGCCATTCACGACGACGTCGTCCGCAGTCACCTCGCCTTTGATCGTGGCAGTGTCACCGACTGTCAGCAGATGCGCGCGGATGTCACCTTCGACCGTGCCTTCAACCTGGATGTCGCCTGTTGTCTTGACGTTGCCAGTGATATGCAGGTCTGCCGAGATGACAGAGGCGGGCGGTTTTGCCTTTGGAGGGGCGGATTTTGCAGCCGTAGCCGGGGCCGCTCCAGCGGCATCTTTGGCTTCCGGCTTTGGAGCTTCGGCGGGTGTTGCGCCGGGTTCGTTGACTTTGCTTTTAGAAAACATCGTTTCCTGCCTTGATGTAGATCATGGGGTTTACGGGCTGGCCGCCGATGCGCACTTCGTAGTGAAGATGCACACCTGTCACCCTTCCAGATGCCCCCATATCACCGATCCGATCCCCGCGCGAGACCCTTTGACCAACTTTAACATTGATCGCTGAAAGATGCGCAAAGCGTGTCTCTATCCCAAATTCATGCTGGATCTTGACAAGGCGCCCATAGCCGGACTGCCAGCCAGCAAATGTCACAACGCCATCACCTGTTGCATAAAGCGGTGTGCCATGCGCTGCGGCGAAATCGACGCCGTTGTGCATCCGGCGTCCGCCCGTTTTCGGATCACGCCGAAGGCCGTAGCCGCTGGTAAAGCGGAAGGCATTTTTGACAGGCGTGGCAAACGGCGCTTTTTCCGCCGCGATGCGGTAGAGGTTCAGCTTGTCCATCTCATTCAGGATTCGGTTGGCGCGCATCGTGTCAGGCGTCGGCTCTTCCCCGCGGGTTGAGAATGACAGCGGCGTGAGAGGACCACCCTGGCCGGAATAGCCACGGCGCACCTGATCGATTATCCGGTCGGGGTCCATACCTGCGGCGGTAAACATCTTGTCCAGCGGTTTGACCGAAACAGTCATCGCTTCTTCCAACTGGCGAAAGATCTGATCGTTCTGATCACGCAGAAGCGCCAATTCGATCTTTAGCTCGTCGGCTTCGATCAGCGCATCCTGTGCGTCTTCGATGATCTTGTCGCGCTCGGCCGCGGTCCGGGCCAGTGCTTCGGCGACGAAATCCATCGGGGCGGGGCCATCACCATCCGCCAGCGTCGGGGCTGCACCGCCATCCTCGACCTGGCTTTGAAGGGCAGCCACCTGTTCCTGGGCGGTCTGCCGCGCTTTCATCGTGCCACGCAAAGTCGTTTGTATAACTTCGATCCCGGTCTCAAGTTCACGACGGCGATTCTCTGATGCAAGCAATTGCGATTGCATGGCGGAAATCTGCGCAAGCGCCGCGTTGAACCTCTCTTGAGCAGCCAGCGCTTCTTCGGCACGGGTATCTCTTTGTGCGGATAAATCGTTCAATCGGGCGGTGTAGGTCGCCTGATCCCGCCTGACCTGTTCGCGAAAATTGCCTGAGCCTATGGAGTCCATCAGCAGGATCGCGGTCGCCATAATGGCCCAGGCGACCACAAGGCTTCCGCCGGCCAGGGCAACAGCCTGCGTTGCGGGTTTGAGCCGGATAAACCGCGTATCTTCCTCGGATTTCAGGAAAACGCGTCGTTCGGGAAAGACCCGTTCAAGCGCGGCATTCAGTCTGATCGCGAGGAGTGTCCGCACAGATACTACCCTTTTGCTGCCTCAAAAACGGCGCTCGCATCCCCTCGGCGCCTTCGGCAGATGGGATAGACGTCGTGTATCTTTCGGGCAACCCTGATTGCCCTGCCTACACGTTTCCCGTGCAAATGTTGCACTAAGTGGCAAAAATCCGCCGATCTCAAAGGGTTGTGGGGTGATGTCAATGCAACCCTGCCGGTTCGCTGGTTACGACCTTGCGTCACTGAGAAACCGCGAGGGGCCAGTAGAAATCCGGGGGCAGGCCTGCCTCGGCCCGTTTTTCCTCATTGAAAGGCGGTTTGAGCGGGCCTTTGAAGTATTTTTGGACAAGCGTGTGAAAAACCTCTTTCGGATCCGCGTCTTCCCGACCGCAGAGAAAATGAAACCATTTCGATCCATAGGCCACATGCGCGACCTCTTCGGCGTATATCGTTTCGAGAGCCGACACAGCATTGTCGGCATCAGCCTTGCGGAAGACTTCGATCATGTTCGGTGTGACATCAAGCCCGCGCGCTTCAAGCACCATCGGCACCACGGCCAGTCGTCCCATCAGATCCTCTGCCGTATCTTCGGCGGCGCGCCACATTCCGGCGTGGGCGGGCAGGGCGCCATATGAGCTGTCCAGTTCTCCCAGGCAATCGCACATCAGGTTGAAGTGTTTGGATTCCTCATCCGCCGCTTTCACCCAGTCGTCGTAAAAGCCCATCGGCATTGGCACATGCGTGAAGCGCGCAATGATGTCCCAGTGCAGATCGACCGCGTTCAATTCGATATGCGCAACCGCATGCAAGAGCGCGACACGACCCTGCGGCGATCCGGGCTTGCGCTTTGGGACATCCCGCGGGCTCAACAATTCAGGTGCAACCGGACGGGCGGGATGGCGGGGCGGGTTGGCGTGCCCGATCTCGGGTTTTTTGCCGTTGGCCCGCGCCGCCTGCCATTCTGCAGCAAAGCCGCGGGACAGGCGGGTTTTCTCACGTCCGTCGGCGCAGCGCAGCACCGCGTCCGCCATCGCTGCCAGCGGGATCAAAGCGCCTTCGCCGCCTCAAGCACCTTTTCCGCATGGCCCGGCACTTTCACCTTGCGCCAGATCTCGGCGATGGTGCCATCGGCACCGATGAGAAAGGTGGCGCGCTCGATGCCCATGTACTTTTTGCCATACATGTTCTTCTCGACCCAGACGCCGTAGTCTTCGCAGACCGAGGCGTTCTCATCCGACAAAAGCGGCACGCTCAGCTCTTTCTTCTTGGTGAATTTCTCATGGCTCGCCACGCTGTCCTTAGAGATGCCGAACACTTTTGCGCCAGCCGCCGCGAAAGCGTCAAGATGCTCCGAAAAAGCAATAGCTTCTTTGGTGCAGCCTGGTGTATCATCGCGCGGGTAAAAATAAAGAACGACCGGGCTGCCCTGGAGGGCGGACAAGGTTACTTCATCGCCCCCCGCTTGGGGCAATGTGAAATCGGGCGCAGGTGTCGAGATGTCAAGCATGATCGGCCTTCCAGGTCTGTCAGTTTCAGTTGCTTCCGATGATAGAACCGGGGGCGCGAATTTAAAGGCATGACCAGCCCTCCTTCAAACAATCCCGAGGCCGATGCGGCGCTGCCCCCCAAACGCCGCGGCCGCTGGCTTCGTATATGTCGACGCGTGGCCAGCATCTCGATCTCCCTATCGCTTGCCCTGCTGATCGGCGCGTTTATCTATCTGATGGCCGGGCGCCCTGTGACCTTGCCGCAAAGTGTTCAGGCCGAGATCGAGGACCGAGCGACCAAGCACTTGGCAGGTGGTCGGCTGCAATTCGATCAGCTTGAATTCGTCTTCCGCGATCGCTTCTACCCGCGCATCCGCTTCAACGACATGGAGATCTTCGGTCCAGATGGCCGTCGGATCGTATCCTTCGCCTCGGTCGAGGCGCGCCTGTCGCTGGAGCGTCTGATTGCAGGGCGCCTCCGGCCCAGCCACGTTTGGATCACAGGCGTTTCAGCCAAATTGCAACGCGCGGCTGATGGCAGCTTCAACCTCACTGCGGAAGGTGAGGCGGCCGCGCCATTGCGTCGGGCGGCCAGCGTGCCGGATCTGATCAAGCAGGTTGACCGTCTTCTGGCCCGCCGGGCTCTGGCCGATCTTGTCGAGGCAGAGCTTCAGGGCCTCACCCTGCGCTATGAGGATTTACGCACGGAGCGGGGCTGGACCGTCGATGGTGGGCGGGTTCGCATGACACGCGAGGGGAACGATCTGCAGATGGCCGCCGATTTGGCGCTGCTCAGCGGTGGCACGGGCGTGGCCACACTGGAAGCCACTTACGAGACCGTTCTGGGTGATTCTGCTGCCGAATTCGGCGTCAATTTCACCGATGTCTCGGCAGGTGACATTGCTGCGCAAGGCCCCGCCTTTGCCTGGCTGGACATCCTGCGTGCGCCGATTTCCGGAGCCCTGCGCAGCGGTGTTTCGGACGATGGAACGGTGCAGGAACTGAACGCAACGTTGACCATAAGGCAGGGCGTGGTGCAGCCCACCGACGCGACCCGGCCTATTCCGTTCAATGGCGCGCGCAGCTACTTCACGTATGACCCCGTTGCCCAGTCCATCACATTCGACGAACTTTCCATCGACAGCAAATGGTTCGCTGGCCGAGCGGAAGGGCAGGCCTTTCTCAACGGGCTGGAGGCCGGACAACTTACCGATCTTGTTGGCCAGTTCACCATATCGGGCCTTCAGTTTGATCCGGCAGAGCTTTATCCTGAACCCGTAATTATCGACGGTCTGCAGATGGATTTCCGCCTGACGCCGTCGCCTTTCCGTTTCGAACTGGGACAAGGCCTTCTGCAGGACAAAGGGCAGTCCCTCGCGCTCAGCGGTCATCTGGTCGCTGCAGAGTCGGGTTGGGACTACGGCCTTGACGCGCAAATGGACGGGATCAGCGCCGAGCGTGTCTTGACACTTTGGCCGCCTGGTCTTGTCCCGCGCACCCGAGACTGGCTTTCCCGGAACCTTCTGAAGGCCCATCTCAGTGATGTCGACGTATCTTTGCGCAGCGATCTTGCGGGCGAACCGCAGGCCTATCTCAGTTTCGACTATGCGGATGCAGATGTGCGTTATGCACGGACGCTTCCCCCGATCACTGGGGCCAGCGGGCATGCAAACCTTCTGCGAAACCGCTTCGTGATCTCGGTCGATCGTGGGCAGGTCACGCCACCCACCGGGGGCCCGATTTCGGCGGCAGGTTCGTCATTCATCATCCCGGATGTCACCGTCAAAGGCGGCCCGCCCGGCGTGGCCCGTATCGTGGCGCGGGGCACTGTGACCTCGGCTCTCTCGCTTCTCGACATGCCGCCACTTTCGGTCATGTCCAAGGCCAATCTGCCGGTTGATTTGGCCGACGGCGCCATGCGGGTTGAAGGCGCATTGTCCTTGCCGCTGCGCAGGGGGGTGACCGTCGCGGATCTGGAATATGACGCTACGGGCCGCCTGATGAATGTCAGCAGCACCAAATTGATCGAAGGCCGCAGCCTGCGCGCGTCGGAGTTTGGCCTGAACGTCAACGAGGATCTTGTCGCCATCGGAGGAGAAGGCACCTTGGACGGTGTCCCATTCCAAGCCACCTGGAGCAGTCCGATCAGGCCTGGTCCAACTTCCAGTCGGGTTGAAGGCCTTGTCAGCCTGTCCCCGATTGCCGCCGACCGTTTCGATTTGGGACTGCCCAACGGTGCCCTTCAGGGCGAGGCGCAAGGCAAGTTGAACGTTACGCTGCCGCCGGGCGGTCCGCCGGAATTCACCCTGAGTTCCGACATGCAGGGCCTTGGCGTTTCCATCCCGCAGATGGGCTGGTTCAAGGGTAGGGGCAGTAGCGGGGAATTGGAGGTCGCGGGCACGCTTGGCCCCACGCCCGAGGTTTCGCGTCTTTCGCTGAATGCTGCCGGTCTCTCTGCAACGGGCCGCGTCACTTTGAACGAGGGCGGCGGTCTGTCTCGCGCCCGCTTTGATCAGGTCTCTCTGGGCGATTGGCTTAACGGACCCGTAGATCTGGTCGGGCGCGGTCGCGGCCAACCGCCCGAGATCGTTCTGCGCGGCGGTACGCTTGATATGCGAAGGGCCAGTTTCGGCCAATCGGGCGGCGGTGGCGGATCGGGGGGTGCGGTGACTCCCATTCGCATGTCACTCGACCGGCTCCAGATCAACGACACAATTGCCCTGACGGGCGTGAACGGTACGTTCGTCAGCCGCCGCGAGGGGATGGAGGGGACATTCACTGCCCGCGTCAATGGCGGCGCAGAGGTGACAGGCCAGCTTGTTCCCCGCGATGGTCGGAGCGCCTTGCGCCTTACCTCATCGGATGCAGGCGGGGTTTTTGCCGCAGCCGGTCTTCTGCGGCAGGCGCGAGGGGGGAACCTGGTGCTGACCCTTCTGCCCTCTGGTGAAAGCGGTAGCTTTGACGGCACCCTGCGTGTCAGCAACACGCGGGTGAAGGATGCGCCTGCCATGGCTGATCTGTTGTCCGCGATCAGCATTGTCGGCCTTTTAGAGCAGTTGAGCGGCGACGGGATCGTCTTTTCCGACGTGACCGCCAACTTCCGCCTGACCCCCTCGACCGTCATCCTGACGGGGGCGAGCGCGACCGGACCGTCGATGGGGCTTTCGATGGATGGCACCTATCTCGTCGCTGACAAGGCGCTCGATATGCAGGGTGTCATCTCGCCGGTCTACTTCCTTAATGGCCTCGGCAGCATCTTCACCCGCCCGGGTGAAGGTCTGATCGGATTCAACTACCGCATGGCCGGTCCTGCAGCAGAGCCGCGTGTGTCGGTGAACCCGCTTTCGGCGCTGACGCCGGGCATGTTCCGCGACCTCTTCCGCGCGCCCCCGCCGCGCATAGACAACCCGCCTCAGGGCGGCAATGCGCTGGTTCCCGACCAACGGCCCCGACGCCAACGCGAAGAGTTTGAAGGCCGCTGACAGTCAGTCTAAAGCCCGGGCTATGAAACTCAGCGATTTTGACTTTGACTTGCCCGAGGGGCGTATCGCGACCCGGCCCGCGCGGCCAAGGTCATCCGCCAAGCTGCTTGTGGCGGGCCCCGGCACACTGCACGATCAGATCGTGCGGGATTTGCCAGATTGGCTCCGGCCCGGCGATCTTTTGGTTCTCAACGACACCAAGGTCATTCCCGCACGCCTGAGCGGCATGCGGTCCCGTCAAGGTGCCCAAGGTCTGACCAAGGCGCGGATCGAAGTCACGATGCTGGAACCTCGCGCCGATGGCACATGGGCTTCTCTGATCAAGCCACTAAAGAAGGTGAAGATGGGCGAGGTCGTGCAGTTCTCGGATGATCTCAGCGCCACACTGGAAGACGTGGCGGACGGCCAGGGCGTCTTGCGCTTCAATCTGACAGGCGACGACTTTGACGTTGCCCTCGCCTCGGCCGGGGCCATGCCGCTGCCGCCTTATATTGCCGCCAAACGCCCTGCCGATGAACAGGACAAGACCGACTACCAGACGATCTGGGCGCGCAATCAGGGGGCCGTGGCCGCACCGACGGCCTCGCTTCATTTCGATGACGCACTGATCCGTGCGCTTAAGGCCCGCGGTGTCGGGATGACATTCGTCACCCTCCATGTGGGCGCTGGAACCTTCCTGCCTGTGAAGGTCGACGATGTGACCACCCACAAGATGCACGGCGAATGGGGCCAGATCGGTGCCGCGGCCGCTGAGGCCATCGCCCGTGCTAAGGTTGAAGGAAGCCGCGTCATCCCCGTTGGTACAACTGCCTTGCGCTTGATCGAGACCGCCGCCCGCGATGGTGCGATCGGCCCCTGGGAAGGTATGACCGACATCTTTATCTATCCGGGCTTTGAGTTTCGCGCGGCCGACGGTCTCATGACCAATTTCCACCTGCCGAAATCGACCCTGATTATGCTGGTCTCTGCCCTGATGGGGCGCGCCCGGATCCTGCAGATCTACGACCACGCGATTGCCAACGATTATCGGTTTTTTTCCTACGGCGATGCGTCGCTTTTATTGCCCGATGGCACTGGCGCCTGAAATCGACATACCTCATGTCGCAGACCAGACCGACAGCGCCAGCGCGCCCGTGGCACTGCACCAAATAGACATCATAAGGAGGCCAAAATGATCCAGGTTCTCAAAAGCGCGTGGGCGCTTCTTTTGGGCATGGGCCTTCTTATGATCGGCAACGGCATGCAGGGCACTTTGCTGGGCGTGCGCGGCCAGATTGAGGGCTTCGGAACGTTCGAGATGTCGATCGTCATGTCGGCTTACTTCGTAGGGTTTCTCGGCGGCAGCCAGATGGCCCCCGGCATGATCCGCCGCGTGGGCCATGTGCGCGTTTTTGCAGCCCTTGCTTCACTCATCTCCGCCGTTCTGATCCTCTACCCCACTTTTGCCCAGGTTTGGGTGTGGACACTTGGCCGTGTCCTGATCGGCTTTTGCTTTTCCGCCGTCTACGTGACGGCGGAAAGCTGGCTCAACAATGCGTCAACGAACGAAAACCGCGGGCAATCGTTGTCGCTCTACATGATCGTGCAGACCCTTGGCATCGTTGCGGCACAGGGCCTGATGCTGGCCGCTGATCCGTCGGGATATGTGCTGTTCGTCATCCCATCAGTTCTTGTCAGCCTGGCCATCACGCCGATCCTTCTGTCGATTACGCCAACGCCAGCCTTCGACACCACCAAGCCGATGAGCCTTCCGCGATTGGCACGCCAGTCCCCGCTGGGCTGCGTCGGCATGTTTCTTCTGGGGGGTATATTCGCTGCGCAGTTCGGCATGTCTTCGGTCTATGGCACGTTGGCGGGTCTCAGCGTCGGCCAGATCTCGACCTTCGTCGCGCTGTTCTTTGTGGGCGCCGTCCTGACTCAATATCCCATCGGCTGGCTTTCCGATCGGATGGGCCGCCGCATTCTTGTGATCGGCGTGTCCACGATCGGCATTTGCGGCGCCGTCCTCGGCATCTTGATGGGCGATGACTTCGCCATGCTGCTTGTCGCAGCCTTCATCGTGGGCGGCATGTCGAACCCGCTATACTCGCTATTGATCGCGCACACGAATGACTTTCTCGACTACGACGACATGGCCGCTGCCTCGGGCGGGCTTGTTTTCATCAACGGGCTTGGGGCGATCACCGGACCGCTGATCACCGGCTGGCTGATGGATCAGATCGGTCCACCCGGTTTTTTCATGTTCATCGCGATGCTGTTCGGCGCGTTGGGCGGATACGCGGCTTACCGCAACACGCGTCGCAATGCCGTCGCGGTAGAAGAGACCGGCAGCTACGTCGTGCTGACCCCAGCGGCCACCACCGCTGTCGGTATGGAGATTGCGCAAGAATATGCCATCGAAACCGATCAGCAGGACGCGGACGAGCAAAATGCGACCTAATATGTCAGGTGTGTCGCTTTTCGTTACTCGCTGAAATCATATCTATGACTTAACGTTAACCTACAGGCATCGTTGGGGGGATTGATGAGTGAAGGAGAAAGGGACCATGAAGGGACCCGATAGAGTATTGAAATTCTGGCTTGACGATCACGGGCTGGAAACGTGGTATAAAGAAGACAAGACCATTGATGATCATATTTCAGATCAGTTTGAAGCGATGTGGAATGGGGCTGTCGAAGGGCGGTTTTCGCTCTGGATGACATATCCGAACGGCGCGCTGGCTTACATCATTTTGACGGATCAGTTCTCGCGCAATATGTTCCGTGGCACGGCGAAGGCGTTTTCAAGCGATCGTTTTGCGCTCGCCGTGGCCAAGTCGGCCATCGACAAGGGTTGGGACATGCGGGTCGACGAACCGGCACGGCAGTTCTTCTATCTGCCGCTGATGCATTCGGAAAACCTGTGCGATCAGGAACGCTGTGTGCGCCTGATCTGCGAACGCATGCCGGAGACGGGTACGAGCAACCTGCTGCATGCGCGGGCACATCGCGATGTCATTCGTGACTTCGGACGCTTTCCACACCGGAACGAGTCGCTGGGCCGTGCAAGCACACAGCAGGAAGTCGCGTTTCTGGCGCAGGGTGGTTACGGTGCGGTGGTTCGGGCGCTTCAAGCCGACAAGGCTGCCTGATACGGGCTGCCTGGTCTGAACGCATAGCGGAATTGTCGCGCGTCAGGCGGATTGCCGCTGCGCCGGGGATGGTTTAATGCTAAACTATCTTTGACGCAGCGCAGAGAAGGGCATTCCGATGGCAGCGAAAAGCTTTGACGTGGTGGTGATCGGGGCGGGCCCCGGCGGATATGTAGCGGCTATCCGCGCGGCGCAGCTGGGCCTAAGCGCGGCCATCATTGAGCGTGAGCATCTGGGCGGCATCTGCCTGAACTGGGGCTGCATCCCCACAAAAGCCATGTTGCGGTCTTCAGAGGTCTTTCATCTCATGCACCGCGCAAAGGAATTCGGCCTCAAGGCCAGCGGAATTGACTATGATCTTGACGCTGTTGTCGACCGGTCGCGCAAGGTGGCAGGCCAGCTTTCCGGGGGGGTGGCGCATCTACTGAAGAAGAACAAAGTCACCACCATAATGGGTGAAGCGACGATCCCCGCCAAAGGCAAGGTTAGGGTCAAGACGGACAAGAGCACCGAAGAGTTGATCGCGAAAAGCATCATACTCGCCACTGGCGCGCGCGCGCGCGAATTGCCTGGTCTTGAGGCTGATGGCGATCTGGTCTGGACGTATAAGCACGCGCTGAAGCCTGTGCGGATGCCCAAAAAGCTGCTGGTCATCGGGTCGGGTGCTATCGGCATTGAATTCGCGAGCTTCTACAACACACTCGGCGCCGATACGACCGTAGTCGAGGTGATGGACCGTGTTCTGCCTGTGGAAGACGCTGAAATCTCGGCCTTTGCCAAGAAATCCTTTGAAAAACAAGGCATGAAGATCATGCAAAAGGCCATGGTCAAACAGCTTGACCGCGCCAAAGACAAGGTGACGGCCCATATTGAGACGGGTGGCAAGATCGAAAAGCACGACTTTGACACGGTGATCTCGGCCGTTGGAATTGTTGGCAACGTCGAGGGGCTGGGGCTTGAGGAACTCGGGGTGAAGATCGACCGCAGCCATGTGGTGACGGACGAGTATTGCCGCACTGGTGTCGAAGGGCTTTATGCGATAGGTGACATTGCCGGAGCCCCATGGCTCGCCCATAAGGCGAGTCATGAAGGCGTCATGGTGGCAGAGCTTGTTTCGGGCAAGAACGACGTCCACCCCGTCAAACCCGAGAGCATCGCGGGCTGCACCTATTGCCATCCGCAAGTGGCCAGCGTCGGCTATTCAGAAGCTAAGGCCAAAGAACTGGGCTACGACGTCAAAGTTGGGCACTTCCCATTCATGGGCAACGGCAAGGCCATCGCCTTGGGCGAGCAGGAAGGCATGATCAAAACCGTATTCGACGCAAAGACCGGAGAGCTTCTGGGGGCTCACATGATCGGTGCCGAGGTCACCGAACTGATCCAGGGTTATGTGGTCGGCCGGCAGCTTGAAACAACGGAGCAGGATTTGATGGAGACCGTCTTCCCGCATCCCACGCTGAGCGAGATAATGCATGAAAGCGTGCTCGACGCTTATGATCGCGCGATCCACTTCTGACCCGATGAAGACCATGCGCGTCCTTGCGTAAAGGGCGCTTATTCCTATTGGATTTCCAGAAGATCTTGCGTGCAAACGATCTAGTCGACTCGCGTTAGACCTTGTCCAGCCCCGATAGCGCCAACACCGCTTGATCGCCGGAGGAGGGTGCAAACTCTGATGGGTGCTTGCCTGCCACAAGACTGTATTTGCCTGGTTGCTTAACGGTTGTGCACCCTCAGGTTGCTGCATACGCCTGCGAACACCCATGACATGTATTCCCACAGATCTTGATTGATTTTTTCAGCGAAATGAAGGACTTTCATAGCCTGAGCAATTGTTGATCAATGCGAAAAAGTCTGTGCCATCGATCACAAATGTTTGCAGCCTGCCGCTTTTTGTGGCAAAGATAGACGTAAGGGAGATGTTCTAGGCATCTTTTCGCCATATACTTGAAGAAATTGCGGCGAACGGCTTTCATGTCGCGTCACTGTCGCATAAACAAAGCTAGATGAGTACGGACGCGTATGTGTGTCGTAATACACGGGAGACTTTAATGAGACGTTTATTTGTAGCGGCCGGTGTTTTGGCCGTGACAGCGTGGGGGGCCGTCAGCGCAGCTGCTGCAACTCTCGATATCGTTCCGGGCGGGACGACATCTGTCGAAGTGACAGCCGATCTCGACGGTCTTGGGCTGAGTGCTGGCACTATCGGTACTGCGACGGCCGAGGTTGTCGATGGCAATCTGGTTGTCGATTTCCCAATCACGGGTGGTTCGGTCACAGACGGCGTTGCGATGATCGAGCACGAAGGTAGTGGTGTTGAGATATTCCTCACATCCGACCCGTCGTCGAGTATTTCGCTGACAAACTTCCTGATCGATACGGGGGAAGGCACAGTCTCAAGCGATGTCAACGGAATCGCAAATGCGGTTGTGTTTGATTTCGGCACAATTGATGACTCGGGCATTCAGCTGAATTTTGCCGGTTTTCTTGCCGGTGCTCTGACAGCAGCCTTTGGTGCGCCAAACACAACTGGTGGCGAGTTCGGGATTGCAAACACAAATCCTGAAATTGCTCCAATTCCGCTTCCAGCGGGTGCTCCTCTGTTGATCGCAGGTTTGGCTGCCTTCGCATTCCTGCGTCGTCGCAAAGTCGCCTGATCTACTAGGCCAAAGAATTCGAAAGACAGCGGTCTTGCGACCGCTGTTTTTTTGCCTCCCTCGTTTTGGCCATGTCAGCCATGCAGGATCAAGGCTTGTGCCGGTTTGCGCCTGCCCGTAGCTCTTCCGCATGTCGTCTGCTCATCACACGCCTTTCTTTCTGGTGCTCATGCTCTGGGCCGGGGCTGGGCTTGGCGCCGCAGCGCAATACGGCAAGATCAGCGTCATCTTCCATCAACTCCCTCTGGTCTACCCGGATGCAGGATCAAGCATTGGCTTTGTCGTCTCGCTTGTTGGCCTTGTGGGGATTGTCTTCGGCGTCGTGGCCGGTCTGATTGTTGCCCGCATCCGTTATCGCCGGGCACTTCTTTGGGCGCTTTGGGCAGGCGCACTTGTGTCCTTCATCCAGGCGTTCCTGCCGCCACTATCCGTCATGCTGCTGACCCGCGCGGTCGAGGGTCTGTCGCATCTTGCCATTGTCGTTGCCGCACCCACGCTCATCGCACAGCTCAGCGCGCCCAGGCATCGCGGCTTCACACTGACCCTTTGGGCGACGTTCTTTGGCGTGGCCTACGCCCTTTTGGTTCTTTTGGGCCTGCCACTTGTGGATTGGCTGGGCCTTTCCGCGTTGTTTGTGGCACATGGCCTCTGGATGGCGGCCTCCGCACTTATTCTGGGCGCGACACTCAGACCGCTTGAGGATGCAGTGCAGCCCGCGCCAATCAGTCTACCGGGCATTCTGCGCGATCACCTCACGATATATCGGTCACCTTATCTGGCCGCGCCTGCTTTGGGTTGGTTATTCTACACTTTCTGCTTTCTATCGACTTTGACGATACTGCCGCCATTTCTACCCGAAGACAGCCGCGCTTTGCTTCTTGCTGCAATGCCGCTGGTTTCCATCGCCGTTTCCCTGACACTTGGTGTTTATGCACTGCGGCGTTTCACAGCAGTGCAAGTGGTGCAAGCTGGGTTTGTTATGGTCATCCTGTCGCTTCTCTGGCTGCTGATCACACCGGGCGGCCCGCTCGCATGCCTGGCCTGGGCGGCTTCCGTTGGGCTGGTGCAAGGGGCCACGTTTGCGGCTGTTCCGCAAATGGCAGAAGATGCCGCTGACCAGGCCAAGGCGAATGGAGCGCTGGCGCAGATGGGCAATCTGGGCAATACGCTGGGCACGCCGCTTCTGGTCATAGTGATCGGCTTTGGCGGTTATCCAGCGATGATATGGACCACGATCATCCTTTTTGCGATGGGGTTTGCATCGCACCTTTGGATGGGCTTGCGCCGTCAGATCCGACCCGCCCGCGCAAGCTAACCAGATGTTATTGTGGCTGACGCAACAGCACATCGCCCTCACGACAGGCGCATGCTGTCAGGTCTTGTCAGCGGAAACAGATGTTCATGCCATGTTCTCTTTTTTCGATTGGAGAATCCTCGGCAGAGGCTTATGTCTAAGCCGTTAACGGGGGCAGAGCATGGCCGAGCTGAAAAACATCGAAGTTCGCGGCGCACGCGAGCACAATCTCAAGTCCATTGACGTGAACATACCCCGCGACAAGCTGGTGGTGATCACGGGGCTGTCGGGTTCAGGCAAGTCTTCACTGGCCTTTGATACGATCTACGCTGAAGGGCAGCGCCGCTATGTGGAATCGCTCTCGGCCTATGCACGTCAGTTTCTAGACATGATGCAGAAGCCGGATGTGGACCATATCGCGGGCCTGTCCCCGGCGATCAGCATCGAACAGAAGACGACGTCGAAAAACCCACGCTCTACCGTCGGCACCGTGACCGAGATCTACGACTATATGCGCCTCCTGTTCGCGCGGGTTGGCACACCTTACTCCCCCGAAACCGGCAAGCCAATTGAGGCGCAGCAGGTCCAAGACATGGTCGACCGGATCATGACCATGGAAGAAGGGACCCGCGCCTACCTGCTTGCTCCGATCATTCGCGACCGGAAAGGCGAATACCGCAAGGAATTCCTCGAACTGCGCAAGCAAGGATTTCAGCGCGTCAAAGTCGACGGGCAATTCTACGAGTTGGACGAACCGCCCACGCTCGACAAGAAATTCCGCCATGATATCGACGTTGTGGTTGACCGCATTGTCGTCCGCGAGGGGCTTGAGACAAGGCTGGCGGATTCTCTCCGAACAGCGCTGGATCTGGCCGACGGCATCGCGATCCTGGAAACCGCGTCAGACGAACCCGAACGCATCACCTTCTCCGAAAAGTTTGCCTGCCCGGTCAGTGGTTTCACTATACCCGAGATTGAGCCGCGGCTTTTCAGTTTCAACGCGCCCTTCGGAGCCTGTCCCGATTGCGACGGTCTGGGAGTGGAGTTGTTCTTTGACGAACGCCTCGTCGTTCCTGACCAGAACCTAAAGATCAGCGATGGGGCCCTGGCGCCGTGGCGCAAGGGTAAGTCGCCGTACTTCCTGCAGACCATTGAAGCCATCGCCAAGCATTACGAGTTCAACCAGGCGACCAAGTGGAAAGATCTGCCCGCCTATGTTCAACAGGTTTTCCTGTACGGCTCAGGCGATGAAGAGATCAAGTTCCGCTACGATGAAGGTGGCCGGGTCTACGAGGTCACGCGGGTCTTCGAAGGCGTCATCCCCAACATGGAGCGCCGGTACCGAGAGACGGACAGCAACTGGATCCGCGAAGAATTCGAGCGCTACCAGAACAACCGCCGGTGCCAGACCTGCGACGGCTACCGTCTTCGCCCAGAGGCGTTGGCCGTCAAGATCGGTCCCCCCGATGATCCTGACAGGTTGCTGCATGTGGGGCAGGTCGTTGAAATGTCGATCCGCGAGGCCCTCGACTGGATCGAAGGCGTCCCCAACCATCTCAGCAAGCAAAACAACGAAATCGCCCGCGCGATCTTAAAGGAGATCCGCGAACGCTTGGGCTTTTTGAACAATGTGGGCCTTGAATACCTGACGCTCTCGCGGTCTTCCGGCACGCTTTCGGGCGGGGAATCGCAACGGATACGTCTGGCCAGCCAGATCGGTTCGGGCTTGACGGGCGTACTTTACGTGCTGGATGAACCCTCCATCGGCCTACACCAGCGTGACAATGACCGCCTTCTGGCGACGCTGAAGAACCTGCGTGATCAGGGCAACACGGTGATTGTCGTCGAACATGACGAGGAAGCCATTCGAGAGGCCGACTACGTCTTCGACATCGGACCGGGGGCAGGGGTGCATGGCGGGCAGGTCGTGGCCCACGGGACGCCCCAGAAAATCGCCTCATCCAAGAAGTCTATAACCGGGCAATACCTGACGGGGGTTCGGGAAATCCCCGTCCCAGCAGAGCGGCGCAAGGGCAAAAAGGGCGGCAAAAAGCTGACCGTCGTCAAGGCAAGTGGCAACAACCTCCAGGATGTGACGGTCGATTTTCCTCTGGGCAAGTTTGTCTGCGTGACCGGAGTGTCGGGCGGTGGCAAGTCTACTCTGACGATTGAAACATTGTTCAAAACCGCATCAATGCACCTGAATGGGGCGCGTCAGACGCCAGCACCCTGCGAAACGATCAAGGGCCTAGAGCATCTCGACAAGGTCATAGACATTGACCAACGCCCTATCGGACGCACGCCACGATCCAACCCCGCGACCTATACCGGCGCCTTCACACCGATCCGCGACTGGTTCGCCGGGATGCCCGAAGCAAAGGCGCGCGGCTACAGGCCCGGACGCTTTAGCTTCAACGTAAAGGGCGGGCGGTGCGAGGCATGCCAGGGCGACGGAGTCATCAAGATCGAAATGCACTTTCTGCCCGACGTCTATGTTGAATGCGAAACCTGTAAAGGCGCGCGCTACAACCGCGAAACGCTCGAAATCAAGTTCAAAGGGAAGTCCATCGCTGACGTGCTCGACATGACGGTCGAGGACGCGCAGGAATTCTTCCAGGCCGTACCGTCCATCCGCGAAAAAATGGATGCGCTGATGCGAGTGGGTCTCGGCTATATTAAGGTCGGCCAGCAGGCGACGACGCTGTCGGGTGGTGAGGCGCAGCGCGTAAAGCTCTCAAAGGAACTCAGCAAGCGATCAACCGGCCGCACACTCTATATCCTGGACGAGCCGACAACGGGGCTGCACTTCGAAGACGTGCGTAAGCTCCTGGAAGTGCTGCATGAATTGGTGGATCAGGGCAATACTGTCATCGTAATCGAGCACAATCTCGACGTGGTCAAGACCGCGGATTGGATCATTGATATCGGCCCGGAAGGCGGTGATGGGGGCGGGACTGTTGTTGCCACGGGCACCCCCGAAGCTGTGGCGGAGGTTGAAGCCAGCCATACCGGTCGCTATCTGAAGCCCATGCTCGCCGCCAAGAAAGTGGCCGCTGAATAGCGACCCTCGCCCTAGGGCAAAACAAGATAGCGCCGCCGGAGGCGGTCAATGTTGCGCACTGCCGTGGGAATGGTCTTTGGCCCGCTTGATCAGCAGAGCTCAGCAGACGACGCTATGGGTTGCCGGAGCGCCAAAGCCACAGAAGGCCAAGACCAGCAAAGGCGAGTATGAAGAGACCTACAACAGAAGTGGTTTCCAACATGTCTCTGGTTCCTTTCGTAGTGGGTATGCATCGTTATGCCGGAACTGCCCTGTCCAGGCAAAGAAAATCAGTGGCTCCGTGGCCTGTTGATCGACGGCCTAACCCGGCACAGCGGGCGGACCAAGAGATTTATTCGTATCGTAGATCCAGTCCGAAGGTTGTGCCCTGATCGTCGTTTATCTGATTGGCGTAAATCTCGCGCGGCACGTCGTCGTCCACAATGCCGTGCACCGTTACATTCATCCCTTGTGTCACCGGCACGCGGTTGGGACCCAGATAGACGGGGATCGAACCGGTGTGATCTTTCAGGATGAACGTGTCTTCATCGGTGACTCTATCGACCACCCCGCTGACCGTTGCGCGCTGGTCGCTCACAAGGTCAGCGATGTTTGACCCTGCAACAACGGCACTTGGGGCCGCGATGATCAGGCAGGCGATCCATGTTTTCTGCCGCATCAGCTTAATCCAGCGCAGCTATCAGAAGCACGATTGCCAAAAGCCCGGCCCCAGCAAAAACCCACCTGGGTGCCGTAACCGTGATTTCAGATTTCAACCGATCCGCAACCGTGTTGAGGTTCAAGACGCGGGGTTTCTGGTCTTGCATAATGCCCTCCTAAATCTGAGTGTTTCAGTAAAGGTGGGGGCCGGTTGCCACCCCACAAGACTTGCGGAGCAGCTATCGTGGGTTGAACTTTGCATAGGCGGAAATCCGCCGCGTAAAAGGCTTTGGGCTTAGCTTCGCCCGCGCTCCAGAAAGCGGGGCAGCATCGCGCTGAAATCCCGGCCCTTGCCGTCTTCGTTCTCGACAAATTGCTGATAGAGCTTGTGCGCCATTTGACCCATTGGCGTGTCAGCATCGACCGCCTCTGCGGCTTGCTGGCTGAGCCCCAGATCTTTTAGCATCAGCTCTGCTGCGAAACCGGGTTGATAGTCATTGTCCGCAGGGCTTTGCGGCCCAATGCCGGGGGCGGGACAATAGGCGTTCATACTCCAGGAATAGCCCGAAGATGTGCTGACCACGTCAAACATCTTTTGGCGGTTGAGCCCCAGCTTGTCGGCCAGCGCAAAGGCTTCGCAGGTGGCGATCATCGTGGCGCCCAGCACCATGTTGTTGCAGATTTTTGCGGCCTGTCCTGCGCCCGCATCCCCGCAGTGGACAGCCTTCTGACCCATGATCTCGAAAAGGGGCAGGGCGGTCGCAAACGCCTCTTCAGTTCCGCCCGCCATGAAGGTCAGCGTGCCTGCTGCGGCTCCGCCGATCCCGCCCGAGACGGGTGCATCAACGGCCATGAGACCTGCAGCTTCGGCGTCCGCAGCGACCGCGCGCGCGCTTTCCACATCTACGGTCGAACAATCGACCAGCGTTGCCCCCTTGTGCATGGCAGGCAGGATGTCTTGTGCAACAGCCCGCAAGATCGCCCCGTTGGGCAGCATCGTGATAACAATATCCGCCACTTGGGCGGCGTCAGTTCCGCTTGCCGCCTGCGCCACGCCATGGGCTTGCGTGCCAGCCACGTCAAAGCCCAGGACTTCATGACCAGCGGCGGCCAAATTGGCCGCCATCGGCGCGCCCATATTCCCCAGCCCAATAAACCCGATTTTCATGTCATCTCCCCAAACTTCAAAGCACGGTTGCCAAGTGGCATCAGCATCTGACTGACCGCTGGCCCTGGCACGTTCATATCGGCATATTGCCATAGCGGCGATCTGTCCTTGTCGATGATCGCCGCCCGGATCCCTTCCAGGAAATCCCCGTGCTCCATTGACCGCGCTGTAAAGCGGTATTCCAGATCCAGCGCCCGTTCGAGCGTCACGGCAGGCCCCCGCAACCGGTGGAGCATTTCCACCGTGCAGGCTATCGACAGGGGCGCGCCGTTGCGCAAGAGTTTAAGCGTTTCGGCGGCGAAGGCACTATCATCATGCATCAGGCTGTTCAGGATGTCGCTCAATCGCTCGCCCCCGAAATGCGCATCGATCTTTGCTTGCGCGGCCTGTACCGGCCCTCGAGGTGCTGCCTTGCTTGCCACCTCAATGCAGGCCGGATCGCCTGACTTCACAAGATCTGCAATGATATCAGACCATTGCGGTTGAGGGATGAAGTGATCTGCAAAACCCGCATAGATCGCATCGCCCGCATTCATCCGCGCGCCAGTGGTGCCCAGATACTCTCCCAATCGCCCCGGGGCGAGTGCGAGCATCAATGATCCGCCCACATCTGGGACAAGGCCGATCCCGCATTCGGGCATCGCAATTTGCGAGGTTTCTCCCACGATCCGGTGAGAGCCGTGACAGCCGATGCCGACCCCGCCGCCCATGGTAAAGCCCTGCAGAAAGCTGACGACCGGCTTGGGATAAGTGAAGATCTTGTGATTCAGCCGGTACTCATCCGCCCAGAAGGTCTGCCCGTAGGCAAAATCGCCCGCCCGGCCGGTGGCGTAGAGATCTGCAATGTCCCCACCTGCGCAAAAGGCCCGCTCACCTTCGGCATCGAAGATCACGAGCGTCACCGCTGGATCGTCGCGCCATCCGTACAGCGCCGCCTCAATCGCCCGGCACATGTCATAGGTCATCGCATTCAGCGCATCAGGTCGCTGCAGCGTGATCCGCCCGGCAACCCCTTCGATACGGATCCAGACGTTACTCATGACGAAGGCTCATTGATCTGACGATCAAGGTCATTAATCCAAGCCAATACGCGGTCGTTGCCGCTTGGCCAGAACACAACAACAGCATACCTGAACATAGTCAGTCCCGTCATGAAAAACAGGACCATCAAAGCGAATGCAAGTGGCGCAACAAGAATGCGACCGCTCTCTGGTACCGCAATGAAAACGATGGCCAAAAAGAGTGTGGCTGCCATAACCAGCAGTGGCCAAATTACCAGCGTCATGCCGTAAATCCATGCCAAGATAGCAGGCCGCTGCACTGCCGCGCGTAAGCAACATCGCAAATGCTTGTTGTGAGCACGTCTGATCCGCCGGACTGATTTCATCGGTTCTTCAACATGTCGCGGGCCACGATGACGCGCATGATCTCATTCGTGCCTTCCAGGATCTGATGCACGCGCAGATCACGCACCAGCTTCTCGATCCCGTAATCAGCCAGATAGCCGTAGCCCCCGTGCAATTGCAGACACTGATCGACCACTTTCGATCCCGCCTCGGTCACGAATTTCTTGGCCATGGCGCAGAATTTCGTGGCATCGGGCGCGCCATTGTCCAGTTTCCAGGCCGCCTGGCGCAGGAAGGTGCGCGCCGCCTGAAGCTCAATCTCCATATCCGCCAGCCGCCATTGCAAGCCCTGGAACTGGTCGAGCGGCTGACCGAAGGCCTTCCGTTCCCCAACATATGCCAGCGTTGAATTGATCGCCACCTGCGCAGCACCCAGCGAGCAGGCCGCGATGTTCAGCCGCCCGCCATCCAGTCCCATCATCGCGTATCTGAATCCGTGCCCTTCTTCGCCAACAAGGTTTTCGGCAGCCACCTTGCAATCGTCGAACTGAACTTGCGCCGTGGGCTGCGACCGCCAGCCCATCTTGTCCTCAAGCCCGCCAAAGCTGAGGCCGTCTGTCCCGTCTTCGATATAGAGCGTCGACACACCCGATGGCCCATCTCCGCCGGTGCGGACCATGCAGACATACGCATCCGAATAACCGCCACCGGAAATGAAAGCCTTTGTGCCATTGACCACGTAGCCCTCATTCGTGCGTTCGGCCCGCGTTTTCAGCGCTGCCGCGTCAGAGCCCGAGCCGGGTTCGGTCAGACAATAGCTCAGGACAGTGTTCAGGCTGAGCACATCCGGCATGACCCGTACCTTGAGGTCGTCGCCTGCAAAACTGTTCAGCATCCTGGCGCACATGTTGTGGATCGACAGGAACGCCGCAACGGAAGGGCACGCCATCGACAGCGCCTCGAACACCAGCGTAGCGTCAAGCCGACTAAGCCCGGCACCACCTGCATCTTCGCTGACGTAAAGACCTCCAAAGCCCAGTTCCCCGACTTGCGGCCAAAGCTCTTTTGGGATCGTACCGTCGGATTCCCAGGCCCGCGCATTTGGTGCGATATGATCCTGCCCGAAAGCATGGGCCATGTCGAAAATGGCATTCTGTTCCTCGCTCAGAGCAAAATCCAAAGCTGATCCTCCTGCCGTAATTGAACAACCATTTAATTCCATGACCTCCACGCCCTTGGCAAGTCTGAAGATGTGGTTTGACTATTCGAAAGATCCTTGAAGATTGGTCGGTTTTTTTAGCGGCGTTGCGCGCATGAAAACCATTAATTCACATTCTCGCCGTATCAGGCTGCATATGAGTGATGTACGATTAAAGGTCAGCCCGCATAGCAAGTGACGGTCATCCGACCAGGTAGCCAGTAGTGATGGGACGGCCTCTTTTTTTCTGCAGCCGGTCTATATGTGAAAACATGTAGATCGGCTGCAATTCGTTCCAATGGGCGGTGGGCTATCGATCAGTCAGATTGTGACGCATCTGTTGGGCCCCCGCATAAGCGGTCGCACGGATTTCGACGATGGCTCCCTGACGTCGAAGCCCGCCAGCCTCGATCGCTGTCCATGCCGGGTAGGGGGCCGAGAACAGATCAACCCGCACAGCATCAAAAAGATCGAAGTGACCCCGCAGCCCGATATGGTAGCTCGTCATTTCGACGATCGCATCCAGCCCCAACCCCGTCTCTGCAAGCGTTCCCGCCAATTTGCCGAATGCTGCGCGGAACTGTGTTTCGGGATCCTCTGGCATCGCACCATCGGGTGCGCTGCCCGTCACTCCTGTCAGGAAAACGAAGTCGTTGCAGACAATCCCCGGCGACATCCGAGATTGCGCGGCACTTTCCCGAAAGGCAGCGGGGGTCACAGCCCGCTTCATATGGCTATTCCATAACCGGAATGCTGAATTCGCCGCCTTCCTTGATGCCAGAAGGCCAGCGCGCGGTGATCGTCTTGGTCCGGGTGTAGAATTTGAACGCGTCCGGTCCGTGCTGGTTGAGATCCCCAAAAACAGATTTTTTCCACCCGCCAAAGGTATGATAAGCCAGCGGTACCGGGATGGGCACGTTGATCCCCACCATGCCGATATTGATCCGGTTGGCAAAGTCGCGCGCAGCGTCACCATCGCGCGTGAAGATCGCCGTGCCATTCCCGTATTCGTGATCCATGGCGAGGCTTAGCGCCTCTTCGTAGCTTTGCGCGCGTACGGTGGACAAGACCGGCCCGAAGATCTCGGTCTTGTAGATGTCCATGTCTTTCGTGACGTGATCAAAAAGGTGCGGGCCGACGAAGAACCCGTCTTCGTAGCCCTGCAGGTTGAAGCCACGCCCATCAACGACCAGCTTCGCCCCTTGATCCACGCCCGACTGTACCAGCCGTTCGATACTGGCCTTCGCAGCCCCCGTCACGACGGGCCCGTAATCCACGTCATCGCCCGCCGTGTAGGGGCCGACCTTCAGCTTTTCGATCCGGGGCACCAGCTTTTCGACCAGCCGGTCCGCAGTCTCATCGCCCACGGGCACGGCCACTGAAATGGCCATGCAGCGCTCGCCCGCAGCCCCGTAGCCTGCGCCAACCAGCGCATCGGCGGCCTGATCCATATCCGCGTCCGGCATGACGATCATGTGGTTCTTGGCTCCGCCAAAACACTGCACACGTTTGCCGTTCGCACAGCCCGTTCCGTAGATGTATTCGGCAATCGGAGTTGATCCGACAAAGCCTATGGACTGGATGACGGGATGGTGCAGGATTGCGTCCACCGCTTCCTTGTCCCCATTGACAACCTGCAAAATGCCCTTGGGCAGACCTGCTTCCTCCATCAATTCCGCCAGAAGCAGCGGCACGGAAGGATCGCGTTCCGAGGGTTTCAGGATAAAAGCGTTCCCGCAGGCAATTGCAGGCGCGAACATCCACATTGGGATCATCGCCGGAAAGTTGAAAGGCGTGATCCCTGCGGTCACCCCCAAGGCCTGCCGCATCGAATACATGTCGATACCGGGGCCCGCGCTGTCGGTAAACTCCCCCTTCAGCATCTGAGGTGCCCCGATGCAGTACTCCACCACCTCAAGCCCCCGCTGCACGTCGCCCGCCGCATCCGGCAGCGTCTTGCCGTGCTCGCGGCTCAGTGCTTCGGCCAGCTTGTCCATGTCCCGGTTCAGAAGATGCACGAATTTCATCAGCACCCGCGCCCGGCGCTGCGGGTTTGTCGCGGCCCAGGCAGGCTGAGCGGCTGCAGCAATCTCAACAGCCTTGGCCACCTCGTCACCGCTCGCCAAAGGCACTTTTGCCTGCACCTCGCCCGTCGCGGGATTCATCACATCCGCAAAGCGCGCGGAGGTTCCTTTGACATGTTCGCCGTTCAGATAATGGCTGAGTTCCTGCATCGTTTTCTCCCTTCGCCGCCCAACGGGCAGCCCGTCATTTGCGCGCACCATAGCGACGCGCCAGAGCGGGGGAAAGGCGCCAAAACACAGGGAGATATCTGTCCACTGCGCTTGACAGATAGCCGGGTGATAGCAACCTTAACGGCATAGTTGTAGCCACCAGGGAGGACCCGCCATGACTGTCTACCGCATTCTCAATGGAAAATCGGACGATTCTGTTTTCACCGTCCCGCCCGAAACCACGCTGACCGAGGCTGCGAAGATCCTTGCGGAAAAACGCATTGGGACAGTGGTGATTTCCAAGGATGGTAAGGTGGCTGATGGAATTCTGTCGGAACGTGATGTGGTGCGTGTACTTGCCATGCGTGGTGCCGGGGTGCTGGCAGACAGGGTCACTGATCATATGACGACCAAACTCGTCACCTGCACCCGAAAGGACACCGCGGAAAGCGTTATGCAAAAGATGACGGCAGGTCGGTTCCGGCACATGCCTGTCGTGGAAGAAGGACAGATGGTTGGGATTATCTCTCTTGGCGATGCCGTCAAGGCCCGGCTCAGCGAAGTGTCGATGGAAAAAGACGCCCTTGAGGGGATGATCATGGGGCACTGACGCCCCGCTTGCATTTCGGGCGTCAAAATGATTCCGTGACCGCATCGGACCAAAGGCGGGGGCAATGATGCGCACAGGGCTTTATCCCGGGACATTCGATCCCATCACGCTGGGGCATATCGACATCATTCGCCGGGCCGCCCTCATGGTTGACAGGCTCGTGATCGGTGTGGCGATCAATCGCGACAAAGGCCCGCTCTTTAGCTTGGAAGAACGTGTTGCCTTCATCGAAGAGGAATGCTTGGCCCTCAGCGCGCAGACCGGGACTGAGATTGTGGCGCACCCGTTCGAAAATCTGCTGATCGATTGCGCGCGCGACGTCGGCGCCCAGATCATCGTACGGGGCCTGCGCGCGGTCGCGGATTTCGAATATGAGTTTCAGATGGTCGGCATGAACCGCAAGCTCGACGATTCCATCGAAACGGTCTTTCTGATGGCCGAGGCCGAACATCAGGCCATCGCCTCGAAGTTGGTCAAGGAAATCGCACGGTTGGGCGGCGACGTCAGCAAGTTTGTGACCGGCCATGTGAATGACGAGTTGCGCGCGCGATTTGGCCCGCAAATCGAAGCAGCGCGTGCCGCCGATCTATCCAAAGTATAACACATCATATTTTCACAAAAAGACCAAAATAGCGACTATCACCGCAGGTAGAACCGCCGCATTCTGTCGCTGTAACGGAAAGGCGGTTTACAATGTTGCAACTCTTGAAACCTGGTCATGTTCTCAGTTTCGGCACATGCCCCAGCACAATCATGTCGCCGAAGGCGGTGGGAAGTGCGTCCAATGACAACACGCTGGAAACATCATGGCCGACAACACGTGCTTTGGGTCAGGTGCGGGCCTTGTCCCACCCATCGGGTCCTGCTGGTCCCGTTGCGGCTGATGTGGCCACGAATTTGCGCACCACACCGAGCTCGGCGTCTCGGGGGGCCAGCTATTCGGCCGTGGGGCGGGCGGTGACAAGCTCTGACCGGCCCGTTGGATCCGAGATGTGCGACTTTGTCGGATATGTGGATGGTCAGTCAAACTACATCGACAGCGCCCGCACGGTCTTCAGTAAGGACTTCAGCGGTTGCCTCATGGTCGTTTACAGCGTTGGCGGTCAGCGGCGTGTCGCCCATGTCGCAGCAAGTCAGGTTGCTAAGATGGATTGCAAGCAGGCCTTTTTGGACACCATCCGCGCAAATGGCGCCACACTGATCGGCTGGTTTCGCCCATACGTTCAGTCGCGTGATGTTGACGATAAGATAAAGGCCTTCAATCGGGTCAAGGCGCATGTGCCCCGTCAGCAGGTCGACAACCTCACGACATTTGGCGTGATGACTTCGACCAACCGCGGCTATTCAGTCGACGCATTCAGATCGGCAGCCAGCCCGGGAAACATCTGGATCGTCACCAAAGTTGTCGAACGGACGCTTTCGACCAATTGGCGTTTCAGTTGAGCAGTTTATGCAAGGAGAGTGGGCCGATGGGAACGCTTAACCGCGCGATCCGGCAATTCAGCCGGAGACCGACCCACAAACAGACGTGATACCGACGCAGTACCAACAGAATGCTGACCCAGATTTTACCTCGTTTGATTGGATCAATCCACCGTTGGTCGCCTGGCTGCAGGAACATCGCATTGAACGTTGCTGACATCATTTGGTAGTGGGTCACTTTGAAATTTAGGTAGGGTTTGCGCCTTTGGGCGCGCGAGACTATCTTACCTGTATGACAGACAAACCCAAGAGACCCCGTGACGCCAACCAGCTTGCCAAGTTCATTGTGGACACGGCGACGGGTAAAGAGCCTGTGCATGAGGCAGATACGTCAGGCCAGCGCAAGGGTGGCCTCAAAGGCGGCGCAGCTCGAAGTAAGGCGCTCAGCGAAGGGCGCAAGCAACAAATTGCCAAGAAGGCGGCAAACGCCCGTTGGGAAAAGGCAAAAATCAAAGAGGAATAAGCCCTTTTTGAACACCAACCATAACGGCCAGCGGTTGAAGCAATGGGTTCGCAAACCTGTATTGATACCTTTTGGGGATGCCAGACTTAATGAGTGTTGGCCCCCGTTCATCGGCACATAAATTGGCAAGGTTTGTTGAGAAGTTAGGGATTTCCATTTGTTTGCCTCTGATTTTTGAGTACGGGTCTCTGACGCTTCCGGCGTAAAACCATCCCAATTCATTACTTTCGGCAAGTGCACACGCGATCAAGACCTCTTCGTACTTGCTATCAGTTCGGGAACTGTTGATAGCCTTGTAGTAGTCCTGGCGCGTCCTTTGATCGGCCTTATCCACGGCTTTTGAAAGTGCAAATTTTAGGTCATCTTCGGTTACAGTCGTTGACTTTCTGTCAATTGCACTGCGCAAGCAAAGTTGGCTCATTAGGTGGACGTAGCCGGGCAGCCCTTGTGACAACTTAACAATTTTGTCTGATACGCCCTCCGCAAGTAGTATTCCCATGCGGGGAAAGCGTTCGCTCATGATTGCACTGAGTTCATTCGGCTCCATTCTCGGCATCTTAACCTGTGAACAGCACCTAGCGACCGACTCGTGGCTGTCAAATAGATCGTTAAGTGTCTCGCCGACGCCAACGATTACCACTGTTGCCTTTACGGGGTTGTTGGAAAAGTGCTTCATGAGGTCTGCCATCAAAAACAAGGCATCTTTGTCCCGAATGCGGTCAAATTCGTCAAAAATGTAAATGGTTTGCCCGTCGGTTAGGTTATCGACAATGGCTTTATATACTTCGTAGGGATTGTCTTTATTTTTGAAATGACTTGCTGGGTCGATCTCCCCGGCTGTGTGGTCGTTAAAAGCGTTTCCCCAAATGGTGTAAAAATCATCGTTCACGCCACACGAGATAAATTTCACCGTTATCCGGCCCATGATCTTAGCTACGCGTTTATCAATGATCTTTGCCAGCGAAGTTTTGCCTACGCCTCGCTCGCCGAAGATTACCGCATGGCCGCCTTTCTGATAAACCGCCTCTAAAACATCATTAATCTGTTCAAGTCGTCCTGAAAAAAGTTTTGCGTCATCAATGGGTGATCTGGGGTCAAATATTTGGTTCGATAGGGCCGAAAGCGTTTCCCAATCTTCGTCTGTGGTCGGGGTGAAGCTCTCTGCCAGCACTTCGTTTAAATCCATTTCGAGTCTCCACCTAAGGTGGGTTCTTTCAAAATAGAATTCATGCTGAGCGCAATACCTTGCGTTGCTTGACTTTAAGTCAGTTTGAAATTAGATTGAGCTTATGAGAAAGCTAGACACAAAAACCCGCGCTCTGATCATCCGCCTGCTTGTTGAAGGTAACAGCATCCGCGCAACAGCCCGCATCGCTGACGTGTCCAAAAACACCGTGACTAAGCTTCTCGACGATGCAGGCGCTGCATGTGCCAAGTACCACGACGAGCATGTGCGCAACGTCAAAGCTTCGGTGATCCAGTGCGATGAAATCTGGTCATTTACTTACGCCAAGCAAAAGAATGTGGCGACAGCCAAGGCCGCGCCAGAACACGCAGGCGACACGTGGACGTGGACTGCCATCGACAGCGAAAGCAAGCTGATTGTGTCTTACATGGTCGGTGGCCGCGACAGCGAATATGCGATTGAGTTCATGGACGATCTGCGCGCACGTTTGGCTAATCGCGTCCAACTGACCACAGACGGTCACAAGGCATATTTGGAAGCTGTAGAAGGCGCGTTTGATGCCGATGTGGACTACGCGCAGCTTATCAAGATGTATGGCGGTGAGACTGGCTCCAAAGGCCATGAGAAGAAATACAGCCCTGCAGAATGCACGGGCATCAAAAAACGCACCGTTGAAGGCCGCCCCGACAAAGCCCTTATCAGCACCAGCCATGTTGAGCGCCAAAACCTCACCATGCGGATGCACATGCGTCGCTTTACCCGCCTGACCAACGCGTTCTCGAAAAAGGTAGAAAACCACATGCACGCGGTCGCGCTGCACTTCATGTACTACAACTTTGTGAAGGTGCATCAGACGCTAAAGGTGACGCCTGCAATGGAAGCTGGCTTGACGGATCGCCTCTGGGATATTGCCGATCTGGTGGCTATCGTGGATGCAAACGAACCAGCGCCAAAAAAGCGCGGCCCCTACAAGCCTCGCAAGAAAGCAATTTCAAAGTGACCCACTACCCATCAGTTCGTCGCCTTGACGTGCTTTTCCCAAATCGCGCATTTCCGGTCGAAAGCCCCTTGCCGCGCAAAATCGCTCTTGCTATATGCCGCGCTAGTTCCGGCGTAGCTCAGCGGTAGAGCAGTTGACTGTTAATCAATTGGTCGTAGGTTCGATCCCTACCGCCGGAGCCAAAATCCCAAATGAAAACAAGTCGTTGCGGCCATCTGGTCGCTTAACGTCACGCCGCCCTGCTCGTCTGGGCCCCGAATAGGCCCAATTCGATTTATTCGCGAAACGGTGCAGGCGGCTTGTGGAAAACACCGTAGCAAGGTTGGTCCAAACCGTCTTGAACGCAATACGAGCATCCGAGAACTACTTGGGTTTGGTCGGTGGTCCTTCCGGCGGCGGCGGCACGTTCAAGATGTCCCCGTCGGACACAGAGCGATACCGACCGTAAAGCAAGCGGGACTTGCCAACAGTTCCCACCGCCGTTTGTCTCGGTTGGGTGCGGCGTCTTGAACCTTCAGCAGCAGAGCTGAAGGCCCACACTCAGTGGTTCCAAAAACCTTTGCGAACTCTCTAGTCATCCATTGTCCTTCTCGACCGCTGGGTACTGCGAGGTAAGCGGCCTCACTCTGTGAACCCCCCCGGGCACGGCGCTCAACCCAACATTTCCTACTGAGGCCTATCGAGTTGCATCTAGACAGCCTGGGTCGGACACTTTTCTTTCACGGTCAGGTTGGCCACCCCAGCTGACAGTAGGCATTACCATAAAGCTCGACTTTCCAAGGCGAAATCGGCGCTGCTGAAATCAACTGAAATGACGATTTGGGGCAATACCAACAGTTCGAAATTTCGGTATAGGGTTTCAGCCTTTCTTTCGGGATTCAATGTGCGAGCTTATCTGCACTGAGCAATTGCTTCGTCGAATTCTTCGTTCAGACTGCTGATTTCACTTCGAAGGCGGGCCTTGTTGCACAAATGGTGTGAGGGATTCATGTCATGAATCCAATATGATATTTGGC
>CALCOY010000094.1 GCA_937897325.1 uncultured Shimia sp.
ACCGACACGAGGATTTTCAGTCCACTGCTCTACCCCTGAGCTACCCGGGCACGGGTGAATGTCGTTCATTCGGGTGAGCGGGTTCTAGGACCTGTAAAGCATGGTGTCCAGTGCCTTTTTCACCAGTGTTCAATGCAGCTTGGACGGGCCTTCTTCGAGGTCTTGCAGGTCGTCCGGATCATCGGACGGGACCGCATAGGATCCACGCAGCCAACGGCCCAGATCTATGTCTGCGCAGCGGCGCGAGCAAAACGGGCGATAGGTGGCGACGGTTTCGGACTTGCAGATCGGACAGCTCATTTCAGTACCTGGCTCAGAGGCAGTCGCGCCCTCTTGCGTTGCAATTCATAGTGACCCAAAGGTGTCCAACCCGCCAGCGTCGTGTCCACGTCATCGGCTTTGAAAGCCCGGCGCAATGCGGTCTCGAACGCTCTTCGGTCCTTCTTTGGCATCGGCGCGAGATCCAGCGTGATCTGCCCACCGAGTCCCCGCAGGCGCAACTGGCGCGGCAGATCCCGAGCTAGGGAAAGATTAGCCTTGAGCCCGGCTGCCGGTGACGTGTCCCGCCCGGTATTCACATCGACCGCAATCAGGGCGCGCGTTGGCTCGATCAGCGCGTGTGCCCCGCCCCCCAAAGGCACATTCGGACCCTGCAACGCCTGGATGGCCTCATAAACACCGAGATCATCAAATGAACCACGCCTGTTGCGTACGTCGTCCGGAGCGGGTGTGGCCCAATCGCGCCAAGCCAATTCATGCGCGTCCGGGGCATCCAGCAACAGTTCGGGATCATCCGATTGATCCTCGAACACGATCAGCGTCAGCTCGGTCATTTGGTTGATATCACTGGCGACGGCCTCTTCGCTCGCCCCTTCCGCAGCACTGCGTAGGATCAGCCCGCCGTCGCGATGTGCCATTGTGTCATGTGCGATCTCTAGCAGTCTGTCTCGTTCATGATCATCGCGAATGCTGCGCGAGACATTGATCCCCAGGGCATCCGGCGTCAGGATCGCGTAGCGGCTTTTGAACAGCAGTCTTTGCGTCACTGGCTGGGCTTTGTCGGGCTCTGCATAGGTCGATACCTGCACCAGCAAACGCTCTCCGGGAGCGAGACCTTTGGCCTGCCGCAAGAATCCTTTTTTACCTTCGCCCAGCGTGACTGTAACACCGCCCTGCCCTTTCATCGGCCGATCAACAACACCGCGGTAGATGGCGCCCGGGCCGGGCGGGTGATCCTCGGGCGGGTCGATCAGCAGATCTTCGAGACGACCATCCACCAATAGGGCCGCCGCCCGGGCGCCGTTCACCTCATCCAGCAAGACGACGCGCCCCTTCATGTCCAGACTTTCATGCCGGCCGCTTGCAAAAGCGCGGCCGTTTCGGCCAGCGGCAATCCCACAATCCCTGTGAAAGAGCCGGAAATCCACGGAATGAACGTGCTCGCCGCGCCCTGGATGCCATAGCCGCCCGCCTTACCCCGCCAATCACCGCTGCGCAGATAGGCCTCGATCTCTTGTTTCGACAGGCACTTCATACGCACCTGACTGACCACGTCCTTTTCCCAGACTCTGTCTCCCTTGCGCAAAGCCACGGCCGTGATGACGCGGTGACGCCGACCAGACATCTTCTGCAAAAATGCGCGCGCTTCTTCAGCATCCTCAGGCTTGCCCAGAATGCGCCGACCAAGGGCGACAGTTGTGTCCGCGCAAAGCACGACATCATCCGCTGCAGCCTCCACGGCCAACACCTTTTCCCGAGCAATCCGCGCGCAATAGTGGCGCGGCAGCTCAGCCTTCATAGGTGTTTCATCAATGTCGGGGGGGCGTACGGCATCCGGCACCACGCCCAATTGCCCCAGCAGCTCAAGCCGACGGGGGCTACCGGACCCCAGAACAAGCATTGCCTATTTGAAGCGATAGTTGATCCGACCCTTGGTCAGATCATATGGCGTCATTTCCACCTGAACCTTGTCGCCTGCCAGAACTCGGATCCGGTTCTTGCGCATCTTTCCTGCCGTATGTGCGATGATCTCATGGCCGTTTTCCAGCTCGACCCGAAACGTCGCATTAGGCAGGAGTTCCTTTACGACACCGGGAAATTCGAGCGTATCTTCCTTGGCCATGGTCTCTCCTTCATAGATCGCCCACCTGACTGTGGACGGGCCCTTACATGCGCCCGATAGCTGGGTTTTTCAAGGGCTTTTCGGCAGTTGCACGGGAAAGTGCGACTTGTCGGATATCGCATCCAACAGCCACCAACCGATTGTTTCGAGCCAAGCGCGTTTCAAGTACGCGCGAAATCGATGATCCTGTCTGTCAGACAATCAAGACTGTCCGTCCAAGGGATCCGATTTGGCAGGTCGCGGGCAAGAAGGCTCAGTTCAGTGCAAGCCAAGCAGATATGATCGGCACGTTGCATCAGATCCTCGGCGATATCCGCCAGCGCGTGAACGTCGCCGCCCTGCCCGGCCTTAACCGCCCGAATGATCGCAAGAACCGGAGAGTCATCATCTGGGTAGATAGCATCGATCCCGTTTTCCTCAAACGTCGCCTCAAAAACACCAACCTGCCGAACAGCCGGGGACGCCAGCATACCGACCCGTTTGCCAGCCAGGGCTGCTCCGGTGAGATCGATCATATTCAGAAATGGCAGGTCTTCGGGCAAAGCGCCGGCATAGTGATGTGCAGTATTGCAGGGCATGGCCAACGCCTGCGCCCCGGCCGCCTGCAGATCGCGCGCCATCTTCGCAATAACGGGCCCGGGATCTTTGCCCGTGCCTTCAATCAGCGCCCTGATGCGGCTTGGCACCTGCGGATTCTGATGAACAATCAGTGGGACGTGGTCCGCATCGTCCTTGACCGGGACAGCTGCCAGTACCTTTTGCATCAGCAAGATGGTGGCCTCTGGCCCCATGCCGCCAAGAATGCCGACTGGGTTCATGCGGGCCTCATGCCACCGCAGCGACGTCGAATTCGTGGGTGTAGCCCGCAAGGCCGATAGCCCCGCCGGTGTGCAGGAAGACGACCCGCTCGCCCTTCTTGAATTGGCCCTTGCGGATCAGGTCGATCAGTCCGGCACCGCCTTTGGCGGAATAGACCGGGTCCAGCAAGATCGCCTCGTGCTTTGCGAATATATCAATGGCCTCCATCGTGTCTTTCGCCGGGATTCCGTAACCTGGCCCGACGTAGTCGGTATTCGCAACCACATCCTCGCGCGCGACCACGCCCGGACAGCCCAGTTTCTCGGCCGTTTTCACTGCGAGGTTATAGACGTTTTCTTCCTGTTTTGGCTTCGGTGCCCGCACCCCGATGCCCAAAAGCGGAATGCCCGCATTCATTGCCTTCAACCCGGTGATCAAGCCAGCTTGGGTCCCGGCCGAGCCTGTCGCATGGACAATGTGATCCACCTTTAGGCCAATATCATTGAATTGGTTCAACATCTCGAAGGCGCAATTCACATAGCCCAACGCCCCCGTCGGGTTCGAGCCGCCGCCGGGAATCGTGTAGGCATTGCGTCCCTCGGCGCGCATCTTGTCGGCCGCCGCTTCCATTTCAGCATTCATGTCCAGATCCGGCCCACGATGTTCGATTGACGCCCCGTGGATCACGTCCAGCAGGACGTTGCCATTGTAGCGGTAGTT
Source organism: uncultured Shimia sp. (assembly GCA_937897325.1). GTDB lineage: Bacteria > Pseudomonadota > Alphaproteobacteria > Rhodobacterales > Rhodobacteraceae > CALCOY01. Next base: position 3,641 of record CALCOY010000094.1, read on the forward strand.
TTCATGGTTATAGCCGGTCCGGTCCTCCAGCAGGATGTGGCAATCCATGCCAAGCTTGGCTGCGGCTGCCGCCGTCTGGCGCGCATGGTTCGACTGTGTCGCACCTTGCGTCAGTACGATATCAGCTTTCTGCTCCATCGCCTCGGCCATCAGATATTCGAGCTTCCGAGTCTTGTTGCCGCCGGTGCTCAGCCCTGTGCAGTCGTCGCGCTTGATCCAGATCTCTGGCCCGCCCAAAGCCTCTGTCAGGCGCGGCATAAATTCCAGCGGCGTGGCCAAATGCGCCAGCCGCACCCGGGGAAATTTCGCTAGGTTCATTGTCTTTCCTCTTTATGTCGGGCCTATTGACCCGCAAACTTGATCGGGGCGTCCGCCTTTTCAAGCCGAATGTCCGCCGTTCGGGCGTGACCTTCCATCCCCTCCATACGCGAAATCACCGCCGTGGCCCGCGCAAGCTCCGGCATCGCGTCCTCCGTCACCGTCTGCCAGGTCACGCATTTGAGGAACTTGTGCACGCTCAAGCCACCGGTATATCGCGCCGCCCCACTGGTCGGCAGCACATGGTTGGGCCCGGATGCCTTATCACCAAAAGCCACCGTCGTGTTTTCCCCAAGAAAAAGCGAACCGTAGGCTGTCAGGTTCTGCTTCCACCATTCCAAATCGGCCGCCTGAACGTGCAGATGCTCGGGTGCGATCCGGTTGGCCTGCACCACGATTTCTTCGCGGTTCTCAACGACCATAACCTCGCCCAGAGACTCCCAGGCCGATCGCGCGCTGTCCCTATTCACATCCGGGAGGGTCCCGATACATTGTGGCACCAACTGCATGACCTCTTCGGCCAAAGGCTTGTGATCCGTCACCAGCCAAACGGGAGAGTTGTATCCATGCTCCGCCTGCCCCACGAGATCCCAAGCGACCGTGATAGGATCCGCCGACGCGTCCGCCAGCACAAGGCTATCGGTCGGTCCTGCAATCATGTCGATGCCAACGCCGCCGAAAAGCTGACGCTTGGCCTCTGCGACGAACTGGTTGCCAGGACCCACCAGAATATCCGCAGGCGGCGCGCCATAGAGGCCCTGCGCCATGGCTGCCACGCCCTGAACACCTCCCAGGGCGAGAACCAGATCAGCGCCCGCGAGATGCATTGCATAAAGAATGGCGGCCGGAATCTCGCCATCCCGCGGTGGCGAACAGGCCGTCACGAAAGGCACGCCCGCCGCCCGCGCTGTTGTGATCGTCATTAGGGCCGAAGCCAGATGCGCATAACGTCCCCCGGGCACATAGCACCCCGCCGCACTCAGCGGGATATAGCGCTGGCCGGCGACCAGACCGGGCCGCAATTCGATCTCCATATCTCCTGCTGTCGCCCGCTGCGCTTCGGCAAAGCGCCGAATGTTGTCGTGCGCATAGGCGATCATCTCGCGTTCATCCGCGGTCAGTCTGTCGGCCGCTGCGGCCACCGCCTCGGACGGAACAACGATATCTCCTTCATGACCATCCAATCGCTCGGCGTAGTCGCGTACGGCTGCTTCACCCTCTGCCTTGATCCGCGTCAGCATCTGCCGCACGATCTCGCTTGTATCCCCTGCCGTTTGCGGCGGCAAACCCGGCGCGGTTTTGAGATGGCTCACACCCATAATTGATGATCCTCGATGTTTTGGGGTCGCGATCGGACCGGTTCCAGATGATCTTCGCATATCGACCTTCGCTCTTGCGAAAGGCGCGATTTGTTTTTTGTTAAGATACCAGGCGTTCTGGAGACTACGTGCCTGTTTACATCTCGGACACTGACGCAATACCAACGTCGTACCGACGTTTTACAGATATGGGTTTTGACCCCATTTTTACTGCGGCAATGCGGGCGCCCGACACCCAAAACACGTTGGAGGTTCGGTATCGGACGCCGTGAACAATCCAAGAAAACACATTGACGCAGGCCCCTAACAGTTTCAAGTTTTTGAAAACTGGTGAAGGAGATCCGATGCTGGCGAAAGGGGTGACGCTGCGCGGACTGGAAGTGTTTGAGGCTTTGGCAGCCACAGGCTCGGTTGCGCAGGCAGCGGAGCTGACAGGGCTGAGCCAACCCGCCGTCAGTCAACAATTGCGCAATCTGGAAACGGCCTTGGCGACCGAGTTGATTGACCATGGCAAGCGCCCAATGCTCCTCACGCCTGCTGGCCAGAACTTTCTCAGTCGCACGGAAGCCGCGCTTGCGCAGTTGCGACTGGCCCAATCCGAATTGACGGTGATGGATCTCGCGCACCTCTCCGCGCTGTCCATAGGTATCATTGATGATTTTGACAATGACCTCACACCCCGGCTGGTCACGACCCTCGCCGACAGCCTCAAACGCTGCAAATTCAAGATGGTAACGGCTTTCAGCCACGAAATCGTCGACGATCTGATAAGCAAACGCCTTCATATCGCCATTTCGGCCAGCACCGGCGTCATGATGGAAGGGGTGATCGAATACCCCCTCGCCCGTGATCCTTTCATACTGGTCACACCCAAGGGCAGCTTCATCGATGGCGCGGGCATTGATCAGCTTCGACGCCTGCCCTTCCTGCGTTACGAGCGTGAGCAATTGATCGGCAGGCAGATTGAAGCACATCTCGCCCGCCAAAAGGTCGAGCTTGAGAACCGTTTTGAGATCGGGAGCCACCTTGCACTGATGGCTATGGTTTCCCGGCGGATCGGCTGGTCGATCACCACCCCGCTCGGTTTCATGCGCGCGGGCCGGTTTCACGCTGAGGTCGACGCACACCCCCTGCCCTTCAAGCCATTTGCCCGCACGATTTCCCTCTATGCCAGCGCGGATTGGGCGGGCGGCGTGCCGAATGATGTCGCAAATACAATGCGCCGTCTGCTTCAGGCTCACATGATCGATCCGGCCGTTTCGAAGCTGCCCTGGCTCAGCGGGCAAATGCGATTGCTCGACAGCTGAACTTTCGGAAAAACCAAAAAACCGCAGCATGAAATTTGACGACCTCCCTGTCAACTGCATTGGTATTGATCTGAAAAAGCCCAGCAATGGGTGTTTTCCAGTTTCCACAACAGGGATCAGGTGTTTTCGATTTGATAAATAGATGCGCTGTCAGGGCTTCTATGACAGCATCATGAAAACAATGGGGAGTCCGGTTCATCATGTCGAAAATCGTCATTCTGACTGGCGCCGGTATTTCAGCGGAGAGCGGGCTTGGCACCTTCCGCGATGAAGGTGGACTTTGGGCGCAGCACCGCATCGAGGATGTCGCCACGCCAGAAGGATTTGCCCGCAATCCTAATCTTGTCGTGGACTTCTACAATGCCCGCCGGGCACAAGCTGCGGAGGCCTCACCCAATGCGGCGCATGACGCGCTGGCGCGGCTTGAGAGGCACCACAAGGGCGAAGTGCTGATCGTGACGCAGAATGTCGATGATCTGCACGAAAAGGCAGGCAGTCAGAACGTTGTCCACATGCATGGAGCTTTAAATTCGGCCCTTTGTGCGCGCTGCGAGAATCGCTGGCCTGCGCCCCTTCGCATGGCGCCTGGCGATGCGTGCCCCTCTTGCGCAGCGCCATCAGCCCGCCCGGACATCGTCTGGTTCGGGGAGATCCCCTATCAAATGGAACGGATCGAGGCTGCTCTGTCCCGTGCCAATATCTTTGCCGCGGTCGGGACCTCGGGCAATGTCTATCCGGCGGCGGGCTTTGTGCAATTGGCGCGTATGACAGGTGCGCGAACGGTCGAGTTGAACCTTGAGCCTTCGGTCACCGTCTCTGACTTCGAAGAGACGCATTTTGGCAAAGCGAGCGAGACCGTCCCGAAATGGGTCGACAATCTGCTTAGGTAAGACGAAAAACAAAAAAGCCCGCCTGACTGGCAGACGGGCCTTTATCATTCGATTTTCAGAATCAGGCGTTGGATGCCTGGGCTTTTGCAATCTCTTTCTTAACCTTCCGCGCGTTGGCCGAAAGGGTGCCGTCCTTTGCCTTGGCCAGGAAAGCATCCAGCCCACCGCGGTGATCCACACTTCGCAATGCATGCGCCGAGATCCGAAGCTTGATCCCGCGCCCCAAAGTTTCGGATTGCAGGGTCACATCATTCAGGTTCGGTAAAAAACGCCGCTTTGTCTTGTTGTTGGCGTGGCTGACATTGTTGCCAACCATCGGGCCTTTTCCGGTCAGTTCGCATACACGCGACATGGGGTTGTCCTTTTCGGCTATCTGTCGGCCAGGTATGGCAACGCTGGAACAACAGAGGCGCCGCAATCGCAGCGCGCTGAATTTAGTCTGGTGCCTTTAGGTGGAATCGCGCAAGTGGTCAAGCCGCTTTGACCCACCCCATTACAAAACGCCGTAGCGAAACCCTTGCGGCGTCGGGACCGGCCTGCGCATTTTGGACTCCATAAAGGGAGAAGCAGCATGTCCATCACCGGAAACCAACTGGTCGTCAAACGCGCAGACCTGTCCGATGCGCGCATCGTCTCGCTTGATATGCCGGACACGCCCGCGCCGGGCACTTGCATTTTGCGGGTCGATCAGTTTGCCCTGACCGCCAACAATATCACTTATGCCGTGGCGCCTGAAGCAATGGGATACTGGAACTTTTTCCCAGTCGATGAAGAAGGCTTTGGCCGCGTGCCGGTCTGGGGGTTTGCAGAGGTCATTGCCTCAGCAGTGGAAGACATCGCAGTGGGAACACGGCTTTATGGCTACCTCCCAATGGCGACCCATCTGACGGTCGAACCGGGCGCAGTCAAATCGGGTGGCTTTGCCGATGCAGCCGCCCACAGGCAGCCCATGTCACCAATCTACAACGCCTATTTGAATGTCGCTGCGGATCCGACCTACAGCCCGGACCGGGAAGGGTTGATCAGCCTTTATCGCCCGCTTTTTACGACCTCGTTTCTGCTTGATGATCTGCATCGCAAACACTCCGCATTCGGATCCACACAGATCCTGCTATCCAGCGCATCGAGCAAAACAGCCATCGGGCTTGCGCATTTGCTGCACAGCAATCGGATTGACGATGTTGAAGTGATCGGGCTGACCAGCCCTGGAAATGTCGATTTTGTCAAAGGCTTGGGTTGCTATGACACCGTATTCATCTATGAGGATGTGCCTTCCATCCCTCGGAAACTTGCCGCATTCGTTGATATGGCTGGCAATTCTGATCTGCTACGGGCCGTCCATGGCCACTTCGAGAACGACCTAAAGAATTCTTGCCGTGTCGGTCTGACCCATTGGCACAATACGCAGCCCAAGCTCGATAACTTGCCGGGGCCACAGCCGGAATTCTTCTTTGCGCCCAGCTATGCGCAGGACCGCCTCGCCGAATGGGGTGGCGCGGGCTTCAATCAAAGGCTCGGCGCTGCATGGGCAAGTTTCATCGCCATGGCTGAAGGCTGGACCAAAATCATCGAAGAGCGCGGACCGGAGCATACGAAAGAGCGCTATTTGCAGATGCTCAAGGGGCAGATCGATCCCGCCGCCGGGCATATGCTATCGCTTCACGGCTGAGAGCCATCGAAGCATCTGATCAGCCGCAATTGAAGGTGCAAGATCACCGTCTGCCACTTGCGCGCCAAGGCGCAGCATTTCGTTGCGCGCCCGAGGCGCGTCAAGCTGGGAAAGCAACCCCGCCCGGACATCTTCAGCAAACCAGTACTGGGACTGCTCGATGCGGCGTCGGACCCAATGCCCGGCATCCCTGCGCCAATCCACCAGCGTTTGCATGGTCTCCCACGCGGTCTCCAACCCCGTCGTCTCAACCGCCGAGACCATCATCGCTTTGGGAAAGCCATCCGGGTCCTGAGGCCGCTTGCGCAAAAGGCGCAAGGCTCCGGCATAGTCGGCGCACGTGCGTGTGGCCGCAGCCTTCAAATCACCATCAGCCTTGTTTACCAGGATCAGGTCGGCCATCTCCATTATACCCCGTTTGACACCTTGCAATTCATCTCCGCCGGCCGGGGCAAGCAGCAACAGGAACAGATCAGCCATCTGCGCAACGACCGTCTCAGATTGGCCCACACCCACTGTTTCGATAAGCACGATGTCGAAGCCGGCCGCCTCGCACAGTGCGACGGCCTCCCGCGTGCGGCGCGCAACCCCACCCAAATGCGTCTGGCTGGGCGACGGCCGGATGAAAGCATTTTTATGACGGCTTAGCCGGTCCATCCGGGTCTTGTCGCCCAGGATAGATCCTCCCGACCGGGCAGAACTTGGATCAACGGCAAGCACGGCAATGCGCAAGCCACGATCGGCTAACATCATTCCGAAGCTTTCGATGAATGTGGATTTACCCACACCGGGGGTTCCGGAAAGCCCGATGCGCAAGGCCTCGCGATCCTTTGGCAAGCCTTCCAGCAAGCGCGCCGCCTGCAGCCGGTGATCTGCCCGCGCGCTTTCGATAAGGGTGATCCCACGGGCCAGCGCTCGCCGTTCGCCCAGTGCAATACGCGTCCCCAGATCGGTTATGTCAGCCACAAGACCCATACCGCCTTCTCCGGCAGGGCGAAATAAATGTCCAGAGTTGGCGCGCCCTGCCCTTTGGCCCATAAGCAGGTTCATGGCCGATCCATTGCCCATAGACGCTGTCCTGCCTGAACTGCTTAGCGCCCTGAAAGCACAAAGACGGGCTGTGCTGCAGGCACCGCCCGGTGCGGGCAAGACGACGCGGGTGCCCCTGGCCCTGCTGAAGGGCGGCTTTGTAAGCGGCAAAATCATCATGCTGGAACCGCGACGGCTGGCCGCTCGGGCTGCAGCGAACCGGATGGCCGAAACGCTCGGCCAGAAAACCGGCCAGACCGTCGGCTACCGGATACGCGGAGAGGCCAAGACAGGATCAGAAACCCGGATTGAGGTTGTCACAGAGGGCATCCTCACACGGATGGTTCAAGCTGAACCTGACCTGCCTGGCATCGGCGCCGTGATTTTCGACGAATTCCACGAACGGAGCCTCAATGCTGATCTAGGCCTTGCACTGTGCCTGGAGGTTGCAGACGCGCTACGCGACGATCTTCTGCTTCTCGCGATGTCGGCGACACTGGATGCTGCCCCTGTAGCCCATGTAATGGCGGCTCCCATCATCACAGCGGAAGGTCGGAGTTTTCCCGTTGAAGACATCTACCTCGCAAAACCGGGGCAGAAGAACGTCCGCTTCGAAAACGCAATAGCAGATCTGATCCTGCGCGCCCTTTCGGAAAGGGGTGGATCGCTGCTGGCCTTCCTGCCAGGAGAAGGCGAGATACGTCGAACGGCGGCGCTCCTTGGCAGTCAGGTTGATGCGGACACCGAAATAGCACAGCTTTTTGGAGCCATGGATTTCAAAGCGCAACAAAAAGCGATCCGACCAGCGCAGGCAGGCCGCAAAGTTGTGCTCGCCACGTCGATCGCCGAGACCTCACTGACGATCCCGGACATTCGGATCGTTGTCGATGGCGGCAAAGCCCGCAGGGCGCTTTTCGATCCAAATTCTGGCATGCAGCGTCTGGTCACCCAACGAGTGACCCGCGCAGAAGCCACGCAAAGGGCCGGACGCGCAGGCCGTGTCGAGGAAGGGGCCTGCTACAAGCTTTGGACGCGGGGGGAGAACGGGGCGCTGTCCCTCTACCCGGAACCCGAGATCGTCGTCGGCGATCTGTCCAGTCTTGCCTTGGAACTTGCCGCATGGGGAGCGTCTGAGACAGATTTGCATTTCGTCACACCACCGCATGCCGGACGCCTATCAGAAGCGCGCAGCCTTCTTCAGTTGCTGGGTGCGCTTTCGTCCACTGGTCAAATCACCGACCACGGCAAGGCCCTGGCCAAAATGCCCGTGCATCCACGTTTGGGACATATGCTTGGCCGTGGTGGGCGCCAATCCGCGCTGTTGGCCGCATTGCTATCAGACAGGGATCCGATGCGTGATGCAGGGCCGGATCTGTCTTTGCGCATCCGCGCGCTGCAAGAAACTGGACGGCATGACGGAGCTTTGCAAGAAAGTGCGGCAAGCCGCATCCGACAAGAGGCCAAAAGACTGGCGAGGCTGAGCCAAGACAAGCCTACGCTTGATGTGGCCGGACAGACGGCTCTTGCCTACCCAGATCGGGTCGGTTTGAGGCGCGAGGGGGAAGCGCCGCGTTATCTTCTGGCCAATGGCAGGGGCGCCACGTTTGAGAGCAATTCGCCCATCGCCACCCGCCTGATCGTAGCGACCGATCTGGATGCCGGTCGCGGTGGCGACGCCCGTATCCGACAAGCAGTTTCGCTGGACGAGGGCACCTTTCGAGCGCTTTTTGCTGATCAGATCGCATGGCAAAACCTGTGTGTCTGGTCAAAACGGGAGGGGCAGGTTCTGTCACGAAGGCAAGAGCGGTTCGGCGCGTTGGTTCTTGAAGACCGCCGCTGGAAGGACGCCCCGGAAGAGGCTGTCGCGACGGCGATGCTCGACGGTGTAAGGCAACTCGGACTACCGCTTTCGGTTGCGGCCAAAAGGTTGATGGCAAGAACAGCAAGGATGTCAGCCCCGTTTCCGAACCTTAGAGAGCCGCATCTGATGGAGACGCTGGAGCAATGGCTTCTGCCGCATCTTGGGGCGGTGCGCACAGTTGAAGCCTGGAAAAGCTTTGATGTCGTGCCAGCCCTGACCGCGATTTTGTCGTGGGAAGATCAACGCAGGCTCGAGGCAGAAGTGCCGGGACATTTCGTAACACCGCTGGGGCGAAAGATAGCAATCGATTATTCAGGCGCGCATCCAGCGATCGCATTGCGTTTGCAAGAGATGTTCGGGGTCACGCAGCATCCGCAAATCCGGGGCGACGCAATACAGATCACGCTGCTGTCCCCTGCCGGGCGCCCCGTTCAGGTGACAACCGATCTGCCTGGGTTTTGGGCCACATCCTATGACGATGTCCGCAAGGACATGCGGGGCCGCTATCCGAAGCATCCATGGCCTGAGGATCCAATGCAAAGTGATCCGACCCTTCGCGCAAAGCGGCGCTCCTAAGCCCAAGGCCCGTGGTGTTTTGCACCGAGGTCATCCAGCCTTTCGAACCCGTGGGTCCCAAAGAAATCCCGTTGTGCCTGGATGAGATTTGTCGTTCCGCGGCCGTTGCGCAAGCTGTCATACCAAGACAAAGCGCCAGCAAGCGCAGGCACCGGCTGCCCTGCCCCAATGGCGCCAGACACGACCTTGCGCAAGGCTGGCACACCAAGCGACAAAGCGGGCCGGATCGTGTCTGATAGGACAAGATGGCCAAAGGGCGGATCGCTGCGAAAGGCCGTCGCGATGTCATCAAGAAGACGGGATCGGATGATACATCCTGCCCGCCAGATCTCGGCAATGCGGGCAAGGTCAAGCGACCAGTCAAACGCATCGGATGCGGCGGCAAGAACACGAAAGCCCTGACCATGTGATAAGATGCGCCCGGCAACCAATGCACTTTCGAGAAGGGCGAGGTCGATAGATATTGGCATCGTCGATCCGGGATCCAGCAGACCCTCAGCCATTCGCCGCGCGTCCCGTTCGGCCGACCAGCTTCTCGCGCCCACGGCCGCTTCGATTGCAGAGGCGGATTGGCCCAGCTTCAGCGCTTCGATCACGGTCCAACGTCCCGTGCCCTTCTGCCCCGCCTGATCCAGGATCTGATCAACAATGGGCGTGCCGGTTTGGCCGTCATTGGCAGCGAGGACTTTAGCCGTTATTTCAACGAGATATGAGCTGAGAGGTCCATCGGACCAAGCATCGAACACCTCGGCGACCCGGGAAGCCGACATTCCGGCCTTATCACGCAGGATCCCGTAGACCTCGGCAATCATCTGCATATCGGCATATTCGATCCCGTTATGCACCGTCTTGACGAAGTGGCCTGCCCCATTGGGGCCAAGATGGTCAACACACGGATCGTTTTCGAACCGAGCAGCAATCGACTCGACCATCGGGCGCAGTTGCGTCCAAGCATGATCCGATCCGCCGACCATCAGGGACGGTCCGTGGCGCGCGCCGTGGCCGCCGCCAGAGACACCCATTCCGACGAAGTGAACGCCCGTCCGCTCCAGGTCCTCAACCCGCCTGTTTGTGTCGGCGAAGTCCGCATTGCCCCCATCAATCAGTGTATCAGCGCTCTGTAGAAACGGGGCTACAGTTTCGATCATAGCGTCAAGCGGTTCACCGGAGGGGATCATGAACAAGATCACCCGAGGCGTTTTGAGGGCTGCGACAAACCCCTTTAGATCCGCATGGCCCTGAAGCTGCTCTGCAAGGCTTCCGGCTCGGCCCAGAAAATCCGGGATCCAATCTGCTTCGCGGTTCGAGACGGCAACCTCGAAACCCTTCTCAGCGAGGTTAAGCGCCAGCGCGCTCCCCATTGTGCCAAGCCCATAAACACCAATATCAGCAAGCGTCATAACCTACCCTTCTTTGTCAGGCCGACCATACCGGGACCCGCCGGGGCGACAAGCCTGGTCAGGCCTCAGATCCAAAGGGGACAAACCGGGAGACCCCGCGCCCGCCGCCTCAGCAGATTTGATGAGATCCAGAATCTTTGTCATCAATGGCATAGCGATCTTGTGCTGCGCCGCGAGATCAAGGATCGCGCCTTGCAAAGCATCGACCTCGGTCAGGCGACCTTGGTTGAGATCGTCCCACATGGACGAACGCGCCTTTGGATCAATCGTCAGCATTTGCGACGCAATCCGCGGAAAAAGCGGCGTCGGCAATCGCAGTATATGCGGGATGAAGTGCGGCGGTGCTGATGTGCTTTTGGCTGGACGGATCCCTGCAGCCTTCAGCACTTTTAGCGCTTCGACCAACTGGTCAGCCATAACCCGTCGCCACGCGCGATCTTGCAATTGCACCAACAACGTTAAACCGCTCAGCGCGTTGATCGCATTGTTCAGATTTATCAGCAGCTTGCCCCACTGGACAGCTTCGATATCGTCGACGACCCGCCAATCGATGTGGGGTGAGTTCCACAGCGGCGAAGCACCGGGCCCAAGCTGAATGGAACCCGATGTCCCCCTATGAAATGCAGCAGGTCCGGTTGGAACGACATTGAATGGTACCATGCCCGCCCGAACATCCCGATCGGGCAGCAACTCTCGCAAAATGCCAACATTGCAGACGCCGTTTTGCAGGCTGATGACCTTAGAGTGGTCGGGCGCGTTGGCCTGGATTAGATGCGCCATTTCTTTGGTTGCTGACGATTTGACGGTGACGAGCACGATATCAGCATCCGCCAGTATCCCCGGATCGTCTGTCATACCGGGATCTTCGATCTGTTCTTCGAGGCCGAAGAGGTCCGTCAGATGCAAGCCGGACCGCCCAACCGCTTCGATAACCCTCTGGCGGGCTAGAAACCGGACATCCTCGCCGCCAAGCGCCAGACAACCGCCAATGTAGCAGCCGATGTTGCCCGCACCGGCCACGACGATCCGTTTCTTAGACACCAAGACACCAGCGCATGATCGCCTTTTGCGCGTGAAGCCGGTTTTCCGCCTCGTCGAAGATTACCGATTGCGGGCCGTCCATGACAGCGCTCGTCACTTCTTCATCACGATGCGCAGGCAGGCAATGCATGAAGAGCGCTTCGGGCTTGGCATGTTTCATCAGTGCCTCATTGACCTGATAAGGTCTCAGCATGTTGTGCCGTCGCTCACGCGCGGACTGTGCGTCATGCATGGAAACCCACGTATCGGCAAAAACCAGATCCGCGCCAGCGATGGCCTTCTCCGCGTCACGTTCGATCGTGAAGCTTCGACCCGATTTGCGCAAGAGTCCCTGCCATTCAGTCTCTGGGTCGAGCTGTTCCGGCCCGGTGAAAACCACGTCGAAACCGAACTGTGCGGCGCCATGCATCACGCTGGCGCAGACATTGTTGCCATCCCCGCACCAGACGACTTTCTTGCCGGCGATCGGCCCGCGATGTTCTTCGAAGGTCATCACATCCGCCATGATCTGGCAGGGATGCGTACGATCCGTCAGGCCGTTGATTACAGGCACACTGGCATATTCCGCCATCTCGGTCAGCACAGCCTCATCAAAGGTCCGGATCATAATCAGGTCGACATAGCGGCTGAGCACGCGCGCCGTGTCCGCAATCGTCTCGCCATGTCCCAACTGCATGTCGCTGCCGGACAGAACCATGGTTTCACCACCCATTTGGCGGACGCCAACATCAAATGACACGCGCGTTCGCGTCGAAGGCTTTTCGAAGATGAGGGCGACCATGTGACCGTCAAGTGGCTGTTGGTCATCTTTTGCGCCGCGCGGCCTCCCATGTCGCGCAGTCTTCATGTGGCGCGCATGATCTATGATATGCCTAAGGGCGGAAGGATCGGTTTGGTGAATATCTAGAAAGTGATTCATCTGGAGCTCTTGTTCGGACGGCTCGCGGAGGTCTTCGCCCTCTGAGCCGTGGCACTATTGGTCGAGATTGAGGTCGATCAGGCCGCCTCTAGCGCTGATGCTGCCGCATCCAATCTACTGACCGCTTCTAAAATCTCACCCTCAGTGATTGTAAGCGGCGGCAGTAGTCGGACGACATTGTCAGCGGCGGGTACGGTCAGGATGTGCTGATCGTACCCGGCAGAGACCACGTCCGAATTGGTCATCTTGCATTTTAACCCCAACATCAGGCCAGCGCCGCGAACAGCTTCAAAAACATCCGAATGTGCGGCAACAAGGCCTTCGAGCGCCTGCCGAAACGTACCAGCTTTGCGACTCACATCAGCAAGAAAGCCAGGCTCGGCCACGACCTCGAGCACCGCACAACCGACAGCGCAACCCAACGGATTGCCACCATAGGTCGACCCATGTGTGCCTGCGGTCATCCCGCTCGCCGCATCTTCGGTGGCAAGAACGGCACCCAATGGGAAGCCGCCCCCGATGCCTTTTGCCACCATCATGATATCAGGCGAGATTCCCGCCCATTCATGCGCAAAGAGCTTTCCCGTCCGCCCGACCCCGCATTGCACCTCATCGAGGATCAAGAGGATACCGTGTTTATCGCAAAGCGCGCGCAAGTCCTTGAGATAGTGGTCAGGCAGAGGCCGAATGCCGCCTTCACCCTGGATCGGTTCGATCATGATGGCGGCTGTCTTGTCGGTGATAGCCGCTGACAGGGCATCCTGATCTTCCCAGTCGAGATGCACAAAACCAGGCAGCAACGGGCCAAATCCCTTGGTCATTTTCTCGGACCCTGCCGCAGCGATCCCGGCAGATGAGCGGCCATGGAAGGATCCGCTGAATGTGATGATCTCGGCGCGGTTGATCTCGTTTTTTTCGAACCAGTACTTGCGGACCATTTTAACGGCCAGTTCACAAGCTTCCGTGCCCGAATTGGTAAAGAAAACGGTATCGGCAAAGGTCAGATCGACCAGTCGATCTGCCAACGCCTTCTGCTGGGGGATCTGATATAGGTTCGATACATGCCAAAGTGCTTCCGCCTGAGCGGTCAGTGCAGCGACAAGCGCAGGGTGTGCGTGGCCAAGCGCATTCACGGCAATCCCTGCGCCAAGATCCAGAAAACGTCGGCCATCCGTCTCGATCAACCAAGAGCCTTCACCTTTGTCAAATGACAGGGGGGCACGCGAATATGTCGGCAGGATGGAAGTGATCATCTGATCATCCTTTTGGCTTGGCGCTCTGATGCACAGACCATTTGGTGCAACAGAGGTGTGATTTGTTCAACGATTTTCGGAGATATGATGTGTTCTGTACACGCGCGAACAGCCTTGGCTGAGGGCGTCAGGTGCGTCGTCGAATATGGAGCGCATACATCATGGGGAGAGTGAGTAGACTGTTTTTGCACAGAGCGCCAGAAAGAAATGTCACCCATTTCTTGAACAGGTTTGGTCAGGGTCGCTTCGCCGCTTGTAACTCCGGCCCGTGTGACTAGAATAAAGCGTTGAGAGAAATTCATAAGCGGCCCGTCAGTGGGGCCGCTTTTTAGCTAAGGAAGCCTCATGTCCTGGACAGACGAACGTGTCGAGCTTTTGAAGAAGATGTGGGGCGAAGGCCAATCCGCCAGCCAGATTGCCAAGGAACTTGGCGGCGTTACGCGCAATGCGGTGATCGGCAAGGTCCATCGGCTTGGCTTGTCGAACCGCACAGGCGGAGGCGGCACCAGCACGCCCAAGACGGAACCCAAGGCGAAACCGGCCCCCAAGGCAGAGCCGAAACCTGCAAAACCGCAACTGAAGACCGAGCCAGCAATCAAGCCTGAGCCGCAGGAAGCCCGCCCCCCAATACCCGCACGTCGGCAAATCATTCCGGCCGGTCAGCCACTGCCGCCTCAACCCTCGGCGAACGAGATCAGCCCGGAAGCGCTGGCCAAGGTGAACGAGGTTGAGAAAAAGGCCAAGAAGCTGACGCTGATGGAACTGACCGAACGGACCTGCAAATGGCCGGTCGGTGATCCGGCGACTGAGGATTTCTGGTTTTGCGGGCTGCCTGTCCAACAAGGTAAACCCTATTGCGAAGCGCATGTGGGTGTGGCGTTTCAACCCATGTCATCCCGGCGCGACCGGCGCCGATAGGGCTGGCCGGGAGCCTTTAAGCTATTCAGATTTGTAACAATTGCCAACGCAGGGGTGAATTGCGGCCCGGGCGCCTGCGTGAAATGTAGGCGGGACACAATGAGGGGCTCAGATGAGTGAAACGCTGAGAGCGGCAGATGCGCTGGCACAACGCCTGTATCAGGAAGGATGCCGGTTTGCCTTCGGAATGCCGGGGGGTGAAGTTCTGACGATCGTCGACGCGTTGACCCGTGCTGGCATCCGTTTCATTCTGGCTAAACACGAAAACGCAGCCGCTTTCATGGCCGAAGGAACATGGCACCGAACCGGTGCACCTGGAATTCTGGTTGCAACCGTGGGGCCCGGCGTGCTGAACGGGGTGAACGCGGTCGCCAATGCTCAGCAGGACCGGGTGCCACTCATTGTTCTTGCAGGTGCGATCGACGCAGATGAGGCGCAAACCTACACGCATCAGGTGCTTGACCAGACTCAGGTTTTTCGGCCCATCACAAAAGCCTCCTTCACGCTGACGGCAGGTGCTGCGCATGTCATTGCCGACAAGGCTCTGGCGATCGCGACGCAACCACAACAAGGACCAGTGCATATCGATGTGCCCATTTCGGTCGCCGTCGCCGCTGCCACGGACGGCAAAGTTCATCGCAGTACCGCAGTGCCTGTCATCCCAAATGACACCGTTCTCGACAACCTTTCCGAGCAGGTGAAAGTCGCCGAGCGGGTGGCGATTATTGCGGGGCTCGACGCGATCTCCGAAGCTGGTGCGAGTGCCCTTGCCAAGTGCGCCGAAGCTCTGGGCATCCCCATTGTCACTACCTACAAAGGTAAGGGTTTGGTCCCGGAATATCACGATCTGTGCCTGGGCGGTGCGGGTCTTTCACCGAAGGCAGACGCCATTCTGCTGCCGATGCTCGCGACGGCGGATCTGATCATTGGACTGGGATATGACCCGATCGAGATGCGGACGGGCTGGCGGAACTTCCTGACAGATGGTCAGAAAATGATCGACATCACCACCGTTCCAAACACCCATTACATGCACCAGGGAAGCACGAACATCATCGCAGACCCCGTGGCGACGCTTGAAGCACTTTGCGAGCGGTTGGCAAATGGCACCGGGCCGCTCTGGCCGCCATCCGAAGTCCAAGCGACGAAGGCAAAGCTCGCACAGGCCTTTCCGCATGATGAGGTCTGGGGCCCCGCAGCGATCATCGACGAATGCCGAAAGATCCTGCCGCCTGATACCTTGGCCACAGCCGACAGCGGAGCACACCGCATCCTGCTCAGTCAGATGTGGGAATGCTACGAACCACGCGGGCTCATGCAATCCTCTGCACTGTGCACGATGGGATGCGCCGTACCACTGGCCATGGGCGCAGAAATTGCTTCGCCGGACAGAAAGGTTGTCAGCTTTTCCGGAGATGCAGGTTTCCTCATGGTCGCCGGAGAGCTTTCGACCGCGAAAGAACTTGGTCTGAAAACGATATTCCTGATTTTTGTCGACGCGTCCCTTGCATTGATCGAAAAGAAGCAACGCGAGAGGCAATTGCCGAATGCAGGTGTCGATTTTGGCACGCACGACTTTGCCGCCGTGGGACGCGCCTTTGGCGGGGTGGGACACAAGGTGACCTCCCGCATCGAATTGCAGACGGCGCTGGACGCAGCATTGCGCGCCGATACGTTTACCGTGATCGCCGCGCATATCGAACGGGGTGCCTATGACGGACGCATCTAAACCCATGGCATTGGACGGCCTGTTCGTCCTTGATCTCAGCCGGATCCTAGCCGGGCCAACTGCCACCCAAATGCTGGGGGATCTGGGCGCCGAGGTGATCAAGATTGAAAACCCCAAATCGGGCGGTGACGATACGCGTAGTTGGGGCCCCAACTACGCCAGGGACGCGGCCGGCCAACCGACGGATTTGTCGGCCTATTTCATGTCCTCGAACCGAAACAAGAAATCCGTCGCTGTCGACATCTCTACCATGGAAGGTCAGCGGGTTGCGCAAGCACTCGCGTCACGTGCAGATGTGGTGATCGAAAACTACAAACCAGGCGGCCTGGCTAAGTATGGCCTCGATCACGAAACGCTGACCGCCAGACATCCTGGTCTGGTCTATTGTTCCATATCCGGTTTCGGACAGACGGGGCCGAACAGGGATCAGCCGGGATACGACCTGATGGCGCAAGGCTTTGCGGGGATCATGTCACTAACCGGCGATCCCGCCGGCGCACCAACGAAGGTCGGTGTTGGCATCGCGGATGTTATGTGTGGTATGTACGCGACAATCGGGATCCTCGCTGCCCTGCGCCACCGCGACCGGACGGGCGAGGGCCAGCATATTGACCTCAGTCTGGTCGATGCGTCGATGGCCTGGCTAATCAACGAAGGCTGCAACTACCTCGTATCCGGAAAGCTGCCGGAACGGCGCGGTAACGCGCATCCTAACATTGTGCCCTATGACGCCTTCGCCTGTTCGGACGGTCACGTATTGGTCGCCGTCGGAAACGATGCGCAATTCCGCCGCTTTTGCGATTTGCTCGATCTGGACGAAACCGGAAACGATGCGCGTTTTGCGACCAACCTTGCCCGTATCGAGAACCGGGTTGCTTTGACCAAATTGCTTTCAGAGGCGATAGGACAAATGAGCCGTGCCACCCTTCTAAAGCGGATGGCTACCGCTAAAGTGCCTGGCGGACCCATACATACCGTGGGCGAAGCACTGGCGTCAGACCAGGCAAAGGCCCGCGGGGCTGTCGTCGATGTCCCACATCCCGATCTGGAGGGCGGCGCGCTTCACCTTTTGGCGAATCCGCTCAAGTTCTCTGCAACTCCAGTGCAGTATCGACGTCCACCTCCACGTTTTGGAGAGGACACGGCAGCGGTTCTTGAAACACTTGCGCCCCAAGACGCTGATTTGCCGCAGAAATGAGCAGAAATTCTTGCGGAATCCCGCCCATTTAGAATGGTTTGGTTACGTTTTGCTCACAGAAAACGTATGGGAACTTCACGCTTGCGTGTGAGCGCCCCACCCGACGCTGATTTGGGTGAATTTTTACATTAGTTTGAAGCGCAGGCCACTCTAAGAAAGGCGCCGAGAATGAAATTTGATGTCTGTCAAAGCGAAGTCAGTCTTGAGAGTAGCGATACCGTCGATGATTGGAACGCGATGATCCTGGCGTTTCTTTCGCACGGTCAGCAAACTCCAATTCACCTTGGCGCAGTTCTTGATGCTGCCCCCGGCTTTGCGATGGGACATGCGGCAAAGGGCCTTTTCTCACTTATGATGGGGCGGTCCGAGTTGATCTCAGTTGCGCGCGATGCGCATCAGACAGCAGTGACCGCTCTTTCAAACAACCCGGCGACAAAACGCGAACGGCTTTGGGTAGAGGCTTTAAGTGGCTGGTTGGCAGGCGAGCCGTCACGCGCCATCCAAGCAATGGAAAGGGCGCTGCAAGCCAATCCGGCGGATACGCTGTCAGCGAAGGTCAGCCACGCGATACGTTTCATTCTCGGTGACGGGCAAGGCATGCGCCGGTCCATTGAGAGGATCCTGCCTGCGCATGATGAAGCTCATAAATGTCGCGGCTACTTGCTGGGATGTTATGCTTTCACGCTTGAGGAGACGGGGGACTACGCAGCGGCAGAGCGGACTGGTCTCGCCGGGCTCGCAAGCGCGCCAGATGATGCCTGGGGTCTGCATGCGGTCGCGCATGTTTATGACATGACTGCCCGGCCCGACGATGGCATCCGGCTGATCGACAGCAACGTGAGCGCTTGGGATCACTGCAACAACTTCCGCTACCATGTTTGGTGGCACAAAGCACTTTTGCATTTGGATCGCGGCGACCTGGATCTGGCTCTGGCGCTTTACGATCAGGAAATTCGCAAGGACAAGACGGACGATTACCGCGACATATCGAACGCGACGTCGCTGCTGGTCCGCCTGGAGCTTGAAGGCATCGACGTTTCGGACCGATGGAACGAACTTGCCGATCTTGCCGAAAGTCGTGTCGATGACGGCTGTCTGGTCTTTGCCGATCTGCATTATATGCTGGCACTTAGTGCGGCAGGCCGTTCGGAACCGCAGGCGGTCATGCAACATCGCTATGCCATCGGAGCGCGCCATCCCGGAGAGATGGCAGAAAGGGTTGCCGATCCCGGACAGGCGGCCTTGGTCGGGCTCAACGCGTTTTCCGAAGGCCGCTACGATACAGCTTTCCGCAGTTTGGTCGCTGCACGCCCCGCGATGCAAACCATCGGTGGCAGCCACGCGCAGCGCGACGTTTTCGAACGGATGACAATCGACGCTGGCCTGAGGGCAGGTCACACGGATCAAGTAGAAATTGTTCTTGAAGATCGATTGGCCCGCCGCGGCGGACATGCCGATCGATTTGCGACAACACGGTTTGAAAGCCTCGCCCAAGCCCGCCGAATCCCGGCGCAGTAAAGGGCCCACTACGAGACCACGGCCATGACCTTTGCCGATCCATCAGATGCCGTAGGCCAGACCAAGGCCATCCCGGCCAACCGTGCGCGCGTACGCGACCTGCGATTGGATTTCTTTCGCGGGATAGCTATGTTCATAATCCTTATCGCGCATACGCCTGGCAACTTCCTGACATTGTGGATCCCCGCTCGCTGGGGTTTCTCGGACGCTACAGAGATTTTCGTTTTTTGTTCAGGCATGGCCAGTGCCATCGCTTTTGGCGGAACATTCGATCGATCCGGCTGGCGTTTGGGCACGGCACGGGTGGGCTTTCGGGTCTGGCAGGTCTATTGGGCACATATCGGCCTTTTCTGCGCGACCGTTGCCCTGACGATATTTCTTACAGAATTGGCGATCACAGACCGCAATTATTGGGGTCAGCTGAACCTTTGGCCGCTTTTTATCGAAAGTGAGAAATGGTCCAACCCGGAAATATTTCTGGGCCTGATGACACTGACCTACGTTCCGAACTATTTCGATATTTTGCCGATGTATATGGTCGTCCTGGTGATGATGCCCATAATCATGGCCCTGTCCCGTATCAGTCTGTGGGCAGTCGCCGCTTTCATAGCTGTGACATGGGTTGGAGCGCAACAATCACTGATGGGTGTCTTCGGCCTGCCGCATCTGGGCCTACCCGCGGAACCCTGGACAGATCGTCAATGGTTTTTTGATCCGTTTGGCTGGCAATTGATCTTCTTCACAGGCTTTGCCTTCATGCGGGGGTGGCTACCGAAACCACCAGTCACGCCCCTTCTCATCGGAACTGCGGCGTTTATTGTGATCGCCAATATCCCTCTTTCGAATATCGGTGTTCGTGAATTCGGATTCGAATGGGCAAAGGAATGGCGCTCTGAAAACCGTGCCCTCTTTGACAAATCAGGCTTTGGTATCCTGCGCTACATTCATTTTCTCGCCTTGGCTTACTTGGCCTGGGTGCTAGCGGGGAACAAAGGGGATCGTTTGATCGCCCGCGGCACCCATGTCTTTGCGCGCATCTGGCGGCAAGTTCTGCCCGTCATCATCAAGGTCGGTCAGCAATCTCTTGCCGTTTTTGTCGTCTCGATGTTCACGGCACGGATCATGGGCTTTGCGATGGATATTTTTGGCCGAGAGATCGGCGCTGTTTTGCTGGTAAATCTATGCGGCGCTTGCGTGTTGATGGCAACCGCCTACATCGCGTCATGGTTCAAATCATCACCCTGGAAGAAGAAGGCCTGATGCTACGCCGTGACGTCCTGAAATACATCGCAGCCATCGCGGCAATGCCAGGCGGGGCCTTGGCTGATGATGTTCAGCGCGGTTTGCAGCTTGGAACCGAAGCGCCTTTTGACCGGGGTGATATTCATCTCATGGCACAAGAACTCGCCATGCAGCCATACTCAGAGGGCGAGCTTATTCCGGCGGCATGGCGCGATCTGAACTATGATCAATATCGCGCCCTGCAATTCAACGTAAAAAATGCGCTCTGGCGTGGATCGGAAACGCCGGTCGAACTGGATGTGTTTCCACCTGGGCTCTATTTTCCGCGGCCCGTCACGATCTATGCGGTCGACGCTGCCAAACAACGCAGATTGCTTTTCGATAAAGCCGTCTTTCGCGTCTACGAGCAATTTCCAGAAAACATGCCAATTGATCCCTCATTGGGCTATTCTGGATTACGCTTGCGATCGGAGCTGAAAACCGAAGGGAAATTTGAGGAATTCGCGGTCTTTCAAGGTGCGAGCTATTTCCGGGCGATTGGAACAGGACAGAATTACGGCCTTTCAGCGCGAGGTCTTGCGCTCAAAACAGCGGATCCGGCGGGTGAAGAGTTCCCCGAATTCACAACATTTTGGGTCGAACGTCCAACACCTGGAGCGGGCAATGTCGTGGTTCATGCGCTGCTTGATAGCCCGTCCTGCGCGGGCGCATATCATTTCAATATTCGCCATGGCTCAACACTTACCATGGATGTCGAGGCAGAGATCTTCGCGCGAACTGACCTGGCGCATGTGGGGATAGCGCCGCTGACATCGATGTTTCTTTTTGATGATATGGACCGGCACCGGTTTGATGATTTTCGCCGGGCCGTCCACGACAGCGATGGCCTTCTAATGCACAACGGTTCTGGCGAGGTGATCTGGCGTCCGCTAGCCAATCCGGCCTCTCTTCAGATCAGCGCGTTTTCGGACAACAATCCGCGCGGCTTCGGCCTGATGCAGCGGTCTCGCGAATACGGCGATTTCAAGGATCTGGAAGCCTACTATCACAACCGTCCTGGGCTTTGGGTTACGCCGGGTGAAGGCTGGGGCCGTGGCCATGTCGCCTTGGTCGAAATCCCCGCCGACCTGGAGATCTACGACAACATTGTCGCCTATTGGCGATCGTCTAAGACCATAGCGGCGGGCGCATCGCACAAGATGACTTATCGCTTGGATTGGGGTCCGTCCCCCGCTTCGATCGCAGCGCCGCCACTGAAGATCCTGAACACCGCTGCGGGTGCCCGACCTGAAGGTGGGCGTGTTTATGTCATCGATTTCGAAGGTGACGCTCGCGTACCGGAAGATCTCGATCAGATCGAGCCGATCATTCGCATTACGGCCGGAGAGGCAGGTAAGGGTATTTTGCAACGCAATCCAGAAACAAATGGGCCGCGCCTTGCTTTTACGCACTATCCCGGTGACGCAACCCTGGCGGAATTCAGGGTACAGTTGCGCCACGATGGCGCCCCGCTGAGCGAGGTTTGGCTTTACCGATGGACGGCCGAATGATGCACAGGATGCCTAAACCAGCCCCTCTGGAGATGCCCGTACAGGACTTCGGCCGTCAGCCAACGCGCCGCTTTTCTGAAGAGGGACAGCGTTACATGCGGCTTTGGCGGATGGCTGTGTTCATCCCGGCATTGGCACTCACCGGCCTGGTCCTCTGGGGCATGTTCGACCTTTTTCAGCAATCAGGTCTGACAGCGCTTGAATACGTACTTTTGGGCCTCATCGCTCTCACTTTCGTCTGGGTGACTTTGGCGGTCAGCACCGTTGGCGTCGGTTTGGCCCACAGGCAGGATCGACGCGTTGACCCGAAGGGCCAGTTGAACACGGCCCTGCTTATCCCGATCTACAACGAGGTGGCTTCCAATGTGTTCGGCAATGCAGCGGCAATGCTGGATGACCTCGCAGGCTGTGCGGGTGATCACGCCTATACGTTGTTTATCCTCAGCGATACGCGGGACCCCGAAATCGCAGCACAGGAAGAGGCGGCTTTTGATGCATTGTCAGAGAAGGCGGCCTTCCCCGTCTACTATCGCCGGAGAGAGAAAAACACCGACAAGAAGGTCGGCAATCTCGGTCAGTGGATCACCGGCTGGGGCGCTGACTATGATGCGATGCTGGTACTGGATGCCGACAGCCTGATGAGTGGGCGTGCCATCCGCCGACTGGCCGATGAGATGGCGGCAGATCCCCAGGCGGGTCTGATCCAGTCTTACCCTCAATTGATCGAAGCCGACACGCTCTTTGCACGGATGCAGCAGTTTTCGAACCGGACCTATGGCTGGCTTCTCGCAGAGGGGCTTGCCGCCTGGGCTCAGACCGAATGCAATTACTGGGGTCACAACGCGATCATCCGCACACGCGCCTTCGCTGAGGCGGCTGGCCTTCCGCACCTGAAAGGTCTTTTTGGCAAACGTTTGATCATGAGCCATGACTTCGTGGAAGCGTCGCTTTTGCGTCGCGCAGGCTGGCGGGTACGCTTTCTGCCGCACATCACTGGAAGCTTCGAGGAAACGCCCGGAACATTGATCGACTATGTCATCCGCGACCGGCGCTGGTGCCGAGGCAATCTGCAACACCTTCGCTTGCTTGGCATGCGGGGATTGCACCCTGTGTCGCGCTTCCATCTTTTTCAAGGCGCGATGGCGTACTTGATGTCGCCTGCTTGGTTCGTGCTGCTGGTCTTCTGGTCCTTGCTGGGCCGCGACTCCGAAACAAACGTTATCCGTTACTTCAACGAAGCCAACCCGATGTTCCCTAACTGGCCCCCCGAGATGACCCACCTCAGCAGCATGGTCTTTCTTGTGATCATGTACGCCATGCTGCTGTTGCCAAAGGTCACAGCCGCAACGTTGATCGCAGTCAACCAAAGGGCTGTGAGGCGCTTCGGAGGATTGACGTCTTTCCTCACGGCCTTCCTCTTCGAGATCATTTTGTCTGTGATCTACGCGCCGATCCTCATGATCCAGCAGACCCGCGCCGTGCTACGCGGCCTTTTCTCGCGCGGTGACGGTTGGGTCCCGCAAAGCAGGAACGCCCGAGCACATTCGCTTTGGACGCTGATTGGGTTTCATTGGGTTGAGACAGTTCTGGGCATTCTATTGCTGACAGGGCTGATAGCTGGGCTTATATCGCCGTGGTTGCTGCCGATCATGATTAGCCTGCTCTTGACCTTGCCCCTGTCCGCCTTGAGCGCCATACCACTTGGGCCGCGTGCACCGATGTTGTTCCGCCTGGACAATCCGCTGACGCTTCATGAACCGGCGATTGTGTCGCGCGCGCGCAAGACGCGCGCCGCCTTTCGCGCCGACTTGGAACACATCTCGATCCCTGCAGAGTGAGCGCAGGCTAAAGCGTCTCCAGCCATTGCAGCATCAACGGTGCCCAGTCTTTTGGGATGACGTGTCCCCCGGGAAACAGGGAAAGCTGCAATGCCGTGTTAGCGTCGCAACGCTCCCAGCTACGTGACCAAAATGCGTCTTCGGTTTCGAACGCATCACCACGCAAATGCACGCAACCATTCTGTTCCCGCCAGAGCCGCATGCTGTAAAATATGTCGCCCTGTATAAGCGCTTGGGGATCGTTAACGTCTTCACCCCGGACAACCCGACCCTCCAACGGTACGGTTGTGTCTCGCCAGCCATGGGTGTGTAGCAAGCGCACATCACCAGCACATTCCGTTGGATGTGGCCTCCAGAAGGCGCCACCAATCGGTATGTATGCAAAGAATGTATCAGGCGCGTTGCAGGCAAGATAGTGGGTCATCGAACCACCGATCGAGAACCCGCCCAGCACCATGCGGTCGGCATCAAGGTCAAAACGCCCTGCCGCATCATCCCGGACAGCCGTCAAGAAGGCGATCTCGTCCCGCGCTTGAGGCCAATCGGGGTGAAACGACCACCGCCCGCCGTTACGTCCTTCGCGTGGCAAGCCATTGGGCGCGATGACTGCATAGCCATCGTCGAGGGCCGCAGGCACCCAAGTCCGGTTTGCAATCGTCCCCGAACCGCTGCCACCCCAGCCATGCAGAAAAACGATTGTTCCTTTTGGATCACTTTCGGGCAGAGCAACGTGATAAGATCCGCTTCCAATCTCGCAGGGATCGGGCGCATCACCGCAGCCAGCAATGCCTTGTCCGGCTCCGACCGTCAGAGCCAATGCGGCAAAAAAGCTGCGCATATCATTCAACCCTTCTTGTATTTGACGAGTGGCAGACCGCGTTCCAACCAACCTGGGCCAGCTCCGGAACCAAGCATGCCTTCCGGCACGTCCATCACATTGAAGATGCCTGCGGCCTCAAGCCTTCCTAGCATGCGCCACGACCGCACTCCACGCGCACAGATCAGGGCAATGGGTAACTCCGGCTGTCTGGCCCTCGCAGATTGCACGATGTCGATGAAGTTGGGGTCGCGCATATCCAGGGCCACCGCACCTTCCGCGACGCCCGTGCGCTCCCATTCGTCGGGGCGCCGAATGTCTATAAAAAAGATCCCACCGGACATTGCACGCCGATGCGCGGCGGGGGCAGAGATCTGCTTTGCCCCATCTGTGCTTGCGTTGATGTTGTACCAGCGAGACGCCCAAACAGATCCGCCAACCAGAAGGGCAGTGGCCATTAGCCCGAAATCCCGCCGCGACGAGCGCAGCGGGGCTTTTCTTCGGCCCGGTTTTCCACTCCCGGAGCCGTCAGTCATTTATTTGACCGGTGCAGAGCTTTCGAACTGAGGGATCGCGCGGTCGGAAGCTGGATCGGGTTCGATGCTGGTCCAATTGTTTTCAGCAAGTGTAATATTTCCTGGTACATCTTCTTCCCAAAACCCTACCACATTTTTTGTGATATTGAGATAGAGCTTATCATCAACAATGCGCCAAAGATTTGGATTTGCCGGTACTTTACCACCTTTGGACACGCCATACGCGCAGTGTCCGTCGTATTGTGGCGCATACGTCGCCGGATCTGCAGCGAAACGGTCGCGGTTTTCTTCGGTCGAAAAAGCAAATGTCGCGCCGTTGTATTCGGCAGTGATACTTGCATCGCCCGGAACTGCGGCCGGTTGGGCCTGTCCAATTGGGTTTTGCGGCAAGTCGAAATAGGCGACAACATCATAGCCCGACACGGCAAAGCCGGTGCCGTCCACGAATTGGTCGCCCGCAAAGGCGGAGGTCGAAACAGTGATTGCAGTGGCGGCTGCGGCAATTGCGAGGGTGAAGCGGTTCATGAATGGTATCCTTTGCAGATGGCCCGATCTTCTCGGGTATTCAGACAATATCTACCTGCCCGTAATCATTGCACCCCGCCTCGCGGCGATGTGAGGACAGGGTATAATGCGTGATCGAAGCATCAAATCACTTCAAGATCGGCGGTTTTGCCGGATCCGACCCGGGCGCCAAAGGCGTCCTGTCGGGTGTGGGAACAATCTGCGGAAGATCAAAGCGCAAGCCCACCCGCGCCAAACGTACCGTCATCGGATCGGTCGAGACAAAGCAACCGACATCGAGGAACCCGGCCTCGATACCCGAAAAGGTAAGGGCCTCTGACATCGCCTGGGCCAGGGCCTCATCCGCCCCTGCTGCAACATCGATCAAAGCGATCATGTGGCCGCGACCGCCATCACCGTAACGAACAGCGACCAGATAAGCTGTCGACGCCAATCCGGCCGCTATGGCAAGCTTTTTGTCGATGCTCGCAATCAGTGTCTCGGGAAGGCCCGAAGGAGCCAACAATTCGGCAATCTCCGCACTCACCTCTTTGGGCGCGTTGTTCAGCGTTTCAGACAGCCAGTGGATTCCATCGGCATCAAGCAAGAAGGATGACGGGGCGACTTCCAGGTTCAGGCCGAGACCCAAACCCTGACCTTGTAGCATCTGCGTCAGAGCACGCCCCGATACCGCCGCATAAGGTGCCGCCCTGCCTAAAAAGTCGGAAATGCGTTCCTCGCGATCAAAGGCCAGAACCACACTTGCCTGCGGAAGATCAAAGATCTGTGGTGCGATCGCGTCACCATCAGCCTCCTTCTCCAAAAGCAAGAACAACTCCGCATCTCCGACACGCTCGTAAAAGCGCAAGCGCGCCGCAGGGTCATCGGGCGCGGCCATCATCGCTGCATGTGCCAGGTCAATCGGCGTCTCAGGCATCAAGCACCTCTTTCACGCGCGTTTTCAGCGCTGGCAGAACCATAGCTTCAAACCAGGGGTTTTTCCTCATCCATGCGGTATTGCGCCAAGACGGATGCGGCAAGGCGAAAACATCCGGATCGAGTTTGGGCTGATCGCGCACTGTCTCGGTCACACCTCTTCGGGTCTTTAGGTGCCATTTCTGTGCATAGCCTCCGATGTATATCCGAAGTTGTGTGGGTCCGACATAGGTCAGGACCCGATCGCGCCAGGTTTCTGCGCAGATCCTGGGCGGCGGGATATCGGAGCCTTTCGCATCGTAGCCGGGGAAGCAGAAACCAATAGGTACGATGGCGAATTTCGTCTGATCGTAGAAGGTTTCCGACGACACCCCCAGCCAGTCGCGCAACCGGTCGCCCGACGGGTCAGTGAAAGGGCGCTCGGACGCATGTGCGCGGGCGCCCGGAGCCTGGCTCGCCAAAAGAATGCGCGCGCCATTCCGAAACCACACGACCGGACGCGGCCTGTGCTGGGTTTCCGTGGCCGCAAAACGATCTGCGCAGATCCGGCATTTCTTGAGTTCGGACTTGATCGACATGTCTCGCAGATATGTCCCGTCGGGCTGCCAGCAAACATTTCGAACAATTTCGAAATAAGTGTTGCGAAGAATCTTTATTTCTATGAAACTAGAAACATGAAAATGAATTTGACAGACGATCTGGATCTGACCCGCGCCGCAACCGGCTTTGCCGCTTTGGGATCTGAACAACGACTTGGCGTACTGCGCGCGCTTGTGCGCGCGGGCCCGGAGGGACTGACTATCGGCCAATTAGGTGAAAGATGCGGGGTCACCGGGTCAACGCTGACACACCACGTCAAGTTTCTGGCCCAAGCCGGACTTGTTCAACAAAAGAGGAAGGGACGTTCGATCATCTGCGCTGCCATCGCCTATGAGAAGGTTCGTGATCTGTCCGAATTTCTGCTGAACGAATGCTGTGCTGATAGCGCAGTTCCCTGCGAGGATCATGACAATGGCTGACACAGCAACCACAACCCCACCCGTTCCGCGCCGTATTGACAAAACCTGGTTGGCGACAGGGCTGATTCTTGCTCTGGTTGCGGTTTTCGACCATTCACAATTCTGGCCCACGGTCGAGTTTGCAACCAATGCGGTTCTGCACACGGCACCTTTCATCCTTTTTGCCGTTTTCGCGGTGGCCTATCTAAAGGCAACAGATGCGGAGACACTGATCGCCAAGGTTTTCGAGGGCAACCCAGCTCGTATGATCATTCTGGCTGCTCTCCTTGGTGGCATGTCTCCCTTCTGCTCTTGCGAGGTGATCCCTTTCATCGCGGCCCTTCTGGCAGTCGGCGCACCGATCGGTGCCGTAATGGCCTTCTGGCTGGCCTCGCCCCTGATGGATCCTGCCATGTTTCTGATCACTTCAGGCACGCTTGGCTGGGAGTTTGCTATTGCGAAGGCTCTCGCGGCGGTCGGTTTGGGTCTTTTGGGTGGCTTCGGAACACACCTGCTGGCTAAATCACCGGTCTTTATTGACCCACTTCGCGAGCAGACTGCGATTAGCGGCGGCTGCGGGGCCAAAAAACCTTTCTCCGGTCAACCAGTCTGGCGCTTCTGGACCAAACCCGAGCGGACGCTTGTCTTTCGCAACACCGCGATCAGCAATGCACTTTTTCTTCTGAAGTGGCTGACCTTGGCCTACACGATTGAAGCGCTGATGTTGCGCTATGTTCCGGCGGAATGGATCGCAGGCGCCCTAGGTGGCGAAGGTATCGGGCCCATCATCATGGGCGCTGTGATCGGAGCACCCGCCTATCTGAATGGCTATGCAGCCGTGCCGCTGATCGATGCGATGCTGGATCAGGGAATGGCGCAAGGGGCGGCGATGTCCTTTGTCATCGCTGGCGGCGTTAGCAGTATTCCGGCAGCAGTTGCCGTTTGGGCCCTTGTCAAGCCGCGCGTCTTTGCCGCCTATTTTGCTTTTGGTCTCTGCGGCGCTTTGATAGCCGGTCTTCTTTGGCAAGCTATGGCATAAAGACCGCGCCTACCGGCTGTCGGCGACGCAATCTGTAGGATCAGAACCAACCGAATTGGTCCAGGCATTTACACCCCGATCCCCCTTGGGATTAGAGAAGGCGAGCAGCCGGGGCGATATGCGCGACGGCAGTTCTTTGAAAACGGCTCCAGGCGCTGACAGCGTGCTGCGCGATCCCTTTTTGCCGACAACTGTCGACGTATCTGACCCATCGGCGTCGGCCAACGCAGCGCGGGATGCCGCGAACATCTGCGCTCTTCAGATTTGTCGCTGCAATCATATGTATCGGCGAGGGCATCGTGCTATGACCGGAGAAGCAGCCAGCAAAGATCAGCAACGCCAATAGATCTGTCGCGAAACCGCCAACAATCTGAGCGGTTACGATAGAATTATGCTTAAATCAGCCTTAAACTTGCCAAACTCAGTCAATAAACGGTTCAGAGAGGTTTGGTAACTGGGGTCAGCACGCCCCCTGACGGGGGTGGGCCTTTGTGATAAAACCGGTAACGCGATGCTTGAGTTCGAAAATGTGAGCAAGTCCTTCTGGACCGGCACCCAACGCAAGGTCATCCTTGATCAGGTGTCTTTCCGGGTGGACCTCGGCAACTCTCTCGGCGTTCTGGCTCCAAATGGGACTGGTAAAACCACCCTGATCAACATGATTGCGGGACTCGAAAAACCGGATGAGGGCGAGATCCGGCGCGGCTGTAACATCTCCTTCCCGCTGGGCTTTATGGGGGGGGTGGTTGGCAGGGTTTCAGCCATGGAAAACGCCCGCTATATCGCACGCCTTTACGGTCTCGATCCGGACTATGTCGAAAGCTTCTGCCGCTGGCTGTGCAATCTCGAAGAATACTTTGATCAGCCAGTAGGAACCTATTCGCAGGGCATGAAAGCGCGATTTTCCTTCGCGTTAATGCTGGCCCTCGATTTCGACATGTATCTGGTCGACGAGGGTATGCCTTCCAGCACAGATGTGGAATTCAACAAAAAAGCAGGTGAAGTCCTTCGGGAACGCCTGCGGACAACGACAATCATCATCGTGTCGCATCAAGCCAAGACGCTTGAGCGGTTTGCGCGATCCGCCGCAGTGCTTCTGGACGGCCAGTTGCACATGTTCGACACGCTTGAAGAGGCAAAGCAGCTCTATGACTACGAAACCCAAAGCTAAGAAGTACCGCATCAGGCGCGGCTCTCACGAGGGTGATGTCCGGCGTGCCTCTGAGGCAATCCATAGTCAGTCGAACGACGCGACCTTTGGCGACGATCAGAATGCAGGCCAGACGATCGAGGCCATTCGGCAAGAAGGGCTTTCGGGCCGGCAATTGCGTATGGCAAGGCGCGTGGCCTACAAACACGGCCTGCAGCCAACTTCAGATTATGACGCCGTTCGCATGTTGCGGGAACGGGGGATTGATCCGCTTCAACACGGCAACATGCTTGAGATTGTCGTCAAAGGGGGTGCGGAAGAACGGGACAGAGCGAGCGAAAAGGCTGAAGCCCAGAGCGGCAGCACGTTACCGCAGACAACCGCAGGCGCGGCCTATCTTCCATCGACCGAAATGTCGCCAAGCGAGCGGCGCGCGATCGAAATCGAGCGGATCCAGAAGGAAATCGCGGCGCGGCGACGCCGCAAGGTGGCGCTGCTTCTGACCCGGCTGGCCTTCTTCGTTGGTCTGCCGACCCTGATCGCGGGCTACTACTTCTTTGCTGTGGCGACACCTATGTACGCAACGAAGTCGGAATTCCTGATCATCCAGTCTGACAATCAGGGCGGTGCAGGCATCGGGGGGCTGCTCTCGGGTACACAATTCGCCACCAATGCGGACAGTATCGCCACGCAAAGCTACATGCAGTCAAAAGACGCTATGCTGCGCCTTGATCGGGATGCGGGCTTCAAGGCACATTTCACGCAAAACTGGATCGATCCGATCCAGCGCCTGACGGTGGAGCCGACGAACGAAGAGGCTTACCGGACCTATAAGCGCAATGTCAAAATCGGCTTTGACCCAACGGAAGGCATGATCCGCATGGAAGTGATCGCAGCGGATCCACAGATCGCCCAAACATTTTCCGAGCGGCTGATCGCCTATGCCGAAGACCGGGTGAACAACCTAAGCCAGCAAAAGCGCGAAGACCAGATGCGCGACGCATTGCTCAGCTACGAAAACGCCGAGGAAGAGCGGCGCACGGCCCAGGAAGCACTGGTAAAATTGCAGGTCGAAAGCTCAACAATCGACCCCGAAGGCGTAATCACAGCGCTCCGCGGTCAGATAAATACGGTCGAATTACAGCTGATCGAGAAGGAACTGCAATTGGCGGCCCTGCTCGACAACCCTCGGCCCAACCAGGCCCGGGTGGAGGGCGCGCGCAGCGAGGTGCTGCGGCTGCAGGATCAACTCGACAAGCTCAATGAGCGTATGATCACGGCGAGCCGCGGAGAGAATTCGCTTGCTCAGCTTTCGGTTCGGATCAAGATGGCACAGGCCGATCTGGTCACGCGCGACGCGCTGTTGCAATCCGCCCTTCAGCAAGTCGAACAGACGCGGATGGAGGCCAACCGACAGGTACGCTATCTCACCGTCGCTGTTGAGCCGGTCGCGAGCGAAGAACCGTCATATCCCCGCGCATTCGAGAATACAATCTTGGCTTTCCTGATCTTTGCAGGCATCTACCTCATGGTGTCGCTGACGGCATCGATCCTCAGGGAACAGGTCACGACTTAGGATGAAACAGATAAAGATCGGCGATCTCACGATCGCCAATGACGGACCACTGACGGTGATCGCAGGCCCTTGCCAGATCGAAACAGAGGCGATGGGTCACGACATCGCGGGCGCCATGAAAGAAGCCTGCGCGGCCAGCGGGGCGAACTATGTCTTCAAGGCCAGCTATGACAAGGCCAACCGCACGTCGCTAAGCGGTCAGCGCGGCATGGGGATCGAGGACGGTCTGAAAGCAATCCAGTCCGTCAAAGAAACGATCGGAGTGCCCGCCCTGACCGACGTGCACACCGAAGCGCAATGTGCCGAAGCCGCCGAAGTGGCCGACATCATCCAGATCCCCGCCTTCCTTTGCCGCCAGACGGACATGCTGCTGGCCGCGGGGCGCACTGGCGCGGTGGTGAACGTGAAGAAAGGTCAATTCCTTGCCCCTTGGGAGATGCCCAATATCATCACTAAAATCGAAAGCACCGGCAATGACCGGATCCTTCTGACAGAACGCGGCACGTCCTTTGGCTATAACACGCTCGTCGCAGACATGCGCGCCCTGCCCCAGATGGCCCAAACAGGCTATCCGGTTGTCATGGACGCCACGCATTCAGTGCAACAGCCCGGCGGCAGGGGCGGCTCGTCCGGTGGGCAACGCGAATTTGCGCCAGTCATGGCGCGGGCGGCTGTCGCAATCGGTGTGGCGGCCGTTTTCATCGAAACCCATCCCGACCCGGATAACGCCCCATCCGATGGACCCAACATGATTCATCTGTCGGATATGCCTCACCTGATTGACACATTGATGGCGTTTGATGCGCTTGCCAAAACACGGCCGCTCGCTCTGTAACGATCTAAAGAAAGAAAGAGATTTGATGACCAAACCGGCCTCCGATGTCGCTCAGAACACTTGGGACTTCCTCAAATACCCGATGATCACACCGACGGGTTTCCGCGAATACGATGCCCGCTGGAAGTACCCCGATGAGATCAACCTGCCCGGCATCACTGCACTTGGCCTGGGTTTGGGGACACAGATGCACAAACGCGGGATCGATCCGGTCATCGCTGTCGGGAACGACTACCGGGACTATTCGCTGGCCATCAAGAACGCGCTTGTCGTGGGTCTGATGCAAGCGGGCATCCAGGTCAAAGATATCGGTCCCGCGCTGTCACCCATGGCCTATTTCAGCCAGTTTCATCTGGATGTCCCGGCCGTTGCCATGGTCACGGCAAGCCACAACCCCAATGGCTGGACCGGTGTCAAGATGGGATTTGACAGGCCGCTCACGCATGGGCCCGATGAAATGTCTGAGCTGCGCGACATTGTCTTGAGCGGTGAAGGCGTGGCCCGGTCG
Organism: uncultured Shimia sp.; assembly: GCA_937897325.1. Taxonomy (GTDB): domain Bacteria; phylum Pseudomonadota; class Alphaproteobacteria; order Rhodobacterales; family Rhodobacteraceae; genus CALCOY01. The sequence continues at coordinate 36,115 of CALCOY010000094.1, forward strand.
GGAGGGGGGTATGAGTTCGTTGACGGCGTGCGTGAAGCATATCTCGATGATCTGGCCGGTGACTTCAAGATGACCCGTAAGCTGAAGGTCGTCTGCGCCACAGGGAACGGTACAGCGGCGGCATTTGCTCCTGCCCTTTTTGAACGATTGGGGGTCGAAGTCGTGCCGAGTCACATCGAACTCGACTACACATTCCCCAACTACAATCCGAACCCAGAAGCCATGGAGATGCTGCATGACATGGCCAACAGCGTCAAAGCCTCGGGCGCGGATCTGGCGCTTGGGTTTGACGGCGATGGCGATCGCTGCGGCGTGGTCGATGATGAGGGCGAAGAAATCTTCGCCGACAAGGTCGGGGTCATCATGGCCCGCGATTTGGCCAAGCTGCACCCTGGTGCGACCTTTGTGGCGGATGTGAAATCCACGGGGCTATTTGCATCCGACCCGGAATTGCAGAAGTACGGCGTCAAGGCAGATTACTGGAAGACCGGCCACAGCCATATGAAGCGGCGCGTCAAGGAAATTGGGGCACTGGCAGGTTTTGAGAAGTCGGGACACTACTTTCTCGCCGAACCCATCGGGCGTGGATACGACTGCGGTATGCGCGTCGCAGTGGAAATCTGCAAGCTGATGGACCGCAATCCAGACATGTCCATGTCGGATCTGCGCAAGGCCCTTCCAAAAACCTTCTCGACACCGACGATGTCGCCCTACTGCGCCGACACCGAAAAGTACGACACACTTGCAAAAATCGTCCAGAAGCTGGCGGCAAAGGCCAAAGCGGGCGAGCAGCTTGGCGGTCAGGCGATAAAGGAAGTGGTCACCGTGAACGGCGCGCGTGTCATTCTCGATAACGGCGCATGGGGCCTTGTCCGCGCCTCGTCAAACACACCGAACCTTGTGGTCGTCTGCGAAAGCCCGGAAAGCGAAGACGAGTTGCGCGCGATCTTTTCGGATGTAGATGCTGTCATTCGCACCGAACCAAATGTCGGCGACTACGATCAGACCTTCTGACGGTCTCAGGTTCAGATATTGCAAATGTTCACTTTTTGTTCCATATTGAGTACAAGGAGGGACATAGCATGTCTGAAACACCTTATCTGCCCGGCCTTTTTGAGCCCACAGCACCGCGCAAGCGCGACGTCTCGCATCAGCGACGCGCGCAATGGGCGGTTTATCCTTCGTCAAAGCAGGTGGCCTTTGCCGAACGGATCGCGCGGTTGAAACGCCGCGAGATCCCGCGGGAGTGTTTCCAGAACAGACAACTGATGTCCCGTTGGATCGATGGAAACAAACCCGGATAGCGACCGATTGCCCCTTGGCCGATGGTTGTCTTCGCCTAGATAGCGGTGATGTCTGATGAAACGCGGGTGCTATACAATGCAGATTGCCCGGTCTGTAACTTTGAGATCAGCCACTACGCCGCTTATACTAAAAGGCAGGCGCTTTCCATCCGTTTCGAGGATCTGAATGTTTCGGAAATGGCCGATTGGGGGTTAAGCCGGGATGATGCAGCGCGGCGTCTTTACGTGCTGAAAGATGAACAATTCTATTCGGGTATCTCGGCGTTTATCGTGCTCTGGCGTGACATGCCCCGCTACCGCTGGATTGCCCGGTTGGTTGACCTTCCAGGGATCAGGCATTTGGCCATTTTCATATATGACTATGTTCTTGCGCCGCTGATCTACCGCTGGCATCTGCGACGTCAGAAACGACGTAATCTGGAAACGCATTTGTGAAAGATTGCGCATGGTGCGTGATCGCGGATCGTATACGCTGACCCCATGGCATATGCGTATTCAGCTCGCGAAGTTCTGACCGATGCGGCCATCCATGTCACCGGCCTGATGGCAGCAGGGACGGCGGCTGTGATGCTTATGCTGCATCTGGCGCCGTCCGCCTCTGTCGTCCAAGTCGCCGCCGTGGGTGCATATCTTGGCTTCCTACTTTTTTCGCTGACGGCCTCAGCTGCCTATCACCTATTGCCGTGGGAGCGGTCCAGAGACCTTCTTCACCGGATCGACCACGCGGCGATTTATCTGAAGATAGCGGGTACTTACACGCCATTGGTCGTTTTGATGGGGTCATTCTTCTCATACATCATTCTGGGATGTGTCTGGATCATTGCACTGATCGGCGCATGGGCAAAAATGCGGTTCTGGGCGACGGATGCGAAAGGGTCATTGGCGCTGTATCTTAGCATGGGCTGGATGAGCGTTCTTCTCATCCCGCTCATGTGGACCAGTCTGCCGGGTCTAGTATTGGGTCTTATCGCCGTTGGCGGGCTTCTCTATACGGCTGGCACATTCTTTTTCTCAAGAGAGAACATGCAATATCAAAATGCGATCTGGCACGCCTTTGTGCTGGCCGCCTCAAGCTGCTTTTTCGCTGCGATCGCAATGGCCACCACAACACCTGTCTGATCCCCAAAACAGCGGTCAGGATTACCTGACCTGCGCGAGCTTCGTAGTCCTGCTAAACAAAGTCATATTTTATAAGACAAATTTTGCAGGGCGGCGGATGACTCAATTTCCATTTTATTCTGTTTTTGACCTTATTGGTATGTGTGGCTTCATCATCTATGTGACCAATTACGCGTTTCTGACCTTTCGCGTTCTGACAAGTGACAGCCTTGTTTACTTCTGGCTTAACCTGTCAGCGGCCACGTGCGTACTGATCGGCCTTTCCGTAAACTTCAATCTTGCCTCGGCGATGATCCAGCTGTTCTGGGTCGCGATTTCGCTCATGGGAATCATTGTAAGAATCGTGCAGCCCAACGATGCCCGTTAAAGCTGCGCTGCCGTCCGACGCACCGTTTCGATCCGCTGCGCATTGGGCGGGTGCGTTCCAAGGAAGCGATTGCCGGGATCTGGAATCCGGTTGAAAAACTCAGCACCTCGAAGTGGATCATAGCCCGCGCGTGCGGTGATGATGGTGCCAAGAGCGTCCGCCTCAAGCTCAAATTCCTTGGAATAGCTGCGCGCGCCCACGCTGGCCCCAAGCCGCTGCGCGGTTTCAACTGAGCTGGTATCACCGCCGGAAAGCGTAGCAAGTCCGCCAAAGATCACGGCCCCGGCCAGTGCATTTTCCCGTTGGCGGCCGATATGGCCTTCGATGTGATGAGCCGCCTCGTGTGCCATGACAAAGGCCAGTTCATCCACGTTGCGGGCATCTTCGATCAAGCGAATGGTGAATGCGATGATAGGTCGATTGTTGTCGTCCAGCGTCTGATATGCGTTTGGCGGCTGGCTTCGACGGTCATCCACCAGAATTCTGAAGTCGCAGTTAACGCCCCGCGTGCGCGCCCTGCATTCGCGTTCGGCCACAGGTTCCATGGTCCGTGTCATCTGCGCAAAGGCCTGAGCGGCCTCACTCGACGTGCGGAATTGATCAGGTATCTGCGAAACCTGGCCGGACGGCCCCGAGGGCGCGGATGCCACAACAACCTCATCACAGGCAGAAAGGACAACACACAACCCAAGAACCGCAAACACACGTCCAAACACCATACCGGACCTTCCCTTCGTTTCGACAAACATATTATCACGCGACTGGGCCGGTTCCAGCCCTGATCACGCGGGCGTGTTGGCTTGCATTGACGGGGCTATGACGTACTCTGCGCGAATGTTTACCATCGAACACGATTTCGACGCGACGGTGATCACGCTTGTGGACGAGGGCGAGGTGCCTTTGCTCGAAGACGTGGTCGTGCACGGCTTTGCCGAATGCATCACGGTCGAACAGTACGATCCGCGCACGGATAGGGTTGCAAAGGTGACGTTGTCACCGGAACAATTGCGCGATCTGGCCGCAGCGCTGGATCTGCCCGAAGGGGTGTATCAACTGAAACCGGCAGGCAAAGGCTAGGCGCCGCAACGACCGGCAAAGGGGGGACAGGTGGCGACAGGCACGCACATTCGCACGTATTTTGAAGGTCGCTGGCATGAGGGGGATGTCCCGATCATGCGGGCGGCTGATCACGGGGCATGGCTCGGCACCACAGTCTTTGACGGCGCACGCTTCTTTGATGGACGCGCGCCGGATCTGGCGGCGCATTGCGCGCGTGTGAACCGGTCGGCCAAAGCGCTGATGATTACGCCCACGGTCGGCACTGAAGAGATGCTCGAGATCGTGAAAGAGGGGCTGACCGCCTATGGGCCGGACGATGCCGTCTATATCCGACCGATGTATTGGGCGCTGGATGGCGGACATCTGGGCGTTATGCCGCTGCCTGATGCGACGGGTTTTGCGGTCAGTCTGGAAGTGATCCCGATGGCTGCGGAAAACTCCTCTAGCACATTAACGCGCACCCGATTTCGCCGCCCTGTCCTTGAGGACAACGTTGTCGATGCCAAAGCGGGCTGCCTTTATCCAAACAATGCACGGATGCTCTCTGAGGCGCGGGCCAAGGGGTTCGGGAATGCGCTTGTCGCCGACGCCATGGGCAATGTGGCTGAAAGTGCGACGGCCAATGTCTTTATGGTTAAGGATGGGGAAGTCTTCACGCCGATCCCGAACGGCACGTTTCTGGCGGGGATCACGCGTGCGCGGCACATGGCCAATATGCGGGCAGACGGCATCGTGGTGCATGAAAAGGTGCTGAGTTTTGAGGATTTTCATGCCGCTGACGAGGTGTTCATGAGCGGCAACATGATGAAGGTCACGCCCGTGACCGCCTTTGACGATACACAATACCAGATTGGCCCGGTGACACGGCGGGCGCGTGAGATGTATTGGGACTGGGCGGCGTCCGAGACATGAACAAACCGCTCGAATTCTGGTTCGAGTTTGCCAGCACATATTCCTATCCGGCCGCCATGCGAGTGGAAGAGGCTTGCATCGGGGCGAAGGTCGATCTGATCTGGCGGCCCTTTCTTCTGGGGCCAGTCTTTGCCCAGCAGGGTATGACGGACAGTCCCTTCAACATCTTCCCAGTCAAGGGCGCCTATATGTGGCGAGATCTCGAGCGAGTCTGCGCGGCACAGGGGCTAAACCTGCGAAAGCCCTCCAGTTTTCCGCGGGGCAGCCTTCTGGCGGCGCGCATCTGTGCAGCCTTTGACCAAAGCGATTGGGTCGGCAGCTTCATCCGCGCGGTCTACGACGCGAATTTCGCCATGGATCTAGATATCGGGGAGGCCAAGGTCTTGGAGGATCTACTGGACGCGCTCGGGCAGGATCCCGAGACGGTAATCACGGAAGCACAAAGCCCTGAGAACAAAAAGAAACTCAAGACGATGACAGAAGAAGCAATCGAGCGTGGCGTCTTCGGCGCACCGATCATGATCATTGGAGAGGAGGTTTTCTGGGGCAACGACAGGCTTGAAGCGGCTATTTCTTGGGCAGTCGGCGGACGGGAGTGATTGCGCCTTGCGCAGGCTTGCGTCATGCTCATCGCCGGAACGGAGGACGCGATGCGCAAATTTATGGTCGTGCTCGATGACAGCCGCGAATGTCTGAATGCCATGCGTTTTGCCGCGATGCGGGCCGCCCATACGGGCGGGGGCGTCTCGATCCTGTCGGTCATCCCGCCGGATGAGTTCAATCACTGGATCGGAGTGGGCGAGGTTATGCGGGAAGAAGCCCGCGAACGAATCCACGCGCATTTCGAGGTCTTCGCAAAATGGATGCGTGACAAGCAGCATGTTGACCCGGAACTTGTGATCCGCGAAGGACAGCCGGTGGATCAGATCATCGCGCAGGTGAATGAGGATCCAGAAATCGGCGTTTTGGTGCTGGGGGCTGGCACGGACAAGAAGGGGCCTGGACCACTCGTTACGCAATTGTCGCGCAGTGCCGGATCGCTGCCCATCCCGATCACGATCGTGCCGGGCGATCTGAGCAAGGAAAAGCTTGAGGCGATCACCTAGTTGCGTATCAGGCGAAATGCGGCAGAAGCACCCCAACCCGCAGCGATCGCGATAGCCAAGGACATCAGGCCGTAGATCAGGGGCATTTCGCGGCTGAGTGTGAACAGCCAGCGTTCAAGGCCCACCTTGCGCACGTCGATAGAGGTTTCGTATTGAGAGATGACCTTGCCCTTCCGGGTCAGGAAAATCCGCGTGCGATAGGCCCCTTCGGTCAGTGCGGCAGGCAAACGGATCGAGGTGCGGAAGAGCGTCTGATCATCCACAACCACTTGATTTTCCAAGAGTTGGTAAAGCTGGTTGGCCCTGCGGATACGAATGAGCGCTTCGGTAAAACTGCCCGCGTCGTTGATCGACATGGGCGCCCCGACGGATCGGATCGCGCGTGGGACCGATATCTTGTTGCGCAGGTCTTCGACATTGCTGAGCACCTCGCGCAGCAATCCACTGGTGGCCACAGCGTAGAAGCTGGGGGCGCGGTCGACCTCGACCGCGTCGGTGTTCACCCAGATGCCAAAGCGTTTCTCCTTGCGCCGCACCGTCACAGGTTCAGAGGGGCCGGCTACAGTCACGATAACTTGGAGAGGCGGGCCTTCCGGAATCGCTTCCTCCCGCTTGACGGCACCAAAGATCAGGATCTCCGAGCCATCGAATTGCGTTGTGATCGCGACCTCGTCCTGACTGAGGCCCAGAACGACCTCTTCCGCGACGGAGACGTTCGCGATCAGCAAAAATGCTAACAACCAGCGCATCCTAATGCCCCTCAGCGGCGCGGACCGAGTAAAGCTCTGACGGCATGAGAAGCAGATCGAGCGCCAGTTTCCCGCAGACGGCCAAGACCATGAGGGCAAGCAGTATCCGCAATTGTTCGGCCTTCATGCGCACACCGATCTGGGTGCCGATCTGCGCGCCGATCACCCCGCCCACCAACAAAAGAACGGCCAGCACGACGTCCACTGTGAAATTGGTTGTTGCATGCAACAGTGTCGTGAAGCCTGTGACAAAGATGATCTGGAACAGCGACGTACCAACAACAACCTTGGTCGGCATGCCCAGCAGATAGATCATGGCAGGCACCATGATAAAGCCACCCCCGACCCCCATAATTGCGGCGAGAATACCTACGCAGAGGCCAACCAGCAGCGGCGGAATCACTGAGATATAAAGGCCCGACACGCGGAAGCGCATCTTGAACGGCAGCTTGTGGATCAGCGTGTGCTTCCGCTTGACCGGTGGCGCGCCTTTGGCCGTCTTGCGGATAGCGTTGAGGCTTTCCACGAACATCAGGCTGCCGATCACACCGAGGAAGACGACGTAGCAAAGCCGCACTAGAAGATCGACCTGCCCCAATGATTTCAGGTAGTTGAAGATCACAACGCCCAGTGCCGCCCCGACCAGCCCGCCGATGAGCAGCACCGTACCCATCCTGAGATCCACCGTCTTTCGCCTGAGATGCGCAAGTACACCAGAGAAGGAAGAGGCCACGATCTGATTGGCTTCCGTGGCAACAGCCACAGCGGGCGGGATGCCAATGAAAAACAAAAGCGGGGTCATCAAAAAACCGCCGCCGACCCCGAACATACCGGAGAGAATGCCCACAAGCCCGCCGAGCCCCAGAAGGAGAAAGGCATTCACCGACACCTCGGCAATGGGCAGGTAGATTTGCATGTCACGTGTTAGTCCTGCTGCAGGTGCAAAATCAAGATGGCGGGGCCGCTCTGGGCAAACTGGCCCGATGGATGATGCAGATCTGGCGCTATTCACCAGAGGCGGGCCGCAACGTTCGGTGGGTTGTGCGCCATTTATGCAGCCGCTTCGCACATTAACCCAGAAAAATAGGGCGAAAGCCACATCTGTTTTGTATCGGTATCACGTCGGTATTGCGTCAGTGCCATGTCGGCGAAACCGCCGGTCAATGCGCCGAACGGTCGGGTTTCTTAAGGTGGGGTTAGCGCCGGATCGAAGTGCTAACGTTCCTTGACGTAGGGCTCTCCCCCCGCGCGTGGCGGGATGGCCTTGCCGACAAAACCTGCGAGGATCACGACCGTAAGAATGTAGGGCATCGCGTCCAGAAGCTGTACCTGCACAGTGAAGCCCAAGGCGCGTTCGATGATGTCCGGGCGCAGGGCGATCGCCTGAAGGTAACCGAAGAGCAGCGTGGCCCACAGGGCCTGCCATGGCCGCCATTTCGCAAAGATCAACGCCGCCAGAGCGATAAATCCCCGGCCCGCCGTCATGTCCTTCACAAAGCCTGCCTGGAGGGCCGTCGCGAGGTAAGCACCCGCAATGCCGCAAAGAACACCGCAAATCGCCACGGCAGCAAAGCGCAAGCCCACCACAGAAACGCCGGCCGTATCGACGGCTGCGGGGTTTTCGCCAACGGCGCGCAGGCGCAGACCAAAACGGGTGCGGAAGAGAATCCACCATGTGCCAGGCACGGCCAGCACCGCGACGTAGACAAGGATTGAATGACCAGAGATCAGCTCGGCATAGATCGGGCCGATGAAAGGGATGCCGCGCACAGCGTCGACGAAAGGCAACGTGATAGGCGGAAAGCGCCCGCCGCCGATCAGGCTGGGCGTGCGCCCGCCCTGCTGAAACCAGTCCTGCGCGATCAGGACGGTCATCCCAGCGGCGAGAAAGTTGATGGCCACACCCGAGATGAGCTGGTTGCCCTTGAAGGTGATTGAAGCCAGACCGTGTACGGCGCTCAGCGCCATGGCAGCAGCAATCCCGGCGGCCAGCCCAAGCCAGACCGATTGGGTCACAGCAGCCACAGCGGCGGAGAAGAAGGCAGCCGCCAGCATTTTGCCTTCCAACCCGATGTCGAAAATGCCCGCGCGTTCACTGAAAAGCCCCGCGAGGCAAGCGAGCAAAAGCGGTGTGGCAAGCCGGATGGTGCTGTCGAGAACGGCGAGATCAAAAAGGGACAAAAGCTCCATGATCTATTCCGCCGCCTGAGTCTTGCGTTCGGATTTAGGCGCGCGGCGCATAGCAAGAAAGACCTTCTCCAGAGGTGCACGCACCATGTTGTCAAGCGCACCCGTAAAGAGGATCACAAGGGCCTGGATCACGACGATGAGTTCGCGTGGAATCGAAGTCCAGAGGGCCAGTTCCGCGCCACCCTGATAGAGAAATCCAAAAAGAATCGCGGCGAGGAAGACGCCAAACGGATGGCTGCGGCCCATGAGTGCGACAGCGATCCCGATAAAGCCTGCGCCTTCGACCGCGTTCAGAACCAGACGCTCCGCCTCGCCCATGACATTGTTGATGGCCATGCAACCCGCCAACGCACCCGACAGCAGCATGGTGATGATGGTTATGCGGGCGGGCGCAATGCCAGCGTAGCGGGCGGCACTTTCGGATTTGCCAAAGGATCGTATTTCGTAGCCAAGCCGGGTGCGCCAGATGAGAATCCAGACCAGAAGGCAGGCGATCATGGCGATCAGCAGCGAGACATTCGCAGGCGCGGCCTTTGAGAAATTGATGCCGAAGACGGCAAGAACGTCATGAAGCGACGGCAAATGGACGGCCTCGGGAAAGCGTTCCGTCGCCGGATCCATGCTACCCGCCGGACGGAGCATGTTGACGAGCACGTAGTTCATCAGTGCCGCGGCAATGAAGTTGAACATGATCGTCGTGATTACGATATGGCTGCCGCGCCTGGCCTGCAGATAACCAGGGATCATCGCCCAGAATGCACCGAACAGCGCGGAGCCAAGGATCGCGGCGATCAGCGCCAGAGACCAGTGAGGCCACGGCAGCATCAGACAAACAAGCGCCACGCCCAGGCCGCCAAGCGTTGCCTGCCCCTCACCCCCGATATTGAAGAGACCCGCGTGATAGGCGACGGCCACGGCGAGGCCGGTGAACATGAAATTGGTGGCGTAATAGAGCGTGTAGCCCCAACCATAGGTCGAGCCGAGCGCGCCGGTGATCATGAGGTTCACCGCCTCAATTGGGTCTTCACCAATGCCGAGGATGACGAGGGCCGAGAGGATCGCAGCCAGAAAAAGCGAGATCAGGGGGACGAGGACAACTTCGGCCCATTGCGGCATCTTTTGCATCTAGCGCACCTCGCCATGGCTGTGCGCGAGGTTCTGGGCGACCTCTTCTGCGCTGTGCGGTTTGTCGGTGTCGGTGATGCCGGCCATCAGCAGGCCCAGTTCCTTCTCATTGGTCTCTGACGGCAGGCGTTCACCCATTATCTGGCCGTCGAACATCACCGCGATGCGATCTGACAGCCCGAGAATTTCGTCCAGTTCGACACTGATGAGGAGGATCGCTTTGCCCTGATCGCGCAGAGCGACGATTTGCTGATGAATGAATTCGATGGCTCCGATATCCACCCCGCGCGTGGGCTGACCGATAAGCAAGAGGTCAGGGTTGCGCTCAATCTCTCGAGCGAGGACGACCTTCTGCTGGTTTCCCCCCGAGAAGTTCTTGGCCGCGAGGTTGGGATTGGGCGGGCGCACGTCGAACCGTTCCATCTTCGCGGCGGTGTCGATGCGGATCGCAGCATTGTTCATCAGAACGCCGCGTTGATAGTTGATGTCGTGATGATAGCCGAAAGCGGTGTTTTCCCAAGCGGCGAAGTCCATGATGAGGCCTTGGCGCTGGCGGTCTTCGGGCACGTGGGCGATACCGCGCTTGCGGCGGGATTGGCCGTCGGAGTGTTTTCCTGTGAGATCAACGGGTTCACCGCTCAAGGTAACGTCGCCCGCGGCGGTCATTGTACCGCCAAGAACCTCAAGCAATTCGGACTGGCCATTGCCTGCAACGCCCGCCACGCCGAGAATTTCGCCCGCGCGGACATGCAGGTCGATGCCTTTCAGACGTTCAACCCCTTTGTCGTCTTTGACCTGCAAGCCTTTGATATCTAGTATCGTATCGCCTGGTTTTGCTGGTGCTTTGTCAACACGCAGAAGCACCTTGCGGCCCACCATCAACTCGGCCAATTCTTCGGGGCTGGTATCTGGGGTGCGCACGGTCGCTGTCATCTCACCCCGGCGCATCACGCTTACTGTGTCGGTTATATCCATGATTTCACGCAATTTATGCGTGATCAGAATGATGGTCTTACCTTCCTCTTTCAGTCGTTCGAGGATGCGGAAAAGCTGATCGGCCTCGGCCGGCGTCAAGACGCCTGTCGGCTCATCAAGGATAAGAATGTTTGCCTGGCGATAAAGCGCCTTGAGGATTTCGACTCGCTGCTGCATCCCAACGCCCAGATCCTGAATGACCGCATCAGGATCAACGTTTAGCCCGTATTCCTTTTCAAGCTCGATGAGGGTTTTGCGGGCCTTGGAGAGCGACTGCTTGAGCAGCCCGCCATCCTCGGCGCCGAGGATGATATTTTCGAGAACGGTGAAGTTTTCCACCAATTTAAAGTGTTGGAATACCATGCCGATACCTGCGGCAATTGCGGCTTGGCTGTCCGGGATTTCGGTCTTGTCACCCTTGATGAAGATCTCACCTGCATCGGCCTTGTAAAAGCCGTAGAGGATCGACATTAGTGTTGATTTTCCGGCGCCATTCTCACCGATGATGCCGTGAATCGTACCGGGCTTGACGCGGATGGAGATGTCTTTGTTGGCCTGAACGGGTCCGAAGGCTTTGGAGATACCTTTGAGTTCGATGGCCGGCGCGGTCATGGGTAGGTGTATCCATTTAGGGGCTTTGCCCCCGGCGCTTGCGCGCCTCCCCCAGGATATTTTTCACCCAGAGAAGGTATCAGGCACATCAGCCGCGCCGAGGGTTTTTGGCTTGCAGTCTGGTCGGCAGATCAGAAACTGAGCACTGGGCAGCTGTCGTCGGACATGTAGTCGTGGACGGTGATCTCACCCGAGGAGATCTTTGACGCAGCGTCGTCAACGGCCGACTTCATATCTTCGCTGACTAGCGCCTCGTTGTGTTCATCCATGGCGTAGCCCACGCCGCCATTTGCCAGGCCCATCACCTGGAAACCCGTCTCCATCTCGGCCCCGTCGGTAAAGGCTTGATGTACGGCATTGTCGACGCGTTTCATCATCGAGGTCAGGACCTTGCCAGGGTGCAGGTAGTTCTGGTTGCTGTCGACGCCGATCGACAGGATGTTTTCATCGGCCGCAGTTTGAAGAACGCCCACGCCCGTGCCGCCCGCAGCCGCATAGACCACGTCTGCGCCCTGGGAAATCTGCGCCTTCGTCAGTTCGGACCCCTTTACCGGATCGTTCCACGCCGCAGGGGTCGTACCGGTCATATTTGCGACCACTGTCGCATCGGGGTTCACAGCTTTTACGCCTTGAGCGTAGCCACAGGCGAATTTGCGGATGAGCGGAATGTCCATACCGCCGATGAAACCGACCGTCCCGCTTTCTGAAGCCTTGGCGGCCATCATGCCTACGAGATAGCTGCCCTCATGTTCATTGAAAACGACCGAGCGGACGTTGGGCGCATCGACCACCATATCGATGATGGTGAACCTGGTATCGGGATAGTCGGCGGCCACCTGACCGAGCGCATCCGCAAAGGCAAAGCCCGCCATGACAATCGGGTTGTTGCCCGCTTCGGCAAAACGGCGGAGAGCCTGTTCGCGTTGCGCTTCCGACTGAAGTTCGATCTCGCGGAAGTTGTTGCCGGTCTCTTCTGCCCAGCGGGTGGCACCGTTAAAGGCCGCTTCGTTGAAGGACTTGTCGAACTTACCGCCCAGATCAAAGATCAGAGCCGGTTCGGCAAGCGCTGCTCCGGCCGACAGAGCCAGTGCCGCGGCCGAGCCCAGAAACTTTTGCTTGAATGTCATATGGTCATCTCCCAGTGGTCTCATTTTCGGGGTTTTTTCGTTGATGTCGTTTGGGCCCCGGAGATCTTTGTGATCGCTGCAAATTAGGCCGCAGGGGGCAGGCAGGGTCAACCGCTTTTTCCACTGCATCGGGGCCGATGACGCTGCGCCGCCCGCTCTAGGCGGAATTTGCGCGCCATTGCATCAGCAGCGCATCGGCGGGCGGCGTGTTGATCCGGGGATAGTAGCTTGCCCGACGACCGATCTCGGAAAAACCGCGCGAGAGATAAAGCGCTATGGCGGCGCGATTGTCCGCAGCGACTTCAAGGTGAAGTTGGGTGAGGCCTTTGCTCGCACTTTTGACCAACGCTGTGTCGAGCAATCGGCCACCTATCCCTTGCTGCTGCTGATCGGGATCGACCGCCAATGTGAGGATCTCGCCCTCGGGTGGGACAGACTGGATAACGGCCAGCGCCAGGGCCTGCGGATCGCTGAGAAGCAAAACATTCTTATTCTTTTGGAAGCCTTCAAACGTGGCGGCATCCCATGGATTTTGTGGAAAACAGCGGATGTGAAGCGCCGCCATGGCCTGCGGCGTCATGGAAAGATTGGTGGCGCGCTGTCGCGCGCCGGTGCGGCATCAGCGGGCTTAATGTAAAGCGGCGCAGCCGGGTTTGGCGCGTCAAGACCCCGTGCGACCGTGTCCTCGGCTATCGCGCGCGCAATTTGGTCAGGATCTGGTTGGCTTGGGGCAAGCGAGCTGTTTTGCGACGAGATCATTCTGGGGACGCCATGATCGAAAATATAGATCTGCTGTCGGGGCGCGGAGATGACAGGCGCAAGACCAAGGCGCTTGCGCTGCTCAAACCCGTCAACACCATGAAGCGGGATAGACAAACCCATGGACAGCCCCTTTGCCGCTGCGACACCGATGCGAATACCAGTGAAGTTACCCGGACCGATGCCGACGCCAATAGCCGTCAGATCTGCCCAGGACGTTGAATTATCTTGCAAAAACTCTTGCAGCATGGTCATCAAACGTTCAGCCTGCCCGCGGGCCATCTCTTCGGATTTCGTGACGACGTCCACATCTTTCAGAAGCGCGGCCGCGCAATATGGACCGGCCGTGTCAAAAGCCAGGATACAGGTCATTCGGATCCGGTCGAGGCGTTAAGTGTGTCGCGCGACGATCCTTCGATGCGATCGAGCTTATCGTCAATGTGGAGCCAGGTCAGACGTTCATCCGCATGTGCATGAAGCTTTGGGGCAAGGTCCGCCGCCTGATCAAGAAGCCCAAGGGACACATAGATCTGTCCGGGGATATAGTCGTAGCTCGACCAGATCGGACTGCCGCAAGCACTGCAGAAAGCACGGCGCACACCGGGGTTCGGTGCGGCTACGGCCACCTTTTCGGATGTGATTTCAACAAGATCTTCAGGAAAGGCCGCGAAAGCCGCTACTGGCGCGCCGCTTGCGCGACGACAATCCGCACAATGACAATAGGCGACGGTCAACGGGTTTGACGCTGCTTTGATCCTCGTCGCCCCGCAATAGCACTGTCCGGTAATTTTAGACGGCAACCGGACGCACTTCGGTGACTTCGGGGATGTAGTGCCGCAGCAGGTTCTCGATGCCCATTTTTAGCGTAAGCGTCGAAGATGGACAGCCCGCGCAGGCACCCTGCATGTGCAGGTAAACAACGCCGCGGTCAAAGCCGTGGAAGGTGATATCGCCGCCATCCTGCGCGACTGCTGGCCGGACGCGAGTGTCGAGCAGTTCCTTGATCTGGCCGACCACTTGAGCGTCTTCACCGCTGTGCTCGGCATGACCAGAAGCGGCTTTATGACCTTCGTCCATTACGGGCTTGCCCGACTGAAAATGCTCCATGATGCCGCCCAGCAAGGCGGGCTTGATATGGTCCCAATCGACCGCATCGACTTTGGTGACTGTTACAAAATCATTCCCGAAGAAAATGCCGGTGACGCCTTCTACCGCAAACAAACGCTGAGCGAGGGGGGATTTCTCGGCCGCTTCGATCGTCGGGAAATCTGCGGTGCCCATTTCAAGCACTGTCTGGCCCGGCAGAAATTTAAGTGTTGCTGGGTTTGGGGTCGATTCGGTCTGAATAAACATCGGAAGCCTCCTGCGCTTGGCTCAGATATGCTTGTCAGCGGCGGTGCCGTCAAGGTTTGGAACGATTCTAAATCATGTCACCCGCCGGAGCAGTCAGAGACAGTTCCGGTTTGGTCATCCGCTTGAGATCATCAACACGCAGCGCCTCGGACGGTTTCGACAGCCGGTTTCGCACCACCCATATCAACCTATCCTGGGCGCGCGTGATCGCGACATAGGCGAGGCGTTTCCAGAGGGCCTGTCCCGCCTCGGAACGTCCGGTGCGGGCGGCGACGTAAAGATCGGGCGCGAATACCTGCACATCTTTCCACTGGGAACCTTGCGCCTTGTGGATGGTTACGGCAGCACCATGGAGAAAAGTAGCGCCCATACGGGCCGCAAAGGGGATAAAAGGCTCTTCTTCATCGGGTTTTTCTATTTTTACGATAGAAGCTGCAGACACTTCGGGGTCCTCGGCCCCCATTACGTGCAGCCTTGAGAAGCCGGGCTTCCGACCTTCTCCGAGATAGACCACTTGTGCACCCTTGATCAGCCCGCGGGCTTCAAGATCGAGCCGCTTCTTCCTGTGTTTCAATGGTAATTCGATACCGTCGCATATCAGCGGCTCGCCCTTCAAAAGTGCATCCATCGGGGCATCATAGACATTTCGAAAGGCGTTGATCAGCCGGATCCGTGTCGCATTGCGCCAAACGAGAACCGGAGAGCGTGCCATCAGATCAACCTCAACCCGCTGGCCCCATACGATCCGATCATCGGTTTTCGATTTCCTTTCAATCATTTGCTCGAAGCTTTGAAAGTCAAGCTCGGGGTCAGCAAGGGCATGTGCAAGATCGAGGATTGGATTATCGGCCTCTTGCCGGTGAATACGTGCAAGGCTGAGAACGCGGGGGCTTGGCAAACGGTCAAAAACCATTGCACCGCTCTGATTTACGGGGGCAAGCTGCGCTGGATCTCCGAAAAGAAGAAGCGTCGGAAAAATCTCTTTCAAGTCCTCGAACTGACGGTCATCCAGCATCGAAGCCTCATCGATGAAACCCACATCCAGCGGTTCCTCGCGCCGCTTCCAGCCGGTGATGAAATCCGACCCGCGCAAGCCCGCCGCCGCCAGCGCACCGGGCATGGATTTATTGCCCTGATAGAAAGAGTATGCCCGGTCGAGTGCTTCGTCGGTCAGGCCTTCGACCTCTGGCCGATCGGCATTGCCCGCCAGCCATTCGGCGATCTCTTCATATTTGGGATCGTAGACAGGTGTGTAGAGAATGCGGTGGATTGTCGTGGCAGGCACACCGCGCAACCGAAGCACCGAGGCCGCCTTGTTGGTGGGTGCAAGGATGGCGAGGCTGCGGCGATCCTTGCGCTTGCGGCTTTCGTAATCGCCCGAGACGACCTCGACCCCGGCCCGCTCAAGCGCCTTGTAGAGTTCTGCCAGAAGTAAGGTCTTGCCCGATCCGGCCTTGCCGGTGATGGCCAGAACATTTTCGCCGCTTTCGCGCGGTGGGCTTAGCGCCTCGTGATCGAGGTCAATGCCTGCATCCCGCAAGAGTTCGGTGACACTGTCATAAGCGCCGGCCTGATCATCAGAAAGAGAGATTGCTGTCATGGCGCGACCCTACTTGGCGGGCGCGCCATCGACCAGTGGGCTTAGGCGGTGCGGGCCAATTCGTAAGCTGGTGCGCCGGTATCACCGAAAGAGCGGGCGAACCACAGACGCGACAATTCCAGGGAAAGGCCTGCGCGAGACGCCACCTTTGCCTGTGCTTCAGGCGCGAAGTGCCAAAGACCCACGCTGATCTTGTCGCGCCCTTCACCGTCAAAGCCAAGGATGTCCGGAGAAGAGCCGATCATGCGGTAAATCCTGACCATCCGAGCGTCGAACACGCCGACAAAGTGATGAACCCCAAAATTTTGCATGATTTCGCCGCCGCCAAGCATCAAAGCAGCCGCAACACGGCTTTCGGCGTTGCGGTTGAGACAGAAGCGGGTGCACTCCCAGATCGTCGGGCTTGTGATCGGGCCGCTCATCAAGCTGCCGAAATGCTCATTTACCATGGTCCGCCCGGTTGTCGGCAAAAACCGCATAGAGCCGCCATGGGACCCATCGACATTTTCCCAGATGACATAGAGCGGGTTCAGATCGTCATATTGGTCGCGCTCGAAACCTTCAGCATCCACGGAGACGTCCCAACCGAGCCGCGTCTTGAACTGGTCCGCCCTGTCGCGGAACATTGATGCCGCGAGTTTCGGGTGATTTTTGAGCTGATCGGCATAAACGTAACGCAGCATGTCTGTCTCCTTGTCCGGTGGCTTGATGTGCCTGATGGACAAAGCGTTAGAGCAGCGTACGTTAAGGGTGATTAAGTGAGGCGCGCGGTTAAGCGTTGATCACGGCAACGGGGGTCAGACAACGATCAGACCACGACTCATGGCACGTGCAACAGCGTGTGTGGTGTTCATGGCCCCCAGCTTGAACCGGGCGCTTTCGATGTAAACCCGCAAGGTATGTTCCGAAATCGACAAGGTCTGAGCCACCTGCGCCCGTGAGTATCCCATAGCCAATAGGGTCATCGCGTCGATCTCTCGGGGAGATAGCGGCTGATGGTTTTCGGGTATGCGCCCTGGCTCGAATTCGAGCGCCTTCTCATTGAAGTAATGCGCGATGAGTATGAGATCACGGCGATGGGTTTCGGTGAATGTTGCCCAGGTATCATCGTCGCAATTGTGGCTGATGGTAAAAAGCGCGAACTGGCCGTTTGGTCCCCGGATCGGGACAGAGAAGCCTTGATTGCCCACGCCGTATTCGATGGCTTCCTGCTGGAAAGCGCGCGCTTGTTTGCTGGACCAGTCGAGGCGTTTCCAATCCACCGGGTGAAAGCGTTGAAAGCACCCAATGATAACAGGATCAACGCGCAGGTAATTTTGCTTGAGGTAGTGATCACGCCATTCATCTGAATATGTCCCGCATCCGTATTGATCCCCCGCAGAGTCGACCCAGTGATAAACGATATGGTCGACATCGAAATGGTCCCGCAGACGTTCTGAAGCCGTCTGAAGGGCCCCTAAGCCCTCAGCTTGCTCCAGTTCCTCCAATATATCTTCCAACGACGACTTCGCCGTCACTGCGTTGAGCATATTGTGCTTCCCTCAAGGCGGAAATCTCAGCCATCGCAACGATCGCCGTATCGTCGAGCTGCTCCGCAAGCGCGGGAAGTCCGTTGGCACGGGCGAAGGTTTTGAGGTCCGTGAGAACATCCAAGATCCAGTCGCTTTTCATATCCAGACTCACTCTCAGTTGGTTAACAGAAGATTAACACAACTCTAACATGTGTTAACTGGCGTATGAAATTCACATATTTCCCCTCCCCCAAAATGGTGAGGGTCCGATTTGCAAACCCTTGAATTCTAACAAGGCGGGAATTCTAAACTAAGGCGCCCGCAAATCAACGTGTGATTCGCGGGCGTCAGGCAACCATAAATTGATTCGTGGGCAGTTACTTGCCAGCCTCCAGAGCATCCTCGAGCGTGCGAAGGCCCGTCTTGGGGGCCTGAACCAAAACGGACATGTTTCCGGGCTTATGCTCGTTGCGCATCATCTTCATGTGCGCCTGCGGCAAGTCGTTCCATTCGAAGACCTCTGACATGCAGGGATCTAGGCGGCGCTCGACCATCAGTTGGTTTGCGGCCGAGGCCTGCTTGAGATGCGCAAAGTGGCTGCCCTGCAGGCGCTTCTGGTGCATCCACATGTAGCGTACGTCGAATGTCAGGTTGAAGCCGGTGGTGCCTGCGCAGATCACCACCATCCCGCCCTTCTTCACAACAAAGGTGGAGACAGCGAACGTTGCCTCGCCGGGATGCTCAAAGACCATGTCGACATTGACGCCTTTGCCGGTGATGTCCCAGATCGCCTTGCCGAACTTCCGCGCTTCTTTGAACCATTCGCCATATTCCGGCGTGCCGACCGTTGGAAGCTGACCCCAACAATTGAAGTCTTTACGGTTCAAAACCCCTTTGGCGCCCAGCTCCATGACGAAGTCGCGCTTGGATTCATCGCTGATAACACCAATCGCATTGGCGCCAGCAGTGTTGATCAATTGGATCGCATAGGATCCCAGACCGCCCGAAGCGCCCCATACAAGCACGTTCTGACCTGGCTTGAGGTCGTGAGGTTCATGACCGAAGAGCATCCGGTAGGCGGTCGCAAGTGTCAGCGTGTAGCAGGCCGCTTCTTCCCAGGTCAGGTGCTTAGGCCGTGGCATAAGCTGCTGAGCCTGCACGCAAGTGAACTGGCTGAATGACCCGTCAGGTGTCTCATAGCCCCAGATCCGCTGGCTTGGCGAATACATGGGGTCGCCGCCATTGCAATGTTCGTCATCTCCGTCGTCCTGGTTGCAGTGGATGACAACCTCATCACCCACTTTCCAGCGTTTGACCTTGTCGCCGACGGCCCAGATGATGCCTGACGCGTCAGATCCTGCGATGTGATAGGGCTGCTTGTGACCATCAAACGGGCTGATCGGCTGACCGAGGGCGGCCCAGACACCATTGTAGTTCACACCAGCGGCCATGACGAGCACAAGCACCTCATTGCTGTCGAGCACCGGCACATCAACCACCTCTTGCATCATGGCCGTGTCAGGCTCTCCATGACGCTCCTTTCGAATAGCCCAAGCATACATTTGCTTGGGAACATATCCCATTGGGGGGATCTCACCCATTTCGTAGAGGTCTTTTTCAGGAGCCTCGTAAGATGCGATACTGGTGTCGAGTGCCATGGTAGCCTCCATAATGTGAAACCTCTGCCGCAGCGCAGAACTACAATCTCAGAGGTCAATATGGACGCATGCGCAATAAAGCAACCCTGATAGGCGTTTTTTTGTAACTTTATGACCTTGCGATTGCAGAAATTTTCTTTGCAGGCGCAGCATCGGATGTGGGTTCGGGGGAGAAATGGTGGGAAATCGAATTGGCGTAGAAGGACAGGGTCTTCTGCTCGGCGGCCACCGCACGCCAATGACCTGTGCTTTGCCCAACCATCCCGCGCTTTTTGAGCAGGCCAAGACCCGTTGCGACCATGGCAGCCGGGTCGAGGGCTGGTTCCAGATCCGGCAACTGCGCTCTGGCCAGATCATTGGTGAGACGGACCACAAGCGTATCCTCGGAAAGGCCTTCATCACTTTCCAGCAGGTGCCGCGCCAGAAGTGGGACGGCAAGTGCGGGCATCAACGCCCGGATGCGCATCACGAGATCATCGGCAACCTCTTTAAGATCAGTGGGCAGGCTGTAGGTCTCAAGTGGGATATGCGGCCCGAAAACAACGGCGGCGGCGCCAAAGCGAACGAACTTTCGCCGCACAGCCAGCCAGATCTTCTGCGCGATGAACTGCAAAAGGACCGAGACCCGTGCGCCAAAGCGGCGATCCCCCCGTTCATATGCGGCAATAAGGACGCGATCTTCCAGCACCCGGTCATAGTTAATGGCCACGGGCACGAAGACCACCTTGCAGCCGCTTTGGGCCGCCTCAATGACATATGAGACCAGTCCCATCTTGGGCGGCATCAGCAGCCCGTTAAGGCTCAAACCGCCTTCGGGAAAGATCGCCTGGGTTACGCCACCCTTCGTGGCCATGTAAACGTATCGGGCCAGCACCTTGCGATAAAGTGCGCCCCGCGATTTGCGGCGGATAAAGAACGCGCCCATCGATTTGAAAAGCCGCGACAACGGCCATATCCGCGCCCATTCCCCAACCGCATAGCTGAGCGCCGAGGCTTGCGCGGCGAGATATGTGACAAGCACGTAATCCATGTTGCTGCGATGATTCATGATGAAAACGACCGTTGCATCGGACGGTATCGCCTTGAGGACCTTTTCATTGTCCGCCCCCGTGCGCACGTCATAAAGCAGATTGGCCAGCCAGCGCGCGGCCCTTGTGCCGAAACTGAAATAGGTGAAGGCGCTGAAACTGGGCACGATTTCACGCGCATATCGCTTGGCGGTCTCGAAGGCGACGCTTTCGGGCACGCCTTCTTTGCGCGCGTGCTCCAGAATGGCCTGACTGACCTCTGGGTCATAGATCAGCCGCTGGATCATGTCGCTTCGGCGGGCAAGCTTGAAGGGCTCGATCGGGCGGGTCAGGCGCTTGTTCAGACGATCAACCGCGCGTTCCAGACGGCGCCGAAAGAACCAGCGCACCGACGGAATAAGAAAATGGCTCAGCGCGGTGACAGCCGCAAACAACAGGATGAGGACAAAAAGCCAAAGTGGCAATTGCACGGTTTGTGTCATCCCCAGACACTTGCAGGATGCGGGCCTAGGGTAAATATCAAAGCGCATGAACGGCAAAACCGATTTCACGATCAAACCTGGGTTTTTGGACGCGGAACGGCCAATTATTGCAGAGCTTTATTGGCAGGCCTTCGGCGCAAAGCTGAACTCGGTGCTTGGACCGACCTTGCTTGCACATTCCTTTCTGATTGACGTGCTCGATCCGAAATTCGGGCTGGTGGCCAGAGACACAGGGGGCCGTATCCTGGGTGTCGCGGGATACAAGACAAATGAGGGCGCGCTGGTCGGCGGCGGAGTTTCCGACATGACGCGGCATTATGGATTTCTTGGCACGCTTTGGCGCGTTCCGCTTCTGCTGGTGCTTGAGCGAGAGGTCGAGGAAGGCCTTTTGCTGATGGACGGAATCTGTGTAACCGAGGCGGCGCGGGGTCGGGGTATTGGATCGGCTTTGCTGGAGGCAATCAAATCGCACGCCACTGATATGAAGCTGGACGCCGTCCGGCTGGACGTGATTGACAGCAATCCCCGCGCCCGCGCGCTTTACCAGCGCGAAGGCTTTGTCGAAGAAGGGGATACGAATATGGGGCCGCTTCAGTCGGTCTTCGGCTTTCGTTCGGCCAAGCGGATGGTTTGGCATCGCCCCACGCAATGCCGCAACGCAGCGAATTGACACTTGTCCAAAGTTTCAAGTATCACTCCGAAAACGAAATATTGTTGCTCACCGATTCCGGAGGCTCCGACCATGACAGAACGCCAGAAAGATCGCCCCTGGCTGATCCGCACCTATGCCGGGCATTCCACAGCCAAGGCCTCAAACGCGCTCTATCGCGGGAACCTGGCAAAGGGACAGACGGGCCTTTCGGTGGCATTCGACCTTCCAACCCAGACGGGTTACGACAGCGATCATGTGCTGGCACGAGGAGAAGTCGGCAAGGTGGGCGTGCCGGTCGCCCATCTGGGAGATATGCGCACGCTTTTCGATCAGATCCCGCTAGAGCAGATGAACACCTCGATGACAATCAATGCGACGGCACCTTGGCTGCTGGCGCTTTACATCGCAGTGGCCGAGGAACAAGGCGCAGATGTCTCAAAGCTGCAAGGCACGGTGCAGAACGACCTGATCAAGGAATACCTGTCGCGCGGCACATACATCTGTCCACCGAAACCTTCATTGAAAATGATCGCGGATGTCGCCGAGTATTGCTATACACATGTGCCGAAATGGAACCCGATGAACGTGTGTTCCTACCACCTGCAAGAGGCGGGTGCGACGCCGGAGCAGGAATTGGCCTTTGCACTGGCCACAGCAACGGCGGTCTTGGATGAATTGAAACCACGTGTTCCTGCCGAGGATTTCCCGGCGCTGGTGGGCCGCATTTCCTTCTTCGTGAATGCGGGCATTCGGTTCGTGACCGAAATGTGCAAGATGCGCGCCTTTGTCGATCTATGGGATGAGATCTGCGCCAAGCGCTACGGCGTCGAAGACGCGAAATACCGTCGCTTTCGCTATGGCGTGCAGGTGAATTCGCTTGGCCTGACAGAGCAGCAGCCCGAAAACAACGTCTACCGCATTCTGATTGAAATGCTGGCCGTAACGCTGTCCAAGAAGGCGCGTGCCCGTGCCGTGCAATTGCCCGCCTGGAACGAAGCCCTTGGCCTGCCCCGCCCTTGGGATCAACAATGGTCGATGCGTATGCAGCAGATCATGGCATTCGAGACCGATCTTCTGGAATTCGATGATCTTTTTGATGGCAATCCGGCGGTCGACGCAAAAGTTGAAGAGCTGAAGAGGGGCGCGCGGCACGAATTGTCAAACATTGATGCCATGGGCGGCGCGATGGAAGCCATCGATTACATGAAGGCGCAACTGGTCCAATCCAATGCGGAGCGCCTGAACCGGATCGAAAAGGGCGAAACGGTTGTTGTCGGTGTGAACAAGTATCAGGCCGGAGAGCCTTCCCCTCTCATGACCGGCGATGGCGGCATCATGGTTGTTGATCCGGCGGTCGAACAGGATCAGATAGACCGGTTGAATGTCTGGCGGGCGGACCGTGACCAGGCTGCCGTTGAGGCCGCTCTCGCCGATCTGCGGGCTACTGCAGCCGAAGGCCGTAACGTGATGGAGCCTTCCATTGCGGCCGCGAAAGCCGGTGTGACAACGGGTGAGTGGGCTGCGCAGATGCGCAGCGTCTACGGTGAATATCGCGGTCCCACCGGCGTCGGCATGGCCCGATCGAACATGACGGAGGGTCTTGATGATCTTCGCGACGCGGTTGATCTGGTCAGCGACAAGCTGGGGCGCCGCCTGAAATTCCTTGTGGGGAAGCCCGGCCTTGACGGACACTCGAACGGTGCCGAACAGATTGCCGTCCGCGCGCGCGATTGCGGGATGGACATCGCTTATGAGGGCATCCGCTTGACACCTGAAGAGATCGTGACAGCAGCCATTGAGGATGATGCCCATGTGGTCGGCCTGTCGATCCTGTCGGGAAGTCATTTGCCACTTGTCCAGGACTTGATGGAGCGGATGCGCAAAGCCGATCTTGGCCACATTCCTGTGATCGTCGGTGGTATCATCCCCGATGACGATGCAGAACGGCTGCGGGGCATGGGAGTTGCGCGCGTATACACGCCAAAGGACTTCGAATTGAACACGATCATGATGGATATCGTTACGCTTGCCGATCCCAAGGCAGTGGCAGCGGAATAGAGCCGACCTGACTATTTCGATGAAGAATTATGCGCTGCGCCATTGCGCTGCGCCTTGAATGCTGTTTATTACCGGACAATTTTAAAAAATAGACCGGAGATCAAAATGGCAATCGACCTAACAAAGATGACTCGAAAAGAGCTGGAACAACTTCAACGCGACACTGAAAAGGCTCTGAAAGACGCCGAGGTAAGAGATCGAAAAGAAGCTAAGATGGCCGCTGAACAGGCTGCGGCCAAGTTCGGATTTTCCCTTTCAGAACTGACAGGTAGCACTGTTAAAGGCCGTGCGAAAGCAAGCGCTGTTGCAAAGTATGCCAATCCAAAGGATGCAAGCCAAACTTGGACTGGCAAGGGGCGCCAACCACAATGGTTCAAAGAAGCCATTGAAAAGGGAACAGATCCCAAGAAATTGGAAATCTGACCCAGATCTGATATCTTAATCGGAGGATGGAACCACCGAATTCATCCTTCGATTGAGCGATCAATCTAAGATTTATTTTTCGATCGTTAATACACGTTAATATAAAGTCAGGTCGTCTATTTGCGATAGTTTTATCGGTTGGACGTGCTTAAGCTAATTGGGCACCGAAGGGGATCGAGGCCATGAGTATTCATATTGGCGCCAAGTCAGATCAGATCGCACAGACGGTGCTTATGCCGGGTGATCCGTATCGCGCTCGCTGGGCGGCAGAGACTTTTTTGGAAGGCGCAACCCTGATCAACGATGTCCGCGGGATGCTTGGCTATACGGGATCCTGGAAGGGCCACCGCGTCACGATCCAGGGTTCTGGCATGGGAATGCCGTCACTGTCGATCTATGCCAATGAATTGATCCGCGACTACGACGCCCAGACCTTGATCCGCATCGGGTCCTGCGGAGGGATGCAGCCCCACGTCGCCATCCGCGATGTGATCATCGCGATGACGGCAAGTACGATCACGTCACCCTCATCATCATTCTTCAAAGAATTCAACTTCGCCGCCTGCGCCGATTACGATCTGCTCAGCGCAGCCGTCGCCGCAGCCAAGGCCAAAGGCACCAAAACCCATGTTGGCGGCATCTACTCCTCGGATGTCTTTTATGCAGAACGCCCCGATATCGACGAACAGATGACCCGACACGGCATTCTTGGGGTCGAAATGGAAGCGGCAGAGCTTTACACTCTTGCAGCCCGGCGCAATCGCCGGGCGTTGGCCATTCTGACTGTCAGTGATCATCTGCAGACCGGAGAGGCGCTTCCCAGCGAAGATCGCGAACGGACCTTTGGCGACATGGTGGAAATCGCACTTGAGGCCGCATTCACCTAAAGGCCGTGGCTGCGATCATACCCGTTTCTTAAGGCTGGCGCCCAATCGGAAAGGGCCTCGGCCTTGGGATCAAACACCTCGATCAGTAGGGGATAACATTGCGCCACATCGCTGGAATGCGTGCTTGAACAATCCCCGCCCGGACAAGCGCTCAGCGCGCCGATCAAGTTGATATCGGCCAAGAATTCTATGTGGTCGCCCGGTCGCACTGGGCTGGCTTTCATGAAGTATTGACCGGTATCGCGGGTGAAACCTGTGCACATAAAGACATTTAGCACATCATGCGCGTGAAGCTCTGCGACATCACGGTCGATCCCCAACTCGGTGATCAAAGCGCGGGTTATGTTCGAGTGACAGCAATGATGATATTGCTCACCAGACAAAAGATGATGCGTATGCGGATCACAGCGCGTGCCTATCACGTCATGAACGCCCCCGCCGAAAGCATCAATCCCATACCAATCCAGCGTATCATGGATTATGGTCGCCATCGGTCGCAGATGCGGAAGCGTGCTCCACATCCGGTCGCCCGTGCTGACATGCGTGCCGTGCAAGGCGCGGGTTTTACCCGAAAAGAAGTGCTCGGAAAGATCATCGGCATTCCAAAGGTTGAGATCCCCGACCTGCGGCCCCTCGACGCTTGTAATTCGAAAGACCTGCCCAGCCTTGGCGCGAAACAGCCGCGCCTCGCGGGGCGAAACGAGTACCTCATCGACCTTGCCCAAATCTGCCCGCAAGGTGTCAAGCCACATCTGATCAGGGCGAGGCAGCGTGTCGGGCGGATAGCAGATCACCGGGGCGATTGCGCGGCGGGCACTAGCGTCTGCTGGCATTTTCGATTGGGGCATTTGCGGTCTCCTTTGGCGGTCGGACTATGGCCGATCAGATCAAACAGGCAAGTCCCCGCCCTTTCGGCAGCCAAGGCTTGACCGCCGCAGCCTGCGGATTGAAGTTTGGCTACACAAGAGTGTTCGAACATATGAAAAACTATGCAATCGCAATCCTGTTTGCGGCGTTTACAGCTCAAAGCACCTTCGCCCAGGCTTGGGGCGATCTCGATGGCCTGCTCGTTCGGACGCTTTCCCCAACCGGCGAGATGGTCGCCTCGGTCTGGTTTCCAGATGGCGCCACACCCGAGACCTCGCAACGTGCTCTCGGGGTCGTTTATGCCCATGTGCCGGGCTCTGCAGGAACCGTTTCAATCCACACTGGAATTTTCACGGGCGGTCAAACAAACTGGACTTTGGTTCGTCAGGTCGATGGTCTTTTCGGACAGAGCCCGCAAAACCCTGTCTGGCACGCGGATCGCATCGAGGTGACAACTAGTGTGCTGAAAGAGGGTGAGCCAAGGTGCTGTCCAACAGGTGTGGCCCGCTGGTCGATTGATGTTGCCACAGGCCAAGTCAACCGCCTGCCCTGAGCTTACGTCCTTCTTTGCGTCAAAGCCTTTGGCGCAGGCACTTTCGGGGGCTGGTGTCACCAGGATGAATGGCACCGCAAAAGGCGCAACGCCAGAACCCGTTCTTTTTGTCCTGTCTCCAGCGGCAATCGCGGGACAGTGTCGTTTTGCTGCGCTTCCAATAAAGGTATGCCAACACACCCAGCCCCAAAGCGATGAGCAGGATTGGCATCAGGCGAGCAGGTC
>CALCOY010000095.1 GCA_937897325.1 uncultured Shimia sp.
TGACGGTGACGCTTCCTCGTTTCTTAGCCAGCAACGCTTCCATGTGCGCTGTCCTTGGGGCATCTTGGACGACGATAACCACGGGTGTCGATGCCTGCGTGTTCTACCAACGGTGAGCGATAGAGCGCTGATGGCGATCCGTTCTGCCTGAGAAGCTGGGTGTTATATTTGTGTTAGAATCTGTGTTACGGGTTCTGGATTTTTACATATGTGTTTGAAAATGAAGCTATTTTCAGGGTTCTCGGTAACTGATAACACGAATCTTGGTAACTGAAATCCTGCTTTCGGTAACTGATAACACGAATCTTGACTGCGGTAACTAAAACCACGAATGTCGACTCATGGTAACTGATAACACGAATGCTCTCGCCCCGCTCCTGCCGGATCGTCATCCGCAGCATGATCTGTTTATCTGTGATGTCGCTGACGCTGTCCTGAAGGACGTGATGCAACACATGGAGCATCCGTTTTATTCCCTTTCAAAGAAGCCCGAGACGACGATCAAGCGCTACGAGAACGGCGACAAGTGGCTACAGATCACGCCGAGCGTGAAGGGCCTGGCGACGATCTACGACAAGGACATACTGATCTACTGTATCAGTCAGATCATGGCCAAGCTGAAGGACGGTGAAGCCGTCTCTCCCCGTGTGCGGATCAACTCCAGAGAGCTGCTTATCTTCACTAATCGGGGCACAAGTGGCCGGGAATATCAGTCCCTTCTCGATGCCCTTGATCGCCTCGAAGGGACGCGGATCAGGACGAACATTGTCACCGGAGACGAGGAACAAGTTGACGGATTTGGCCTGATCGACGCGTCATCGATCCGCCGGAAACATGGCCTCGATGGCCGTCTTCTCTGGTGTGAAGTGAAGCTCTCAGACTGGGTTTTCAACGCAATCCGCAACGAAGAGGTTCTGACACTTCACCGGGACTACTTCCGCCTGCGTAAGCCGATTGAAAGACGGGTGTACGAGATCGCCCGGAAACACTGTGGGCAGCAGAAAACATGGCGCATCACGCTGGCCAAGTTGCTGCTCAAAACCGGGTCGCAAAGCCCACAGAAGCGCTTTAGACAGATGATCCGGCAGCTCGCAGAGCATGACCACTTGCCGGATTACCACGTTACCTTTGAAGATGAAGCCGACATGGTGGTGTTCACCAATCGTGGCACGATGTCTCCCGCCCAGCTTGTTGAAGGCAGCATTCCACCGCTGCAGTCCGATACCTACGAAGAAGCGCGCCATGCAGCGCCCGGTTGGGACGTTCGTTTTCTGGAAAGAGAGTGGCGGGACTGGTGTGTTGAACCGCCCCGCAATGCCGACCGGGCCTTCATTGGGTTCTGCCGAAAATGGTTTGAGAAGCGGGGAAGGCCTTGAGGTTAAAAACCGGTAATGGAAATAAAACCGGTAACAGAATTATTTCCGGTGTTGGATTTAATTCCGGTATGAGATATAAATCCGGTAACAACAAAGTGGCAGGATCGAGCAATGCCCGTCATCGTTATGGCTAGCCCCAAAGGTGGGGTTGGAAAATCGACATGCGCCGTTCTTCTGGCGTCTGAGTTCGCCCGCATGGGTGCGGACGTCACGGTGCTTGACTGTGACCCGAACAAGTCCCTTACCCGGTGGGCATCGCATGGCGCACCTTCCGGCGTGACCCTGAAGAGCGATGTCGGTCGCTCAGAAATCGTTCCGACCATCCGAAGCGCGGACGGTGACGGCAAGATCGTCATTGTGGACCTGGAAGGAGTTGCGTCCCAGCTCGTCAGCCGCGCGATCTCCCAAGCCGACCTAGTGATCGTCCCGATGCAGCCGACAGCGCTTGATGCAGAAATCGGTTCCGAAGCGTTGGCGCTGGTTCGCGAGGAGGAAGAAGCGCTTGGGAGATCAATCCGGCACGCTGTTGTCCTGACCAAGACGAGCGCAGCCGTCAAAAGCCGCGTCCAGAAGGAGCTGGAAGAACAACTCAGCGGGGCAGGGATCGACGTGATCGAGCCATCCTTAGTGGCGCGCGCGGCATTCTCGGAACTGTTTGCCTATGGCGGCGATCTGACAGCGATGATGAACGACCCTGAGATGATGACGGGCGGAAAGGTGGATAAGGCGTTGATCAACGCCCAAGCGTTCACGGAGGCTGTTTATGAGCGGCTCAAATAGACTTGCAGGGTTGAAGGCACGACCAAAGGATACGACTGTTGAAGAAGTCCGGCGCGTGGATGAGGTTGGAGAGGCGAGGGGGTTCCTAGATAGGACGCCTCGCAAGAAGCCTGGCCGCAAACCTAGCCCACGCACGCATCAACTACATCCCAAAGTGCTGCCGGAAGTGGGCGAAGCAATAGCTTCTGAGGCTGAAGCGCTTGGGATCACACAGGGACAACTCATAGAGCGGATGTGGGCAGCTTATCGTGGCTAACCGTACTCTCGCTCACGTTTTCACTAAATGTTCTTGCCTTTAGGGAATCTTAACGCCAGAGTGTCAGAAAAATTCCCGGATAAAGACAGAGCGGAACTGACCTGACATGACAGAATTTGAGATGCTGCTGACGCAGAGCGGCTGGTCCATGCCTGAAGCCGCCAAAGCTCTGGGATATTCCGAAGGCCACCTCTACCGCTGGAAGCGGGGTGAGGAAGTGCCGCGCGAGGCGGTAATGAAACTGCTTCGGATGGAAGTGCGCTCAAGGCAACGCCATGACAGCAACGCATCATTCTCTTTCATTGATCTCTTTGCAGGGATCGGCGGCCTGCGAAGAGCCATGGAAGGGGCAGGGGGGCGTTGTGTCTTTACATCGGAATGGGACCGTTTCGCCCAGCAGACCTATCACGCCAACTTCCCGGACAATCGCCCTATCGCGGGAGATATCCGCGAGGTAGCCCCAGAAGATATCCCCGATCACGATGTTCTTGTGGCCGGGTTCCCGTGCCAGCCGTTCTCGATCGCTGGCGTTTCCAAGAAGAATGCGCTCGGACGCGCGCATGGCTTCCTCGATGAAACCCAAGGCACGTTGTTTTTCGACGTGCTGCGCATCCTGATGCACCACCGCCCGGCAGCTTTCATGCTAGAGAACGTCAAGAACCTGAAGAGCCATGACAAGGGTCGAACGTTTGAGGTGATCCGGCGCGCTCTGACCGAGGAGCTGGGGTACACGCTGCATACCCAGATCATCGACGCGGCCAACTTCGTGCCACAGCATCGGGAACGGATTGTTATGGTCGGCTTCCGGGAAGCCACGGACTTCAGCTTTGAAGGGCTAAAGTTGCCGGGACGGCAGGGCAGGGGGATGCGGGATATCCTGCACCCAGAGAATGGGACTGAGGCCCCTGAAGGGCATTACACGGTCGGGCCGGATGCGAAGGTCAGCGACAAGTACACGCTCACAGACAAGCTCTGGAAATACCTGCAGGACTACGCTGCCAAGCACCGGGCCAAAGGTAATGGATTCGGATTTGGCCTCGTCGATGGTGACAGCATCGCAAGGACGCTGTCCGCGCGCTATTACAAAGATGGCTCAGAAATCCTGGTCAGTCGCGGTGAAGGCAGGAACCCTCGCCGCCTGACGCCTCGTGAATGCGCAAGGCTG
The DNA here is from genome assembly GCA_937897325.1 of uncultured Shimia sp. Classification (GTDB taxonomy): domain Bacteria; phylum Pseudomonadota; class Alphaproteobacteria; order Rhodobacterales; family Rhodobacteraceae; genus CALCOY01. Next base: position 3,578 of record CALCOY010000095.1, read on the forward strand.
ATGGGATTTGATGACAGTTTCAGGATTCCGGTTTCGGATACCCAAGCCTACAAGCAGTTTGGGAATTCTGTTGCCGTGCCGGTCTTTGCGGAAGTCGCCCGGCTGATGCAGCCGCACGTCCTGAAGCTGATGGATCAGCCCCGGCTGCAAAAGGTTGGCTGACGTTCATTCTGCCGACGCGCGCCGCCGCAACATGGCGGCGATCCGGGGGAAGGACACAAAGCCGGAGCTGATGGTCCGGCGCGGGTTACACGCCAAAGGGTTTCGCTACAGGTTACAGGGCAGGGGCCTTCCCGGCAGACCTGACCTTGTTCTGCCAAAGCATCGTGCAGTGATCTTCGTGCATGGTTGTTTCTGGCACCGGCATGACTGCCCAATGTTTCAATGGCCGCAAACCCGGCAAGAATTCTGGCGCGAGAAAATCAACGGCAATGCCCGGCGCGATGCCGAGGCGGTCGGCCTCCTTCTCGATGCAGGCTCGAGAGTTGGCATCGTATGGGAATGCGCCCTCAAGGGGCGCGGCAGGCGACCTTTGCCTGAAACGATTGACTCCCTTTCCCTCTGGCTGTCCTCTGACACAAAGCAGTTTTGTGTTGAAGGCCAATGGATTGACTGACCCTGTTGTTCGCATTCTCGATCAGATGGCAGCTCATGGAGCGACGCGTTTCTACGCCAAGCAGCTCGCTCCGAATGACAACTCCAAGAACCAGGTTTATCTCGGCGGCGGGTTTGGTGCGCTGAACATCATCCCGCATGGTGAGATCGAAGAGGATGGCAGTCAGATCGCAGGGGCTGTGCGGGATCGTGCAAAAGCGCCGGTGGATTTCTGGTGGATGGACGAGCAGGGCATATCACCTGCGCCGGATGCTCAGCTGATACTGTATCCCAAGTATCCCGAAGTGCGCATGTCCGGCTTTCTGCGCGGCGCTGCGCGCGCGCCAGCACCGCTGATGCGCTCACGCGATGAAGGGCGGGTGCTGTTCTTCGGAGTTTGCCCTGACGGGCGGGTTATCGGCCATGTTGTCGGCAGAGAGACACCTGAAGCGGCGTCTCTGACTGAAAAACTGGACTCGCTGGAAGCCTCAGGGGTCTTCCTCGATCTTCAATCGCTTAAGCAGAAGGGGACAAGCTCCCGGCAGATTCTACTCGATGCTCTGCGCCGCATCCATGCCAAAGGCTGGGTGCCGTCACAGAAGATGGGCAAGAACGGCGTGGCTACCCCCTACAACGCCCGGAATGGCGGTGGATACACCTTAGAGGCGGAACTTGGAATCTCACCCAACGGATACGCAGAGCCGGACTATCTGGGCTGGGAGGTCAAACAGTACGGTGTTCGGGATTTCGTGAAGTACCTTGCGAAAAGCCCGGTCACATTGATGACGCCGGAACCGACCGGCGGGGTGTATCGGGATGACGGTGTTGAGGCGTTTCTGCGCCGCTACGGCTATCCGGACAAGTCAGGCAAAGAAGGTCGGATAAACTTCGGCGGCGTCTATGCCAGTGGCCGGGATTTCCACACCGATACGGGTCTGAAACTGGTCTTGGAGGGGTTCGACCCCGCTAAGGGCAAGATCACGGATGTGGACGGGCAGATCGCGCTGATCGACAGGGGGGACATGGTTGCTGCCTCGTGGGGTTTCAAAGGCGTGATCGGTCACTGGAACCGGAAACACGCAAAGGCTGTCTATGTGCCTTCTCTGATGCGCGGGCCACCGCCCGAATATTCATATGGGGCGCGGGTTGAGTTGTGCGAAGGCACCGACGTGCTGCTGCTGTTGCAGGCGCTGGCGTCAGGTGGGGTGTACTATGATCCTGGAATCAAGATGGAGCGCGCGGACACACCGTCTCCAGCGATCAAGCGCCGGAGCCAGTTCAGAGTGAAACACAGCGATCTTTACGGGCTTTATCAGATCAGCAATCAAGAGCGACTAGCCTGATCCGCTGACAGAGACAGAGCATGATACCCATTTCACCTGATAGCTAAGGGTCCTGTCACTTTTGGCGCTCGTTGAAGGTTTCAACGAGGAATGTAGCGATAGCTCCAGCAGTGTTGACGGCTAGGCTGGCGTGTCGAGGTGAGGGACGAACTGGCAAACGACCGCCACGGCCATGCGAATCTGATAATCGATTTCTCAATGTACCAATGCCGTTCACGAGATTCATAGCACCACCCAGTATCGCTTTTATCGGTTCTTCTGTGTGTTGGTTTGGCGCAAGGTTGAGCGCCTTCGCGGCAGTGCTGTAGAGCCTCGGCAAATCGTCTTTGTCAGAATAGCTTTGGCCGCATTCATCGAGAATGCGCTTACTTACGGTTTCTAGCAGGGTCCGCGCGATGGTTATTGCGCCTTCGGGGTCTGATGTTCGCCGCTCCATTGCCTTCGCCCAAACGGTGTGCACACCTTCGGCATCAAAGCTTTGAAGAATGTCAGATGACACGGCGTCCACGGGCGCGGTGTTTCGCCCTTCAAGATGATCAATTAGAGGCGTAAATGCACGACTGATGATCTCGCGCCGTTCAGCATACGACGGCGCTTCGTTCTTAATGAACGGCCAGAATGCGTCGAGGTTGCGATATGTGCGAACGAACTTTGGTAGCAAATCCCGCGTGTTTGGATCGGCCATAAAGTCACGTCGCAGCTGCACGTATATGCCGTTATCGCCAGCGCCTCCCGTTGCTCTGGACGTCAGAATTCCTTCCATCATTTCAGCGCGTTCGACGTTGTCGTCGGGGATTTCGTCAAAGTAGCTCATGCCTTCAAGCAGCCCTGCGTCGTGCTGCTTTCCATGCTGCCTTGCGAGGCATCCATTCCGCAGGACCAAGGTTCCGGCTTATCCCGCTCTTGCGCCCATGTACCGGTCCAGTGTCTTGAGGGCGGATATTACAGAAGCGCGCAAAATGCGGCTCTGTACCTTTTGCAAGGTACTTCTTCAGACCTTCGGCGTTGTCGATTTGTTGAATCATAACGGTATCGTCGGAAATGGGTTGACCATCATTTATTTTGATCAGCCATCTCCTGAGCGAGCCAGAGAAATGCATTAACTGATCGTGCGCGATGTGAAGCATCCAGTGGATGTGATGTAGCCCTTTGTCTGCCTCGATCACCCAAGCATATGTCGGCGGGCCATTGCGCGTTACCGCTGCCCCTACAGGCGCGTAGCTCGACCAGCGCTGAAATCTTTCGTTTCTCAGCTTGGCAAATACATCAAAAATGTCGGTTTCATCACATCCAAGCTGCCAAAAACTGATCGTGACGTGCGTGTTGAATGGCCGTCCCAGTGCTTTTGCTGTTCTCGGTGCGTGCAATAGGTTCGTGGCGGCTTTGCGCTTGATGTAATGCTGTAATGCCCGCAATGCGTGATTCCCTATTTTGTGGGTGGTAGGCGCACATATACTAGATGGTGTGGGGGCAGTCGGCAATGTACTCTCTTTGTTCTGGTTAGGCGCGCCGGACAGTCCGTTCACTGACTTTGAACAGGCGAGCGATCTCCGGGATACTGCGGTGTTCCTCATCTCGCATACGGCGCACTTCGTCCTTTTGTGCAACCGACAGAGCAGGTGGCCTGCCGCCGATCCGGCCACGCCTACGAGCGGAAGCTAAACCCTCCTTGGTGCGTTCTGAAATCCTCTCGCGCTCGAACTGGGCGATGGATGCAAAGACATGGAACACAAGACGGCCAGCCGGCGTCGTGGTGTCGATGTCTTCAGCAAGGGAACGAAAACCAGCACCACGCCCCCGGATCGTCTCCACGATCTCCAGAAGGTCTTTGAGAGATCGTGCAAGGCGGTCGTATTTGGTGACAGTCACAACATCGCCGTCGCGAAGTTGCTCCAGCATCCTATCCAGCTCTGGTCGCGCGCGCTTTGATCCGCTGACCCTATCAGAAAAGACCTTTTCGGCACCAGCTTCGGAAAGGGCATCGGTTTGTGAATCGAGGCTTTGTTCGTCAGTGCTAACGCGAGCATATCCGATGATCATGACAGCACCGCTACACGTTCCTCGATGAATCCGGCCACGTCAGAGGGGCTGTGTTGTCGAGCGTCGACATAGCCGTCGTGTCCAAAGATGCCTTCGACTTCGCCGTCGTCCATTCGCACGAACATGATCCTATCGTGTTCACGTGCGTTGATGATCTCCCTCACAGCCCGAAACTCGATGCCGCACCAATCTTTGAGCTGATAATCACCGCCAGCAAAGACCACCACCATGCGTGATCTGTCCCGATAGATGGCCTGAAGAAACGTATCGAGTGATGGTCGTGCAAGTTGCCCGGTATAGTTCCTGTCATAGAAGTACCGATCTGGGCCGAGAAGCCGTTCCAGATTTTTTGCAACTTCCTCGACGTACGCTCTCGCCTCGCCCGGGAAGGACAAGGCCACGTCGAACTGGTGATCCGCTAGGTTGATCCTTGGCCCTGCACGAGAAGCCCACCTTGGAAGAGTGATCCCTTTTCGACTCAGCTCCGCGGGAAGATCCACATCTTTCACGGCCCAATGAGTTCTGTTCATCTCCCACTTTCCGATATCAAGCTCGAAGGTCATCTCTTCGAGCTGAGAAGCTGTCAGAAAGTGACTGAGCGGATGCAACTCGTAGTCGACCCGAACTTCACCGGGGCGGACGGTCAGATCGCGGATTAAGCCGAAGTGCGGGTCAATCTGGTTGAAGGACTCGTAAGCGAAGATACATGGCAACCGCCGTAAGTGGTCCACGGCTGCCGCATCAAGAGAACCGTAACGTTCATGTATTTCATCGCTGGTGTACTCGCGGACGCAACGGCTTCGCTCGATCTGCCACGGCTCTCCATTCCAAGCCTCGTCGTTCGCGGAAACAAATAGGTTATACAAGCCCGGTCCTCTCTTTACAGAACACGCCGTCCATAGGAGCTGCGCTAGGACAAAAACCTGCCAAAACTACAAAGGTTTTGCTAGGGGTTTTTGTCCAGGCTAAGCGATTGATCCTGGGTAGGGCAGAGCACTTGGCCAAAAACGACCGTTTTTGACGCAACGGTTTTGTCAGGGGGTTATTGGCCGGAAGTGCTGGACA
>CALCOY010000096.1 GCA_937897325.1 uncultured Shimia sp.
GATGTCTACACGCTGACGTCCAAAGACTACAATGCGAAGTTGGCAGCAGGACAAGCGATCAGCTTTGGTTTCCAGGTGCAGGGCACAGATGCCAATATCGAAGTGATCGGGCAGGACAACACCGATACTGGCGGTGATACAGGGGGCGATACCGACGGTAACACGGGAAGCGACAATGGGGGCGATACGGATGCCGACACAGGAGGCGATACCGGTGGCAGCGGCAACGATGGCGGTAAGGTCGGTGGCGGCGATATACTGAACGGGCCGCTGTCCACCTTGGGCACCGATATCGTCGATGCCGACGGCATGAAGGTCGACCTGAAAGGCGTCAATTGGTTCGGGTTTGAAACCGATATCGGTGTGTTGCACGGTCTCTGGGCCCGAAACATGGAAGACATGTTGGACGAAATCGCAGATTTCGGCTTCAACATGATCCGGCTGCCCTTCGCCGGCGAACTTGCTGTCAACGATACGATCGCGAGTGGTATCAATACTGCTGAGAACCCGGTCCTTGCGGGGATGACTTCGCTGGAGGTGATGGGAGAGTTCCTGGATGCGGCGGCAGAGCGCGGTTTCGGGGTTTTGCTGGACATGCACCGCACAACACCTGGCAACGGCCCTGAAGGCGGAGGTCGCATTCCCGACGTTGACAGCTTCCTAGACCAGTGGGCGACAATCGCTGAAACGTTCGGCGACCATCCCGCCGTCATCGGCTTTGACCTATATAACGAGCCTCACGGCTATACATGGGAAGAATGGGCGCCGATCGCTGAACAAGCAGGTAATATGCTGTTGGAAAGCCACCCGGATGAATTGATCATTGTTGAAGGTGTTGAGACCTATCAGGGGGAAAGCCATTGGTGGGGCGGCAACCTGCAAGGCGTGGCGGACCGCCCGGTCATTCTGAGTGCGGATGACAAGCTTGTCTACTCGCCGCATGAATACGCCACATCGGTCTTTGAACAACCTTACTTCAACGAAGCTGGCTACGATCCCGAGACGACATTGCCCGGAATCTTCCGCGAGAACTGGGGCTTTATCGAAGAAGAGGGCATTGCACCGCTGCTTCTGGGTGAGTTCGGATCGACATTCGACAACCAGACGGACAGAGAATGGGCGCCTGTTCTGACCGATTACCTGCTCGAAAACGATATCGACTGGGCGATATGGTCCTGGAACCCGAACTCGGGTGACACACAAGGGGTGGTTCTGGATGACTGGAAAACGCCCAGACTGGACGCCTTCACCTATCTGCTGGACCCGCTTCTAGCAGAAGCGCCTCAGGATCCGGTGAATGATGTCATGTCGTCCGAAGATACGATGGTGCTCTAAGCTTGGAAACTGTGCAACTCTGCTGCGCAAGCTTCGGCTCCCGGTGCAAAATATGTATCGGGAGCTTGCACTTAGCCTACTAAAAAGAATTTCAGCCGATGCGTTCTGATCCCGCGTGCCGCGGTCTCGCTCATGGACTGGTGAACCTTGTCCCTGCGGAAAGAACGATCTCGTCTAAGCGCGCGGTGCATCGTAGTCTTCAGGGCGCTGCGGGGCAAAGCGCTATTGCTGAACCGATGCAAAGAGATAGGTTTATTGATCCATCCATAAGACCTCAAATCCCAAGACTCGCCTTAGGGTGGACAACGACGATCGATTCTTGTGAAAGCCGATACTTGAGGGCCTTTAAACCCGTCTTTTCCAGCGCTCTCGGTTAGTGGTCCAATCCTGAAAGCGCATTATTTTTATTGCAGTTTTCTCTGGCCAAGGCAGCGGATCTTCCTTGATCACCAACGTGATGCAGCAAATCAATAAAGCGCGATTGACCCTACGGTAACATCTGCTGTGTGCTCGCGCCCGTATGCCACAATTCCGATACTGCGGACATCTGACGGGCTGAAGTTAACGGGCATCCCGTCGTGCGACATTCTGAAGTCACTGAAATCCATTTCGATCTGCGACCACTCGGACGACGTCGCGAAGGCTACGCGGTATGAGTGCCAGACCCTCGTCAGCCCCTGGGTGCGCAGAAAAACGTAGTAGATCTCTCCGTTGCCCTTGGTGGAAATGCGCAATCCCTTTGCATCATCCGGCCAGCTCTCTGCGAAACGGTTGCGCACTTGAATGAACCCGCCGTTGTTCTCCGTACTGACCTCTCCTCGGAGCCTGACGGCTGGGCCTTGGTCGGTCTCAACCATGCGCGCCTGACCTTGCGACACGCCGCCCATCACACCATCGGCGACATACGTCCAGCGGCTCCGGGCATCGCCTCCGAAATCTTCGAAAAGCATCGTTATCTCGTCCGCGTCCGCTGCTGCCCCAACAACGCCTAGCGCGGAGCTGATGAGCAACTTTCTGAAGTTTTGGTTAATTCGGATGGTGGGAGGCAATTGCATGCTGCAAATGGTATGTCCTTTGGGCGTGGCGTCAACCGGCGCGCTGCAAGGCTAACTCAGTGCGGATCGTGATTGTTCGCCTATTAGCGTGTCATCTGCGAGGACGTTTTTTGGTGTGCTGCAACAGTTTTGATAACTCCAAAACTCTGCGATTTCTGTTGACGCAGCAAAAAGCGGCGATGTGATGAAATCTGCAAGAGTTGGCAGGAAGGTGGGTGCGGCAATGCGGGATCAGGCAAGGGTTGTCGTCATTGGCGGCGGGATCGCCGGGTGTTCTGCACTCTATCATCTGACGCAGGAAGGCTGGACGGATGTGATGCTGATCGAGCGCGATGAGCTGACCTCTGGCACGACGTGGCATTCCGCAGCGCAAGTTACGAATTTTGGAATGACCCAGACGATGGTCGGCCTCAAGAGTTACTCTATCGCGCTTTATCAGGAATTGCGGGATGATCCGGAATATCCGGTTGGCTACAATTACGGCGATGGCGGTATCCGGCTGGCCAATACGGACGCACAGATGGATGGTTACCGGCATTTTGCCTCCACGGCTGCCGGCATGGGCGTTGAATTCGAAGTGATTGACGCCGAGGAATGCCGCAGACGCCATCCACTCATATCCACCGACAACCTCTTGGGCGGGCTTTGGGATCCGACCGACGGGCACATTGATCCTGCACAACTTTGCCAGGCTCTGGCGCGCCGCGCCCGACTGGCCGGAGCTGAGGTGAACAGGCATACGATGGTGACCGGCCTGACACAGCATGCCGATCATACGTGGACCGTCCATACCGACAAAGGCGATGTGAGTGCAGAGATCGTAGTGAATGCCGGGGGCTATCGCTGCAATGAGATCGGCGCAATGATGAACATCAGTCACCCCGTCGCCTCGATGGAGCATCAGTACTTCCTGACCGAGGACATCCCAGCCATTGCCGAAGCTGGCCATCGCATGCCGCTTCTGCGCTGCCCCATCAGCGACTATTACTGCCGTCAGGAAAAGGGCGGGCTGTTGCTGGGGTTTTATGAGCAGGATTGCCGTATCTGGGGGATGGACGGGATCGATCTGCACTTTTCAAACGACCTTTGTCCCGATGATCTGGATCGGGTGACAGATGTTCTGGAAGGCGCATTCGCCAGAATGCCCGCACTGTTGGAAACCGGCATCCGTGAGGTCGTCAATGGACCGATTACCTACACGATCGACGGGGCCCCCCTTGTTGGACCGATACCGGGAAAGCGGAATGCCTATTGCATCATCGGTTTGCGCGCAGGTCTCGGTGAAGGGGGCGGGCACGGCTGGTTGTTGGCCCAGCAGATCGTACATGGCGAGGCCATCTATGACGCTTGGGTCATAGACCCGCGTCGCTTTACGGGCCATGCAACAGTGGAACTGACAGCGCTCAAGGCCATCGAAGACTACCAGAACGAATTCCGCTTCCATTTCCCGCATGAGCAACGTCCTGCTGGCCGACCCATGAAGACAACTCCATTGACGGCCGTTCTTGTCAATGAGGCGGCGGCGTTCAGCACGGTCAATGGCTGGGAGCGCGTGGATTATCTCAAACCAAACCCCGACTTTGAGGAAACGCTTGGCTTCCATTTCAACGAGGTTCACGAGGTCGTAGCTGCAGAGGTCGCGGCGGTCACGCAGCAGGTGGGTCTGACCGAGGTTTCAGGTTTCAACCGGATCGAGCTGACGGGCACGGACGTACGTCGCTTTCTCGATCGGATGATATGCGGGGCAGCACCAACGCGGCCCGGCCGTGTCGGCTTGGGCTATCTGCTAAACCATCATGGCATGCTCAAATGCGAGGCGACAATTGCGAACATCCCGATCTCTGAACGAGGCCCAGATCGGGTCTGGTATGGTTCTGCCGCAGCCTCCGAGTTTCACGATATGGATTGGCTCAGATCACATCTGCGCCCGGACGAAGACGTTCATATCCGATCTTTGACGAATGCTCAGTCGGCTCTTGTGTTGGCGGGGCCAAAAGCGCGTCAGGTACTGTCCGCCGCGTCGCGAGGGGACTGGTCGCGTGAGGCTTTCCCGTGGCTGTCCGTGCGCGAAGCTTATATCGGAATCGCACCTGCAACGATCCTGGGTGTCAGCTATTCGGGTGAGCTTGCCTACGAAATTCATGTTCCGAACGAAAACCTGCATGCCGCCTACCTAGCGCTAAGAGCCGCCGGGGAAGAGCACGGATTGCGCCTGTTCGGCGCGCGGGCTGTGGAGTCGATGCGGCTCGAAAAGGGATTTTTGCATTGGAAATCCGACATCCTAACAGAGTTCGATCCTTTTGAGACAGGGCTTGGCCGTTTCGTAAAGCTGCAAAAGGGCGATTTCATCGGAAAAGAGGCGCTCTTGGCACGCGCCGAGGCTGGTCCTAGGAAAAGACTGGTGACCCTCTGTATTGATGCCAAGCACGCGCCGGCACATGGTGGTGCATCGGTGCGCGCGAATGGCCGTATCGTCGGGACCGTAACTTCGGGCGATTGGGGGCATCGAACCGGTTTGAACCTGGCCTATGCGTTCATTGACCCTGATATCGCAGTTGACGGAGCGCAGTTGACCGTGGAGGTCATCGGCCAACCCTTTCCAGCGCGAGTGAAGATGTCCACCGCTTATGATTCCGAGCATGATCGAATGCGGTCTTAAGAGGTGAAGCAGACCTCTTTGCTTGAGCTGTTCTTTTGCGGGATTTGGAAAGCGCCATCATCCCATGGGTTCCTTTTGGATGGCAATCCGTCGTCAGGTTGGATCCTGTGATCTCGAACATACCAGAAAACAAATCATCATCTAGAGATGGTCGCGGCAATCACTCGGTTTGGAAAGACCTAAGTTGTAAAGTCTGATGATCTGAAAATCGAACTTTGCGGCCAATGGATCATCTTTGGTGCTGACAAACAACAATTTCAGTCAGTGCGCGAACCGTCAGAAGATCCTCTGCTCAATCTCTTTCGGATCGTCCACATCAACGTGCCAAAACGAGACTGCGCCCTGCGGCATTTGGGTCAAGGCACGTTCAAAGTCACGGCTGTTCATATAGCGGCGCAAACTCCAGGCCGTGGCCTCGATAGCATTGTCAGGCGTGAGATTATGGTCGCGTCTGACACGTTTGACCTCATCAGTGAGGCTCTGACGATCAGTGAAGGCCAAAGGTGGTGTTTCGATTTGCCAATTTGCAACAAAGATGGCGCGGGGTATGGACGGCAAGAGGGAGGCAAAAGCCAAACCTTGCTGCGCCGTCAGACGCCTTCGGAACACCTGCAGCACCCCGTCCATGGCCGTGTAAGCGGAGTTGTCCGAAACCAGGCCCATACGCTCCTTGAGGTCGTCCAGGATCGCGCGCCATTCCTTTGATGCGTGGCGGTAGGTCCATGGCATAGGCATGAGAGATCCCCTTTGGTCCTATACCTAAATTTGTGCGTCGGCGACGCACCACAACCCCCCTTTTGCGCCGCGCGTTAGAAAGGTCAGGCCGATTCTTCCAGATCGGCCCGAAAGATCCCGCGTTCCAATCATCCTCACTAAGCCCAGGTGACCCCGTTTTCGTCCATGGGAAGATTGCTTACACGAATGCTGCTTGCCGCGGATATGGCGTTCGCAAGGGCTGGCGCCGATGGCGGCGTGCCCGGTTCTCCGACACCCGTTGGGGCTTCGGCGGAGGGCACTATGTGCACGTCGATCCGGGCGATGTCGCCAATGCGCAGGGGCTCGTAATCAGGGAAATTGTATTGGTCGACGGCCCCGTCGGTCAGTGTGATCTGATCCCGCATCGTGTGTCCTATGCCGTACCCGATACCGCCCTCCATTTGGGCCTCAATCACATCCGGATTTACAGCAATGCCGCAATCAACAGCGCAGGTCACTTTCTCGATCCGGAAGCCATCTTCCCCATTGCCGGAAACCTCGACAACTTCTGCCACGAAAGAGCCGAAAGACTTGTGTACGGCAACGCCTTGGCTTCGGTCCCCTGCCGCATTGCCCCAATCGGCCTTATCCGCGGCGAGCCTTAGAACCCCGGCCATCCGAGACTGGTCCTTGCCATCGCCTTCAAGATATCTCAGCCGGAATGCGACGGGGTCCATCCCGGCGGTCTTGGCCGCCATGTCCATCATGACCTCCATGACATATGCCGTGTGAGTATGCCCCACAGCCCGCCACCACAGCGTAGTCGTAGCCTTTTCGGTGTCAGTCAGCCCGAAATGTGCGGCTGGTATCCGGTAGGGCGTGTCCGCAGCGCCTTCGACAGAACTGTGGTCCACACCATCATGCACGGCGAAGCTTTCGAAAGGCGTGCCTTTCATGATCGACTGACCCGCAATACGATGATCCCAACCGACGATCTCGCCATCTGCGTTCAGACCGACGCGCACCTTGTGACCGAAGGCCGGACGATAATAGCCTGACCGAAGATCATCCTCGCGCGACCAGACGAGTTTTATAGGTCGAGACCGGTCAGTCATGGCGAATGCCAGGCCCGCCTCCACCTGATAATCAGCATCTGGCGTCGCTCTGCGCCCGAACGAGCCGCCAGCAAGCATCGTATTGACCTGAACCTTCTCCATCGGCAGTTGCAGGATCTCTGAAAGTGCCATGTGCGGACCCGTAGGCATCTGCGCACCGTCATGCAGGATGATGCCACCATCCGCAGTCGGCTCGATCGTGCAGTTGAGTGGTTCCATCGGCGCGTGGGCGAGAAGCGGAAAGTAGAATGTCTGCTCAATCACCTGATCTGCAGCATCAATGCCCGCCCTCGTGGCTTCTGCATCAGACTTGTTCACGTTGTAAGTCGGTTCAGCGTCAAGCGCTGCACGGATTTCCGCTTCGATCTGATCCGAACTGCGCGCTTCGGCGGATGACGTGTCCCAGTCGACTTGCAATGCATCGCGTGCCTGCATCGCTGCCCAGGTGTTTTCCGCGTAGACGGCAACGCCCGCCTTGTTAGGTAGGATCGCCGCGCGGATGTAGCCTTTGATATCCGACGAGGCACTGTCATCCATGCCGGACGCAAGTGCGCCCCGCTGTTCGGGACGTTTGATCATGACGATCATCTGCCCCGGCAAGAGAACGTCCACCGCAAATTGCGCGCTTCCGTCTGTCTTGATCTTGCTGTCCAGCCGCCGAATGTCCGTGTTGCCGATTAGGCGAAACTCCGATTGGTCTTTTAACCTTGGATCCTCTGGCACCGCCAGCTCGGTTGCGTCGGCAACAAAATTGCCAAGCGGCTCTGATTGTCCGCTGCCGCTGATGACACCTTCCTCGATTTTCAGGTTGCTTGCGTCGACGCCCCAGCTTTGCGCGGCGGCCTGCAAAAGCATTTCGCGTGCCGCTGCACCGGCTTGGCGATACTGCATGAAGGAGTTGGCCATGGCGGTCGAGCCGCCTGTTCCCTGAAATGGCCCAAACATCAGGTTGTTGTAGATTTCGGGGTTGGAGGGCGCGAATTCATAGCCAATCTGATCCATGCGCACTCCAAGTTCTTCGGCGATCAGGGTTGACAGGCCGGTTGAAGGGCCCTGACCCATTTCGAAGTGTTTGACGATCGCTGTGACGGTGCCATCCGATCCGATCTTCACAAAAGGGTTCAGCATGGCGGTGTTGCCCGACGCTGCCAAAGCTCCTTTTGGTGTGACGCCCACCATGAGAACTGCGCCAGTCGCAGCAGCAGCTTTCAGAAAACCCCGGCGAGATGTGGAAACAGTCATAATTAAGCCTCCAGAATTTCGGCGGCGCGCTGGATACCGGCGCGAATGCGTTGATAGGTGGCACAGCGACATGCGTTGCCGTACATATAGTTGTCGATTTCACTGGCTGTGGGTTTTGGATTCTCGCTCAGAAGGCCAATGGCCGACATGATCTGGCCCGACTGGCAATAGCCACACTGCACGACATCCAGTTCGACCCAAGCCTGCTGAACGGCCGCCCCGATCTTGTTGTCACCGATGGCTTCGATGGTCGTAATCTCCGCGTCTTCCACGTCATCAATGTAGGTCTGACAGGACCGGGCAGGTTCACCGTTCAGATGCACTGTACAGGCACCGCAAGAGGCGACGCCGCAGCCAAATTTCGTGCCGGTCATCTGAAGCTCGTCCCGGATCACCCACAAAAGCGGAGTTCCCGGTTCTGCATCAACCTGATGCGTCTTACCGTTCAGTTTTAAAGAAAATGCCATTTGGAACACTCCTAGCTGGTCGACGGTTCTTGTTTCCATTGAACTTGGCTGGTGTCCGGAAGTTTGGATCCGGTTGTGTTTGGTTCCTTTCGTTCTGCTTTTGCGCAACTGGATGAGACCTTTGTCATCCAAAGATGTCTTCTGAGACTTAGAACGGATCAACTCATAGCCCCGTTCTTATCTGGTACTTCTCGTGTGAGTGACATGTTAGCGCGAAGCTCTGCCTCGGTCCATGAACATGATTCCGTTCAGTTCCAAGCCCGCCTCGCGACTTCGCCCAATTGCTGTGCCTCGGAATACGCGAGGCGGCACAAGAGTATTAACAATTTACAAATCTGTTACAAAACCGATGAAAACCTGTGATTGTTAACAGCGCAATACGCGCTTGGGGGTGTTCCTGAATGGCTTGATGTTCCGGCCCGCTTTGCGGGCTTCAATCCTGGGCATCCCCCACAATCATTTTCACCCGTTTTGGGTATCGTACTGGGAGTTCATACGATGACTGACGCTTCAACCTCATCCACACCTGTCCCGACCAAGGCTTTGACCTTCAATGCGGTCGCGGAGTTTCAAGGAGAGGGCGGCGAAGGCGCCTCTGAAGTGGTGGTCCATGAAGATGGGACGCTTTTTGTGACGAATGGCGAACTGGGCCGGATCGACATCTTTGATCTGGAAAACAATGCGGCGGCGGGTTCTATCGATCTGACCGGGCTTGATGGTTTCGATGGTTTGCAATCGGTCGCGGTGAAAAACGGTGTCGTGGCGGCTGCGGTGTCGCGTGCTTCGGTCGAAGAAACGGTTTTTGGCCAAAGTGTGAATCTCTCTCAACCGGGCTTCGTGGCTTTATTTGATGCCGAAACCGGAGGTTTTCTGTCTATGGTTGATGTGGGCAACCTGCCCGATCAGCTGACCTTTAACGCGGACGGAACCCAGCTGCTGGTCGCAGGCGAAGGCGAAAAGAACGACGACAGCGAAAATGACGACAACCCACTGGGCACAGTTACAATCATTGACACGACCGACCCCTCAACGCCCTTTGCCAACATTCTTGATTTTACGGCGTTCAATGGGTTGGAAGACCTCGCGCGCGAAGCGGGTATCCGCATTCAAGAAGGTGTCAGCCTGGCCGAGGATGTGGAGCCTGAATACATATCCGTTTCACCCGATGGCACGAAAGCGTTCGTTTCGCTGCAGGAAAACAACGCCATCGCAACGGTCGATCTGACGACGGGCGACGTTGTCGACATCTTCTCGCTCGGGACGGTGAATTTCGCGACCGAGAGCATGCTGGACGCAAATGACAATGGCCTGATCGAGATCCAGAATTTCGAAAATCTCGTCGGGTTCCGCATGCCCGATGCTATTGCCAGCTTTGAAATTGGCGGCACCACCTACATCGCCACAGCCAACGAAGGCGACAGTCGAGACTTCGATGAGGATCGTGTCGGCGATCTCGTCGAAGAAGGCAGGATTGATCCTAGCGTTGACACGACAGGCCTTGAACGCCTGGAAGTGTCGACTGTTGATGGCGATACGGATGGTGACGGCGATATCGACGTGCTGCACACGTTCTCGTCGCGCTCTTTTTCGATCTTCGATGAAGACGGCGCCCTTGTTTTCGATAGCGGACCGGAATTTGAACAGATAATCGCGGGGATCGCGCCAGAGCGCTTCAACGATGATGATGGTGATACGGATGGGGACGAGGACCGTTCGGATGCGAAGGGTCCCGAGCCTGAAGCGATCACCATCGGTGAAGTCGACGGCCAGACCTACGCCTTTATCGGTTTGGAGCGCGACAGCGGAATCATGATCTACGACATCAGCGATCCGGCGAATTCCAGCTTTGTCGACTACATTCCGCCGAAATTTGTGGATACCACGCCGGATGGTGAAGTGGCGCGCCATGGGCCGGAAGTCATCACTTTCATTCCTGCGGCTGACAGTTCGACCGGCAATTCGCAAATCGCGGTGGCTTACGAAATTTCGGGCACGACGATCGTTTACGATCTGGAGCCGGCCGTCTCCGAACAGCCCATCGTCATAAACGAGGTCTTGCAAAGCACGGTGGGGACGGATGTTGAATTCATCGAGCTTTTCGGCATGGCAGGGGCAAGCCTGGCAGGTTTGTCTCTCGTCGCTTTCAATGGCAATGCGGCCGAAGCGGGCGATCTGAACCTGCGCATTGACTTCACCCCAGATGACGTGCTCGGCGAAAACGGCTTTCTGCTGATCGGCACGGACAGCGTTTTCGACACATTCGGTGTGACGCCTGACATCTCCATCTCGAACAACACGTTTGAGAACGACAGCGAGGTCTTCGCACTTGTGCAGACAGACACGCTGGTGGTCGAAGATGAGACCGTCATTGACGACGAAGGCACTGTGGTGGTCGACGCGGTCGCCAGTGTGAACGGCGATGGTGATCTGGTGAACTTCTTTGATGCCCCGGCCGTTGGGCCGGACGGGACTTTTCTGCCTGCCGGGTTCAAACGTATCGAGGACGGAGTAGATACCGATACAGCCGAGGATTTCGAATTCACCGACTTCTTGCTTGGCACGGACCCGGACGCCACAAACCCGCTTAGCACGCCTGTTGCCGGTGCGATCGTACCGCCACCGACGGATCTCACCATTATGGAGATCCAGGGCAAAGGGCATCTTTCGGCGTTTGAAGGTCAGAACGTAAATACGGCTGGCATCGTGACCGTTGTCACGACCAACGGTTTCTACATGCAGGATCCAGATGGTGACGACGATGATGCAACCTCTGACGCGCTCTTTGTTTTCACCGGCGATGCACCGGCAGTCACCTCAGGCGATGCGGTGAACGTGGCGGGTGCCGTGTCTGAGTTCATCCCCGGCGGTGCAGGGACGGGCAATCTGTCGACGACACAGATTGTCAGTTCTGAAATCGAAGTGACAAGCAGTGGCAATGATCTGCCCGCTGCGACGATCCTCGGTGCCGCCGGTCGTACACCCCCGACCGAGGTTGTCATCTCTCCCGACGAGTTGCCCGTGAACCTTCAGGACGATCCCGGCACGTTCAATCCTGACACCGACGGCATCGATTTTTACGAAAGCCTCGAAGGGATGCTCGTCACAATCGACAACCCGACCGCAATCTCTGCCACCAACCGCTTTGGCGAAAGCTGGGTTGTGGCGGATGACGGGGCAGGGACGACGCCCGGTCTCAATGATCGAGGCGGTCTGAATCTCAACGGTGATGCAGATGGCTACGGCGATCTCAACCCCGAGCGGATCCAGATCCAGTACAACAGCGATCTGCTGCCCGACGGCTTCGAGGGCCCCACCACTACAATCGGGGACAACCTTTCGGACGTAACAGGGGTGGTCAGCTATGGTTTCGGTAACTTCGAAGTTCAGGTGACTGAGGCATTCGAGATTGAAACCCCCAGCGAGAATGTCGCCGAAGTGACCGATATCGCCGGAACAGAAGACCGGCTGACCGTCGCCACCTACAATGTCCTCAACGTCACTTCGGCCGAGGCCGATGGGGACGCCGAACAGATCGCCGAACTGGCCCAGCAGATCGTCACCAATCTGGGTGCGCCTGACATTGTCGCTTTGCAGGAGATCCAGGATGACAGCGGCGTGGCCGATGACGGCACGTTAAGCGCCGAGGAAACCCTGAAGGCGATCGTCAAAGCCATCGAAGATGCCGGCGGGCCGAGCTACGAATTCGTGAGCGCCGTGGTCGATGAGGATGGCGAAAACGGAGGCATCCCCGGCGGCAATATCCGCAACGCTTACATCTGGAACCCTGACCGGGTTGAGGCGAAGGAATTCGTCACACTTGAATCGGATGTTCTGGCTGAATTCGGTGTAACCAACCCGGACGCATTCGACGGCACGCGCGATCCGCTTCTGGGCACCTTCGAGTTCAACGGAGAGGAAGTATCGCTTATCAACAACCATTTCTCGTCCCGTTTTGGGTCGGAGGGTGTTTACGGCGCCAATCAGCCCTTCTTCCAGGCGGGCGAAGACGCGCGCGAACAGCAATCACTGGCCATGAACGAGGTGGTTGATGCTTTGCTGGCGGAGGATGCAGGGGCCAAGGTTGGTGTTCTAGGTGACCTTAACACATTCGACTTCACTGATGAACTGACCGAGGATTTGCCGGGCACGGGTGACGAAAATGTCCTGACCAACCTGATTGGGGCGCTTGAGGGTGATGAGGCCTACACCTTTGTGTTCCAGGGCAACAGCCAGGTGTTGGACCACATCTTTGTCACCGATGGGCTGCTGGAGAGTAGCGAAGTCGATGTCGTGCACGTCAACAATGACTTTGCCGAATTTGCCTCGGATCACGAACCGGTGGTGGCGAGTTTCCTCATCGAAGGGGGTGCCACGGGTGAAACCATCGTGGGCACCAACCGGCGTGACGTGCTTGAAGGAACCGAAGGCGGTGACCTCATCCTTGGCCTACGCGGCGCCGACAAGATCATGGGCAATGGTGGCAATGACGAGATCCGCAGCGAGAACGGACGCAACACGATATCTGGCGGTGACGGCGATGACACGATTGTCGGCGGCCTTGCCCGGGACGAGTTGATGGGCGATGCCGGTGACGATTTTATCAATGGTGGCAACAGCTTCGACACCATCACCGGTGGCCAAGGCGACGACATGCTGCGTGGCGGTCGTGGCAAGGATGACTTCATCTTCGAGGCCACGTTCGACGATGACACAATCCTCGATTTCGAACTGGGGCAGGATGAGTTGTTCTTCACCGGCCGGACCGAGGATGATCTGACCATCATCGAAAATGCGGAGGGCACGCTGATCACCGCCAATGACGATGGCGGAAGCGTTTTGTTGCAGGGTGTCTTCGGCTTCACCGACGATTTCGTCTTCGTCTGACAATCATCACGGGAACTCAAAGGCCGGGGCGCGATGCCTCGGCCTTTTTGCGTTCGGCATTTGCCTGTCTTTTGGGCACAGAGTTCGTAAAGCATCCCGTGCCGACTGGCATATCGTTGTGACGCACCTAGTTATCGGGCATCAACACTTCGAGCCGCTGATCGCCATTATGAGACCATCTTCCACCCGGTCTGATGTCAAAGGTCGTGGCAAAAAAATGTGGGGAGAATTGACATGTCCAAAATCACAGTATCATTCGCGGCGCTTGCGATATCTACAGCCGGCGCGGTTCAGGCACAGGACCTGGAAAAGGTCGTATTCGGCACCAACTGGCTCGCTCAGGCTGAACATGGGGGCTTTTATCAATCCGTCTCCGACGGCACCTACGCTGAATGTGGGCTGGATGTCGAAATCATCTCGGGCGGCCCGCAGGTGAACAACCGCGCACTGATGCTGGCAGGTCGGATCGATTTCCACATGGGCGGTGACATGTTACAGGCTTTTAACGCGGTCAAAGAGGGTGTTCCGGTCGTTTCTGTCGCTGCGATCTTCCAGAAACACCCGCAGGTCATCCTTGCCCATCCCGGCAAGGCCGAAAGCTGGGAAGATCTGAAAGATCTCACCCTCCTGATAGGCGACAACGGATTCACAAGCTACTACCAGTGGATGATCGCTGAACACGGCTTCACGGCCGAGCAGCGCGAACCCTACACATTCAATCCGGCGCCCTTCATTGCCGACGAGAGTAAAGGAATGCAAGGTTACCTGAGCTCTGAGCCCTATGCCGTTGAAAAAGAGGCGGGAATCAAGCCCGATGTGTTCCTGATCGCTGATGCGGGCTACTCGTCTTACGCAACAACGATCGAAACGATGGCCGACACAATCGAAAGCGCACCGGAGAAGGTGAAGTGCTTTGTCGATGGATCCCTGACAGGGTGGTACAACTACCTCTATGGAGATAGCTCAGGCGCAGATGAACTGATCCTGGCCGCCAATCCGGACATGAGCCAGGACAAGATAGACTTTGCCAAGAACATGATGCGCGATGAGGGAATCGTGGACAGCGGCAAGGCGCTCGACATGGGCATCGGTTCGATGACAGACGAAGTGATCGAGGATTTCTATGACAAGATGGTCGCGGCGGGTGTGCTGGAGGAGGGCCTCGATTGGCAGTCGGCCTACACGCTCGATTTCACCAATCAGAAAGTGGGCATGGAGATCAAGCAATAGATGACGCTGCCTCTGGCAGATCGGCCTCAATTGCTGCGACTGGAGAACGTCGACAAGACATTCAACGGCAATGTGGTTGCCTTAAAGGGTATGTCACTTCAGGTCCGGCAGGGTGACTTCATCTCCCTTCTTGGGCCGTCGGGCTGCGGCAAGTCCACGGCCCTGCGGCTGATTGCCGATCTGATCCACCCGACGGCCGGGCGAATTACCTGGGCTGGCGGCGCTGGCCGCAATGACCTTGGCGTTGTCTTTCAGGAACCGACACTGATGCCCTGGGCGACCGTCGCCCAGAATGTCTGGCTGCCTTTTCGCTTACAGGGCAAATCCTATGGCCAGGTCAAGGATGATGTGCTCGAAGCGCTTAAACTTGTCGGTCTCGAAAAGTTTCAGACCGCCTACCCCCGAGAATTGTCAGGGGGTATGAAGATGCGCGTTTCCATCGCGCGGGCCATGGTCACCCGTCCGCGCCTCATTTTGATGGATGAACCCTTCGCGGCGCTCGATGAGATCACGCGATTCAAGCTCAACAATGACCTCCTTGAACTAAAAGCTAAGATCGGCTGCACGGTAATCTTCGTAACCCATTCTGTTTTCGAATCTGTCTTTCTGTCCGACCGCATTGTAGTGATGGCCGCGCGCCCCGGACGTGTAATTGACGAACTTCACGTTGATGCACCTTACCCGCGCGATGAAGATTTCCGAACATCCGCAGAGTACGCGGCGCATACCCGTCGCGCTACAGATGCACTGCACGAAGCGATGGGAGAGGCCGCATGATCTTCTTTGCGCCAGAGATACGGAAAGTCCACCGACCTGTTTCGGAGTGCATCGGATGAGCATCGCCGAAAACCGGCCCTCGCAGATCATTGACGATGATGAGCGCGCCCGACTGCGGGCCATTCGATTTGAAAAGATCGGCAGATGGACATTGCCGGTCATTGTCCTGATCATTGCTTTGATCATATGGGACCGCATTGTCGCTTGGAATGAAATCCCGCATTACATTCTGCCCGGGCCCTTGCTGGTTTTTCAAACGTTGATCGCCGACTGGGCCATGCTGTTTGAGGCTCTTTTGGTCACGGTCCAGATCACACTGATGGCCCTAGCCGTCGCGGTGATCGGGGGTGTAGGGCTTGCTGTTCTGTTCACCCAATCGCGGCTCGTCGAGATGTCATTCTATCCATACGCGGTGATCCTGCAGGTCACGCCAATTGTCGCCATCGCGCCGCTGATTTTCATTTACGTGGACAGTCGGATCGCCGGACTTCTGCTTTGTGCTTGGCTCGTTGCCTTCTTCCCGGTTCTCTCCAACACCACGCTGGGCCTGAATTCTGCGGATCACAATCTGCGCGATCTTTTCCGCATCTACGGTGCCACCCGCTGGCAAAAGCTGCGATATCTCCAACTTCCCTCAGCCTTGCCATACTTTCTCGGCGGGCTCCGCATTGCTGGCGGTCTTAGTCTCATCGGGGCGGTTGTTGCGGAATATGTAGCGGGTACGGGTGGGCTAAAATCAGGCCTTGCCTTCCGGATACTTGAGGCGGGCTACCGCCTCAATATCCCACGCATGTTTGCGGCTCTGATCCTGATTGCGGTGACCGGTGTGATCATCTTCGCAGGCCTCTCTTTCCTCAGTCACCTGCTTCTGCGCAAATGGCATGAAAGCGCGATCAAGCGGGAGGTATGATGGACTTTGCAGACCTCAAACACGACAGCTTTGCGCTGAGGAACGTAAGCATCCCCGGCTGCCTTCTGGGAAAAAGTGCGGATCTGGTGCAAATCGATCTGGCCATATCCGGCGGAAAATTCGTGGATCCAAAGCAGGTGGCGTTGTCGATCAACATGAAGGGGGCTATGGTGCTGCCACCTTTCGTGGATATGCACACGCATCTCGACAAGGGGCATATCTGGCCGCGCAGCCCGAACCCAAATGGCACCTTTCAAGGTGCGATTGAAACGGTTGGCGCCGACAGGCAAGCGCGCTGGACGGCTGAGGATGTTCGAGCACGGATGGAGTTTTCCCTGAAATGCGCCTACGCGCACGGGACACGAGCAATCCGCACCCACCTCGACAGCGTTCCTCCGCAGGATGACATCACCTGGCCCGTTTTCTGCGAATTGCGCGCCGAATGGGCAGGCCGGATTGCTTTGCAGGGGGTCTGCCTGATCGGTTGCGAAGGCTTTTCGACGGATGGTCCGTTTCGGCATACAGCGCAGGTCGTAAAGGACAGCGGCGGGGTGCTTGGTATGGTCACCTATCCTGTGCCAGACCTTAAAGAGCGGCTGGATGCGTTCTTTGATCTCGCAGCGGAACTGGATCTGCCCGTCGATTTCCACGTCGATGAAACGCTTGATCCCAACGTCGAAACGCTTCGCATGATCGCCGAAGCCATCCGCGCCGCGAAAATACGTACGGGCTACGATCAGCCCGTCGTCGTCGGGCATTGCTGTTCGCTTTCGACACAGGACGAGGCGCGGGCCATGGACACGCTCGATCTTGTGGCCTCCTCCAAGATGTATGTGGTGAGCCTGCCGCTCTGTAATCTTTACCTGCAGGACCGCCAAGAAGGGCGTACGCCACGCTATCGTGGGATTACGCTGGTGCATGAGATGAAAGCGCGCGGCATCCCGGTTGCCTTTGCGTCCGACAATACGCGTGATCCCTTCTATGCCTATGGCGATATGGACATGCTTGAAGTGCTGCGCGAGGCGACGCGGATCGGACATCTGGATCACTCGGAACCGGATTGGATCCGGTCGGTCAACGAAATTCCCGCCGATATAGGTTTTGGCGCACCCACCCTGATTCTGGGCGCTCCTGCGGATATGTTGATTTTTAAGGCGCGCAACTGGAATGAACTGTTTGCCCGACCGCAATCGGATCGGATCGTTGTCCGCAACGGACGCCAGATCGACCGAACGCTTCCGGACTATGCCGAGCTTGACGTGCTGATGGAGAAAACGAATGAGCCTGCCTGATAACGTCGCCGCCGCCAAAGCTGCGCTGAGCCATCTCGACATCGACGAGAATGAGAATGCGATAAAAGCCAAAAGCCGTGATTTCTTCTGGTACTCGCCCGTGCTCAAGGACCGGCTGGATCATGTCGTGGCAGATTTTGTTGTGTCACCGAAATCCGAAGCCGAGGTTATCGAAGTTTTACGCACGTGCTACGCGCATGATGTTCCGGTCACGACGCGCGGAGCGGGGACGGGCAATTACGGGCAGGCCATGCCCCTGGCGGGCGGCTGCGTGATGCATCTTCGGCACATGTCGGCGGTCAAGGAGATTCATCCCGGCCGGGTCATCGTGGAACCTGGTTGCTTGCTCAAGGATCTGGATGCGGCGTGCCAGGCGCATTCGACACAAGAGATCCGCATGTTCTCCAGCACCTGGTCGACGGCTACCATCGGCGGCTTCATCGCTGGTGGTTCGGGCGGTGTGGGGTCTGTCACATGGGGTGCGCTTCGGGATTTGGGCAACATCATCCGCTTGCGCGTCGTGACGATGGAGGAAGAGCCGCGCTTGCTGGAATTCCGGGGCGAAGAGCTGGCACGCGTCAGCCATGCCTACGGCACGAACGGGATCATCACCGAGATAGAGATGCCGCTTGCCCCGGCCTACGATTGGATCGACATGTTTGTCGCCTGCGAGGATTTCGTTGACGCGGCGAAGTTTGCCAGCGATCTCGCCCATGAGGACGGGATCCTCATCAAATTGGCCACGGTCTTCGAGGCACCGATTTCGCATGATTACTTTCAGCGGGTCAAGCCGCATGTGACGCCAGGCACGCACCTCATTGGCCTTATGGTGGCATCCCATGCGATGGAAGGGTTTTTGACCTTTTTGGCGCGAAGACCAGGCGCGCAGCTGATCTATCGGTCGGACGACAATGATTGGGAGCGCGGGCCGGGACTCGTCTTTGAATATGGTTGGAACCATACGACCCTGCGCGCGCTCAAGGTCGATCCGTCGATCACATATCTGCAGGTACGCTACCCCAGTCTCGAACATGTCGAGAAGATGCGAGCTGAATTCAGCCCGGAAGTGTTGCAGCATCTTGAAGTCATGAAGGACAACGGAAAGATCATCTTCGCAGGACTGTCGCTGGTGAAGTTCTCAACCGAAGAGCGGCTCGACGAAATTGTGCGGATTCATGAAGAGTCAAACGCGATGATCTTCAACCCCCACCGATACACTCTGGAAGAAGGGGGACGGCAGACCGTCGATGACCAGCAGTTGCGTTTCAAGAAAGAGGCCGACCCCAAGGGGCTCTTGAACCCGGGCAAGATGATCGCTTGGGATGATCCGAATTGGTCATACGAGACGATGTACAGCTATCCCAAAATGCGGGCAGCTGAGTAAGGTCTTGTGCTGCTTTGGGGGCTTTGCCTACCGACACCAGCGGCGTCTCCGCCGAAGGATTGTGCGTAGAGTATTGCGCTCATTTTTTCTCTGAGACAACGAAGGCGGTCGCTTTCCGTGATGGCCATCCGGGACGCTGGCGATGGGCGGGCCTCCCCCAGGAATGATACTATCTGCGGTCGCAGAACATCTTGCCACCGGTTCCATGTGTCTGGCCATCAGAAGGGTAAAAGGGCCTTAGCAGTCTAGCACAGTCGAGGATAATGACAAAGTAGGAGCAGCAACCTCAGCAAGGTAGACCGCACCGGCATCATTGCATTCGAAGTCTTCAATGCCAGCCTTACGGTTTACAATTTACCTAACGATCGGCAGGTGACGATCCCGAACACAGTCGCGGCGATCACGCGCCATCTCAAGCCTGAAAGCAAAGACTGAAGGTGCTTTGTCGTCTGTGAGGCATCCGGCGGATATGAGCGTTTGTTCTTGATTGCCTTGTCGAGTTGGACTGACCCGTCCATCGCGCCTAGGCTGCCGCAAAAGCGATGATGATGCGATCTGTTGAAGGCTCTGCCATCAAAAACTGGGGCGTTTGGCTGATGCGTCGCAAATGGCTGCTGCGCCACGCGAGGCGCGGGACGAAGCTAGGTGTTTCGCGACCAATCCGACACACGCGCGCAGCGGTCCAGCCGCACCGGGCCAATCGTGACTGCGAAGAGAAGCGTGATCCGGATACGATATGTGATCCCCAAGCATGGTGAATGTCCATGAAATGAACTCGACCCAAACGCCCGATTAGAGAAGCTGTCTTCAGGTGTCATTCGCTGAGTGGCTGCCTTTGCAGGTGGTCAACGAAACCGGCTTCGACCAAAGTGTCGAAGGCCAGGCGCGCATCAGGAGGCATCGTGACTTCCATTTGGAACCCGAGCTTCGCATAGGAACTCATTCGCTCGAAATCTCCAACCATCTCGCAAATCAATGCGCGTTCGTTGTGATGAGGTAAGGGTTGCGCTTGGAAGGGCGTATCGGGTGCTGTAACCATGGCCTTCACGCTAGGCCATTGCTTCTCAACGGTCGCCTTGCACCGAAGCTGGGTCTGGGGCTTTGTTACGAAGATTGCACGCTGCGCATTCGGTATCAAATCCGCGGTGAACTGCACGTTCTCACCGACATTGGTTGCGCGAGTTTCCAAAAGGATCGCGGTGTCGGCTACACCGTCTGCAAGGGCCCTTGCCTTGAATGCCTCCGCTTCGCCTTCTGGAAACAAATCGCGCGTCCAGTTGCCTACGGAACCGGTAAAGATGATGCGGTCTGCCAGACCGTCATGGAACAACTTCGCGCAGTGTGCCGCAACGCGAATATCATAAGAGCCGAGGCCAATAATCACATCCGAGCTCGCAAGCTCATCATAGACACAATGGAAATCCCAAAGGACCCGAGCAGCTTCGAGGACCTCCACTATTGCGGTTCCCCAAGCTCTATCACATGCCTGTCCGGGTCGAAAAACCGAAAAACCCGCTGGCCCCAAGGCTCTTCTCTAATTGCGTGAATGAGGACCACATCTTGCGAAATGCGCGCAAAGGTTTCGTCGAGATTGGTTTCCTCGAAGTACAAGACCAGGTTTCCTCTTCCATAAGGAAGCGCGCTTGTGTTTTCGACGCCAAAGACAGTTCTGAAAAGAGCTCCGCCATCATGCATGGCGAAGCCATTGGCAAATTTCACGAAGTTTCCGCGATCTTCCAGGATCGAGAGACTTAGGGTGCTGCAGTAGAATCTCTTCGAAGCTTCGATGTCCTTCACAAACGGAAGCGGGTTCACGAATCTCACGATTTTATCCGATCAAACGACTGAGGGTTGAGGCGTTACTGTTCGCCGCTTCCGACATTCGACGCAATGCGGAATTCATGCAAGTTAGGCTGGCTGCTGTTCAACGCTGCACTGCCCAAGCTCTGCATTTTTGGCGTTTTCGCAGGAAGTTGGCCTCTTGGAATGGTGTGCCTTCCGATCTTCCCCCACCGCCCATGCATCAGCACGACGCTGACAATAAGCTGTACCAAGGGCCCAAGTGTCTTATGCTCGAAACCAGTTAGACAAACCATCGCCGCAAAAGCATTCGGCAGCTCCGAGCCTTGCATTCGGTTCGCTGCCAAGATCTCAAACGGCAGCGAACCGAATAGGACCAAATTGTTCCAACGTTACTTCGTCAGGTCATTCGCGGACTTTTTGGTGACTTTGCGCTGCGAAGTATTGGTTGAAAGACTTGATACTCATGGCGCAGAGTTGCCCGGTTGCCTTACCAAGAGTTGTAGCTCAGGAATTTGCCCGACATTTCGACCTTCACCCGGTCGCCCTTCGGGTTCGGGACCTTGGTTACGGACATATCGAAGTCGATAGCCGACATGATGCCAGTACCGAATTTCTCCTCGATCAATGCCTTCAGTGTCGGGCCGTAGACCCCTACGATCTCGTAGAAGCGGTAGATGCAGGGGTCCGTGGGCACGGCCTGCTCCCAAACTTTGGTGGGCGGCTCGGCGAGCACACTTGCCGCCTCCTGCGGCAGCGCGAGCGCGGTCACCAGCGCCTCGGCTTTGTCCTTGGGGAAGCCGTTCATGCCCATGCAGGCCGAATGCGTCCAAACAGGCGACATATCGATCTTCTCGGCGATGCCCTCCCATGTAAGTCCCGCCTGTTTCTTGGCCGATAGGATCATAATGGTCACGTCTTCTTTGGTCATCATGCTGGGAACCTCAAATGTGTCTTTCATGGGTTGTCCTCCTGTGAGTTTGTAAGCCTAGAGGCCGAGCTCTGTCAGTCCGGGGTGATCCTCAGGCCGCGGACCTTGTGACCAAAGGAACTTGCGGTCGATTTCGTTGATGGGAACGTCATTGATGGAGGCGTGGCGCACAGCCATGTGGCCGGTGTCACTGAACTCCCAGTTCTCGTTGCCATGCGCGCGGAACCACTGGCTGGTCTCGTCATGCCATTCGTAGCAGAACCGCACGGCGATGCGGGCCTCGGCGAAGGACCAGATCTCTTTGATCAGGCGATAGCCGTTTTCTTTGGCCCATTTGCGCTGCAGGAAGGCGCGCACCTCGTTGCGACCGTTCAGGAACTCGTCGCGGTTGCGCCAGCGGGTGTCTGGTGTGTAGGCGGCGGCGACCTTGTCCGGGTCGCGCGTGTTCCAGGCGTTCTCGGCCATACGCACCTTTTTCACCGCATCCTCGAAAGTGAAGGGCGGCAGCGGTGGGCGATTGGGGTCTTGGATCGTCATCGGGTCGTCTCAGTCATTCACGGCGCGCAAATGCGGAGAGGCGTCTTCTTCCTCAGGCGCCTCCTGGGTCATGTCGATGCGCACGGTTTCCGGTGCATTGTTTTCGCCCGAATTCTCCTGCCCTGCCAAATCCTTCGAGTGTTGCCCTAAGAACTGCACAAGGTGGTTGCGGATGGCGTAGTAGTTCGGATGCTCAACGATCTCTGTGCGGTTGCGGGGACGTGGGATCGTGATTTCGACTGACTCAGCCACACGCGCAAAGGGCCCGTTCGTCATCAAAAGGATGCGGTCCGCCAGAAGGATCGCCTCGTCGATATCGTGGGTGATCATGAAGACCGTCTGTTCGGTCTTGCCCCAAATCTTTAAGAGCTCTTCCTGGATGGTACCACGCGTCAGCGCATCCAATGCGCCAAAGGGCTCGTCTAGCAGCAAGAGCTTGGGGTGGTTCGCAAAGGCCCGCGCGATGGAGACCCGTTGCCGCATTCCGCCCGACAGCTGGCTTGGCTTGCGATAGACGACGTCGCCCTCAAGCCCAACCATGGCCAGGAACTCTTTGGCATGCTTTTCCACCTTGGTCTTCGACCAGTCTTGGTAGCGCGCCCTGACGCCGAACGTCACGTTCTTCAAGGCCGAGAGCCAGGGCAGCAGCGAGTAGTTCTGGAAGACGACGCCGCGGTCGAGCGAGGGGCCCGAAACCTCGGTGCCGTCCATGATCACCCCGCCTGTGGTCGGCTCTGCCAGACCGGCCAGCACGTTCATGATTGTCGACTTTCCGCAGCCGGAATGACCGAGGATGCATACGAACTCACCCTTTTCCACACCGAAGGTGGCGTTCTCGAAAACCGTTAGTGCGCCCCCCGCGCCATCGGGGAATTTCTGGGTCAGGCGCTCGACGCTCAGGAAGGGTTTTGCCATGTTCTTTGTCCTCAGGTGGCGAAGCGGTTGAGCAGTAGGACCGCTCCTTATTCAGTATAGGTGACGGCGCGCTGCAGCTTGCCGAAGATAGCGTCGAGGAGCATCCCTACAACGCCAATCAGAAGGATCGCGACGATCATGCGGTCGAGCCGGAGCCCGTTCCACTCGTTCCAAACGACGTAGCCAATGCCAGTCCCGCCTACCAGCATTTCGGCGGCCACGATCACCAGCCAGGCGATGCCGATGGAAATCCGCATACCGGTGACAATCGTTGGTGCCGCAGCGGGCAGGATCACGGTAAAAGCTGTTTTTAGCGCGCCTAGTTCGTGCGTCCTGGCAACGTTAACCCAGTCATGGCGGACGCTTGCCACGCCAAAGGCCGTGTTCGACAGCATGGGCCAGAGCGAGCATATGAAGATCACGAAGATTGATGAGAGCTCGCTGTCGCCGATGGTGAAGAGTGCGATTGGCATCCAAGCCAACGGAGAGATCGGCCGCAAGATCTGGATGTAGGGATCAAGCGCGCGGTAGAAGACTGGCGACATTCCAATCAGGAACCCCAATGGGATCGCGATCGCCGCCGCCAAGGTATAACCGATGATCACCCTAAGCAGCGAATACCCCATCTGGATCCCGTAGCCCATGTCATTGGTTCCAGCGACATAGAATGGGTCGGTGATCGTGGCCCAGAGCTCGACGCCAATCTGAGAGGGAGACGGAAAGAGCGAGCCCGGTGCAGGCGCAGAGTTTTCATCCGGCACGCTGATACCGAGCGCTTGGATACCGCCGGCCATGTCGATCATTTCTCGAGACAAGCCAAGCGCGGCGATCTGTTCAAGCTGGGGGAATTCCACGCCCTGGCTTGCGTAGAATTCAATGTCTTCTGCCACCATGTTCTGGCTCTTCAGGGCATCCGTCTGCTCCTGAGAGAACTCGACACCTACTGGTCCAGTAACCGGGACGTAGGTAGAAAAGTGCCAGATAAAGAGCCCCACGAAAAGGATGACCAAGGATAGCACAGCGCTGCGAAGTTCGAGTTTCTGAAGCATAATGACCCCATCGACAAAAAGTGCTGTGACCAGGGCAGGCTTGTGCCCTGGTCTGGAACGATGCACGACGCTCTAGATCGTGCGGCTAAACGGTTGGCTATTTATGAATTCCTGCGCCGCAGTTGGCGCAAACTCGCGGCCCTGGACCTCGACCGGCGCGTAGACGTCCTGGTCCACGTCCGAGAAGATCAGGTCCGTGTCCGCCGCCATCATGGCTTGCATCGTCTCGCGCGTCGTTGTGGTCAAAACCAGCTGTTCAGCGAGGCTCGCATAATCCGTGTCACTGTCGATGTAGTTCCAGCGGCGCAGCTGCGACAGCACCCAAGTGCCCATCGTCTGCGTCGGTAGTGGCATGAACGAGATCCGATCAGGTACGGCTTTGATGTTGCCTTGACCATCCGGGAACACGCCAGTCAGGATTTGCTTTAGAATTTCGACCGGTTGGTTGAGGTAGTTTGCTGGCGCCATGGATTCTGCGAAAGCCACGCGACCCTCGGATGTTTCTGCTGACGCTGTTGCTTCCAGGATGGCGGTTGTGAGCGCCATGGTCGTGTTGGGGTTCTCGTCGATGAACGTCTGAGACAGGCCGAAGACGCAGCACGGATGTTGCTTCCAAAGATCGAGCGTAAGCTTGTGGATAAAGCCGACCTGGTCATAGACGGCCCGCTGACAGAACGGATCGGGGGCCAGGTAGCCGTCAACATTCTCCGAACGCAGGTTGGCGACCATCTCTGGTGGCGGCACAACCCTGATCTGGATGTCGCGGTCGGGGTCAAGTCCTGCATCAGCAACATAGTTGCGCAGCAGCAGGTTGTGCATCGAATACTCGAACGGCACCGCGAAGGTGAAGCCCTTCCAATTCGCCGGATCCTGGTTCTCAAGGTGCTTGTTGGCCAGCACGATCGCTTGCCCGTTGGTGTTCACGTTTGACACGACCCGCCAGGGCTGCGCGGTTGAGCCTATGCCAAGTGACATCGCCATCGGCATCGGGAACAAGAGGTGCGCGCCATCATATTCTCCGTTCAAACACTTGTCGCGTGAGACCGCCCAGCCCGCGGTTTTGACGATGTCCACTTCGAGCCCGTAACGCTCGTAGAATCCAAGCGCATGACCGCCGATAATCGGCGTGGCGCAAGTGATCGGAACAAAGCCCAAGGTGAGCTTTGTCTTCTCGAGGTTCTTTATCGCCTCTTCCGCCATCAATTGCAGCGAGGACAGTGGGAAGAGCGTTGAGATTGCTGCGAGTGCGCCGGTTACGCCCGCTCCGCGCAGGAAGGCGCGCCGGGATACGTCCGTCTTAAAGAGGCCCTGCATCACCGCGCTTTCCAGCGTACGCGCCATACCGACCTCAGAGTTCAGCGCCTGCTTTGCACGCTTCTTAAGGATCTCCGCATCTTCGGCCGGGAGGCCCGCGTAGGGATCTGCCGGACCAGCAGAACCTTCACCACATTCGTTCCAGACGTCGATATTTGGATTAAAAGGGTCTTTGAAGTGCGTCATATCTTACCTCTCATGTCTCGCTCGGACACCGTTCGCGGTGTTCGGAAAACCTGATCAAAACGCTCCTCCACAAGAAGTTTTGACACCCCTTCGCATGATCACTCGAGTAGTTTGTCGCGACCACCGATGGCAAAAAAGCTCGTGCCGCTAATTTGAGCACCTCAGAAAGTTAAATAAAAACAATAATATAAGGGGGACTCATCTCAGGCGTACTTACGAATCTTCGTAAATTACGAAATTTCGTTACAGTCAGGGTCTTCGTGCGCTTAATGATTTCCATATGCCCGATGACCTAGCCGACGCCGATTCTCTTGTGACAGCTTTGCCAGTTGCGGCCCTCGTCCTGTGCACCCACAGCGACCGTATCTTAGAGATCAATCAACGCGCCCTCCGTTTGCTTGGGCTTGAGGCCAAGCCTCTCCGCCCGTTCTCATCGTTTCTTCGAAAGCAATTCGATTATTTTCTGGTTTTCGTAGACGAGGCGCACACGAATGGTGAGGCTTGGACCCGCCGGATCGAGCTCGCCCGCCCCGACGCTAAGCGGTTACGGTGCGAGATGCGGGCGCGTCCTTTACCGAACCGTCCGCGTCAGCTGCTTTTGATGTTGTTGGACCTGAACTTGCTCGAAGCACGTGCCCAAGAGGCCGAAACCGAAGAACTGTACCGCGCGGGCATCGCCGGCTGGAAACGGGCGGAAGGGTTTTTTGCTGATCTTGAACGTCGCAACCAGTTGATCCTAAACGCGGCCGGCGAAGGGATCTATGGGCTGAACATCGAGGGCAAAGCCACCTTCGTGAACCGTGCCGCAGAAGAAATGCTCGGGTGGACGGCCGAAGACCTTCTGGGAAAAGACATCCATACAATCATCCACCATCACCACCCGAATGGGGATTTCTATCATCACCACGATTGTCCGATCTATAAGTCTTTCCGATTCGAGCAGGTGAACCGTATCGAGGACGAGTTCTTTTGGCGCAAAGACGGAAAACCCATCCGGGTCGAGTACATCTCAACGCCAATTTACGATCACCAGATTCTGGCAGGCGCTGTGGTGATCTTTCGCGATATCACCGAGCGGAAAGAGAATGAGCGCAAGCTCAAGGACGCCCTCGAGGAGGTAGCTGCCTTGCGGGATCGTCTGGAGCAGGAGAATGCATATCTTCAGGAAGAGATTACCTCTCAGCGCGCCCATCATGCCATCATCGGCACGTCACCCGCGACAGAACAGTTGCGCGTCGAGATCGACATGGTGGCGAAGACAGACACCAATGTGCTGATTTCGGGCGAGAACGGCACAGGCAAAGCCTTGCTGGCGAATGAAATCCACAAAGCAAGCTTACGCCCGCGACGCTCTCTTATTCATTTTAGTTGCGGCTCTGTCGGACCGGAAGAGGTTGAGTCAGAGCTTTTTGGCCAGGTGCGTGGCGGCGCCGGCGGCGCAAAGCGCGACAAGCCCGGGAAGCTGGAACTTGCCCATGGTGGCACGCTCTTTCTCGACGATGTGGAAGAGCTACCGGCCGATATCCAAGGTAAACTGCTGCACGCACTTCAAAACAGCAAGGTAACGCGCTTGGGCGACACCCGGGAGAAGCCGCTCGACATCCGGGTCATTACTGCCACCACGGTTGCCCGGAACAGGCCTTTGGCGGCAGAGCGATTGCGCGATACACTTTATATGTTCCTAAACGTGTTTCCAATGACCTGCTTGCCTTTGCGGGAGCGACCAGAGGATATTCCGCTGTTGGCGGCCCATCTTCTTCAGGTCGCCTGCCGGAAGCTAAATCGGCAAGCGCCCACCATCACCGAGCGCGTCATGCTGGAATTGCAAAGCTATGACTGGCCGGGAAATGTGCGTGAACTGCAAAACGTGATTGAGCGGGCGGCGATTGTCTCAATGAGCAACAAGCTGACGGTCGAACTGGGGGGAGGCGGATCAGAGATGCGCGGTGCGACGGATGACATAAAAACAGAAGCGCAAATTCAGCGCGAAGTTCGGGCAAACCTCATTTCAGCGCTGCGAGCGACAAATGGGAAAGTGTCGGGTCCAAGCGGCGCGGCCTCTCTCTTGGAGATGCGCCCGACCACAGTCTACTCTCGCATCAAAGCGTTCAACATTTCGAATGTGGAATGGGAACACTGATAGCGCACCATCATAACCAAACCGGCTGGAAATGTTGAGTGCTCGGCGCCGCTTCGAAACGTCCTCTGCACCCAATGCCACAGGGTATTTTGAGGCCAATCGGCTTTACAACATACACGGGCTCGCTCAAAGTATACACGGGCTCGCTCAAAGTCGCTGTCAAAGTTTCGGCTGAGAGCAGTCGCTTCCTCCGGCCAGTGCTGAAGACTTTGCTTTTTAGGCGTTTGCTGTGTGAAGGCGCAACAATCTGCGCTCGTCCTTTCTTGCCGTTGGCGCGGGTTCGGGGATCCGCTTTTGCGGGTTGGCGGAGGTTCCGGGCTGTGGCGGAAATTGGAACTGTTCTGTTGCGCCTTTGGGGCCATGCAGCCTCATGAACGGAACGCCTCTCGTGTCCGCCGGGGTCACCAGGGCAGCCCTGCGGCTATAGCGGGCATGCATCGCAATCGTGCTTGGAGGCGCGGTATCGGATGAAGCCGTCATTGCAGCCGTTTATCTTCCGCGGCTTGGAGAGGTTCCGGCGATAGGTCCGCAGTTCTTTGCCACCTGAGCATGTGTCGCTATCGGTTGCCGGGTCATAGATAAAATCCTCGCGTGAAAAAGTGCCGTCCGTCCGTTTCGATTTGTCCCAGACCGGGATGCGCGGGGTGATACCACGCTCTTCGACCAGCCATCCGAGCATCTGCGCTGATACATGGCTAGTTTCGCCGACCCGTTTGTCCGGTGTCATATCGAAGCGTTCAGCGATCCGATCGATCACGCGCCGTGCGCCAAAGGTCGCGGCGATTCTGATCGGAACCGAGGGTTCGACATCGACAAGGCCGTATTGTCCAAATCCACCATATGGTTGGTGGAACAGGCCAAGAACGCCGCACAGCCATCTGCCCCAGTGCAGCTCGCTGCAGGATCGACGAGCGAGATGTATTTGGAAATGGCTTTGATAGCGGCTCCGAAGGCGTTCATGTGTTCTATAGAACACATGACGTTCATGAACTCACTGTCCAGCGTTGCGAGATACTCGCCCAGCGCCCGGGAAGTGAGCTCCGGCGGCAAGCCACCAGCAGCATCCGGATCATCAACTCGGGATCAATCGAAGGACGACCGTTCGAGCTTTAGGATCGTGCCAGAAATGGTCGAACACCGGACAAATCAAGGAACCGTTGGGATTGGCGACGAAGCTGGTGATCTGCAGGCACATGATCCTCTAACGAGAACCCATAGAAAAGCTCCGCTTGCGCCACCCGCCTCGCCTCCATCTTTGCTGCATCTCGCACCCGTGGAGAGAACTCAATCAGCGGCCTATCTATCGACCAGGTAGGAGTTTCTCAACCAAACAAACTCAAAGCGTGCCCGCGACCTTCCCGCAAGAACATGCAAAGGAAAGATCGCGCGGCGCCGTCATCATCAGGCGGCTGCGTTCTTGTTTGCCGCTTTCCGCGCTGGCTTGGAATTGGCGTCGATGAAGTCAAGCACCAGCGGACGAATGTTGTTGCGCCAGCTTTTGCCCGCGAAGATCCCGTAGTGCCCCGCGTCCGGTTCGACATGGCTCGCTTTCTTGCCGTCGGGCAGACCCGTGCACAGGTCGAGCGCTGCGACACATTGGCCAGGGGCTGAAATGTCGTCTTTCGCGCCCTCAACAGTTTTGACAGCCACCGTGGTGATCTTGCCGATATCAACGGTCTTTCCCTTGACCATAAAGATGTTCTGCGCAATTTCGCGCTTCTTGAAGATACGCTCGACCGTCGAAAGGTAAAACTCAGCCGTCATATCCATGACCGCCAGGTATTCGTCGTAGAATGTGTTGTGCTTGTCGTGATCGCCTGCCTCGCCCCGAGCCACGCGCGTGATTTGATCCGTGAATGCTTTCGAATGCTTTTCCGCGTTCATCGACATGAAAGAGGCAAGCTGCAGCAAACCGGGATAGACCATGCGCCCAACGCCGGAATACTTGAAGCCCACCCGCTGAATCATGAATTCCTCAAGCTGACCCATCGTCACGCGTCGGCCAAAATCGGTGACATCCGTCGGTGTCGCATCCGGGTCGATCGGGCCGCCGATCAGCGTCAAGCTGCGCGGCTGCGCTTTTGGATCTTCCTCGGCCAGATAGGCGGTTGCCGCTAAGGCCAATGGCGCGGGCTGACAGACCGCAATCACATGCGTCTCTGGTCCTAGATGGCGCAGGTAGTCGACAAGGTGCAATGTATAATCTTCAACATCGAATTTGCCCGCGCTGACCGGGATGTCGCGGGCATTGTGCCAATCAGTGATGTAAACCTCACAGTCGGGCATCAGTGACATAACGGTCGACCGCAGAAGCGTGGCATAGTGCCCTGACATGGGCGCGACCAGTAGAACCTTCCGTGCGCGTTTCTTGCGACCTGAGACGTTGAAGTGGATCAGATCTCCGAAATCGCCCGGCAGAACGTTTTCGATCGTGACGACGTGATCTTTGCCATCCTCACATGTGAAAGAAGGAATGCCCCAATCAGGCTTGGTGACCATCCGCTGAAAGGTCCGTTCGGTCACTTCTCCCCAGGCAGACATCAGCTGCATTGCGGGATTTGGCATCATCGCAAATGTCGGATAGGCGCCCAAGGCTGAAGCTGTCGCGCCCAGCAGCTGGTTGGTATTCCGGAATGTCTCCATGAGGTCGTAGTTGATCATAAAGCGCATCGCTGAAACTCCTTAGCGATTTGGGGCGGGTGCGCGTACCCGCATCAGAAGGTTTGTCGCTTTGCCCCCTGCACTTTGCGACTCTACTTTGGTACTATTACATGGGAGGATCGCCCATGCTGCAGGTGCGAAGATACGATAAAAGAGGGCCCGATGGCAACCGAAGACACTAATGCTGGTGCCGTCGAAGACACAAACCTCGACAAATTGAATGCCAATCTCAAGAAAGTCGAGGCTTTGCAGGCGCGGCTGCGCAGCGTATTGATGCACCGCAGCACGCACGATCCGGCGCTCGATGCTCCGAATCAAGACCTGTTTGCGAAAGCGGCGGCGGCGTACTGGGCTGAAGCGATGGAGAACCCGTCGAAGATAATCGAACACCAGATGGCGTTCTGGTCGAAATCAGTTACTCACTTTGTCGATGCCCAAAAGGCGCTAGCTGGCGGGAAGCTGGCAGCCCCCGAAGATCCTAGCCCCAGGGATCGGCGGTTCGCTCATGAATTGTGGGATACGCATCCGTATTTCAATTTCATCAAGCAGCAATACCTGATCAACGCCGAAGCGATCCAGCAAGCGGTGGAAGATGCTAAGCATCTTGAGCCCGTGGAGAAACGCAGGCTGCGCTACTTCTCGCGCCAGATCATTGATATGATGTCACCTACCAACTTCCTGGCGACCAATCCGGAGGCGTTGGAAAAGGCAGTCGCCACTGAAGGGCAAAGTCTTGTGGATGGCCTTGAGAACCTGATCGCGGATCTTGAAGCCAACAACGGGGAATTGGTCGTGCGCCTCGCCGATGAGGCCGCGTTTGAGATCGGCGGCAATATCGCGACGACGCCGGGCAAGGTGATCTATCGCAACCGCATGATGGAGTTGATCCAGTATTCCCCGACGACCGAGACTGTGCACAAAACACCGCTTGTGTTGTTCCCACCCTGGATTAACAAATATTACATCCTCGATCTGAAAGAGCAGAACTCACTCATCAAATGGGTGGTTGATAGTGGCTACACCCTCTTTGTTGTCTCTTGGATCAATCCAGACGCGGCATACGCGGATGTTGGCATGGAAGACTATGTCGAAGAAGGGTACCTGGCTGCGATCCGCGAGGTCAAAGCGATCACCGGTGAGGACGAGATCAACGCCGTGGGCTACTGCATCGCGGGCACGACTTTGGCCCTGACGCTGTCGCTTTTGAAACAGCGGGGGGAAAAGTCGGTCAAGTCGGCCACGTTCTTCACCGCCCTCACCGATTTTTCGGATCAAGGAGAGTTCACGCCTTTTTTGCAGGACGATTTTATCGACGGGATTGAAGCGGAGGTCGATGACAAAGGCATTCTGCCCTCTGTCATCATGGCCCGCACGTTTTCCTTTTTGCGCTCGAACGATCTGATCTACCAGCCGGCCATCAAAAGCTACATGATGGGGGAAACGCCGCCCGCCTTCGATCTTCTCTATTGGAACGGAGATGGGGCCAACCTCCCAGGATCCATGGCGATGCAGTATCTGCGCGGCCTCTGTCAGCGCAATGAGCTTGCCGATGGGGGATTTGAACTTATTGGGCACAAGCTGAAACTGAAAGAGGTCGACATCCCGCTTTGTGCGGTCGCGTGTCAGACGGATCACATCGCTGCGTGGAAAGACTGTTTTCGCGGTGTCCAGCAGATGGGATCCCGCAGCAAGTCATTTATTATGACCCAGTCCGGGCACATCGCGGGCATCGTCAATCCACCGTCGAAAAACAAATACGGTCACTACACGAATTCCGATCTCTCGCAATCGGCGGAAGATTGGCTGGAAGGGGCGACCTTCACTGAAGGATCTTGGTGGCCGCGATGGGAGGCTTGGCTCAAGAAGCGATCGGGTCGTCAGATGCCCGCCCGCATTCCGGGAGATTCGACTCACCCCGTACTGGAAGATGCGCCCGGTTCGTACGTGCTGGTGAAGGCAAGGCCCTGATTTACCTTAAGTAAATTTTCTTTGCTGCAGCGCAGAAAAAGTCTTGAAATGCTGCGGTGCAGCATGTATATGCTTGTCCACAAGATGAATGCGGGTGGGGCCCGCACCGCAAAAAGGACAAGTACTATGGCTAAAACACAAGACATGACCGCCGTCTTCAAAGACATCATGGGCGCGTTCCCTGTTGATACAAAAGCGATGGAAGACGCTTTCAAAACAACAGCGACGCTGAATGAGAAGCTCAGCCACGTCGCACTCGACGCCGCTGAGAAATCGACCGAGATTTCGAGCAAATGGACAAAAGAGACGCTGTCGAAAATGGCAGACATGTCCAAAGCCAAGGCCGAGCCTGCCGACTATGCAAAAGCGATGACAGACTTCGCATCGGCATATGCCGAGGTGACAGCAGAGCACATGGCAGCCTTCGCCGAAGTCGCGAAGAAAGTTCAAATGGACACAGTTGAACTGATGATGGCCGCAGGCAAAGACATGAGCGAAGACGCGTCAGCCGCGGTTAAGAAAGCGACAGGCGAGATGACGGCAGCAGCCAAGAAAGCTGCAACGGCTAAGTAAGCGGTGCGCCATACGGCATAGTATTTCGCGCTAATTCCTCCCTGATGCGCGCGAAAGCTTGGGCGGGTCCCCACCTAGGGCCCGCCCTTTTTTTCGCTATTGCGTTGTCAGCGCGAATGGTCTTTCTTTTTCAAGAGCCTGCGCCTAAGCTGCATTGCAGCACTTAATCCGGGAATGCGCCGTGTCCGAAAAGTCTCCCCCCCTTTTGATCAAGCGTTACGCCAGCCGTCGTCTCTACAATACCGAGACAAGCGACTACGTCACGCTGGAAGACATCTCGGGTTTCATCCGGGACGGGCGGGAAGTTCAGATCGTTGATCTGAAAACCGGCGACGATCTGACCCGACAATACCTGCTGCAAATCATCGCCGAACATGAAAGCCGCGGTGAAAGCGTATTGCCTGTGGATGTGCTGAACGATCTGGTGCGCAGCTATATGACCCCGGGCGCGAGCGTCGTGCCACAATTCCTTCAGGCAAGCTTTGAAATGTTGAGAGACGGTCAAAGCCGGATGATGGAAAACATGACCGCTATGAACCCGATGGCGAAGATGCCTGGTTTTGAAGCCATGCGCGCCCAGCAGGAAGCTTTCTTCAAAGCTATGACCGGGGGGATGGGCAAATCCTGGTCGGCCCCTACCAGTGAAGACGGCATGACCGAGGCAGATGAAAAAGAAACCTCGGAAGATCTGGATGAGATCAAGAAGCAGCTCGCCGATCTGCAAAACAAGCTGTCGAAGCTGTCCTAAATTCTTTACGTTCCGTAGGCCTTCTGATTTTCGTTCATCGTCGCTTCAATTGCTGAGAGCAGGGCATCGGCGATGGCCTCACGTTCCGCTTCAATGAGGTGAACCGGCAGCCGCACAT
Source organism: uncultured Shimia sp. (assembly GCA_937897325.1). Taxonomy (GTDB): domain Bacteria; phylum Pseudomonadota; class Alphaproteobacteria; order Rhodobacterales; family Rhodobacteraceae; genus CALCOY01. The sequence goes on from CALCOY010000096.1 coordinate 33,987, forward strand.
CACAAGCCCGCATCAGCATCTTTCGTGTCTGTGGCAGCTCTTCCTGATGTGGCAGAAACTGCCAGTTCCAGAATGCACGGGCGTTGTTCTTGCTCAGCCCGAAGACCTGAACCTTCACGCCTCGCGCACCGGCATGTGCCACGAAGTCGTGGACCTGGTCGTCGCTCAGCTCGACGAGATTGAACTGAATTGAGTCAGGTGCGCGTGCTTCGCCTTCAAGCGGGACAGGGACCGAAATCCAGGGGCTGGTCTCCAGCAGTTCAGCCACATGATCGTGGCCAATCTTGCCGTCCCGCACGCGGCGCTTAAGATGCGGCAATTGGGGGCGGATGACGGCGGCCGAAAGATTGCTCATCCGAAGATTGTATAGCGGTAGCCTGTTCTGCCAGCATGCAAAGGCTGCCTCAAGACCCGCATGCTTGCGCCAATTGTGCTCATATGCGCCCGACATGATCACGGCCTGCGCGATCAGGTCAGCATCGTCCGATACCATGATGCCGCCTTCACCAGCATTGATCATCTTGTAGGACTGGAACGAAAAACAACCGACCCGGCCAATCGTGCCGATCTTCTTGCCCCGCCAAAGCGTGCCAAGAGAATGCGCAGCATCTTCTATGACCGGAATGCCCATATCATTGCACAAGGACATGATCGCACCCATGTCCGAGGTATGGCCGCGCATATGGCTGACGATGACGGCTGAGATGTCTTTTTGCAGACGCGCTGAAAAGTCGTCTATGTCGATCCGGTAGTCCGGACCGACCTCACAGAGTACCGGGATGCACTCAGCATGTACGATTGAAGACGGCACCGCAGCAAAGGTGAAGCCCGGGATCAGGACGCGCGCGTCGCGGGGCAGGCGAAGTGACTTCAAAGCAAGAAATAGCGCGGCTGAGCAGGAAGAGACGGCAAGGGCATACTTCGCGCCCATAAGCTCAGCGAATTCCTTTTCGAGAAGGCTGACGGGTGCGCCTTCTTCTGCTGTGTATCGAAACAGGTCCCCGGACTGCAGAAGCCGATCAATCTCTGCACGCGCTTCGGAGGGAATGGGTTCGGCTTGATGTGGATCAGCGGCGACCATATTTCGAAATCCTTATGTTCAGATTTGTTATTTATTAATTCATATATCAGTGAATTCCAATCGAATTATAATAACCGTTCAAAATCCCAGTCGGTCTCTCAGCGCATACCAACTCATGGCGAGGGCAAGCAGCGGACTGCGGAATCGCGGACCGCCTGGGAATGTCAGGTTGGGGATGTCGGCCATGGTATCAAAGCCGTCGCCGTCCCCCTCAATCGCACGGGCCATAAGAAAACCCGCATGGCTTGCAGTTCCCAGGCCGTGGCCGGAATAGCCCGACGCCGACAGGACATTGGCATCGACGCGAGCGAGGTAGGGTAGGCGCTTCATCGTAATGGCGAGTGTTCCGCCCCACGCATAGTCGATCCGCACATCTTTGAGATGCGGAAAGACCTTCAACATCGGCTTGCGCACCACACCAGCAATGTCGGCAGGGAAGCGATAGCCGTAGCTTTCACCACCTCCGAACAAAAGCCTGCCGTCTTGGCTGAGCCGAAAGTAATTCACCACAAAGCGGTCGTCTGCAACTGCGATATCACGGGTCAGAACCGCAGATGTGCGCGCGTCCAGCGGTTCGGTTGCGGCGACAAAGTTGTTGATCGGCATCACGTGGGCCGCAACCTTGCGGCTCAGATCCCCGAGATAACCGTTGCAAGCCAGGATAATATGATCTGCTGTCACGGTGCCCTTTGCTGTGTGAACCGTGGCCGGTTGGCCGGGTATGATCCGCGTGGCCAGGCTGCTTTCCCGAAGATCTGCGCCAGCAGAGATCGCAGCCCGCGTCAAACCAATGGCGAATGCCAAGGGATGCAAATGCGCCGCGCTCATGTCCAGGATCCCGCCCACATAGTCAGGCGAAGGGCAGAGGGCCTGGAAAGCGTCTTTGGATAGAACCTCAAGCGGATGATCGTAGTGCTGCGCCATATGATCGGCATAGTCGTGCAGGTCTTTGACGGATGCCGCATTGCGACCCGCCCAAGCGATGCCCGGTCTAAGGTGGCAATCGATATCGTGCCGGGCGATCAGCGATTTGACGAGGCTCTTGGCATCTTCACCCAAGCCCCAAAGCAAACGCGCCGCTTCGAATCCGATCATTTTTTCAAGATGCGGTTGCTCGACCCGCTGGCCTGACCCTAGCTGCCCGCCATTGCGCCCCGAAGCCCCGAAACCTACGCGATGCGCTTCCAGCAAGATGACTTTACGGCCCGCCTCTGCCAGATGAAGCGCGGCGGACAGCCCGGTATAGCCTGCGCCGACGATACAGACATCGGTGCGTTCCGACCCTTCCAATGCGGGGAGAGGCGGAAGCAAAGCAGTCGACGCCGCATACCAACTGTCGGGATAGTGTCCCTTTTTGTCGTTGGCAAACAGCAGGTTCATGCCAGTCGCGGCTCCGTCCCACAGGTCTTTGCTCGAGGCTGAAGATCACACATTGAGCAACAGATGTTCCCGCTCCCAGGGCGAAATTACATTGAGGAATTCCTCATATTCGGCGCGTTTCACGATCGAATAGACCCGCGCGAATTCCGTGCCAAGCACCTCATGTAGGGCGGTTGCTTTGTCGAAGAGCCCCAGAGCAGAGCCGAGGACCCGCGGAATATCTCCCGCGCCTTCGTAAGCATCGCCCCGGAATTGCGGTCTGGGTCGCGCCTCTTCCGTCAGGCCCAGATAACCGCAGGCGAGCGACGCTGCGATGCCCAGATACGGATTGCAATCCATCCCGGCGATGCGGTTTTCGACCCGTCGCGCAATTGGATCAGCCAGCGGAATGCGGATCCCAGTCGTCCGGTTGTCACGGCCCCATTCCAGATTGATGGGGGCCGCATTGTCTTTCACGTAGCGCCGGTAGCTGTTCACATAGGGCGCCAGAACCGCCAGCGCTGATGGCAAATGCGTCTGAAGACCCGCAATGAAGTGGAAGAACGCGTCGGTGTCGCCACCCTGCGGTCCCGCGAAGATGTTTGCGCCCGTCTCCATGTCCAGGATCGAATGATGCATATGCATCGCACTGCCGGGCTCGTCCTCGATCGGTTTTGCCATGAAGGTGGCAAAGCAATCGTGGCGTAGGGCGGCTTCGCGGATGATCCGTTTGAAATAGAAAACCTCGTCCGCCAGCTTCACTGGATCGCCGTGGCGGAGGTTGATTTCAAGCTGGCCAGCGCCGCCTTCCTGTGTGATCCCGTCAATCTCAAAACCCTGCGCCTCGGCAAAATCGTAAATATCGTCGATCACCGGGCCGAATTCATCCACCGCCGTCATCGAATAGGCTTGGCGGGCGGCGGCGGGCCGTCCCGAACGGCCCATCATCGGTTCGATGTCCTTGGCCGGATCAAGGTTGCGGGCGACGAGGAAGAACTCCATCTCCGGCGCCACGACCGGTTTCAGACCCATATCGTGATAAAGCTGGACGACGCGTTTCAGTACGTTTCGGGGCGCGAAAGGTACAGGATTGCCCTTGCGGTCATAGGCGTCATGAATGATCTGCAGCGTCCAGTCGCCTGTCCAGGGAGCTGCGGTCGCGGTCGAAAAATCCGGCCGCAGGATCATGTCCTTTTCGATGAAGCCCTCGTCGCCAGCGGCCTCGCCCCAGGACCCGGTGATCGTTTGGTAGAAGATGCTGTCGGGCAGATAGAAGTGTTCTTGCCGCGCGAACTTCGTGGCCGGAACCGCCTTGCCTCGGGCGATGCCAGGCAGATCCGCGATGATGCATTCGACCTCGTCCAGGCGTTTGCCTGTCAGATAGAACTGGGCCGGACCGGGCAGGTTGTCGATCCAATCGGTCGTCATGTTGTTTTCTCCCGCTTGAGAAAAGCGGCCATTTCATCCGCAATCATGGCGTTCTGTACGGGTGCGTGCAAACGGTGTGCGGCGTCTTCAAGCTGGGTGTCGGGCACAACGCCCTTGCCGCGATGCCGGATCAATCCGTCGACAAAGGTCGCCCCGAATTCGGGATGCGGCTGAATCGTCCAGATGCGGTCTCCGTATACCAGCGCTGCGTTCTCGCAAAAGGCATTGGAGGCTATGACTTTCGCCCCTTCGGGCAGCGTTGTAACCTGATCCTGATGCCAGGCATTTAGGGCGATTGGCTGCCCGCGATACTCGTAATCGACGCGGCCCACTGACCAGCCACCTGTGAATTTCTCGACCTTGCCACCAAGCGCCTGGGCGATGATCTGGTGACCAAAGCAGATGCCAAGCGTGGGCTTGCCGCTGGCATGAATGTCGCGGATCAGATCTTCGAGTGGTGGGATAAAAGGCAGTTCCTCATAAGCCCCGTGTTTGGAACCTGTGATCAACCAGCCATCTGCGGCCTCCGGGCCGGGCGGAAAGGTCATGTCGACCACCGCATATGTTTCGAAGTCAAAGCTGTGCCCGGCGAGCAATTCCGCAAACATCCGATCATAATCGCCGAACGTCTCCAGCATTATGTCCGGCGCATGTCCGGTGAGCAAAATCCCGATTTTCATGGATCACCTGAGGAATGTCGCGTCACGTTAGGTCAGCTGTCAAACTGTGTCGAGATAGACTTCGACCTGCTCTTCCGGGCTGAGATCGGCCATTTGCCGTTGCTCTTGCCGCTTGGTCAGAAGGAAGTTGCGGATGAGGTCTGGCGCAAAAATCTGCGCAACCTCCGGGCTGTTCTCAAACTGCTCCATTGCCTCCGCCCAGCTAGCGGGCATCTGGGGAAGATCCTGATCGTAGGCGTTGCCGGTGATGGGGTCGGGCGCAAGCGCCTTCTTTTCAAGCCCATTCAAGGCTGCCCCCAAAATGGCCGCGATGGACAGGTATGGGTTTACATCCCCACCTGCAAAACGGTGTTCGATACGGCGGGCGGCAGGGGCACCACTTGGCACGCGGATCGCCGCCGTGCGGTTTTCGTAAGCCCAGCAGATGCCGGTCGGCGCGTGATTGCCGGGTACGAGGCGCGCATACGAATTGGCATGCGGTGCAAAAACGAGAGCTGATCCGGGCATGGCGGCCAAACAACCCTGAATGGCGTGACGCAACGCATCGCTACCATGCGCGCCGCCATTGTCGAAAATGTTGAGGCCAGCGTCGTCCAAAACTGAAAAATGCATGTGCAGGCCAGACCCGGCATAGTCCTCGTAGGGTTTGGCCATGAAGGATGCTGCAAAGCCGTGCTTGCGAGCCAAGCCCTTGGCGAGCAACTTAAAAAGCCACGCATCATCGGCGGCTTTCAGGGTGTCGGGCTGGTGCATCAGATTGATCTCGAATTGCCCCAAGCCGCTTTCCGAAATGGCAGTGTCAGCGGGAATATCCATTGCTTCACAGGCATCATAAAGATCAGTGAAGAAGTGATCGAACTGATCAAGAGCGCGCAACGATAGGATCTCACCTGCCACGCGGCGTTTGCCCGACCGGGGGGAGCGCGGCACGCGCAAATGACGCTCTGTGTCGTCTATCAGGAAAAACTCGAGCTCAACCGCGACAACGGGTGTCAGCCCCTTTTCCGAAAACCGCTTCTGGACAGCCGCCAAGGCATGGCGGGGATCCCCATCGAAGGGTTGCCCGTTCTCATGGTACATCCAGATCGGCAAAAGCCCGGTCGGCGTGTCGAGCCACGGCATCGGGACGAATCCACGCCCGGTTTGTCGTAAAACGCCGTCGCGGTCGCCCGATGCCAAGACCAATGGGCTGTCCTTAATGTCTTCGCCCCAGATGTCGAGGTTCAGAACAGATAGTGGAAAGCGCGTGCCGTCACGCGTGACTTTGTCGGCAGAGGCGATTGGCATCCGCTTACCTCTTGGCACGCCGTTCAGATCGGATGCTGCCACGCGAATGGCTTTGATATCGGGATTGCCTTCAAGCCATTCGTGCATTGATCAGCGCACCAGATTGGGCCGCAGACGCAGGCGGGGGTGCCGCTCGGTCGGCAAATGCCGGTTGAGCCGCCGATTGACCATACCGAATACCACAATGATCGCGAGCGTCAGCAAGATGAAATAGAAGGCGAGGATGGGGTAGGGCACGAAGGGGTTGAACGTCTTGTCGGCAAAATAGCTGGCGTAGTAGAGCGCGTCTCCCCGCTGTTGCCAAGCCGGAAAGCCGCTGAAAAAGACCAGCGTGGTGGCGTGGAAAAGAAAGATCGCCTCGTTCGTGTAGCTGGGCCAGGCTAGGCGCAGCATGGTGGGGAAGACGATCCTTCGAAACCGGGTCCAGCCCGTCAAGCCGTAGGCGTCGGCCGCTTCCACATCGCCTTTTGGAATGGATTTCAAGGCGCCAAAGAAGATCTCGGCGGAGTAGGCGGCGGTATTTAGAAAGAGCACGATCAAGGCGCCCAGCCACGCAGCGGTGAATGGGTTAAAGAACGCGTAATTGCCTTTGAGGTTCAGGAAAAAGAAGTACGCAAAAAAGAACTGTATGAAAAGTGGAGAGCCCCGGAAGAGGAACACGAACCATTCGGCAGGTTTACGCACAAATGCCCGGCTGTCATTCTTTGCGACGGCAACCGCGACGGCCAGGCAGAAACCGGTCAGCAGGGCGCATATCCCGAAATAGACATTCCACAGCATGCCCGAGCCGATCAGGGTGAACTGCTCGCATAGCGTGAAGTCGCTGCGGGGCAAAAGCCGTTCGCCAAAGCCGATAGATCGGAAAGCATAGGACTGAATGGTGTCCCAGCAGCTCATGCCCTGGACCTGCTTCGCAAGTTCAGATATGTGAAATTTATTTTTTCTAACAATGTGTTAGGCCCTATTTTCGTGAGGTCTATGCACTGCATCAAGCCGGCCTTGCTTTGCGCTGTGCCTCTCCGCCCGCGGTGGCCTGACCTTTGGTCAGTCGCAGCATGATGCGGTTGAGTATTTTTTCCGAACCCCAGGTCATCAGGAGGTAGAAAAGCAGGAGCGCCAGAAAATACCACATCCTCCAGTCGCCATGGGGATAATCGCTGAACCGCGCAGTCTTCGTGCCGCCCAATTCGCGCGCCCAGTATACGACATCTTCAATGCCCAGTAGAAACAGAAGTGGCGTCGCCTTGATAAGCACCTGCCAAAGATTTGAGAGGCCAGGCAAAGCGTAAACCCACATCTGCGGCACCAGCACACGCCGGAAGGTCTGGCGTTGCGACATTCCATAGGCTTCTGCCGTTTCAAGTTGCGCGCGCGGTACGGCCCGCATTGCGCCAAAAAGCACGTTGGCTGCGAAGGCGCCGAAAACCAGAGAAAAGGTAATGACAGCCAGCCCGAATGCATATGCTTCATGGACGACCTCGGGTGCGGAGCCCAGTGGCAGTTTCGCGGCCGGGCATACAATGAAATCCGTGCCTTGACGGATGGGTTCTTCCCAGTCAGGGCATAGATACGAATGCCGAAGCCATTCGAAGGCTTGATCCAGTGCGATGACGAAAAAAAGAAAAAAGGCAATGTCGGGCACGCCGCGCACGATCGCAATGTAAGATTTACCGATTGCAGAGAAGGGTATGAAACGCGAGCGCGCGGCCATGGCCCCCAAGAACCCGAAGGCAAGGGCCACGGGGGCGGTGACGGCAAGGATGCCAAGCACTTTGATAAAGCTGAAGTAGAACGAAAAATGCACGCCGGTCGTCAGGTAGCACGCCAGCCAACGAAGCGTTTCAAGTTCTGAGGGGTCCTGACAGAAGGCAAACATTAGTGACCCGCCTTTGCGGTTTTGATCGCTTCGACCACTCTGCTGGGCGCTTCCAACTGGGGCAGATGGCCCACGTTTGGCAGGGGAACCAGAACTGTGCCGATGGCTTGTGCCAAAGCTTGCCCACGGGCAATGGGAATCCACGGATCGTCTTCGCCCCACAGGACGGTAACCGGGCACCGCATATCGGCGAGCTTGTCTTCGAACGCGCTGGTAAGCGCTTCGTCGGCAAGGGCGAATTGCGCATAAAACGCCACTTGACCCTCTTCCGAGATCCAGGGTGTGATCGTTGCTTTCAGATCTGCCTTATCGAGGTCAGTCACCAAGGCACCCTTGATGTAGGCCTCCACAACAGCGGCGTGTATATGTTGAGGCAAGCCAAGAAACGCTTCGGTATGTTGGCCCACATGGTTGAAGAAGTCAGACCCCCAAGGCCGCATGGCGACAACGTTCATCAAAGTCAAATGACCATAATCGCGACCTGCGAGAAGATGCGCCCGCAACGTGACGGCCCCGCCAAAATCATGGGCCAGGACCAAAGGCTTTGCCAGTTGCCAATGGTTCAGCATCTCGGCAAAGACATCGCCTTGTGTATCAAGCGCAGGTGCCCGTGGCCCACCCATCTGCGAGCGCCCAAACCCCGGCATGTCGTACCAGTGAAGGTGATAGCTATCCTCCAGGGCCGGGATAATCCGGTGCCAACTGAACGAGGACCAGGGCCAGCCATGCGCCAGAACAAGCGGTGGGCCTTGTCCACAACGCCCCGCGCGGACCAGTCCGGCGGAGCATTCATATGTTTCGTCAAGATGCCACATCCGGGATCGGGACGGGCCGATCTGGCCCATCCCGTGTCGGGTCAGTAGGTCTGAGTGTCCTCGCCGAACCACTTTTTCAGCAATTCGTTGAGCGAGCCGTCTTCTTTCATGCTGGTGATCGCTGCGTCGAACTTCTCTCTCAGTTCCGCGTCGCTTTCGCGCAGGCCCATGCCGACGCCGCCGCCCAGCGGCACGTCGGGGCCGACGAACATCAGCTCTCCGCCGGAGGCCTCGACCAGCGGCACGAGATAATCACGGTCTGCGAAAACGGCATCTGCCTCGCCGTTGCGCACGGCGGCGACGGTTTCCTCGGGTGTGGCGAATTCAACGAGTGTCGCCCCGCTTTCGGCGATGTAGCCCGCCTGAATGGTTGCCGTCTGCGCCGCGACAATGCCACCTTCCAGATCGACGCCTTCAGCCGCAGCGACATAGGCCGAAGCCGTGGGTGGGTAGTAGTCTTGCGTGAAATCGATGACTTCGTCGCGTTCATCGGTGATCGACATGCCGGCCATGATCGTGTCGTAGTTCGAACTCACGAGGTTCGGGATAATGCTGTCCCAATCGTTCTTGACCCATTCGCAGGTCAATTCGGCGCGGGTGCAAAGCTCATCCCCCAATTCGCGTTCGAACCCGTCGATTTCGCCCGAGTCGTTGATAAAGTTGTAGGGTGCGTAGGCACCTTCGGTGCCCATGCGCACTGTCTGGGCGAACACCGTGGATGCGGAAACGGCCAGACCGACCGCCATCAGCAAGATGTTTTTCATGTGGAAACTCCCTTTTGGTTTTGTGTTACGCAGCGTGGGTCGCAGAGAGGAATCCACGCAGACGTTCGGAATTCGGTGCGCCAAAGACATCGCTGGGCGCCCCTTGTTCTTCGATGAGACCCTGATGCAGGAACACGACCGTGTCCGAGACATCGGCTGCAAGTCTCATGTCATGGGTGACGATCAGCATCGTGCGTCCTTCTGCGGCCAGATCCTTTATGACGCGGACGACTTCCTGTTCGAGTTCGGGGTCGAGCGCGCTGGTCGGTTCGTCAAAAAGCAGCGCTTCGGGTTCCATGCACAAGGCGCGCGCGATGGCAGCGCGCTGTTGCTGACCGCCTGATAATTGTGCCGGATAGACATCGCACTTGTCGCCGATACCGACCTTGTCGAGATATTTGCGAGCGGATGCTTCGACCTCTTCCGGATCGCGCCGCAGGACAGTAACGGGGGCCTCCATCACATTTTGTAGGATCGTCATATGAGCCCAGAGATTGAACTGCTGAAAGACCATCGACAGGTTGGTTCGAATGCGCAGAACCTGTTTTGGATCGGCGGGATGTCTATGATGCGCGTTGCCTTTCCAGGTAACGGGTTCGCCCTTGAACAAAATCTCGCCCTCCTGACTGTCTTCCAGAAGATTGCAGCAGCGCAGAAGGGTAGACTTCCCCGAACCCGACGAGCCGATCAGCGAAACCACATCGCCGCGACGCGCTTTGATATCGACACCCTTCAGCACTTTGAGCGCGCCATACGCCTTATGTAGGTTGCGGATTTCGATAACAGGCGTGTCTGTCACGTGGGACCCATCGTAATTGCGGAACAGAGGGCATATGGGCCGACTTTTGAACCTTTGTCTACGTTCAAAACGCGCGTTTTGCCCAATTATTGGCAAGTTGCCCTTTGGTTCATCACCCTTCGCCTGGTGCTGGGGGGATGGGCTGGTCGAGATAGGCCTCGATCGGGATCTGGACGAGGCCATTCAGGCGCAGCGTCAGGCGATCCGAACGGGCAAGCGCATCAATGGCCTTTTCGATCGCCGTCGCTATGGGGCCAGGGTCGCGCCCCTTTTTTGTGATGAAGGGCAGGCCGGGCGTGGGGTCGGTTTTATTGAAAACCTTCAGGAAGGCCATCGCATCAGGGTCTTTATCGCCAATCATCAAAAGTGTCACGGCGTCGATTGCTGCGAAATCCGCCTTGCCCCTCAGGACCGCCAGAACGGAGTTCTGATGCCCGCCGGTTTCAAGAAGGCGGTCGGGCGCGAGGCCGTGTTGCGCCATGTGGGCGAGGGGGGCAGCCCAGCCGGACTGGGACAGCGGATCATTGAAGGCAAAGCGCCCATTCCGTGCGAGTGCGGCAAGGTCGCGCGGATCGTCCCGGCGTTTGATCAGATAGCTGAGGTATTGGCCGGGCGGGCAGTCGGGCAGGTCATAGCTGGGTGTGCCGACCAGCGTGACCCGATCATGCAGTTTTGCGCGATAGGGCAGACCGCATGTTTGGGCCAGCAGCAAATCGGGCGATGTCCAGATGGTCCATGGATCTGTGCTACGGGTCAGGTCTTCTGGGCCATGCCCCAGATGCTGCCTAATCGCGGCCCATAATCTGTCATTGGCGGTGCGGGCATGGGGCAGGTCATACATGCCTAGAAAGGCAATCATCCCTGACCGGCGACCCGCTGCCGCGCCCGCGCGCTTTCCTGATCGGTGACCCCAAGCAGGTTCGAGACGAGGCGCAGCAATGCGTCTTCTTCCTTGGCGCGTTCACCGTCGGCCAGAACAACTTCCCAAAGTGCCTCAATTACGGCGAGCCGTTTCTCATAGGGCACCGCATCCTTGATCGCGCGGGTGAAACGTACTGTGTCGGGGGCCTCGGCCTCAAGATGTTCCGCATTTGCCAGCAGGGTTTGGGCATCGCTTTCTGACAGAGCATAGCGGGTCACGGCGATCTGTTGGATACGGGCCTTTTCATCCGCATCATAGACGCCATCGGATCGCGCGACGCGCACCAGCAAAGCTGTCAATGCCAAGCGGGCATCCGTGTCGGGAAGTGGGGCGGGCTCGGGCTCGGTGAGCCGCTTGAGAAAGTCTGCAAACATCCGCAACATATACGCCGGGGTTTGCCGACGTCCAAGGGCTAGCAGTCCCAGCGGGCCTGCAATGCTGCGCTGTCTCCTGGCGTGATGCCAAGGGCTGCCTCGATCTGATGCAGGACGGCTTCTTCGATCTGCTTCTTGCGCCCATCCGCATAGACGACCTGCCACATCGCGTTAGCGACATCTTTTCGGTGCTCATAGTCGATCTCGTCCCGCAGGATCTCAGCAAAGTCGGGCGTGCCGGGGGCGTCCCGCTCCAATGCTTCGCAGGTCGCGCGCAACTTGGCCGCGTCTATGGGACCAAGATCATAGATTTGCGACAGGATGTCGTCGATCACGCCCACTTCGCTGGCCGAATAGGAGCGATCGGCAAACGCGACCCTGACCAGAAGTGCGCCCAAAGCAAGTTGTGCATCTGGCTCAGGCAATTCGGGTTTCTTTGGGGCGTGGCGGGGAAACAGGCGTTCAAACATGGTCTTTGTCGCAATCTCGTCTGCTTGCGCGTTCAATGCGGTTGTGGATCTTTTCGGCCTCTGCCTTGAGGCCATATGGAGCGTTGAGGACGAATAAGCCAGACCCGATCATGCCATGTCCTGGTTTCACAGGCGGGAAATGGACCTCCAGTCGAAGCGCATTGACGTGATCCGCGCAGAGCTTTCTGAGCATGGGCTTCTGGGCTCCATTGGTCAGAAGCGGATACCAGAGCACGATGATGCCCACATTCCAGGCCTTGTGCCACTTGCGGATATGGGCGGGAATGGTTTGGTAGTCCTCTTTAATCTCATAGCTGGGATCGATCAGCATCAGACCGCGACGTGGCGTTGGCGGGATCAGGGCATGCGCCTGGGCAAAGCCGTCTTCCCGGTAGATCCTCGTGTCAGGCAAGGCGTCTTGCAGCATCTGGTTTTCGGTCGGATGCAACTCTGAAAGATGCAGTGCATCGGTGTCCCTTAGAAGGGTGCGCGCCAGAAGGGGAGAGCCGGGATAGGCTTCGGCACCATGCGCTTGGCAGGCGCGATCCAGCCCGACGCGGTAGGGGTGATCTTCCTCAAAAAGGGCCTCTGCGCGTTTGACGCCCTGCTGGGCTTCTGTGGTTTTCAACGCTTCGACGCTATCAAGCCGATAAAGTCCTCGGCCTGCATGGGTCTCGATGTAAGTCAGCGGTTTGGGTTTCTGCACCAGATAGGTCAGCATCCAGGCCAGCAGGCTGTGCTTTTGAACATCTGCCATATTTCCGGCGTGATAGCTGTGTTGATAGCTTAGCATGATCGCCCGTTGCAAATCTGCGACGCGACGTTTCATAACGCCACAAAGCTCAGATACTTTCAAAATACCCAACAGTACTGAGCGTCAAATTGCCGAATTATCGGGCATTGGCAATCATTTGCTGCCAATTCTCGTTTTGCGTGTGTCGCGCAGAAAAATCGGTCTTCATTTTGCCACACTTTTCCAACTACTCAGACGCAAGTGCATTGGAAAGGCTCCGCATATTGAGTGATCCGTTGGCCGGGGGTTGGCCGCTTTGAATTGGATGATTTAGACAGGACATCTCCCATGGTTCATTTCTTCGCCTCGAAATCTGCCCTCGCCGTTTCGGTCGCTCTTTTTTCACTTGCAGCGCCCGTTGCAGCGGCGCCGATTGTTCTCAGCCTTGATGTTTCCTTGCAGTATCAAGGGGATGTTTACAGCGAAGTTGAGGCGTTCGACGACATTGAGACAATCTTCACAGCGAACGTGCTGGCGTCGGAAGATGATCCATTTGGGCTGCCGACGTTGTTTCCCGGTCTTGCGACCGGAGACAGGGCAACATTCTCGGCCAGCTATTCCGAGAATAACGAAACCTTCCCAGGATCCCTCGCAGTAGAAAGCTGCACGTTTGCCGGGGTGGATTGTAGCGGTTTGGCGTCTGCCTCATTTGAAGGACATGTGCTTGAACAGGATTTCTTCTTTTTTGAAGTTCTGATCGATGGAGGAACCAAACGGGGAGACACTCTGCAGTTTCTGGACATTTTCGCCAACGACTTTTCGTTTGGTGAGGCCATGCAAGATGACGTGACCATAACATGGCGTGATCAGGCCGCACTTTTTACTGTCGAAAGCGCAACCGTCGCCGAGATCCCGCTGCCCGCCTCCGTGTTTCTACTTGCACTTGGCCTTTTTGGACTGCGTGCTTTGCGTCGGAAATGATGCCGCGCTGCAAGAGCTCAGACCAGGCGGCTGACCTCTTTCGCGGCGCGCACGAAATCCTTAAAGAGTGGATGTGGATCGAAGGGCTTTGACTTGAGCTCGGGATGGAATTGGACACCTATGAACCAGGGGTGGTCCGTCCATTCCACAATCTCAGGCAACCGGCCATCCGGCGACATGCCTGAAAAACACATTCCGACTTCTTCAAGCTTTTCGCGGTACTTGATGTCGACTTCATAGCGGTGACGGTGGCGTTCATCGATCAGCGTGTTGCCATAGACCTCGGCCACCTTTGATCCTTGGGTCAGAACGGCATCATAGGCGCCGAGGCGCATGGTCCCGCCCTTGTCGTCTTCGACCTTGCGTTCGACCTTATGGTTGCCCTGCACCCATTCCTTGAGGTGATAGACCACGGGCGTAAAGCGCTTTTTGCCCGCTTCATGGTCAAATTCCTCTGACCCGGCATCGGTCAGATTGGCTGTGTGGCGGGCCGCCTCGATGACGGCCATCTGCATGCCCAGACAAATGCCCAGATAGGGAACCTTGCGGGTGCGTGCGAATTCGGCGGCCTTAATCTTACCCTCGGTGCCGCGTTCGCCGAAACCGCCCGGAACCAAGATGGCGTTAAAGCCAGAGAGATGCGGGGCGGGGTCTTCGCGGTCGAAGAGTTCCGCATCGACCCATTCGACACGAACCTTTACGCGGTTTGCCATGCCGCCATGGGTGAGCGCTTCGGCAATGGATTTGTAAGCGTCTTCGAGCTGGGTATACTTACCGACAATGGCGACATTGACCTCACCTTCCGCGTTGTGAATCCTGTCACTCACATCTTCCCACTTGCGCAGATCGGGTTTGGGTGCCGGGCTGATCTGAAAGGCGTCGAGAACGGCCTGATCCAGGCCTTCGCGGTGATAGGCGAGAGGGGCGTCATAGATTGTGCCCAGATCCTGTGCTGCAATGACGCTGTCAGGGCGGACGTTGCAGAAAAGCGCAAGCTTTTCGCGTTCCTTGACAGGAATGGGGCCTTCGGACCGACAGACCAGAATGTCGGGGGCGATCCCGATCGAGCGCAGCTCTTTCACGCTGTGCTGGGTGGGCTTTGTCTTTAGCTCACCGCTGGCCTTGATGTACGGCAGCAGCGTCAGATGCATGAAGATGCATTGACCGCGCGGTTTGTCCTGGCTGAACTGGCGAATTGCCTCGAAGAACGGCAGGCCTTCAATGTCGCCCACTGTTCCGCCGATTTCGCACAGCATGAAATCGACCTCATCACTACCGATCTCAATGAAATCCTTGATTTCGTTCGTAACGTGAGGGATCACCTGAATGGTTTTACCCAAGTAGTCGCCGCGCCGCTCCTTTTCGAGAACGTTGGAATAGATCCGCCCCGAGCTGACAGAATCGGTTTTACGTGCCGCGACGCCGGTGAAGCGCTCGTAATGTCCCAGATCCAGATCTGTTTCCGCGCCATCATCCGTGACGAACACCTCGCCGTGCTCAAAAGGTGACATCGTGCCAGGATCGACGTTCAGATACGGGTCAAGCTTGCGCAGACGAACGGAAAAACCGCGGGCCTGAAGCAGTGCACCAAGTGCTGCTGAGGCCAGACCTTTGCCCAAAGAGGACACAACACCGCCTGTAATAAAGATGTAACGCGCCATTTGGATGGCTTCTCCCGTGTTCAATTGCGGTGATGTCGTCCGCGTCTGCGGCAGAGGATTTCCCTGCACCACGGGATTTAAGTTTATCAGGATTCGGTGACCCGGGGCAAGCGGCACCCAACATGATGTTGCCCGATTTCATCGCCGCGCAAAGTGTTGAGGTCAGTCCGCAAGAGGGACCAAAGGTGCATTGTCACCCTGAGCCGGTGGCAGAAGGCTGTCTGCTGGAGGCACCAACGGATCCGTGCCGCCATCCTCTGCCGGGGGCGGTGTAATGCCCAACTGATCAATGACCGACGTGCCTGCCGCGTTTTGTGCCGCGATAATGGTCAGCGTGATCGATGTGATTATGAACGCGATTGCCAGAAGCCATGTCAGCTTGGACAAGGCAGTCGCCGCGGCCCGACCTGTCGTGGCTCCGCCGCCGCCGCCACCCATACCAAGACCACCGCCTTCGGAACGCTGCATCAGAACGATGGCGATCAATCCCAAAGCCAGGATCAGGTGGATGATTAAGACAACGTTTTCCATAAACGAGAGCAGCCTCTAGGTGCACGATGGGCGGTATCTAGGCAAGTTTGAACACACCCGCAAGGGATGATTGGCCTTATCTTCGGTCAAAGCCCCCAATGCAAAACCGCCACCTTGGGGTGACGGTTTGCTGAAGCATTCTTGTCTCGCACGCGCTCTAAGAGGGCTATCCTGGAAATGAGGTGCAGCAGATCTGCTTCTAGTTATAATTGTATCACAATTTTGGATCTTTTGCGCGCCTGTTTTTTCATGGTGCGAGAAGGCTTTAAGGCGTGCAGTGATTCGCCGCGACATATCTCGGACGTGTACCACTGGACAGTTCCGCGCCCAGACGGCACGGTAAGATCATGCCCCATGATCACCATGATGACGACCATCCCCATTCGCTGCTTCCGCCTGAACCCGCCCTGCGCGTTAAGGCGCTGGAGACCCTTCTTATCGAAAAAGGCCTGGTCGATCCCGCCGCTTTGGACGAGATCATCGAGACCTATTCGCACAAGATCGGACCTCGCAATGGTGCGCGTGTCGTAGCGAGGGCCTGGTCCGACCCAGCCTTCAAGAAGGCCTTGCTGGAAGACGCAACTAAAGTTGTGGCCGAGCTAGGCTTTTTCGGACGTCAGGGTGAACACGTGGTGGCGGTCGAGAATACGAATGCGGTTCACAACATGATCGTTTGCACCCTTTGTTCCTGCTATCCCTGGCCGCTTTTGGGGATTCCGCCTGGGTGGTACAAATCCGATGCCTATCGCGCGCGTGCAGTTCGGGAACCACGGAAGGTCCTGGCGGAATTCGGTGTTCATCTGTCGGATGAGACAGCAGTTCGTGTCTGGGATTCGACCGCTGAAATCCGATATCTGGTGATCCCGGAGCGCCCGGACGGCACCGACGATCTCGATGAGGGGGCCCTGCTGGAACTGGTGACCCGAGACTCTATGATTGGAACCGGATTGGCGAAAACACCATGAGCCGCGTGCATGACATGGGTGGACGATTTGGCGATGGCGCGGTTGTGCCCGAAGCCGAGGATGCCCCTTTGTTTGAGGAAGAATGGCATGCTCGTGCGCTCGCGATTACACTGGCTTGCGGCGCATTGGGGCATTGGAACATCGATATCTCTCGCCATGCCCGTGAAAAGCTCGCGCCAAGGGATTATGCGAAGTTCACCTATTATGAGAAGTGGACAGCCGCTTTAGCTGACTTGCTGGTCGAAACGGATTTGCTGAGCACAGATGAATTTCTGGCCGGTGCGGCCAAAGGCAAAAGCCCAATGGCAGGGCGCGTCTGGAAGGCCGAGGCGGTGGCTGAGGGTCTGGCCCGTGGCGCACCGGCGGACCGTCAAAGCGACATCCCCGCACAATTCAAATCGGGCGATCCAGTTCAGACCCGGGCGGCCGGCAATCTGCTGGTGGATGGCGGACATACGCGGCTGCCAGGTTATGCGGCAAAGGCCAAAGGTTATGTGGTCCGTTTGCATGGCACGCATGTTCTGCCGGACAGCGCCGCACACCGTCTTGGCGATGCGGCACAGCCGCTTTATGCAGTGGCGTTCAGGGCGTCGGAGTTGTGGCACGCGCCGGAAGATCCCGATGATGAGGTGGTTCTGGATCTTTGGCAAAGTTATTTGATGCCGCTATGAAAGACCTGCCCGATCCCGTTTTTTCCGAACCTTGGCACGCGCACATCTTCGCCATGACCGTTCATCTGAGTGAAGCGAAGTTGTTCACTTGGCCTGATTGGGCCGACGCGTTTTCCCAAACGCTCAGACGCTATGGCCTCACAAAGACACTGGATGGCGGGAATGACTATTATCTGGCGTGGCTCGAAACGTTGGAAGGCTTTCTCAAGGGTCACGGCGTTTCGCCTGAAAAAGTGGAGGAGGTCAGGCAGGCGTGGGAGACTGCCTACCTGACCACCCCACATGGCACACCGGTCCGTTTACCCAGATCAGGCCCGCGCGCGCGTCTCTGACGATGTAATTGGGCTGCATCGTCTAAGATGCGTTTTGCGATGTCGATACTGCAGACCGCTTCGACCCCCTCGAAACCGGGCGAGGAGTTCACTTCGCACACAAGATAGCTTTCTTCGCCGCATAAAAGGTCAACGCCTGCAAAGTCGAGCCGCATTGCCCTGGCCGCAGCTTCGGAAAGTGAAACGATGTCTTCGCTCAACGGCACTGCAATGGGGTGCCCGCCCTGGGCGAGATTTGAACGAAAGTCACCATCGGCACCGCGCCGTTCGATGGCTGCAATGGCCCGCCCGCCCGAAATCAGAACGCGGATGTCCCGACCGAAGCTGCTTGCGATGAAATCCTGCACGATGAGGGGGCTGCGTCCTGGCATCGACGCGGCAGCCTCAAGCAGTGCCTCTTTGGAATGACACAATGCGACGCGTTTGCCCTGACTGCCTTTCGCGCGCTTGAGCACGATTGGATAGATGAGTTTATCAAGATTGCCCATGACGTCTGACAGCGCTTGTGTCCGTGGGGTGGGCAGCCCGGCCTCGGTAAGCTTTCGGGCCGAGCGTAGCTTGTCGCCCGCGCGTCGCAATTGGGAGGTTCTGGGAAACACGCTAACGCCGGCCGCCTGACAGACGCGGAGCAGGTTTTGCCCATTGATCCCCATGTTTGCGCCCGATCGTGCGATCACGAAATCGGGCAGGGGACGCTTGGTTGCCAAACGCTCCGGGTGCTCCGCATCCAGCAGGTTGGGAGCCATCAAGTTGGGGTCCACGATTTCAACGAGACAGCGCGCGGCACCCGCTGCCTCAAGAAACCGGCGGTTGGTATATTTTGTGAGTGGTGGTGCCGATTTGACCGGAAAGATCAGCCAGGCATGGGAAAAGCGTTCATGTTTCATTCGTCCACATCATCCATATCCGCCTGGCCGGAAACACGGCGGCGCACATGGCTCCAGTTGAGGCCGACGCCCAGAACCGCAGATAATGCGATAAGACCCAGCCAGGTGTTGAGGTTGGAATTGCCCGGATCGAACAGGCCTAAATCGTAGGCGACCCACAGGATTGACCCCGCAATGGCGAGGACAAGTGTCATACCGAAGACCCCGATGGAGCGTAGCGTGGCACGCAGGTAGATGATGTATCCCACGACCAGCACAAGGCCCGTCAGCACGGCAATCGACAGGTTCTGGCTGCCATGATCCATCACCCATTGCACGTAGTTGTAGGGTGTTGGATTGTAGGTCAGTCCCAGCAGAACCAGCGCCAAAAGCCATCTCGTCAAAAATCCCATGATGTGTCTCGATCCGTCGTGATGTGAATTCTAGGCGGCTTACCCGAAGCGCGCCTATTGGCGAAGCGTTTATCTCCGCTTTCAGACGTCATCTAATCCTGAGTTTAGGTGTTTCGCCTCGCGAAATGGGTCGTTATACGGGCGCGGGTTCACAAAAGAGGTATCTCATGGCCAATGTGGTGGTTGTCGGCGCGCAATGGGGCGACGAGGGCAAAGGCAAGATTGTCGATTGGCTGAGCGAGCGGGCGGACGTGATCGCGCGCTTTCAGGGCGGTCATAATGCCGGTCACACGCTGGTCATTGATGGCGAGGTCTTCAAGCTGAGCATTCTGCCCTCGGGCATTGTGCGCAGCGGCAAGCTGAGCGTTATCGGCAATGGCGTGGTTCTCGACCCCTGGCATTTGATCACGGAGATTGATCAGTTGCGCGCGCAGGGGGTCACGATCACGCCGGAAACGCTGATGATCGCCGAGAACACAACTTTGATTCTACCGGTCCACGGAGAGCTTGACCGAGCGCGTGAGGCTCAGAATTCAGTGGCCAAGATCGGCACGACGGGGCGCGGCGTCGGTCCCGCCTATGAAGACAAGGTCGGGCGCCGGGCCATTCGCGTAGCCGATCTGGCCGATGATGCGACCCTTCAGGTGCGTGTCGATCGGGCGCTTGTCCATCACAACGCCTTACGCAATGGCCTTGGGTTGAACGCGATCGACCGGAATGCACTGTTGGACCAACTGCGCGAGATCGGATCGAAGATCCTGGAATACGCCGCACCGGTTTGGAAAGTGCTGAATGATCAGCGCAAGTCGGGCAAGCGGATCCTCTTCGAAGGCGCGCAGGGATCGTTGCTCGACATCGATTTTGGGACATACCCATTCGTTACGTCATCAAACGTCATCGCAGGGCAGGCGGCAACCGGCACGGGCATCGGCCCCGGATCGATCGACTTTGTGTTGGGTATCGTCAAGGCCTACACCACCAGAGTGGGCGAGGGGCCTTTCCCAGCCGAGCTTGAGGATGCCGACGGCCAAATGCTGGGCGAGCGGGGGCATGAATTTGGCACAGTGACGGGGCGCAAGCGGCGTTGCGGCTGGTTTGATGCGGTGCTGGTCCGGCAGACCTGTGCGACTTCCGGTGTGAACGGCATCGCGTTCACCAAGCTCGACGTGCTTGACGGCTTCGACACGCTGAAAATCTGCGTTGGGTACGAACTTGATGGGGAACGTATGGATTACTTGCCCATTGCCGCCGATCATCAAGCGCGCTGCA
Source organism: uncultured Shimia sp. (assembly GCA_937897325.1). Classification (GTDB taxonomy): domain Bacteria; phylum Pseudomonadota; class Alphaproteobacteria; order Rhodobacterales; family Rhodobacteraceae; genus CALCOY01. The sequence continues at coordinate 54,264 of CALCOY010000096.1, forward strand.
AACCGATTTACGAAGAAATCGATGGCTGGTCGGAATCGACCGAGGGTGCCCGCAGCTGGGCGGATCTGCCTGCGAATGCGATCAAATACGTCCGTCGGGTGGAAGAGTTGATCGAATGCCCGGTTGCCCTACTTTCGACATCACCAGAGCGGGAAGACACGATCCTCGTGCGGGATCCATTTAATGACTAGGAAGGTTCGATGGCACTCAGCTACAAGGCGCGTAAGGGGCTTGCCCTTTTGATCCTACTGGTCGGGCTGCCGATCTATGTGGTTGTTGCGGTCAATCTCATCGATCTTTTTGACCGGCCGCCGATACTGGTTGAGCTTCTGATCTATCTCAGCCTTGGCGTGATCTGGGCATTGCCCTTCAGGACCATATTCCGAGGGATCGGGCAGGAAGATCCCGATGCCCGCAAAAGCGACTGAGACCCCTAGCGGGCGTTCCGAGGTCAGCCTGCCGCGCGCGTGCCGGGGCGAAAGCCGATGTCACTGGTCACCGAAAACCGCCCGCCTTCGACTTTTGTGATCTTGCCCGTGCGCAGCAATTGACCAAAAGATCTAAGTCCGTCCTCGCGGCTGAATTCGACGCTGCGGGCTTCACGCGCCTTGCTCATCAGTTGCGGGCGCGAGAATTGCTCCTGTCCTTCCACGAATGACATGTAAGAGGCTGCCGCTTCAAGCAGATCGGGCATGTGATCGGCCTCCATCTGATGCGCGAAGTCAGCAAAACCACCGCCGACAGCCCTGCTTTTTACGCGGTTGGCGTCGGGGGTATCGGATGCATCAACGCGTTGTTCAGCCACCAGCGTCAGGGGGGTCGGTGGTTTTTTTGCGTTGGACTCGTCGAATTCACCTACGCTTACATTGGGACGGCGTGGACGCACGACGCTTTCGAGGTCGGACCGATAAGCGCCATCTCCGCTTTCACGACTGGTGTCATCCGTTATCTTGCGGTCGGCGCGCCGCGCTGCGACGGCCGCCTTGAGATGCGCAAATGCGCTGCGACGGCTAGAGCTTTCGGGCTCTCCCATCTGGGTCTCGGCCTCGTCCATCAGGCGATTGACATCGTCTGCATTGACCTCAAGACGTGGACGTGTCGGCGTGCGGCCGACCTCGACATTTTCGGGTTCAACATCTTCGGCAATTTGTTCCTCGGCCTCGGTGACGTCCCGTTGATCCATGTCGTTTTCAACGGGCTCGACCGCTTTCGTTGCGAGGGGCGCGTCGTCTGTCATTTGCTTGGCCTTCATGGCGCGCAGCATTTGTGACATCGCTTTCTTTGGTGCGGGTGCAGGCGCTTCTTCTTCTACGAAGATGTTGTCCTCGGATGCGGGGGCGTCAGCCCGCTTGCTCAACAGCGCCGAGAGTTCGTCGATGGGAGCCTCGTCTTCCTGCGGTTCTTCAGCAGGCTCCTCTACCGCCTCCTCAAGGGCTTCGTCTGCTTCAGCAGTCTCAATCAGATCCGCGTCTTCTAGTTGGTCTGTCGCATTTTTTTCATCAGTCTCCGAGACGGTCGACAAGACGCCAAGAACGTTCTTTTCGGTGTCATCTTCGGCGGATTCGGCAGACAGGACATTTTCGACTGCCGCGTCGTCATGCTGGAGTGCGGCTTCAAGATCCCGCGTGGTTGCGCTGATGAGATCTTCGGGCTCGTCATCCTCTGCTTCAACTTCGTCGAGATCGGCTTTCGGTTCATCGGTCTGCTGTGCGACGACGGCCCGGATACGGCTGAGGCGTTCGGCGATGCTTTCGGGGGCTGGTGTCTCTTCCACGACCTCGTGCACGTCCACGTCTTCGGTGGTGTCAGGGGCGTCCACAGCCTCTGTTTCTTCGTCCTGTGCCAGATCGACCATTTCGTCGGGACGTTCATCTTCGATCGACAAATCCTCATCGACAAGTGCTGAAACAAGAACGATCCGATCGCCTTCGACTTCGGCCGCAATGCCGGATGCGCCCATCCGTTCTGCAATCTCGACCAGCAGATCCATATCCGGCGTTTCGCCCGGGTTTTCCTCTGTCAGATCATAGAGATATTCGGCAATCGGCTTTAGAGCATCGAAAGCGCCGTCGAAATCCTCTAAGGAGCATGAGAGATTGCCATAAGAAACAGTGAGAACATTCGTCTTCATGAGGATGCGTATCCTTTGCCGATCGTCCAAGCCTCATACCAGCGCGGGCCGGGCAGAAGCGGCCCGAATCTTTGCCAAGATAGGTATTTTTTCATGGCGAAATTGTGATTTGTTTCCCTTCTCCAATGTAATCAAGGCCTTATTCCGATGATTGTCCATGAAAAAGTGCCGGTTACGCTGATCGGCGGAGGGATTGTGCACGATCTGGACATAAAAGACGCGGTTTCGCTGGCGCCAATTTGTGTCGCAGCCGACGGAGGGGCGGATGTGGCGTTGGCGTCAGGGGTTGAACTGGCCGCCGTGATTGGTGATTTCGACAGTATCTCGCCGGAGACGCAGGCCACACTCCCGCAGCATCTTCAGCACCGCATCGTGGAACAGGAAAGCACCGATTTTGATAAAGCCTTGCGTAACATCGACGCGCCACTTGTCCTTGCCATCGGCTTTTCGGGCGGGCGTTTCGATCATCAACTGGCGGTACTTTCGGTTCTTGCGGCCTACCCGGACCGGTCATGCATTCTGGTGGGGCAGACTGAACTGACCCTTCTGTGCCCACCCGTCCTTGATCTGTCATTGGATCCGGGCAGCGTCGTGTCGCTTTTTCCGCTCGGCCCTGTGCAGGGAACTTCAACGGGGCTCGAATGGCCAATTGATGGTCTGCATTTTGACCCGCTGGGTCGTATCGGCACGTCGAACCGTGCGATGGGACCGGTCCACTTGGAAGTGGACGCTCCGCATATGATTTGTTTTTTGCCGCGGGAGGTTTTGCCAAACCTTATGCAGGCGCTGGCTCAGGCGCCGCGTTCCGCGCAATGGCCCGCTCGCGCAGTACGATGTAAAGACCAGCACCAATCGTGATCGCAATGCCTGATGCGGCCATCACATTTGGGAGATCCGAAAAGACCAGAAAGCCCAAGATCGTAGCGATGGGGATCTCGAGATATTGCATTGGGGCGAGCGTTGCAGAGGGCGCATAGCGCAATGACCAAGTCATCAGCAGATGCGCGAGTGTGCCAAGGACCCCAATGCCCGCCAGCAAGGTCCATTCCCAGGTATCGGGTCGGATCACCGTGAGCACGGCGACATCACTGCCGGAAAACAGCAGCAGGATAGGCAGCATCAATCCGACGGCCATCACGCCACTAACCGCCTGAAGTCCGATCGGGTCGGTTTCCTTCGCGATCTGGCGCGTGACGAGCATGAAAAACGAAAAGTTGACTGCCACGAAAAGCGGCAGAAGGGCGGGCCAGCCAACCTCGGCAAAGCTGGGCTGCACGACCAGCAACGTGCCAATAAATCCCACGATACAGGCCAAAAGCCGCCGCGCGCCCACTTCCTCTTTCAAGACGTACTTGCCCAGCAGCAGCATGATGAAGGGCATAACGAACGCGATGGCAACAGCATCGGCCAGGGGCAGGTATTGAAGGGCGGTGAACATTGCTCCGATTCCGATGATATGCAGAAGCGTCCGCACGAATGTGAGGCGCAAGACCCGACCGCGCATCCGCCATGCCCGGCGCGTGGCCCAGACGAGCGGGATGAGAATAATGGCCTGAACGCCGAAGCGCACCAGCAAAAGCTGGCCAAGCGGGATGGACTCGCCCAGCAATTTCGCAACGGCATCGCCCATCGGGGCGACGAGACAAAAGCCAAGCATCAAAAGGATGCCGAGAAGGGGACGGTCCTGAGCCATTGGCAAAAGGTATTTCCTAGCGCGCCCCAGGTCCACGCGGGACTTGGGGCATCACCTGACGCTATAAGGCGTCATATTGGCGGGGGTCAGAGCCTGGTCAAAGACAGATTGTTCAGCAATTGGGCACGTTGACAGCAAGACCACCCAGGGCGGTCTCTTTATACTTCTCGCTCATGTCGGCGCCGGTTTGACGCATCGTTTCAATACAGGCATCCAGAGGAACAAGATGTGTGCCATCGCCGCGCAAAGCCAGGGAGGCCGCTGACACGGCTTTGATGGCGCCGAGGCCATTGCGTTCGATACAGGGCACCTGAACGAGGCCCCTAATGGGATCGCAGGTCATGCCGAGGTGGTGTTCAAGCGCAATCTCTGCTGCGTTCTCGACCTGCTCGGGCGTGCCGCCCATCACCGCGCAGAGGCCCGCCGCCGACATGGCACTGGCGCTGCCGACTTCGGCTTGGCAGCCCGCTTCGGCACCCGAGATCGAGGCGTTGAATTTCACGATGCCGCCGATCGCCGCGGCTGTCAGCAGGAAGTTCTGCACCTGGCTTTGCGTGGCACCGGGCACATGATCAAGGTAGTAGCGCAAGGTTGCAGGTAGAACGCCAGCCGCACCGTTTGTTGGCGCCGTCACGACCTGACCGCCAGCTGCGTTTTCCTCGTTGACTGCCATGGCGTAGACGCTGATCCAGTCATTTATGGTATGTGGCGCCGTCTGGTTGAGCCTGCGTTCGTTCAGGAGGGCCTCATAAATGGCCTTGGCCCGACGCCTGACCTTCAGTCCGCCGGGCAGGATGCCATCATTTGTGAGCCCCCGATCAATGCAATCATTCATGACATCCCAGATCCGCGAGATGCCTGTGCAGACGCGTTCGGTGCTTTGGCGCGAAAGCTCATTAGCCTCTTTCATCTGGGCTATACTTTTGCCTGAAAGCTTCGCCATTTTCAGCATTTCAGCCGCCGAATGAAAGGCATAGGGCACGGCAGGGCCCGTACCCGTTTCGATCCCTTTGGCCAATTCGCCTTCTGTCAGGACAAAGCCGCCGCCGACTGAATAGAATACCTCTTGCAGCACCACGTCGCCTTGCTTGTCGGTCGCCATCAGACGCATGCCGTTGGCATGCCCTGGCAGGGTGGTCTCATAATCGAAGATGAGATCGGTCTTCGGATCAAATTTCAGCGCGGGTAAACCGACCGGTGACAGCGTGTGAGTGTCCCGGTTGTGCGCCAGAGCGGTTTCTGCCGCATCATGTTCATAGGCCTCTGGCTCAAAGCCCGCGAGGCCGAGGATCGTGGCGCGGTCGGTGGCGTGCCCGACGCCGGTGAAGGCCAGCGATCCGTGCAGCGACGCGCGAACACCCGCAAACCGAAAGGGTGAAGACCGCATCATTTCGAGAAAACGCGCAGCTGCCACCATCGGCCCCATCGTGTGAGAGGATGACGGGCCAATCCCGATCTTGAACATCTCAAAAACAGACAGGAACATCTTTCATCTCGTGCATTCGGGGTCGGCATGTGCCATTTCTGTCCAGATAGGTCGACCCGCCGCGTTTACATGTTCGAAATGCGACACCTTGTTTCCGAATTGCGGAGATCCTGCCCAAATGCAGACAGACCGCACCAATCCGAACTTTTTCATGCAACGCCTCGCGTGCAGGTGTGGCGATGACTATAAGGGCGCAAATCACAGCAAGAATCGGCCCATGCCTGAAGAACTCTCCCCGATAGACAAGGCCAAGTATGTCGCTGCCCGTCGGGCGGCGGATTATGTCGAGGACGGGATGCGGGTTGGTTTGGGCACAGGCTCAACAGCGGCTTGGCTTGTGCGTTGCCTGGGCGAGATGGTACGTGACGAGGGCCTCAAGATCCGGGGCGTGCCGACATCGACCCGTACCGCTGATCTTGCGCGCAAAGTGGGGATCGAGGTGATCACCCTCGACGAGGCGCGTTGGTTGGACCTCACGATTGATGGGGCGGATGAATTTGACCCCGACCTTAATTTGATCAAAGGCGGAGGTGGTGCCCTTTTGCATGAAAAGATCGTGGCGACAGCCAGCGATCAGATGATCGTGATCGCAGATGCCGGCAAGGAGGTTGAGCATCTGGGCGCGTTTCCCCTGCCGGTAGAGGTCATTCCTTTGGGCTGGAAGACGACGCAATCGCTGATCGAGGAAACGCTGGTTTCGATGGATGTCATGGGCCGGTCCTCAAGTCTGAGGATGAATGCAGAAAAGCCCTTCATCACGGATGAGGGCAACTATATCCTCGACCTACATCTGGGCCGGATTGGCAATCCTCGGCAATTTGCCCTGGTGATGAATCAGATGCCGGGGGTGGTCGAAAACGGGATATTCGTCGATATATGCGACACAGTGATCATCGGTTTTGCCGATGGGCGGATCGAGTTGCGCGACCTCAACGAAGGCAGCGTTCGTCAGGGCGTGGTTGAGGTTGCAGAAAATGACAATCTGTTCACGGATCTGGCAGACTAGATTTCGCAATATGGTAAGCACCAAGGCTTTATCCTATATGCGGCTCTGTCTAAAACACCATGAAAAGGGCTTCTGCCATGAGCGACTATGACTATGACCTCTTCGTCATCGGTGGTGGTTCCGGGGGGGTCCGGGCGGCCAGGGTCGCAGCAGGAGAGGCTGGCGCCAAGGTCGCCCTTGCCGAAGCGGATCGCTACGGCGGCACCTGCGTCATTCGGGGATGTGTGCCGAAAAAGCTGATGGTCTTCGCCTCTGAGTTTTCCGACATGCCAATGACCGGTCGCGCCTATGGCTGGGACATCAAAGACGGGACGTTCGACTGGCCGATGTTCCGCGATCACCTGAATTCGGAGCTTGATCGTCTTGAAGGGGTCTATCGGAGCTTGCTTGACGGATCCGGCGTTGAGATGTTCGATGCGCGGGCCCGTTTGAAAGAAGCCCATACGGTCGAATTGTCTACCGGCGAGACGAAGACGGCCAAGACAATTCTCATCGCAACGGGGGGGCATCCTGTTCGGCCAGACATTCCCAATGCAGATCTGGGGATCGTATCGGACGACATCTTTCATCTTGAGGCCCTGCCCAAATCGATCCTGATTGTGGGCGGTGGCTACATCGCTTGCGAATTTGCTTGCATCATGAATGGGCTCGGCGTTGAGGTGACCCAGTATTACCGTGGGGCGCAGATCCTGCGGGGCTTTGATGAAGAAGCCCGGGGCCTTGTGGCCGAAGCGATGCGCGCGCGTGGCATCAATCTGTTTGTCGGCACCAACATCGTTGAGATGGCGCCGGCGGGCGAAGATCATACCGCATCCTGGACAGGCACATCGTCGGATGCTGCGATGGGGGCCAGCGCTACGCAAACGGCTGAACTCGTGAAATCGACCCAGGAGGATCGGCGCGGCCCCATCTGGGTGAAATCCACAAATGGGGGCGAGAAGGTCTTTGACATGGTTCTTTTTGCAACCGGTCGCGACCCCAACACGAAAGATATGGGGTTGGAGGATGCCGGGGTCGAGATCGGTCGCCGGGGTGAGATCGTGGTGGACAACTATAGCAAGACAGCCGTCGACAACATCTACGCGATTGGAGATGTGACGAACCGCGTGAACCTGACCCCAGTTGCAATACGTGAAGGTATGGCATTCGTCGAAACCGCCATGAAGGGCAATCCGACACCTGTCGATCACGAATTGATCCCCTCGGCTATCTTCACCCAGCCTGAGATGGGCACGGTCGGATTGAGCGAGGAGGATGCGCGCGACCAGGAAGAGATCGAGGTCTACTGCACCTCGTTTCGGCCCATGAAAACGGCCTTTGCGGGACAATCCGATCGGGTATTGATGAAACTTGTCGTCTCAAAAGAAACTCGGAAAGTTTTGGGATGCCATATCGTGGCACCGGATGCGGGTGAAATGATCCAACTTGCTGGTGTCGCGATAAAAATGGGGGCAACCAAAGAGGATTTTGACCGTACGGTGGCGGTTCATCCGACCATGTCGGAAGAGATTGTGACCATGCGAAGCCCCGTTCGTACGGTATAACGGATCAAAGGCACTATATCTTGAAATATGGGCCAAAAACGACAGGTAATACGCGAGGCGTGCGACCGGACGCAAGAAGAAGGGAAAATCACTAGATGGCTGGTAACAATGGCGGTCCCTGGGGGGGCGGCGGTAACTCGGGCGGGAATGACGGGCGCGGTGGAGGTCGCGGATCCAACAATGGTGGCGGCGGCGGGCGCAGGCCCGGCGATGACGGTCCCCAGATCCCCGAGATCGATGAACTGGTCAAAAAAGGACAAGAGCAACTGCGGGTTCTGATCGGTGGGCGCGGTGGCGGTACAGGTGGTGGTCGTGGTGGCGATGGCGGTCCAAGCGGGCCCTTCCTGACACGCGGAACCGTTGGACTTGGCGCTTTGGTCGCTTTGGTCGTCTGGCTGGCGGCCAGTCTCTACACGGTTCGGCCCGAGGAACAATCGGTCGAACTTTTCTTGGGTGAGTATTACGCTACCGGCAATTCCGGTCTGAACTTCGCACCCTGGCCGTTGATCACGGCCGAGGTTCTGCCCGTCACGCGAGAACAAACTGAAACGATCGGCGCGACAAGTGCTGGGCGTGGCGATATAGGCCTGATGCTGACCACGGATGAAAATATCATCGACATCGACTTTCAGGTTGTTTGGAACATAAGTGATCCCGCGAAGTATCTTTTTAATCTGGCCGAGCCGGAAGAGACGATCCGCGCGGTGTCCGAATCCGCGATGCGCGAAGTGATTGCGCGCTCTGAACTGGCGCCGATCTTGAACCGGGATCGTCAGGTCATCGCGGACGAAGCCGAACAGTTGATCCAGACAACGCTTGATCAATATGATAGCGGGGTCAATATCATCCGTCTCAACCTCGACAAGGCAGACCCGCCGCGCGAGGTGATTGACAGCTTCCGCGAAGTGCAGGCGGCGGAACAGGAACGTGACCGGCTTCAGCGTCAGGCGGACGCCTATGCGAACCGAGTGCTTGCGGGCGCCCGCGGTGAAGCGGCCCAGCTACTGGAACAAGCCGAAGGCTATCGTGCTCAGCAGGTCAACGAAGCTGAAGGTGAAGCAAGCCGCTTTTCGTCAGTGCTTGAGGAGTATGCAAAGGCGCCTGAGGTCACGCGGAAACGTCTCTATCTCGAAACGATGGAGCAGGTCCTAGGCCGTGTCGACAAGATCATTCTTGACGAGAATGGCTCGGGAGGCGGCCAGGGGGTCGTGCCATACCTGCCGCTCAACGAATTGCGCCGCGGTGCTGCGGCCCCGACCGGAGGAAACAACTGATGCGTCGCTCTGCTTTTCTGCTCCCCGTCGTCGTCGTGATCCTGGCGCTGCTGCTCAGTTCGATCTTCATCGTGGACGAACGCGAAAAGGCTCTGGTCCTTCAGTTTGGCCAGATCAGATCAGTGAAAGAAGAACCTGGACTGGCCTTCAAGTTACCGGTAATCCAAGAGGTCGTACGTTATGACGACCGTATTCTCGCACTCGACACCGTGCCGACCGAGGTTACGCCTTCGGATGACCGCCGTCTCGTGGTTGACGCGTTCGCGCGCTATCGCATATCGGATGTGGTGCAGTTCCGTCAGGCCGTCGGTGTTGGTGGCATGCGCGCTGCGGAGGACCGCCTTGAAGGCATCCTGAACCCTGTGATTAGGGCGGTGCTCGGTTCGGATGGTGTGACGTCGAACACCATCCTTTCAGCGGATCGCTCTGCATTGATGGGGCGGATCACCGAACAGGCGCGCCAGCGGGCACGTCCCCTTGGCCTTCAGGTGATTGACGTGCGTCTCAAGCAGACCAACCTGCCGGAACAGAACCTGGATGCGACATTTGCCCGGATGCGGGCCGAACGGGAACGTGAGGCTGCGGACGAGATCGCGCGCGGTGAAGAAGCTGCACAGAGGGTTCGGGCGCAGGCTGATCGGACGGTGGTCGAATTGACCTCGGATGCACAGCGCCAGGCGGACATCATCCGCGGTGAGGCCGACGCCGAACGCAACGCGATCTTCGCGCAGGCCTTCGGGTCCGATCCGGAATTCTTCGAATTCTACCGCTCCCTCAACGCTTATCAGCGGTCGCTTCAAGGCAGCAATTCCACGATGGTTCTGTCGCCAGATTCAGAGTTCTTCAACTACCTTAAATCGCCGACCGGCCGGACCGAGGCACCCCCCCCAAGCAACTGATGGGTTGGGTTCTTCTGTCCATCGGCCTTGTGCTGGTCGTCGAGGGGCTGGCCTATGTGCTGGCCCCTTCGCTAATAGAGCGCTTGCTAGAGATGCTGCGGACCCTTCCGATGGACGCGCGTCGTCAAGTTGGGGCGCTGGCCTTTGTGAGTGGTCTGATCCTTGTCTACGGCGCGTTTCTTTTGGGCGTCGGATAGCGCGGTGATCACGCGCTGCTCACATTCAGTTGACAGATCGCCGATCACGTACATCTTTAATGTTGCAGAGCGGCAACTATAAATACTGTGTTAAGCGCAGTGGCGCAGGTATATACGTGAAATCGGCCGATGAGGCCAGAACAGACATGCAGGAGAATGCAGCATGCAGCCGAAGGCAATAGCCCTTTCGAGACAGCTCCCCTCAACAGCGTATCTACGCGCTTTCTGGTTCAGCATACTGACCCTCGCGTTTGTGATCGCTCAAACCATCGTCGCGCAGGCGCGGCCCGAAAGCCTTGCACCCTTGGCCGAAGAGATCAGCCCGTCCGTGGTGAACATCACGACGTCAACGACAGTGGCCCGCAACACGCAGCCCCGGGGCATTGTGCCCGAAGGCTCGCCTTTCGAAGATTTCTTCCGCGAATTTCAGGATCGCAACAACAACAACCCACAGCAACCACGCAGATCTTCCGCGCTTGGCTCCGGCTTTGTGATCTCGGAAGATGGCTTCGTTGTGACGAACAACCACGTGATTGAAGGCGCCGACGAAATCCTTGTGGAATTTTTCAACGGCAACGAACTCAAGGCCGAGGTTGTCGGCACCGACCCCAACACCGACATCGCGCTTCTCAAGGTCGAAGCGGATCTTCAATTGCCCTTTGTGCCTTTCGGCAATTCCGATACGGCGCGCGTTGGTGACTGGGTGATCGCTATGGGCAACCCGCTTGGACAGGGCTTTTCGGTCTCTGCAGGGATCGTATCCGCCCGCAATCGCGCGCTGAGCGGGGCTTATGATGACTACATCCAGACTGACGCGGCGATCAACCGGGGCAATTCAGGTGGTCCGCTTTTTAACATGAACGGCGAAGTGATCGGCGTGAACACCGCAATTCTCTCACCTAATGGTGGTTCAATTGGCATTGGCTTTTCCATGGCCTCGAATGTCGTTACCCGGGTGATCGATCAGCTCAAGGAATTTGGTGAAACCCGTAGAGGTTGGCTGGGTGTGCGCATTCAGGATGTGACTGATGACATTGCAGAGGCCATGGGACTTGAGAAAGTCGCGGGTGCCCTCGTGACCTCCGTGCCTGAAGGTCCGGCAAAAGAAGCTGGCATGCAAGACGGCGACGTTATTTTGAATTTCGATGGTGTAGAAGTGGCCGACACACGTGGCCTTGTGCGTCAGGTGGGGGCAAGCCCCGTGGGTGAAACCGTGCGGGTGCTTGTCTTCCGCGAGGGTGAGACAGTCACCTTGCGCGTCACCCTCGGCCGCCGGGAAGAAGCCGATGGCGCCGTGCCTGCGGCTGCACCTGCGCCTGATGAAGAAGCTGAGCCGCAGACAAAGGACATCCTTGGCTTGTCCCTGCAAGTTCTCAGCGATGATCTGCGGGCAGAGTTGGGCCTTGAGGAAAGCCAGGCAGGTCTTGCTGTGACAGCGGTAGACGAAGCTTCCGAAGCCTTTGAGAAAGGTCTGCGGACGGGTGACGTCATCACCGAAGCGGGTCAACAAACGGTTGAGACGCTGGCGGATTTTGAAGATCGTCTGGAAGAGGTCCGCGAGGCCGGGCGCAAGTCGCTTTTGCTTCTGGTGCGGCGTGGAGGCGATCCACGCTTTGTGGCGCTCGGTTTGACCGAATAGACAACACATACTCCATTCGAAAAGGGCGCCAAAGGATGGCGCCCTTTTTTTGCTGCCCGCGATCCACGGCGCCCTAAATCTGTCGAATTGGGCTGGAACACAGGTACACCGGCCGCTAGAAAATCAACGAAAAGAAAGGGGAAGCCCATGGCGAAGATCACGTATATTGAGCATGGCGGGAAAGAACATGTGGTGGATGTTGCAAACGGCCTGACGGTCATGGAGGGTGCGCGCGACAATGGTATTCCGGGGATCGAAGCGGATTGCGGTGGTGCCTGCGCTTGCTCGACCTGTCATGTCTACGTGCATCCTGAATGGGTCGAAAGGCTGCCCGTCAAAGACGATATGGAAACCGACATGCTCGACTTCGCCTATGAGCCTGACGAAACACGCTCGCGGCTGACTTGCCAGATCAAGGTGACCGATGCTGTTGATGGGCTTGTCGTCCAGATGCCTGAAAAGCAGATCTGATGTTGCGCGGCGCGGCGCTGGTATGTGTTCTGTTAGCTCTGCCGCTGATTTCAGAGGCTTGCACCGAATCTCCGTTGATCCGCGATGATCTCATTGTGCCCGGATCGATGACGCAGACGAAACAGGGGGAGCCGGTGGCGGCTTGGTACGAAGACCTGACCGACCGTTATCCTCATGCCGCTTTGGGTGATGCGCTGGAGCCGACCACGCTGCGTGTCTATGGGGCCGAAACTTCGGCCAATTGTGGCCTTTCCTTTACAACGGATGCAACGCACGTATTCGAAGACGTGGCCCCACGCCTTATCGATCTTGATGGTGACGGACGGAATGAAATCATTACCGTGCGCAGTCACCAATCGAAGGGCGCGCAATTGGCGATCTTCGGACAAGGGAATGACGCGCTGAACCTGCTCGCGACAACGCCATATATCGGCACGCGAAATCGCTGGCTTGCGCCGCTTGGCGCGGCAGATCTTGATGGTGACGGGCGCATGGAGGTCGCTTACATTGACCGTCCACATCTCGCCAAAACATTGCGGATCTGGCGGTTCGAAAAAGGTGATCTGGAGGAGGTGGCCGCCATTCGCGGTCTGACCAATCACCGGATCGGAGAACGAGACATTGCTGGTGGTATCCGCCGTTGCAACGGCAGCCCTGAAATGATCCTGGCAAGCGGCGATTGGTCAAAGCTGCTCGCGCTTCGTTGGGACGGGAAAGACACGTCTGTCGAGGTCATCGGCAATGACACGTCGCGTCCAGCCTTTGCGGCCGCCATGAAGTGTCCCAACTGATGGGTACAACAGAAGTGTGAACACGCGCGCGGTCAGCGCTGCGCCAGGACACGCCAGCCGATGTCAGACCTATAAAAGCCGCCCGGCCAGTCAATGTCTTCAACCATACAATAGGCGGCCTTTGCTGCGTCCGCCAAAGAGCTTGAACGTGCGGTCACATTCAGAACGCGCCCGCCTGTTGCAATGAACTTGCCGTCGCGCCGCGCCGTTCCGGCATGAAAAACCTTGCGCCGGCTGTCCTGATCCAGTCTTTCGAGCCCAGAAATCACGGTTCCTTTGTCGTAGGCATCTGGATATCCATCGGCGGCCATCACGACGGTTACCGCGTGATCATTGGCCCAATTGACCTGGGCCTCGCCGAGCCGCCCTTCGGCTGCGGAATGCATCAGATCCAGCGCTTGCCCTCCCAGCCGCATCATCAACACCTGACATTCCGGGTCGCCGAAACGGACATTGTATTCCACCAGCCGCGGCTGACCATTTTCGATCATTAGACCCGCATAGAGAACACCCTGATAGGGAGTGCCGCGTCGCGCCATTTCTTCCATGGTCGGCCGGACAATCTCGTCCAGCGCGCGTTGCGCGACCGCGTCGTCCAGAACCGGAGCTGGGGAGTATGCCCCCATGCCGCCGGTATTGGGGCCCGTATCGCCTTCGCCGACGCGCTTATGATCCTGTGCGGTACCGATGGGCAATAGATCGATGCCATCGCAGAGTATGAAGAATGAGGCCTCTTCACCAGACATGAATTCCTCTATCACAACCTCTGCTCCCGCACCCCCGAAGGCACCGCCGAACATGTCGTCAACTGCTGCCTCGGCCTGCGCAACCGTCTCGGCCACGATGACACCCTTGCCCGCTGCCAGCCCATCGGCCTTTACGACGATTGGCGCGCCCTGTTCGCGGATGTAGGCCTTCGCGGCCCGGGCGTCCGTAAAATGCGCGTAGATCGCGGTAGGCGCGCCGACCGCATCGCAGATGGATTTGGTAAAGGCCTTTGATGCCTCAAGCGCTGCGGCAGCCTGTGACGGCCCGAAAACCAGCACGCTCGCCTCGCGTAATCTGTCGGCCACACCTGCAGCCAGAGGAGCTTCAGGGCCGATGATCACGAAATCGATCGCCTCTTCCTCGGCAAATCGCACAACGTCCGCGCCGTTTTCTATATTGAGATTGGCGCAATCGGCTATCTCGGCAATCCCAGCATTGCCAGGTGCCACGACTAGCCTGTCACATTTGGGGTTTTGCAAGACGGCCCAGGCCAGCGCATGCTCCCGTCCGCCGCCGCCTAGGATAAGTATGTTCATTGTCGTATTCCCTGCCTTGTCTGGCCCGCTCTTAGCCACAGGCGCGGATGCGTGCAAGGCACGCTTGGGTGGGGACTATTTTCAATCTCACGCTGCTGAATTATGCTACATTGATGAAAAGAAAAAGATGCTCATGGACCTGATTGACGACGTGCCGGAGGGCGTCAACGCGCCCGAGTTTTCAGTCACCGAGATCTCGGGGGCCATCAAGCGTGTGATCGAGGGCGAATTCGGCCACGTCCGTATTCGGGGCGAGATCGGTAGGGTCTCCCGCCCCCGCTCGGGTCATGTCTATCTGGATCTGAAGGACGATCGTTCGGTCATCTCCGGGGTGATCTGGAAGGGGGTCGCGTCCCGCCTGAGCACGCCGCCGGAAGAGGGAATGGAGGTCGTCGCGACCGGCAGAGTCACCACATTCGGGGGCCAATCGAAGTACCAGATCGTCATCGAAGAGATCAAACCGGCCGGCATGGGGGCCCTCATGGCGCTTTTGGAAAGGCGCAAGGCGCAGTTGCAAGCCGAGGGGCTGTTCGATCAAGACCGGAAAAGGCCGCTGCCTTACCTGCCCGAAGTCATTGGCGTTGTGACATCCCCGAGCGGAGCTGTCATTCGGGACATTCTGCATCGTTTGCGTGATCGCTTCCCCCGCAAGGTCTTGATCTGGCCGGTCGCTGTTCAGGGTGAGAAATGCGCTCGCGAAGTCACGGGGGCTATCGAAGGCTTTAACGCTTTCGAACGTGTCGGGGCATTGCCCCGTCCCGATTTGATCATCGTTGCGCGAGGCGGCGGGTCGGTTGAGGATCTTTGGGGGTTCAACGAAGAAAGTGTCGCGCGGGCAGCGGCGGGTTCGAGCATTCCACTGATTTCGGCGGTGGGACATGAAACAGATACGACGTTGATCGATTTTGTCTCTGATAAGCGTGCGCCGACGCCGACGGCGGCGGCAGAACTTGCCGTTCCTGTGCGTCACGAACTTTTGGCTTGGATCGATGGGCTTGGCGCGCGGATGGTAGCCGCGCTGAGCCAGGGCCTGCAGCGGCGCGGACAGCGGTTGGCTGATCTGTCCCGTGCTTTGCCGAGGCCCGAGGCGCTGATCGAAACGCCAAGACAGCATCTCGACGTGTTGGGAGATCGGTTGGGGCCCGCGCTGATGACGGGCGTGCAGCGGCGCAAGGTCGCTTTGGCGGATGCGGCCGGGCTTTTGCGCCCTTCGCTTTTGCAGCGTGGCCTCGCCTCCGAAAGGCGCAGGCTTGAAACTTTGGCGGTCCGCGTCCATCCGATGCTGCAACGCAATCTGGTCGGGCAACGCGACAGACTTTCCGGGAATGTGAGCCGTCTTGGGGCGATTGCGCCGCACCGCGATCTTCTCGACCGCCGTGATCGGCTTAATGGGTTATCAGCAAGGCTGGTAGATATCGGTCAACGACGGATTGAGGTACTGAAAGACCGTTTGGCGGCGATGGATAGGTTGCGTGAAACGCTTAGTTACAAGTCGACCTTGGCCCGAGGCTACGCTGTTGTGCGCAGTGGGTCAGAGATCGTGACCTCACAGAAATCCGCAAAGGCCGCGCCTTCGCTTGAGATTGAGTTCAGCGATGGCCGCGTGACGGTTGCTGGAGGGGCGCCGACTAAGGCCGCCAGGAAAGCCAGTAAAGATCCACCCGATCAGGGATCCCTCTTCTAAAACACATCGTCCCCTGATCTGAAGAAAGAAAGCCCCGTAACTCTGCGGGGCTTTCCTTGTTCATCATAGCCATGATCAGGCTTTATACTTCTTCTTGACCGGCGCCCAGAGCCGCTTGTTGGTCAGATAAAGAAGGACGGACAAAACCGTCAGAAAGATCACGCCGACAAAACCGGCCTGTTTGCGGGCCATCAACTTTGGTTCAGCCGTCCACATCAGGAAGGCAGAGACGTCTTTCGACAGATGGTGCAAGTCATTGTCATGACCATCTGCGAATTCTATGTCCTCTCCATAGAGCGGTGGGGCCATCGCGATCCAGCCGCCTGGGAAAGCCTTGTTTTCGTAGAGGATCGTTCCGGCCTCTTCCTTCTCTTCACCGGTATAACCGGTCAGGAGCGACGCGATGTATTCTGGCCCGCCCATGCCCTTAAATAGCTGGTTCAATCCGGTCCCGTAAGGGCCATGAAAGCCTGCGCGCGCCTTTGCCATCAGACTGAGGTCCGGGGCGTTTTCCAGGCCGCTCTGTGGAAAGTGGTCAGTCGGACGAGCCGGACGGAAATCGTCCAGCTCAGGGTCGAACACCTCGTAGAACTCAGCGTAGGCCCGCACCTGATCTTCCGGCAGCCCAGGACCGTCCGTATCGCCCAGGGTCCGGATTGGAACATATTGCAGACCGTGGCAGGCCGCGCAGATCTCTGTGTAGATCTGCAGACCGCGCTGAAGCTGGTTCTGGTCATATGTGCCGAAGGGACCTTCGAACGAAAAGTCAAAGTTTTCGACGTGGCCGGCACCGCCTGCCGCCATTGCACCAGAGGCAAATCCCAGACTTACTGCAGCGCTGAGGATCACTTTTTTAAGCATTATCTGCTCCTTATTCTGCGGGCTGTGCCGAAGGCTGTGCGCCCGACCCGCTGCTGGCAAATTTTGCAGCAAAGTCTTCCTCGATCGTTGCCGGTTGTGCCTCTGGTTTCTCGATCACGCCAAGCAGCGGCAGGATTACCAGAAAGTAAGCAAACCAGTAGGTCGATCCCAGAAGTGCGATGTAGGGGTAGATCCCTTCAGCAGGCATCGCCCCCGCCCACATCAAGACGAAGAAGTTGACGATAAATATCGCGAACCACCACTTGAACATCGGGCGGTAGCGGCCCGAGCGGACCGACGAGGTGTCGAGCCACGGAGCGAGCGCCATTACGACAATCGCGCCAAACATGGCAAGCACACCAAAGAACTTCGCATCGATGATGCCACCGGTGATCCAGCTCACGGCGATGACCAACCAGACGTCGCCATCGAAGGCGCGCAGAATGGCGTAGAATGGCAGGAAGTACCATTCCGGCACGATGTGTGCTGGTGTCGCAAGTGGGTTCGCCTCGATATAGTTATCAGGGTGACCCAGATAGTTCGGCATGAATCCAACGATCGCAAAAAAGACCACCAGGATCACGGCAAGCGCGAAGAGGTCCTTGATCACGAAGTAAGGCCAGAAGGGCAGGGTGTCCTTTTCTGCGTCTTCCTTGGACGTGCGCCGCACTTCGACACCTGTCGGATTGTTGTTGCCCGTGGTGTGGAAGGCCCAGATATGCAGGATCACGAGACCGGCAATCAAGAATGGCATCAAATAATGCAAGCTGAAGAAGCGCTGCAATGTGTAGTTATCGACCGCAGGTCCGCCCAGCAACCATGTTTGCAGACCTTCGCCGAAAAACGGGATGGCACCAAAGAGGCCTGTGATCACGGTTGCGCCCCAGAAGGACATCTGACCCCAGGGCAGCACGTAACCCATAAATGCCGTTGCCATCATCAAGAGGTAGATCAGCATGCCGATGATCCATGTCACCTCACGCGGGGCTTTGTAGGAGCCATAGTAGAGACCGCGGAAGATATGCGCGTAGACCGCGATAAAGAATAGAGACGCACCGTTCATGTGCAGATAGCGCAGCATTGCGCCGCCTTCGACGTTCCGCATGATGTGTTCGACCGAAGCAAAGGCGTGGTCAACATGCGGTGTGTAGTGCATGACGAGGACAATACCTGTGATGATCTGAAGCGCGAGACAGAACGTCAGCACGATACCCCAAATCCACATCCAGTTCAGGTTCTTGGGTGTGGGGATCATCAATGTGTCGTACATCAAACCAACGACGGGCAAGCGTTTGTGCAGCCACTTTTCGCCGTCTGAGTTTGGTTCGTAATGGTCGTGAGGAATTCCTGACATGCTGTCTCTCCCTTAACCTAGTTTGATCGTGGTTTCGTCCACAAATTCAGCAATTGGCACTGGCAAGTTGGTTGGCGCAGGTCCTTTGCGGATGCGGCCGGACGTGTCGTAATGCGAGCCATGGCAGGGGCAGAACCAGCCGCCGAAATCGCCTGCGTCGCCCAAAGGAACACAGCCCAGATGCGTGCAGACACCCATCATGACCAGCCATTCGCCCGCCTCGTCCAGAGAGCGATTTTCGTCCGTTGCAGGCACGGAGCCAAGGTTGTCATTGCGGGCCACGTCGTCGGGAAGATCCGACAATTCAACTTCGCGCGCCGCAGAGATCTCTTCTTCCGTCCGGCGGCGGATAAAGACCGGTTTGCCCAGCCATTTCACAGTCAATTGCGTGCCCGGCGCCACATCCGCGACATCAACGCGGATCGAGGACAGGGCGCGCACATCGGCGGACGGATTCATCTGGTTGACCAAAGGCCATATCGCGGCACCTGCGGTTACTGCCCCTGCACCAGCAGTGGCGTAATAGAGAAAGTCGCGTCGAGTGCCTTCGTGCTCTTCTTCTGCGTGGGACACTGAGTTCTCCAAGTCTGCGGCCTGATCGGCCAATTGCCAAAGGGTCCGCAGCGCTGCACGAACCTTCACAGGCGGTTAGATAGCTGCCAACCCCTTACCAGTCCAGTAATGAGGGTGGTGCAAGTGGTCGCAGCACGACTATTCCAGTTAAAATGCGATCAAACGCCGATTTTCGGGCCCAGGCAGATCATTTCCTCGTTGAGTTCCTGCGCTTCATAGAGACTGGTGCCGTCCTCTTCGCCCTCGAATTCGGCGGTCAGGCCTCTGGGGCCTTTCATGAAGGTCCAGCATTGCGGCTCGGGCCGGTCTTCGTAGACAAAGCAGATCAGCGGACCGTCGTCGTACCAGTAGCCGTCCTTGCATTCTCCATCGAGGAACGACCACACAACGCGCCTGTTTTCCTTGTAGATCTCGGCGCCATATGCCTCGCCTCGATTGGCAAAAAACAACGTCTTCCCTGTCGTGTAGGCCTCGAACTCTGCCCCCGTCATCGGTTCAGCTGCGGAGACGAGCGTTGCCTGGGCGCACAAAATCAGGGCAGGGATCAGTCGCATTCTCTTCTCCGGTTGGCTGGACGCACGACCATCCGGGCCGCGATCACGATCACTATACGAAACTTAGGGCCGGAAGGGCGTCACGTTCAAGCGGTCGCGGCAATTTGGGCATATCCTTGCACCTGCTTTTGACGCCCAAGCGTCGTTTTTTGCTTAAAGGCAAGGGCCTCGCTTTGCTAACCTCTGCCGAACTATTGCAGGGAGAGCATTATGGCGCTGGACCAGAAAGCCAAACAGCCAGGGGTCTGGAAGTCGGGAAAGGGCAAAGGGCGTGTACGTCCCAAAGGCCGGGCTTTGGAAGACGGCGCTTGGGATGAGGTCCGCGCGCTTCTGGGCAATCAGCCGCGCCGTCGGGACCTGCTGATCGAATTTCTGCACCTGATCCAGGACCGTCATGGTCATCTGAGCGCTTCTCACTTGCGCGCATTGGCGGAAGAGATGCGCCTTTCCATGGCCGAGGTCTACGAGGTTGCTACCTTCTATGCGCATTTTGATGTGATCAAAGAAGACGAGGCACCGCCGCCAGCGCTGACCATTCGCGTTTGCGACTCGCTTTCCTGCGAATTGGCCGGGGCGCAAGCGTTGAAATCCGCGCTTGAAGACGGTCTTGAGTCGACGCAGATACGGGTTTTGCGCGCACCTTGTATGGGCCGCTGTGACACGGCCCCGGTACTGGAGCTTGGGCACAATCACATCGACCACGCCACGCCTGAGAAGGTTCAGACTGCCATCGCCGCTGGTGACACGCATGCGCATATCCCCGATTATGAGCCTTTGTCGACTTATCTTGCGGGCGGTGGCTACAATGTGCTTGCCCATCTTCGGGTCAATGGCGATTGGAAAACCATTCAAGACAAGGTGCTGGCCAGCGGCTTGCGCGGTCTGGGCGGGGCCGGGTTTCCATCCGGCAAAAAATGGGAATTTGTCCGGGCCAATCCCGGTCCTCGATATTTGGCTGTCAATGGGGATGAGGGCGAGCCGGGTACGTTCAAGGACCGCTACTATCTGGAGCGCACCCCGCATCTGTTCCTCGAGGGGATGCTGATCGCGGCGTGGGCCGTCGAGGCGGATCGCATCTATCTCTATATGCGTGATGAGTACCCGGCAGTGCTCGAAATCCTGCGGCGGGAGATTGAAGCGCTGGAAGAGGTGGGGATTGCAGAGCCTGGCTATATCGACCTGCGACGCGGGGCTGGGGCTTATATCTGCGGTGAAGAAAGCGCCATGATCGAATCCATCGAAGGCAAGCGCGGCCTGCCGCGTCATCGTCCACCTTACGTGGCGCAGGTCGGCATCTTCGGACGCCCGACTTTGGTGCATAACATCGAAACGCTCCACTGGATCGCGCGGATCTGCCGGGAGGGGCCGGAAGTGCTGAACAGCACAGAAAAGAACGGGCGCGTCGGTCTGCGGTCCTACTCCGTTTCGGGTCGAGTGGCACAACCGGGTGTCTATCTGCTGCCTGCAGGCTCAACGATCACCGACGTCATCGCGGCTGCTGGCGGCATGGCGCAGGGTCATGTCTTCAAGGCCTACCAGCCGGGCGGGCCATCCTCTGGCATATTGCCGGCGACGATGAACGATGTGCCTTTGGATTTCGATACCCTGCAGCCGCACGGATCGTTCATCGGGTCCGCGGCGGTGGTCGTTCTGTCTGATCAGGACAAGGCACGCGATGCAGCTCTCAACATGTTGCGGTTTTTCGAGGATGAAAGTTGCGGGCAGTGCACGCCCTGCCGCGTCGGCTGCGAGAAGGCCGCGAAGCTGATGCAAGCCGAACGCTGGGACCGGCCGCTTTTGGAAGACCTTTGCACTGCAATGGCGGACGCGTCGATCTGTGGGCTGGGGCAGGCCGCGCCCAATCCGATCCGTCTGACGATAAAGCACTTTGGGGACGAGATCTGACAACTTGCTGCCCGGCCGGATTGGGTCTAGCTAAAGCCCGTCAGGCAAAAGGTGGGTGATGTCGTTCTTCAAGAAGCTCAAGGATCGCATGTTCAAATCCTCCTCGAAGCTCGAGGAAGGGCTTGAGTCGATCATTGAAGATGGTGGTGAGGAAACGCCACCCGATCGCCCAGAATCCGAACCGGAGCGCCCCGACCCCGACCCCGAGCCCGAGATCGAACCGGAATCGCCTGCGCCCGAGGTTGCCCATCCCGAAGAAGCACCGCATCCCGTGGATCCCGACGGGCAACCGCCCATGCCCGAGGATCCGGATCCGGTCGATAATGTGATAGATACTCCGGCGGTTGCTTTTGACGAGCTGTCGGCGGCGGTTGGTCGAGAACCCTTGCCTGTGTCGTCGGCGCCCGAAGCCGCACCCGTATCGATGGCAGAGCCACTTGCCGCCGCCGCGCCCGAGCGCCGAGGCCTTTTGGGCCGTCTGTTCAAACGCGAAACGGCCGGGCCTGTCATACGGCGAGAGTTGGACGACGAGATGCTCGAACAGCTTGAAGAATTGCTGATTGCGGCGGACATGGGCGTGGACACCGCCCTGCGGGTCACCGCGAACATGGCCGAAGGCCGCTTGGGCCGAAAGCTGTCAGTGGCGGAAGTCAAAGAACTTATGGCCACGGAAATCGCCCGGATCATGGAACCTGTCGCGCGGCCGCTCCCGCTTTATCCGCAAAAGCCACAGGTTGTGCTGGTCGTGGGCGTGAACGGATCGGGCAAGACGACGACTATCGGCAAGCTTGCCAGTCAGTTCCGCGCTGCGGGCAAGAAGGTCGTCATCGCTGCGGGCGACACGTTCCGGGCAGCCGCCGTCGAACAGCTTCAGATCTGGGGGGAGCGGGCTGGTGTGCCGGTTCTAACAGCCCCGGAAGGTTCTGATCCTGCGAGCCTCGCCTTCGATGCGCTGACCAAGGCACAACAGGACGGCGCGGATCTTCTGATGATCGACACGGCGGGGCGTTTGCAAAATCGCTCCGATCTCATGGAAGAACTTGCCAAGATCGTGCGCGTCATCCGCAAGAAGGATGACAGCGCGCCGCACAATACTCTGCTGGTTCTGGACGCCACGACCGGCCAAAACGCCGTCAGTCAGGTCAAGATCTTCCAGGAGGTGTCGGATGTGTCCGGCCTTGTGATGACCAAGCTCGACGGGACAGCCAAGGGCGGCGTGCTTGTGGCGCTCGCCGACCGGTTCGGGTTGCCCATTCACGCCATCGGTGTTGGCGAACAGATCGACGACCTCTCGCCCTTCGATCCGGAGGAATTCGCGGCGGCCCTGACCGGGCTTGAGATCTCATGATCCGCTGGACCCATGACCTCCCATCCGCTGATGCATATGTCGCATTGCGACAGGCGGCAGGTCTTGGGAAGCGCAGTGTAGAGGCGGCACAGGTCGCTTTGCCGAACACACTGTACTTTGAGGCCTGCTGGGAGGCTGACAGACTGGTCGGCATGGGGCGCGTCGTGGGCGATGGCGGTTGTTTCGTCCAAATTGTCGATATCGCCGTGGCACCGACCCACCGGCGCCAGGGGATTGGGCGGTCGATCACCAGCCGCCTCGTGACCTGGTGCGAGGCCAATCTGCCGGCGACATGCCATGTCTCTCTTGTTTCGTCGGAAAGGGCCATTGCGCTTTATCAGGCGCACGGGTTTCAGCTTTGTCGTGGGCTGGATCGCTACGCCAGCTCCGACCTTCGTCCGCCCGAGTGACCGACTGGCTGATTTCCATCGAAGGGACGGAGGCTGGTCACCGCACCGCCTTGATCCTCGCCCTGACGGCCGCGTTTCTGCATGCCGTTTTCGGCGCTCTACAAAAAGGGCGTCATGATCCGTGGCTGTCGCGCGGGGCCATTGATGCCAGCTACTGTCTGATGGCCGCTCCCTTTGCCCTTTTCGTTGTGCCTTGGCCCGAACCGCACATGTGGCCCATCTTTGCGGGGGCCTGGGCCATCCATATTGTCTACAAAATTCTGCAGGCCCAGGCCTATGTCAAAGGCGCTTACACCGTCGTCTATCCGATCGTTCGCGGCATGGGCCCTTTGTTTACTGTAATCGGCGCTTACCTGATCTTTAGGGAAACGTTTACGTTTACCCAATGGCTTGGCGTAGCTGTCCTGCTCAGCGGGATCTTCGGCCTTGCCGCTTACAACCTCATGTTTCTCGAAACGGAACGCGAGACGTTGCGCGCTGCATTGATGCTGGCGGTGGCAACCGGACTTTTCGTGGCACTATATACAACCTATGATGCTTACGGCATCCGCGCGACGGAAAACCCCTTCACCTTTCTTGCCTGGTTTTTCATGATTGATGGCGCGACCTTGCCGTTTTACGCCTATGTCCGCTGGCGTCGTATGCCCGATCGCCCGACACCCGGTCCCCTGATGATGCGTGGCTTTATAGGCGGCATCGTCGCTTTTCTGTCCTTCGGGTCTATAATGATGGCCACACGCCTTGATAAAGTGGGCGAAGCCGCTGTTCTGCGTGAAACCTCGACAGTCTTTGCGGCTTTGATCGGCTGGGTGTTCCTGAAGGAGACGGTCGGTCCGAGACGGCTGGGGCTTATGGCACTGATCGCTGCGGGGGCCGTCATCGTCGAAATGGGCGGATGAAAAGGGGCCCGCACCAAGGCGAGCCCTCGATAGTGACTTACAGCACGGGAAGGTGTCAGCCGCGCTTCATGCGACGCATTGCTCCCAACCCGCCAAGCCCTGCGATCAAGAGGATCGCCGACGCAGGCAGCGGAACCGGGGCGATCTCAGCGTCGATGTCCAGGTCGAATGAACCCGCGAGGAAGCGCGTCCCATCGTAGTTCTGGCCACCGAACGAGAACTGCACGGTGTCGCCCGCTTCCAATTCAAGCGTTTGCTCGCCCGAGAATGCAAAACCGCCAAATGTCGATGTCCGGCCGAAGCCGATCCCGGCGACGTTGGAATTGAGCAGGGCCGATGCGCGGTACCATGCGTGGTTGCCGGAATACGTTCAGTCGAACGTGTAGGTTCCTGTGTCCTGCACGGTACCTGTCGCGGTCCAGATCACGTCGCGGCTAAGCGGCGCGGGGCTCAGGTTGTAGCTGAACAATGTGTCATCGCCGTCCTGAGTGATGGATGTTGAGCCGGGGCCGGTGAATGTCCGGTTGTCGATGGTTGCTGCCTAGCGACTGCCGCGCTGCACAACAGGGCTGCGGCTGCGGTGAGGCCGCGGATAAAAGAATTGGTCATCATGATGTTACCTTTTAATTCGCAAGAGATTGCTTGGCGCTTCTGCCCATCGGATTTGGCGACGCATGGGTTAAGGCGAAGCTAACTTTAGACAAGTTATGGGCAATTTGTGGCATGCCGCAGCGTAGGGTGTGGGTGGGCAAAAAAGAGGGTGTGTTTGCCAATCCGGATGGCTAGAACAGCGGTATGACAGAACCGCATAAAGTCAATCCGATCCTCAAGCAGGTGCTCGAACTGGGCCCGCCCATTGTGTTTTTCCTCATCTATCTGCGGATCCGGGATGAAACCTATATCCTTGGCGGAACGGAGTATTCGGGCTTCATCGTTGCAACGCTGATCTTTGTGCCGATCCTGCTTGTGGCGATGGCCGTCCTTTGGGCTTTGACGGGTAAGCTGAGCCGGATGCAGATCTTCACCGCATTCATGGTGATCTTCTTTGGCGCGCTCACGGCGTGGTTCAATGATGAACGCTTCTTCAAGATGAAAACCAGCATCGTTTACGGTTTGTTTGCCGGCCTTTTGGGTATCGGGCTTTTGCGCGGGCAAAGCTGGCTCGCTGTTGTGCTGAACGAGGCGATGCCGATGCAGGACGAAGGCTGGATGATCCTAACGCGCCGTCTGTTCTGGTGCTTTCTGGGACTGGCCGTCGCCAACGAGATTATCTGGCGTACGATGTCAACGGACACATGGGTCAAGATCGAAACCTTTGGTTTTCCGATTGTATTGGTGGGTTTTCTCTTTTGGCAGATCACGGCGCTGCAAGGCTACCTGATCGAGCCTGAAACCGACGCTGAAGGCTGATTCGATCTAAATCGCCTTTTCGAATCGATCAGCCGCCGCATTGTGGTTGAAGCGCGGCAAGAAACGGGACCAACGCGGATCCAAACCATTGGGCACGCCCGCGTGCAGACGCGGGAGACTTAGCCGTTTCACGTCGCGCAGTGCGGCATTGTAAAAGCGCAGTGCACCGGGCCTTGTATATCCTGACCAATGGCAGCATATCCGCTGCGAGGCGGCAATGGGCGCGCCTAGATCTGACAGATGATCCAGAGTTGTCTGGCAATCCAGTTGCAGATTGACCGCATTCGGCAGGTCGAGCCCCGACCCCATTGCTTTGTCCTGCGCGCCTGCTGGCATAATGCACTCAAACAATGCATCAAAAAGATCGTTTTCCCGGGTCAGGACGTTTATCAGTTCTGCTGAACGTCCGGCGTCCGTTTGCATAGCTTCTGTGGCCCGGCGCTGGTAGCTCGCGCCGGTCAAAGCAATGATGCGGTCAACACTTCGTGCGGGCAGGGCATGCAAGGCATCGAAGACGACCTCTGATCCCATGGAATGGCTGATAAGGTGGATTGCCCGCCGCGGTGCTACACTGCGTATAAGGTCGATTACCTCGGCCAAATGGCGTCCTGCGGCGCTTGCAGATCTCTGCGCCCGCCAGATGTTGCCTCGCGCGCGCCAGCCAAAGGCAATGGCCAGGCCCTCATCCTCGTGCCCCATGCCGAAGCCCAGGTGTCTTGGCCACGGTACCTTATCGGTTCGACCAAGATGTGGCTGGCGGGCGAAAATTGTGGCATGCGGGTCGCACGACAAATGGTCGGGATCATATTTGAAGCCGTGGATCATGACGATCACTGGACCGGTGCCTCGGGCAGCTGAAATGATGGCCGGAAGAGGGGCGGCAGGGGAGCCATGCAGGACAAGACCATTTTCACCGGCATTCAGTCTTAGGATCGGCATTGCGACACCTCACTACATGTAGTGGCCTCCCTATGAACAACACCTATGACGCCGCCATGAAATTTCGGTTACAGCACCGTGACGGTGTTGACGTGCAAGACCCCTGAGCCTATTCCGCTGATGTGGTGATTTGTTACCGGATTGCGGGCCACGTAAAACATTCCGCTAAAAGGTCAGGACGAAACCCCCTTTCGCTTGACCCTTGCGACCGGGGGTTTTTTGTGGCCTGGCCCCGTCCCTCAGGCCCGTTGGAGCGACCATGACCGACACATGGAACAAACGCACGCGCGCCGTGCATGCCGGAACCCGGCGCAGCCAGTATGGTGAAGTGTCCGAGGCGATATTTCTAACCCAAGGCTTTGTCTACGACAGCGCTGAACAGGCCGAAGTCCGCTTCATAGAAACCGGCCCTGACGAATTTATCTATGCGCGCTATGGCAACCCGACTGTGGCCATGTTCGAAGAGCGAATCGCGGCGTTGGAAGGTGCTGAGGACGCCTTTGCCACAGCGTCAGGGATGGCGGCTGTATCGGGCGCGCTGACCTCAATGCTGAAAGCGGGCGATCGCGTGGTGTCATCTCGCGCGCTTTTCGGGTCGTGTCTTTATGTGCTCGAAGAAATTCTGACGCGCTACGGAGTCGAGGTTGTCTTTGTCGACGGCACCGACCTGGATCAGTGGAAGGCCGCGATCACACCTGGCACAAAGGCTGTATTCTTCGAGTCCATTTCGAACCCAACACTTGAAGTCATTGATATTGAGGCTGTATCAGCGTTGGCCCATGCGGCTGAGGCCAAGGTTCTGGTCGACAACGTTTTTGCCACGCCCGTCTTTTCGGATGCCATTGCACAGGGCGCCGATGTGGTCATCTATTCGGCCACAAAGCACATTGACGGGCAGGGCCGCACCCTGGGTGGCGTGATCTTGGGCACTCGAGAGTTTATCCGCAAAACGGTTGAACCCTACATGAAACACACCGGTGGGTCCATGTCGCCTTTCACCGCCTGGATCATGCTGAAGGGCCTTGAAACAATGGATCTGCGCGTGCGCGCCCAGGCAAAGACGGCCCATGTGCTGGCAGAAGAGATCAAGGATCATCCGGCCCTTCAGCACGTTATTTATCCCGGTCTCGCCTCCCATGCGCAGAACGATTTGATCCAGCGCCAGATGAACGGCCAGGGCGGGACGCTTCTGGCTTTCGATCTAACGGGGGGACAGGCTGCGGCATTTCGCTTCCTGAATGCCCTGCGGATCGCGGTCATCTCCAACAATCTTGGCGATGCGAAATCCATCCTCACCCATCCTGCAACGACGACCCACCAGCGTTTGCCGCAAGATCAGAAAGATGTTCTTGGGATCACACCCGGTCTGGTCCGCATGTCGGTGGGTCTGGAAGACAGCCGTGATTTGATCGGCGACATTCGTCAGGCTTTGAACGCTGCAGAAGGTGACTGAAGAAAGTCTTAAAAAGAGTGATCTAAAGGCAGCTTGGTCGCGTATTCGTGAATGTTGTGGCAAGAGGCGGAACCTCGCCCTATGTCCAAGTTTCAGATATACGAAAGGGGGGCTACTTTATGAATGTTCATACGCCCGAACTGACTTCAATACCCGAACGCGATGAGGCCGAAGCGGCGCTGAGCGTACTTCGCCAATGGGCGCAATCGGCCACAAGCACTGAAATCCTTGATCTGGATCCAGCGATTGGGAGGCTTTTGCCGCGCGGCGATCTGCGCAGCTATCCAAGCTTTTCGCGCAGCTACCCGGACAACTTCTCCGTGGATGCGGAGTACAAGGATACCCTGCCCGATCTGCAAAATGGTCCCAGCAGCCTGATCCGGGGTGCCAACCAGCAAATCCAGCATGTTGGTATCTCCAACTTCCGGCTGCCCATTCGTTTCCAAACCCGCGACAATGGTGACCTGACCCTTGAAACGTCTGTAACTGGGTCCGTCAGCTTGGAGGCTGACAAGAAGGGCATCAACATGTCCCGGATCATGCGGTCATTCTACAAGCACGCCGAAAAGACGTTTAGTTTCGGCGTGATCGAGTCAGCCCTCGATGATTACAAATCTGATCTCGAAAGTTTTGATGCCCGCATTCAGATGCGTTTTAGCTTCCCTGTGAAAGTTGAAAGTTTGCGGTCGGGTTTGTCCGGCTACCAATATTACGATATCGCGCTTGAACTTGTTGAACAGAAAGGTGTTCGCAAGAAGATCATGCACCTCGATTTCGTTTATTCGTCGACCTGTCCCTGTTCACTTGAATTGAGCGAACATGCACGTGCCACGCGTGGGCAGTTGGCGACGCCTCACTCCCAGCGGTCGGTCGCGCGGCTGTCTGTGGTTCTTGATAATGATGCAGGCACATTGTGGTTTGAGGATTTGATCGAAGCTTGCCGTCGCGCCGTACCGACGGAGACTCAAGTAATGGTCAAACGCGAAGATGAGCAGGCCTTTGCCGAGTTGAACGCGTCGAACCCCATTTTTGTTGAGGATGCCGCACGGCTATTTTGCGAACAATTACTGGCTGATGTGCGTGTCGGAGATTTCCGGATCGTCGCAAGCCATCAGGAAAGCCTGCACAGCCATGATGCCGTTTCCATCCTGACAGAAGGCGACACCTTTGCATCCGAAAGTTTGGATCCCAAGCTGTTCGATACATTGTTTCACGTTGGGTAGCTGGTAAAACCACTCACAGTCGAAGGCGGGCCACGTAGGCCCGCCTTTTTTGTTCAATTTTTGTAGGCCTTGATCTCGCCCGAAGCGAGTCGCTCCGAGTAGGACTTCAACTCTTTCCGCACCAGCTTCATCAGGAAGTAAAGCGCAAGGATGTTGACCACGGCCATGGCGAAGATCGCGGCATCCGAGAAGTCGATGACAGGACCGAGGCTGGCAGACGCGCCAATCACCACGAACACGCAAAAGATCAGTTTAAAGATCAACTCGCGTGTCGGACCCTCACCTACCAGATAGGTCCAGCTTTTCAGGCCGTAATATGACCAAGAGATCATCGTGGAGAAGGCAAAAAGAACCACCGCCACAACAAGGACATAGGGGAACCAGCTTATGCCAGACCCGAATGCCGCAGAGGTCAACGCAACGCCGCTTACATCGTTGATGGTCGCGACTGTGCCGGCCTCATTTAGCTGATAAAGACCGGTTTCTGCATCGATGATCAATTGCTGGGAAATCACGATGACCAGCGCCGTCATGGTGCAGATGACGACCGTGTCGATCAGCGGCTCCAGCAGAGATACGAAACCTTCGGTGATGGGTTCTTTCGTTTTGACCGCCGAGTGGGCGATAGCGGCAGATCCAACACCGGCCTCGTTCGAGAAGGCTGCCCGGCGGAAGCCTTGGATCAGCGCGCCGACAAAGCCGCCAGCAACGCCAAGCCCCGTGAAGGCGCCCGCGAAGATCTGACCGAAAGCCCAACCGATCTTATCATAGTTCACTGCTATGATAACAATCGCCGCGCCGACATAGAGAAGTCCCATGAACGGCACGACCTTTTCCGTGACCTTGGCGATCGACTTGATCCCCCCGACGATCACCGCAAAGACGACGGCCGCGAAGATAATCCCCGTAATCCAGCCGGGATAGTCGCCCGTGATGCCGGAAATTTGCGCGTGGGCCTGGTTGGCCTGGAACATGTTCCCGCCGCCAAGCGCGCCCAGAATACAGAAGACTGCGAAGAGAAAGGCGAGGATCCTGCCGCCTGGTAGGCCAAGTTCGTCGAAGCCCTTCGACATGTAATACATCGGACCGCCCGACACCGTCCCGTCGGGGTATTCATTTCGGTACTTCACGCCCAAAGTGCACTCGGTGAATTTCGACGCCATGCCCAGAAGGCCGGCAAGGATCATCCAGAACGTCGCGCCTGGCCCGCCGATACCGACGGCGACCGCAACGCCCGCGATGTTGCCCAGACCCACGGTGCCCGATAGGGCGGTGGCCAGCGCCTGAAAGTGGCTGACTTCGCCCGCGTCATTTGGATCCGAATAGTCGCCCTTCACCAGACGGATCGCGTGGCGGAAGAAGCGGAATTGCACAAATCCGAAATATAGCGTGAAAACCGTTGCTGCGACCACAAGCCACATCACGATCCAAGGAAACTCCGTCCCCGGGAACGGCGCGAAGATGAAGCTCACGAACGGGCCTGTTGCATCCGCAAAGATCTGGTTGACCCGTGCGTCGATGCTCATCTCTTCTTGTGCCTGGGCTGCTCCGACACCAAGCGCGATCAGCGACGGCGGAACCAGTAGAATGGATTTTTTCATAGTATCTCTCCTCAGCTGACCACGGTCACGGGGATCGGGGCGCTCATCACCAGGTTCGATGTCGCGCTGCCAAATATCCGTTGGGTAAAGCCGCCCTCCGAGGATCGGCTGACAATGATCTGTTCTGCCTCTTCCTCTTCCGCGATTGCGATGATCGTTCCGGCAACATCGCCGTGCCGCACGCGCCCCCGTGCCTTCACGCCGCCAGCCGTTAGCGCTTCCACAGCCGGTGTCACCACCCGCTCCATTGCTGTGGTTATCTCTTTCTCGCGGCGTTTGTGACGCTCGGCGTTTTCCTCGGCTGTCTGAAATGAATAAGGCGACCATTCGATCACGTAAACGACCACCAATTCGCAGACATCAATCAGCCCGGCCATACGTTTGGCAAAAGCCAATGCACGCTCGCCAGAGCTGTGGCCGTCGAGGCCCACAACCAAAGTTGTCATAGTCTTTTTCTCCCACCTGTTGCGGTATGCGCACCAATTCCGAGGGAAACCGCCTTCACCCTGTCCCACGATCCGGGATTTTGTGCTGTGTTGACACAGTTTTTTGAACGATTGTCCCTCGAGTCCTGATCTTAACCAGAAGGACCGGTCAATGTGCCTGATTCAGTAGCAAAAATAGCCGAAAGACCTGAATCGGATCCAAAAACAATGCAAGTGATCGGGCAGGGCGCTCGCCCACCCGGCGAATAAACAACAGACAGCAGGCCTTTCAGCGCACGCAGATCAGTCCCAGCAACTGACCAGAACCGTCATACCGGTGGCCGTCGCCGCAAGATCAACGGGGTTCATGGGCGTGCTGCGTTCGGTCTGCGCACCGTTCAGGCCTGCCGCCTCAAGCACAGACAAGATGCTTGCGCCATCCAAAGCAAAACTCACATCGTCTGGCAAATCCCGCGCGCCATTCTCACGAGGCAAAAGCATCCCGAGAACCGCACCGGCGCTGTCGAGAACAGGACCGCCCACATCACCCGGAAGAGCAGACAAGGCCAGTCGGTCAACATCGGTCTCGCCGCCCAGGCCCCGCACATCACTCAATGTGCCCGAAGTGACGGTCGGGGCGTTCAAGACGCCCTCGTAGCTATAGCCCGCCGCCATCACGTCCGAGTTCAACCGCGGCGGGGCCGCCCTGAAACGACCGATCTGCAATGGGGCCAACCGTGTGGAGGGGCGCAGAACGGCAACGCCCTTGTTGTTGTCGAGGGTTGCGATCTGCGCATCCGTGTCTTCATCCAGCGTGATCCGCGTGCAGCTTTGCACGGCCTCAGTGCTGGTTACGACTGTTCCGTCGCGATCCACGAAAAAGCCTGACCTTGACAAGCGGGGAGAGCGGATTTGAAGGCCTGCCACCAGATCGATCGCCTGGTCCAGATCAGCCCCGGCTGCGTCCTCGAGCACACCGTCGATGCGGGCAAAGCTCTCGTCCATTTTGGCCAGAAGACGCGTGCGGCGCTCTTCATCCCCAGTGGGCCAAAGCAGTATGTACCCCTTAATCTCGCTGCCCTCGAGACTGGCGCGTGCTTCGGCCACCAAGTCCGAATTGCGCCCGGTGATACTAAAGCTTCGGGTGTTGCGTTCGCGCGGACCTTCCAGAGGCATCAATTCAAGCGTCTGAAGAATGTCATAAAGACCCGCAAGCGTCGTTTGATCTCCGCTTTGCGAAATCAGCAGAACCTTCGCCTCTTTCACATCATCCGTAGCATCGAAATGTGCGAAAGGCGCTTGGTAGCGGTCGAATGAGACCACGTCGAGAGGCAATTCCATTGCAATGCCTGTGCGGCTATCCTGCACAAGCTCAAGTCCGAGACCTTCGAGAACGGCATTGTATTGCTTGATCAAGGCGGCGCGCTGCAACGTCGTCAGGACACCGGTGACTTCGAAGTTGTTGGCTTGTTGCCAGGCCTGCATGGCGCCGCGCGTGCCGCGTCCATATGCACCATCAATCGCGCCCTGGTAAAAGCCGGCCCATTGCAGCGCAATCTGCAGATCTTTCTTTTCATCCCGGCTGAGCGACCGTTCGCTCCGCTGCGCTTCGGTCCTTGTCTCATCCGGTTGCTGGATCTGGATTGTTTGAGAGTCCGGCTCGACGCGTGGTGTCGGATCTGGACTGTCGAAAGGCTCTTGGATGATGTCGTTGTCGCCGCGTTCCACGGGAATGGCTTCCAGGACCGTTCCCCGTCCCAGCACGTCCTCACCGCGTGGCCAGAATTGCGGGCCAAGCCGTTCCGAAAACGTGATAAAACTGTCTCTTGGGATCACGCCCTCGCTCCGATACACGCGCAACACCTGTTCGGCATCCGCCCGCGCATAGGGCCCGAGTACGATGCCAAACCACCCCCGGCCGACAGAAAACCCGTTCACGTCAGGCACAGTCGCGGCATAAGCCCGCACCCGCTCTGTTGCCTGAGCAATATTTGGTTGCGCTTCGACCTGTACCCAAACCACCTCGTCATTGTCTTGCTGGGCGACAGCCATGTGGCCCAATCCCAGCAGACCGAGGATCAAAACAATATAAACTCTGCGCATTCGGGGCCATCTCCGCGAATTGTCCATGCGTGGCGTACAATAAGCAGGAATTCGCGCAAGAGAAAATGGGGCCGAGCGCGGAAAAGAATGGTTGTGGCGCAATTGACGATATGTCGGGGCGGGCTTAGGAACGGCGCGCAATCAGACCGGACTGATCCGATGACCGACACGCCGCGTTCCTTTCAGGAAATCATCCTCAGGCTTCAGAGCTATTGGGCCGCGAAAGGCTGCGTGGTTTTGCAGCCCTATGATATGGAGGTGGGGGCGGGGACCTTCCACCCGGCAACAACCCTGCGCAGCCTCGGTACGCAGCCCTGGTCAGCAGCCTACGTTCAACCCTCCCGTCGGCCGACCGATGGGCGCTATGGCGACAGCCCCAATCGCTGGCAGCATTACTATCAGTATCAGGTCATCATCAAACCCAGCCCGCCGAATCTGCAGGATCTGTACCTAGGTTCGCTGGAAGCGATCGGAATTGATATGGAGTTACACGACATTCGCTTTGTTGAAGACGACTGGGAAAGTCCGACACTGGGCGCATGGGGGCTGGGCTGGGAGGTCTGGTGCGATGGCATGGAGGTCAGCCAGTTCACCTATTTCCAGCAGGTCGGCGGACATGATTGCCACCCTGTTTCGGGAGAGCTGACCTACGGCCTTGAACGTCTTGCGATGTACATCCTCGGCCACGACGACGGCAATGAGATGCCCTTCAACGATCCGAAATGTCCGATCCCTTTGACATATGGTGACGTTTTCCGCGAGGCGGAGGCGCAATATGCCCGCTGGAACTTCGACGTGGCCGATACCGATCTGTTGCTACAGCACTTCAAGGATGCAGAGGCCGAATGCGCCCGCATCCTCGAACAGCCCGCTGTTGACCCGAAAGTTGGGCGTCGTATCGTCATGGCGCAACCGGCCTATGACCAATGCATCAAGGCCAGCCACATCTTCAATCTGCTTGATGCGAGGGGCGTGATTTCAGTCACCGAAAGGCAGGCCTATATCGGTCGTGTCCGCGCGCTGGCCAAACGCTGTGCGGATGCGTTCGTGCAGACCCCCGCCGGGGGCTGGGCTGCATGAATTACGTCAACGCCACACCGGTCTTGCGCGTTTCGGACTATCAACGCGCCAAGGCCTTTTACATGGAAGTCCTGGGGTTCGAACAATTCGACGAAGCGGGCGAACCGGAACCGGGCTTCGGCATCTTCCGCGCTGGCCAAGCGCAGATATTTCTGCATTCCTGGGATGGTGCCGAAGCCCCTTGGGACGGTTGGCGCGGCTATTTTTACGCCCCGGATCTTGATACATTGATCGCCCAACTTAGAGGTCTGGGCCAGTCTTTCAAAGGACCCGAGGTGACCTTCTACAAGATGCGCGAAATTGAGGTTATTGATCCGGATGGCAACGTTCTCTGTTTCGGGCAGGATGCTCAATGAGCGGCAAGGTCGTAGGTATCTTTCTCATGCTTTCGGGTCTGATCGCGGGCGTTTCACTTTACTATCTTCAGGTCTACGCGTTTTATGAAGAAGTCAAAGCTGACGAGATCAGCCTTGTCTCGCTCGCCACCGAAACGTCCGAGCCCATCCTGGCAGATGATATCCAGGCCATTGATGCGGACAGCTCGCCCATCCGCTTTCGCGCCTGCTTCACAACAGATCAAAGCCTGGCGGCGCTTACCGAAAGTTACGTGATGCGTGACGACGCCGAGCCGCGCAATGCCCCCAGCTGGTTTGACTGCTTTGACGCGGAAGCCATAGCGACCGAACTAAAGTCCGGTACTGCCCTCGCTTTTCTCGGCGAAAAGAACGTCGATTTCGGCGTCGACCGCGTGGTTGCTGTCACTGAGGACGGGCGCGGCTATGTTTGGCACGAACTGAATGATTGCGGTGAAAAAGCCTATGATGGGACTATCGTGGGTGAAGAATGCCCCGAACGGGACGACGAATAATGCCTGACCTCCTCATTGAGCTGTTCTCGGAAGAGATCCCCGCGCGGATGCAGGCGAAGGCCACCAGTGATCTTAAGCGACTTGTCACCGACGGGTTGGTTGAGGCTGGATTGACTTATGCCAGTGCAGGCGCCTTTTCGACACCGCGACGATTGACGCTTTCCGTCGAAGGCCTGCTGGATCAAAGTCCAACCACGCGCGAAGAACGCAAGGGCCCGCGCGCCGACGCGCCCGATAAGGCTGTTGAAGGGTTCCTGCGCGGCGCCGGGCTGACCCGTGATCGGCTCGAATTACGCGGGACACCGAAGGGCGACGTTCTTTTTGCTGTCATCGAAAGGCCGGGCCGCCCCGCCGCACAGATTGTGGCAGAGGTTCTTGAGGCAACTATCCGCAACTTCCCATGGCCGAAATCCATGCGTTGGGGGAGCGGAACGTTGCGTTGGGTGCGTCCGCTCCATTCGATCCTTTGCATACTGTCCAGTGAGGACGGCACTCAGGCCGTCCCGCTGACCGTCGACGGTATTGTCGCCGGGGATGCAACCGAAGGCCACCGCTTTATGGCGCCCGGGCGCTTTTCCGTCTTAAATTTCGAAGACTATGCGGCAAAGCTAAAACGATCTTTCGTCATGCTCGACCCGGTTGAACGGGCCGAGGCCATCTGGAATGATGCCACCAACCTGGCCTTTGCCCAAGGGGTCGATGTGGTTGAGGACAAAGGGCTTCTGGCCGAGGTCGCTGGGCTAGTGGAATGGCCTGTGGTGCTAATGGGCGGTATCGGGGCCGACTACCTAGATCTGCCGTCCGAGGTGCTGCAAAGCTCAATGAAAGAGCATCAAAAATTCTTCTCTGTGCGCGGCAAGAACGCCAAGATTGCCAAGTTCATCACAGTCGCAAATCGCGAGACGTCAGATAACGGTGCAACCATTCTCGCAGGCAACGAAAAGGTGCTGAGCGCGCGGTTGGCTGATGCAAAATTCTTTTGGGAGAACGACTTACGTACCATTCATGATGTCGGACTTGAGGGCATGGCAAAGCCGCTGGCCGAGGTCACTTTCCACAACAAACTCGGGACCGTGGCTGACAAGATCGCGCGTGTTGAAGCGCTCGCCCGTGAAATCGGACCGCTCGTCGGTGCCAAGCCCGATCTGGCGGCAGAAGCCGCACGGGTCTGCAAGGCGGATCTGGCGAGCGAGATGGTCTACGAATTCCCGGAGCTTCAAGGCGTTATGGGGAAATACTACGCCGAAGCCGCCGGTCACGACGATGGCGTCCCCGAAGCCTGTGCCGAACACTATTCGCCGCTGGGTCCAAATGACGACGTCCCTACAAACCCGATCAGCATCGCCGTAGCGCTGGCCGACAAGATCGACACGCTGACGGGTTTTTGGGCGATTGACGAGAAACCGACCGGCAGCAAAGACCCGTTTGCGCTGAGACGGGCGGCGTTGGGGGTTATTCGGCTGGTTTTGGAGAAAGGCATCTCGATAGAGATTGCACCCATTCTTGGCGCTCGGATCTCTGGACATCTTGGTCGAACAAAGGGAGGCGAACGCGTTGCGGCCTCACTAAATGCAGCGCATGCTCTGGCAGAACTTGGGCGACCGCGGGAGGCTAAAACACTTTACGAAGATGAGCAAAGCGCGGGCGTTCCAAAACCCGGATCAGAACACGAGGACCAGGTGCTGGAAGAGATCAGAACAAAACCCGTCAATCTTGTTTCCTTCCTCCACGACCGCCTCAAGGTCTACCTCCGCGATCGGGGTGTTCGCCATGACATCATCGACGCATCCATCGCGATGCCACAAAACGACGACCTAACCCTTCTCGTCAAACGGGCCGAGGCACTTTCGGAAACGCTCAAAACCGATGATGGGGAAAACCTGATCCAGGGATTCAAGCGGGCCAACAACATCCTTACCCAGGCCGAAGAGGCGGACGGTGTCGAATATTCCTACGGTGCTGAGGTGAAATTTGCCGAGACGGAGGAAGAGCGAGCGCTTTTTGGGGCCCTTGACGCTGCTGAGGCAAAAATCAAACCGGCGATGGAGGCGCAGGACTTCACCGCTGCCATGACGGCGATGGCGGCGCTCCGGGGTCCCATCGACGCGTTCTTTGAGGCGGTCAAGATCAACACTGACAATCAGACCGTTCGACGGAACCGTTTGAACTTGCTTCATCGCATCCGCAAGATTTGCTTGTCGGTGGCTGATTTGACGAAACTTGAAGGCTGATAAGAGGACACCCAGAGAGCGATCCGATGGCCGACGTCTGGCATTGCTGTGAGAGCGGTGCCTAGATGGCATAACGTACAGTAGAACGCGCTTCCCCCCCTCGCAACATTCCGCGCGAACGGCACATACGCCCTCTTGTCACAAGATGTTTACAGTCTATTCTGCGGGCAGATTGAAAGGTGCTGCGGTGCAGAATAACCCTCATACGACCCTCATTACACCCAATGCGCCGGTGGCGACCGAAACCCATGGGGGGCGCGCCAAGTGTTTGCAGCGTTTGACGAGGCTTGAGCTTCCTGTGCCCAAAACGGTGGCGTTGTCTTTCACAGCAGTAAAGTCAATCGCGCATGGAAAATTACCGGATATCAAAGCGATACTGGATCAGTTTCCAAACGATGCACTTCTATGCGTGCGGCCGTCCTCCGAAGATCCTGATTGGGGCGGGCCCGGGGCGGTGCTCAACATCGGGATGAATGATCAGCGTTATGAGCCGCTTTGCTCGGTCCTTGGGGTCGATGCTGCGGCTGCAGTGTATACACGCTTTATCCAGTCCTACGCGGTTCATGTCGCGCGGCTGGATCCGGACATGTTCGACAGTGTCACGGGCGATGGGGCGCAGGGCCTGCAAGAGACCTTGGAGGCTTACGAAGACGAAACGGATGAACCGTTCCCTGCAAATCGAACGACGCAGCTTTCTGCTGTCCTTCAATCAATGGCGCGTGCTTGGGACGGGACATCTGCCCGGCTTTTGCGTCAGGCCAAGGGGGCGCCGGTGGATGCGGGGTTGGGGCTTGTTGTCCAGCAGATGGCCTTCGGGGTCGGGCAGGGCGAAAGCGGATCTGGCGTGCTGCAGTTGGTGAGTTCGACGACGGGTCTGCCACAGATCACGGGGCGTTACCTGAGCCAGAGCCAGGGCCGGGATGCGTTGTCGAGCGATGCCAATAGCCTTTACATCACATGTGATCCGCGCGGTCCGTCGTTGGAAGAACTGGTGCCAGAAGCGTTCACCGCTTTGAGTGAGTACGCTCAACTCATGCGGAAACGTCTGCGCGAAGAGATGCAGATCGAGTTCACCATCGAAAACGGGACGTTGCACGTACTGGATGGTGTGCGTGTGGCCAGATCGTCCCGCGCAGCAGTGCGGATTGCAGTTGATCTGGCGCGGGACGACGTTATCGCGAAAGAAGAGGCGCTGATGCGGGTTGAGCCGCAAGCGCTGAACGAATTGCTGCACCCTCAGGTTGATCCAAAGGCGAAGCGCGACATGATCGGCCACGGCATTGCAGCGAGTCCGGGGGCTGCGACCGGCCGCGTGGTGTTCTCGGCAACAGCTGCACAGGCAAGTGCGGCACGGAACGAGGACTGCATACTGGTGCGACGTGAAACTGCGCCGGAAGACATTCGCGGAATGCATGCTGCGAAAGCCGTTTTGACCGAACGCGGTGGTATCACGAGCCATGCGGCCGTGGTAGGGCGCGGAATTGGTTTGCCCTGCGTTGTCGGTGTAACAGACATGACCTTTAAGGTGTCAGAGCGTCAGATCATCACGCGAGATCGCAGGGTGATAAAGGAAGGTGACATCATCACGATTGACGGCACAGCGGGTGAGGTGCTGGCAGGCGCGCCCGCAATGCAAGAGGCAGCGCTTGATGACGCAGTTCTTCTGCTTCTCGACTGGGCTGATGCGGCCCGTGACATTGGCGTGCGGGCAAACGCGGACACACCGACAGATGCGGAAATCGCGCGCAATTTCAACGCGGAAGGCATCGGTCTCTGCCGGACTGAACACATGTTTTTCGAGGATGGTCGTCTGACGCTGATGCGCGAAATGATCTTTGCGGAAACAAGCGACGATCGCAGGGCGGTGCTGGCGCGTCTCTTGCCTTTGCAACGTGCGGATTTCGAGCAGCTTTTTCGGATCATGGAGGGGCGACCGGTCTGTATCCGGCTTTTCGATCCGCCCTTGCATGAATTTCTTCCTGCGGACAGGGCCGGCCAGCGCGAGTTGGCCGAAGCGCTTGGTCTGCCGTTGTCTGACGTGATGCGGCGGATCGAGGCGATGCATGAATACAATCCCATGCTAGGTCTGCGCGGCGTACGTTTGGGGATCACCGTTCCGGAAATCTATGAAATGCAGGCGCGGGCGATCTTCGAGGCCACCCTTGATGTGCAACGCGCTGGCATCAATGTGGTGCCGGAAATCATGATACCGCTGGTCAGCGCAAAGCGCGAGGTTGAGCTTGTGCAGGGGCTTGTCGACGCAATCGCTGCCGCTGTCCGGGCAGAGCGGCAGAGCGATTTCGACTACCATTTGGGGGTCATGGTCGAAACACCGCGGGCCGCCTTGCGTGCAGGCGACATCGTGCAGCATTGCGCATTTCTCAGCTTTGGAACGAATGACCTCACCCAAATGGCTTATGGCCTGTCGCGAGACGATGCGGGCCGCTTCATGTCGAATTACGTCCGGCAGGAGGTCTTTGCCGAGGATCCGTTCCATTCTCTCGATCTCGACGGGGTGGGAGAGCTTGTGCATCTCGGGGCCGATCGGGGACGCGCGGCACGTCCGGATATCACTTTGTCCATTTGCGGTGAACACGGCGGCAATTCCGAATCGATTGCCTTCTGCAGGCGTGCGAATTTCGACTATGTCAGTTGCTCCTCTTTCAGGGTACCAGTGGCGCGGCTTGCTGCCGCACGGCTGGCCATCGCCGACAAGATGAGGCTGGCGACAGGCGGTTAGGCTCTGCATGTTGTGTCGTATGCGCATCTCACAGTCGCTCTGCGGATGAGGCTGATAGCGCTAAGCTAGACGAAAACGGCTATTTCTCTTATTTGCTCGCAATAAGATACCTTGGGGGTAGTGAATATGCGTTTGTTGAAGATTGGGCTGCTGGCCGCCATGGCCGCGGTAAAGACACCTTTTGTAGCGTTGGCCTCGGACGGAGAGACTTTGCGCCAGATTGAGGCTCAGGGAATGAAGCTTGTCTCACCACGCCGGATGCGGACGCTGCTAATCCCGCCCAAACAATCGAACACCGGGAATGTTCACTTCTCCAAGAAGTGGCTGGATGCGCAGCCAGCGGGTACGGGCGGGGCGGATTGGAAATGCCTGAGCGAAGCGCTTTACTTTGAAGCGCGGGGCGAAACGATCAAAGGACAGTTCGCCGTGGCCGAGGTGATCCTCAACCGTGTCAAAAGCGCACGCTTTCCCCAAAGCATTTGTGGCGTGATCCGGCAGGGGACCGGGCGGCGCTATCAGTGCCAGTTCACCTATACCTGTGACGGGCGCGCTGAAAACATCGCGGAACCGCGCGCATTCGAGCGGGTGGCAAAGATTGCTCGCTCGGCAATTGAGGATGAAGTACCCCAATTGACCAATGGGGCGACGCACTACCACACAACCGCCGTGCGACCGCGTTGGAGCCGCACCTATACCAGAACGGCGCGTATCGGAATGCATATCTTCTATAGGCACACATTTCGCACAGCATCCAACTGACACGCCGTTTTTGGCTCGGATCCAGACGCCTTTGCCTTTGTGATCTCGGCCGATCCCTCGTTAGAAGGGGCAAACCAGCTAACGGAGGCACTTGATGCCGTCTGAAATTCATCTGGCCTTTGCCCATCCAAATGAACGGGCCGAGGCGACAGCGCCCGGAGCGCTTGACCGCATCTCGGTGCGGGATCACATGATTGATGTCGAGATCGGTGCGTTTCAGGCCGAACGGGGTGTCACGCAACGGGTATGTTTTAACGTGGTCGTCGAGGTCCAGCCGGTCACCGGTCCTATAGATGACGACGTCGACCGGATTCTGAGCTACGACAAGGTCACTGATGCCATCGCAGCGGAACTGGCCGAGGAGCGCCTGAACCTTCTTGAAACGCTGGCGGAACGTGTTGCGGACCGGATTCTCGCGGAACCACAAGCAGTACGAACGTTTGTCCGCGTTGAGAAATTGGACCGCGGGCCAGGGGCCCTGGGTGTCGAAATCGTGCGAAGCCGTCAGCATCCGTCGGCCAGTACACCGGAAGAGGTGCCGCCCCATCCGCAGGTGGTGTTCCTATCCAACGAAGCTATCATCTCTGAGCACTTTGGCGGTTGGATTGACCAATTGCTGCAGCGCGAAAGACCTCTGATCCTCTGCGTCGGCCCGGCAGAGACTGCGGCACCGCAAGCAAGTCACCCCCTGGCGCAGCGCCGGATTGACCTTTTGGCGATCGAGCAGAACGCATGGGTTGTGGCGGCACGTGATGCGCGTTGCAAGGTTGTCGACACGCGCACAGAACTGGACTGGGCCATGCGCAACGATCAGATCTGCATCTGGGCGCCTTCCAAGATCGTTCTGGATGCCGTGGACGGCCCCTCGGCGCAACCGCGTGATGCGCTGGCACTTGCGGAATGGTTTGCCACTCTTTTTGATGTGGAGGATATGCTCGTGATCACCAAGGACGGCGATGGGCACAGGACCTGCCCGTCGAACGCAATAATCACTTTCCCCTGATGCGCTATTTCCGTCCGATTTCTCAGGTCGGGCCTGCGCGACCGCCCGGCGCGAAACGCCTCGCCGGGGGATGGGCCTGGTTCACGCATATCGAGGTGCTGGAGCGCGGTCAAAGCCCTGAGGTCATGCCTGTCGAGGAGTGCGCCCCGGCAGATCTGGCTCCTTTAACGGCTCGGCGCCCTCCAATCGCCGGGCTAGCCTTTAGCTCGCCGCGCCTTATGGGCATTTTGAATGTTACGCCGGACAGCTTCTCTGATGGCGGGTTGCATGACAGTGTGGATGCCGCGCTGACCCATGCCCTTGGTCTCGCGCAAGCGGGCGCTGATATCATCGACATCGGGGGTGAATCCACCCGACCCGGAGCGGTCGAGGTAGATCTCGGTGAAGAGATTGCCCGCACGATACCTGTTATCAAGGCAGCTTCGGATCGTGGATTTCAAACGCCAATCTCAATCGACACTCGCAAAGCACCGGTTGCCAGAGCGGCGCTTGACGCAGGCGCCAGTCTTGTCAACGATGTTTCTGGCTTCAGCTTCGACCCCGACCTGGCCCCGCTTTGCGCAACTCTGTCTGCCCCGGTTTGCGTAATGCATATGCAAGGTGATCCCTCCACCATGCAGGATAACCCAGACTATGACGATGTGCTTCTGGACGTTTACGACGCGCTTGCAGACCGGATCGGGGCGCTTGAGCTTGCTGGCGTTCCCCGGACGCGGATCATTGCAGATCCCGGTATCGGCTTCGGCAAGACACAAACGCACAACCTCGCCATCCTGGAACGCATCTCTTTGTTTCACGGACTTGGCGTGCCTATTCTGCTGGGCGTGTCCCGCAAAGGCATGATTGGAAGGATCGGCCTTGAACCTGATCCAGCCTGTCGCA
This sequence comes from uncultured Shimia sp., assembly GCA_937897325.1. Classification (GTDB taxonomy): domain Bacteria; phylum Pseudomonadota; class Alphaproteobacteria; order Rhodobacterales; family Rhodobacteraceae; genus CALCOY01. The sequence goes on from CALCOY010000096.1 coordinate 97,004, forward strand.
TGCCCGGTTCGGTCGCCTTGGGCCTTGCAGCGCTGGGGCAGGGGGTGCAGATGCTGCGTGTTCACGATGTGTCAGACACGCGCCAGGCCATTGCGCTTTGGCGTGCGGCCATGGCAATAAATCCAATATGACAAAGCTTTTTGGAACAGATGGTGTGCGCGGGACAGCAAATGCGCATCCCATGACGGCGGAAATGGCCCTGCGCATTGGCGCTGCGGTTGGCCGGTACTTCAAGCGCGACAGCGAAGGTGTGCACCGCGTGGTGATCGGCAAGGACACGCGGCTGTCCGGCTACATGTTCGAAAATGCGCTGACGGCTGGCCTGACATCCACCGGCATGAACGTGCTGCTGCTTAGCCCCATTCCGACACCGGCCGTCGGGCTTTTGACGCGGTCCATGCGGGCCGATCTGGGCATCATGATTTCTGCCAGCCACAACCCGGCCGAGGACAATGGCATCAAGTTCTTTGGCCCGGACGGCTACAAGCTTAGCGATGCCGCCGAAGCCGAGATTGAAAACCTCGTGGCCGAAGGGGTCGAGCCGGTTCCAGCCACGCAAATCGGGCGGGCAAAACACATTTTCGATGGGCGCTTTCGCTATATCGAACGGTTGAAATCGACCTTTCCGCGGCAGATGCGTCTGGACGGGCTCAAGGTTGTTGTGGATTGCGCCAATGGTGCGGCCTATCGAACCGCACCCGACGTGCTTTGGGAGCTTGGTGCGACCGTAATCCCCATCGGCACCTCACCCAATGGCCGCAACATCAACGAAAATTGCGGATCGACGCATCCTCAGGTCGCAGCAGAGGCGGTCGTTGCGCATGGCGCGGACGTTGGAATTTGCCTTGATGGGGATGCCGACCGCGTTATCCTGCTCGACGAGCGCGGGCAGATCGGCGATGGCGATCAATTCATGGGTCTCATGGCAGCCCGCTGGGCCGAAGAGGGACGGCTGAAGGGCGACACGCTTGTGGCGACCGTGATGTCAAACCTCGGGCTTGAGAGGTTTCTGGAAAGCAAAGGGCTTCGCCTGGAGCGCACGCCGGTTGGGGACCGCCACGTTGTCGAACGCATGCGCACCGGGGGTTTCAATCTGGGAGGGGAGCAATCTGGCCATATCGTCATGACCGATCATTCGACAACCGGGGACGGCCTTATGGCGGGTCTTCAGTTCCTGGCCGAGCTCGTACGCAGCGGAAAGAAGGCCAGCGACGTCCTGCATGTCTTCGATCCGGTACCGCAACTTCTCAAGAACGTCCGCTATGGTGCGGGCCAGACGCCGTTGGACCTTCCTGCCGTACAAAGTGCCATCGCAGATGCGGAAGCCCAATTGAACGGCAACGGTCGTCTCTTGATCCGGAAATCAGGCACCGAGCCGCTGATCCGCGTGATGGCGGAAAGCGAAGATGCACCAACACTGAAAGCCGCAGTAGACCGTGTGATCACGGCCGTTGAAATGGCTATTGCTTAACTCTTGCCACTAGCTGTCATGCGTTTGCGTCGCGCCTTGATTTTCTCGTCGGAGGCAACCGTGCCATCATGAAAGGACCCGAACAGCTTGTCCCATGGCAGCTCTAGCGAGCCATAGTTGCACTCGAAATAGCGGTGATGCATCTGGTGATGGAAAGTTCCGAGCTTCATCCGGCTTTCATCCTTGATCACCAGCCCTTCGAACCCCGTATGGGTCGTGGCCGCGGTCAGCGCGTAGTACTGCAAGTGAAACAGGATGTGCACGGGGTGAGCCGCGACGACCCAGTGGATCAGGACGGACCCAAGGAAGATGACGTGCTCGACCGGGTGCATCGACAGACCCGACCAGGGCCCGACATTGATGTTGCGGTGGTGCAATGCATGAACGTGCCTGTAAAGGAACGGCACGTGCAGCAGGCGGTGGATCCAATAGAAGTAGAAGCTTTCCCAGACCGGGATCAGCAGAAACAAGGCCACAAACCAGATTGGATGCGCTGCCCAAGTGAGCATAGGCGCGTATCCGTTGGCGAGCGCCCAGAACATCAGGACTTCGTAAGCGGTCCATATGGTCACCCCACTTGCCAGCGTCCAGAACATGTTGTCGCGGATCTGTCCGCCCAAGGTGAATTGTCGACCGTTCTTCATCAGTGGCCTTGGGTCGTATTTCAGGCGCTGTCCTTGTTTTGTGAATGTATAGAAATAGAGATGCAGACCGCCTGCGACAGCGGACATCAGGACAAGGTTGCGGATGTACATCTCGGCCACCCAACCAAAAGCCAGGGTCTTTGTTTCCTCCAGCGGTGGTTGGAACCAGTAGAATGAAACGAAGGCGATCCCTACGATGATCAGCCGCTCGGTAATCAGAAACCAAGAATTCCAAACCCAGGCAAGCATGTGCATTGGGCGCAGTGGCCATGTGAAAAAGGGCGATACTTGAAGCGGGACATTCGGGACGTGGTTCCAACCTTTCAGGGGAGCTTCAGCCATCAAGACAACCTTACGTTGGGATCTGGGACAGTTTACACGATGCCATTTCATATGAAAAACAGTATAATTGCGGTAACTACATGGGAAATTCAGAGGTAATAATGGCAATCTCGCTTCGGGCAATGGAATACTTCACGACTGCCTTGCGTCACGGGAGCATCGCAAAGGCGGCTGCAGAGTTGAACATCGCAGCATCCGCAGTCTCATCTGCAATCGATCAGATTGAGACGGTGTTTGACCTGACCTTGGTCAGCCGGCAACGGTCGCGCGGCATTGAAGCAAATGCGAGTGGTCTCATTGTTGCGAGGAAGTGCGAGCGTCTTCTGGAGGATTATCGGTCTCTATTGGCCGAGGGCGCAGACCTGAAACAATCGTTGAGCGGTACATTGCGCGTTGGATTTTATGCGCCGATTGCTCCGGCATTTCTTCCCAAGATCTTGTCGTCGTTTGTCCCCGCTTCGGGCGACATCGAACTGCATTTGCAAGAATGCGACAATGACAGCGCGCAAGAGGGCCTTTTGAAAGGGTCCTATGACGTCATTCTATTTGTCAGCGAGGACGTGCGTCCTTCAATTGATTATGAAGTCCTGATCGAAGCACCACCCTACTGTCTTCTTCCAGCTTCGCATCGTCTCGCAAAGCAAGACACGGTCACCATGGCAGATATCGCAAAAGAGCCATTGGTGGTTCTTAACAGACCCGTCGCAGTCGCTTACTACCGAGGTCTTTTCGATACGCATGCCCGCACGGCGCCGATTGCTGCATTTGCCAATTCAACGGAAATGGTCAGAAGCCTTGTGGGGGCGGGTCGCGGCTGCGCCATTCTGAACATGAAGCCTTTGACGCAGGTCAGCTACAGCGGCGAAAGACTGGTGGAGCGGCCGATCTCCGATCCCCTTCCGTCTCTGACGCTGGCAATTGCCTACGATAAATCTCGCCCCCGCCGGTTGGTGCATCAATTCGTCGAAGCCTGCCGAGATTATTTCAAGCAGGCTGGTCTCGAGACCTGTGTGTTGGCCCGCTCGTAAATCGGCTTTCGATAGCCACTTGTGGGCTTTCGCCGGGCGACGCAGGTGATGCGCGTTCGCCTCAAAGCCCGTCTCGGCTGTCGCCCAACGACAATCCGAGTGCATCGGAAAAAGGTTCGTACTCTGGCTGTTCAAAGGCGACTGGTGGCCCGACAATACCCCATTAAGAAGATCGAAGCGATTTGCATGAAAGGCAACCCAAAGACGGTGCGTTAAAGCTGCAAAAGACGGTCGAAGAACTGATCCGAACCACTGCTATCGTGCCAGGCCGCTCATATGTAGCGATCGGCCATAAAGCACCGTCAAGGGCCCGTTCGACCCCATAAGCTTTATAGGCGCTGCGCTCCTCCAGCGTTTCGCGGGCGATTGCGGTGAAGACGTCGACGACGAATGTGTCGCCAGAGGCTGTGACGTTCGCGTGTAAGTCTTCATAGATGATCGGCAGATGTTGAATGGGGCGACCCAACGTTTCGGTCAGTACCTCTGCCGTCTCTGCGAAGGTCATCAGGCGTGGGCCAGTGACTTCGTACCGTTCGCCCATGTGCCCATCTTCGGTCAGCACCGCGACGACTACATGAGCGATGTCATCAATGTCGATGATCGGCGCTGCGATATCGCCGATGGCCAGCGCTGTGACGCCGCCCATGCTGAGGGTGATCTTCTGATTACTTGTAAGTTGCATGTTTCTTGTTCCCTTTGTTTGAGTTTGTCAGGTCGCTTTGGCCCATTTGCCCGCTGCTGCAGCGGCTTGTGCGAATTTGGTGAAGTCTCGGGGCGCGCGACCGATCGCCCGCATTACACCGTCGCCGATATCGGCATTCCGACCGTCGAAGGTTTCCCGCGCGATTCCCGTCACGATGTCGGCGAAAACCGTTCCGCTCGTCGCCTCAAGCTCTGCATGGAAATCCTCGAAAGAGATCGGCAGATGGTCGACACGCCGCCCCATCGCACCGGACAGGATGTCAGCGACCTCGGCGAAGCTGAGCAATCGAGGACCTGTGCATTCATAAGTCTGTCCGGAATGGCCAGCGTCCATCAGGGCCTCGACAATGACATCGGCAAGGTCGTCGATGTCGATAATGGGCTCTTCGAGATCGCCGCCAGCCATAGGGACGACCCCGGCCATCACGGGCTCCCAGAGGGACACTTCGAAGAAGTTCTGCGAAAACCATGCTGAACAGACATTGGTATAGTTGAGGCCTGATCTGCCGATCACTCCTTCGCTCAGCTGCGCATGGTTTTCGCCACGGCCGATTAAGATGACCAAGCGCTCGACACCGCAAGACGCGGCGACACGGGTAAAACGCGTCAGGTTCACGATGGCTTCTGGGAACGCGTAGTCCGGATGGTAGTTGACGTAGACATCTCGCATATCACGCAGGGCCTTCTCCCATGTGGCTGGATCGTCCCAGTCAAAGGGTATGGGAGCCTTTCGTGAGCCTGAGTGGGCATCATGCCCCGCGGCTTTGAGCTGAGCCAGGACGCGAGCCCCAGTTTTTCCGGTCGCGCCTGTAATTAGGATTGGTTTGGGTGTCATGTTTGGTCTCCCTTGATTGAGGTAATGACGAGGGGATAGCCGTCGCTGGGCGCGACCGTATTTGCGTCGGACGCCAGTGTTTGGGCCCAAGAGGCCACGGCCCGTGTGCCGATCCACTCGACGGTTTGCGTTTGGGCTTATGCGCCGCGCCGATAGTTTGCAGGCGTTTGCCCGTGCCAACGTTTGAAGGCGCGGGTGAACGCGCTCTGATTAGAGAACCCGGTTAAAATGGCGATCTCTGCCAAGGCATAGTCCGTGCGCCGCAGCAACTGTTCAGACAGAGTCTTCCGCGCGTCTAGAACCAAGTCTTGGTAGGCCAGACCATCTGCAGACCGTCGGCGCTGCAAGTCCGGGTGCTCATTCCCAAACCCCCTGGAACCTTGGCAAGCGTGGGCACACCTTCGCCGAGCGCTTCGCCGACTTGAGTGTCTGGCGTCAGCACCAATGGGACAGTTTAGGTTGATTTGATGAGAGAGGGTT
>CALCOY010000097.1 GCA_937897325.1 uncultured Shimia sp.
GCCGCACGCAAAGTCTGACACCAGATGCAACGCGAAAGCTGCGATGGGGCTGGGTGTACGGTTGCGCGATCGATGAAAGATTTGAGCCTGGAGGGCGTCATTCGGTGCAAGAAGCCGAAGACGACAATTCCAGACCAGTTGCACACATGCCCGCCGGACAAGGTGAGCCGCCAGTTCAAGGCACCGGCACCGAACATCCTTTTGGGCAGCGATTTCACCTACGTGGCGACCTGGCAGGGATTTGTGTGAGCCGCCTTAGTCAGTGGCGATTTCGCGCGACGTATCGTTGGCTGGCGGGTCAACCGAACGGATCATGCCGGGTTTTTTGGGATGGAGTTGAGCAAGCTGTTCATAAACGCCAACCGGGTGCTGGTTTGGTGCATCATTCGGATCGCTGTTCGCAATACTCATCTACTCGCTACACCAATGATCGGCCGAAGCCGAGATCGAACCGTCTGTCGGCAGCCCATGGGATTGGTATGACAACGCCCTGGTTGAGACAATCAACAGCCTTTTCAAGGCCGAAGTCATTCATCGGCCCATGGCGGAGCTTTGATGCCATCGACCACGCCAGCCTTAAACGGGTGCATTGGTTCAACCGGTGCCGTCTGTTGGAACCCATCGGAAACATATCCCACCAGCAGAGGCCGAGGCCAATCTCTACACTGCTCCCAAAAGATCAGACATGGTCGCTTAGCCAAGAAAAATCAGCCTCCGACAAAACAGGCGGGGTTCAAATCGCATTGGCGTATGGGCTTCTAAGGTGGGCGATACAAGGCCAGGTAAGGTATGGAGTTCCTGACTTGGCCCGTCCGTCGGAAAAGTATATTTGGTCCCTCATTTACAGGAACTTCACGCGCAAATTATGGCGTTTGTGACTGATCTGAATACATTTTTACTTCGACTTTCGAATTTTACTACACATCAATTTAGCTCTCTCGGGAGATCAAAATGCATTTTCGAACTTTTGCGTGGCGGTTTATCGCCACAATATCCTTTCTTGTCATTCTTGCCACTTCTGCCGACGCGCATGAAGCTTGGCTTCTGACACCATCTGAAATCGAAGAATTGTCGGTCGCGCCGATTCCGCCACTGTTTAGGAGCCGGCTTTTTCTGGGCATCGCCGCCACAATGGGATTTGCCGTGAGCCTTTTTGCCCTGCGCCTTGAGGCGAGTATCACCCAACTTGAAGACCGTCTTATTGCACCGTTTTCAAGGGGGTTTGCCGATGTCGCGCCACTTTTCCTCCGCTTAGGCCTTGCGTCGATGCTTCTTCTGGCGGCGTTTGGCGGTTTGCCACGACACGGCACATCCATGTGGACCACGCCAACCTTTCTGGTGCCCGACATGCAACTGGTCGGAATTGCCTTGGCCGGTGCGCTTACTCTGGTGCAATTGATCGTCGGGTTTCTTCTGCTCCTTGGTCTTCTGACACGTATCTGTGGGGCGGCATTGGTGGGATTTTCCATGCTCGGCCTGGCTGTGTTCGGAAGTGCGTTTGGGTCTTACGGCCTGCATTTTGCAGGCCCGGGCCTGATTGTGATCGCTTTGGGTGGTGGTCGGTTTTCGCTCGACCAGGCGTTTCATTCAGATCTTGGGCAAAAGGTTGCCTTCAGGAGCCGGAAGTTCCTTTGGCGCGGGGCGCAGATCCTGATCGGCATCGGCTTCGTTTATCTCGGCATTGCCTACAAGCTGCTGCAGCCGACCTTGCTTATCGCGATCCTTGAGCATGGAGAAATGCCGACATTCGGATTGCCGATGCCGGTTGTTGCACTTGTCATGACGGGTGTCGAAATTCTCTGTGGTGCCCTCTTGGTTTTGGGGCGTCTGGTGCGACCTGTCGCTCTGGCGATACTGGGGGCGATCACGTTTCTTGCGGTGGTGTTGGGGGAAACGCCCCTTTTCCACGCCAATCTCTATGGCGCACTGCTGGCAATGTTGCTTATCGGTCGGCATTTGCCTTTGCCGTTCGGCTCTGTGCAATTTCGCCGGGTGAGGGTCGCCTGATGTTGAGACGGTTCTATATGAAGGCTGCCTTCGCGCCTTGTATTCTCGCCATTTTGTTGGGAAGCGTGGTTTTCGCCGCTCCGATCGTGAATGGAAACGGGAGACCGCCGCGCGCGGTCTTTCTTGTCCTGCCGGACGACATTGAGCCGCCAAAGGTCAGCCTTCAGGTCGAGCCTTTTGCGCAGGGAAAATACAGGGTTCAGATTGACACCACCGAGTTTCAATTCACCGACATCTGTGTGGCGCAGGCACAAGCCGCGCCAATCGGGCATGCGCATGTGCATGTAAACGGAGCGAAGGTCGCGTCAGCCTACCAGCCTGTGGTCCTAATAGGTCCATTGGCCCCCGGAGAGCACGTGATTGATGTGGTGCTGCGCGGGCAGGATCATCGCGCGATATTGGGGCGCACCGGCCTTGTCCAAGGCACTGTCGAAGTCTTTGTTCCGCAACAGCCCGTCTAAGAGGGATCTCGTCTACTGCATGGCTCGATCCATCGGCCCTTTTTGACGGGTCTGGATCGCGCTAACCTGAAGTACGACTCTCATTATAAACCAATGGGTTATCTAATGGGAGGCCAGCGCATAGGCGCCCTGTATTCGAAACTCTCACTTCAGGAACGGCACAAGGCCACCTGATGGGTGGTCCCCATGGCTTGCACGTTAAGGAGGCACGGCACCGGTGCGCCAAACGCATAACAGTCGAACGCTTTTCGTCCATCCGTCTTTCATCTCGGCCGGAGGCCGTGGGCCCGGCAATCGTCAGGTCAGACGTGCTAGAGCTTGGAATTTTTGCCGTACATAACGACGACATTGTTCATCCGTGCCTCCATACCCAAGAAGGAGAGGAACAGACCTTGACGTGTCTCAGTTGACAATTCTTCGCCTGCCACCGATGTTTCTAGGCTGGGTTGGATTGCCGTCCATTCCTCTACAACGAATTGCAAGCCATCCGCGATCTGCTGGGTAGGAGGAGGGCGCACCCCCACGCTTTCGAGGCCATTGCGCAGTGCGAACAAGGTATCTTCAAAGAGCTGGATGGTCGACGAAAGCTCTGCCTTGGCTGTATCGACGTTGACCCCCGAGGCGATCAGGCAGACATCTTTCGACATCTGCGCTGCCAATGTGCGCTGGCGCCCGGCCAGATCGATGAGCAGCGCGTCTGCGTGCAAAAGAGCGACCGGATCAGCGTATTGACCGGCGATCTCACTCACCAGAACGCCTGCAGTGTTCAGCAACGGTTCGCTTTGGTCCGCAAGCATGGCGATTTTCGCTGGGTCGTTTGCGGACAATTCCGTCTCGACAGCCTGGTCCAGCAAGGGACCCCAAGCGGTGTTCAGGCTGTCGATAGCCTGAAGTGTTTGCGCACGCGTCTCTTTGCCCAAGATGCCGAAACCACGATTCCCGTTCGAGAGTGCATCGCGGATCCGACCGAACTGATCAGCAGAGATTTTCAGAACCGCGTTGCTTTCGGCGACTGCAATGCCCGCATCCAGATTGCAGGCGGAGGCGATGATACGCTGGCTCAGCGTGCTGAGCTGACCCGCTAGGTTGATACGTTCGCTTCCGCCAACATCCTGCCGGATGTTCTGCGCCTGAACGGTGTGTGTCAGCAAAAGCCCCAGTGTTGCAGCGAGGATCAGCCGGACTGCGCCCGTCAGGCCCATCCGCGCACGGGCATCAAACTCATGAAACATACGATATCCTCAATTCCGCTTGACCGCGGATGCACTGCAAGACAAAGATGGGTGGCCCTCACGAGCCACCGCTTTTCTTGATCTTGGGGTCAGATCAGGTGGGCGATTTGATCCACACTTCCGTCCGGCGGTTGATCCGACGCCCCTGATCGCTGGCGTTGCAACCTGATGGCGCAACTTCACCATAGCCGATCGACGACATCGTCAAATCTGCGAGGCGATTGCGAGCAAAGGATCTTACATTGCCCATGACTTCGGCTGCACGCCGTTCTGCAAGGGTCTGGTTGTATTCGAATCCACCTACGCTGTCCGTGAAACCGACGAATAGCACCTCGGATCCGGCGGGCTGTGTTTCGAGATACTCGACCAGCCGGGCCTTGTCGATTTGCCCGCGTTCGTCAAGCAATGCCGAGCCGGTCTGGAATCGGAATGTCGTCGACAGTCGATCGTATTCGACCATCTTTTCCAGCATCTGGCGCATGACTGCTTTCTCGAGCGGCGTGCCTTCGGCATTCTGCATGGCAATTGCCCGCACATCGCTGTTCGACTGTTCGCGTCGATCCACATTAAAGCCGATGAAACCAGCTTTGCTGATAACACCGTCGGCTCCCGCAGAGCTGGCCCAATTTACGAAATTACGGACTTCCGGGGTTATCGTGTCACCGCGTGTATAGAGATACAGGCGCCGCTGCAGCGCATATTCTTCCGTTTTGGCCGAGAATGCGTCGGGCACCATGGTGATGCCGCACTGGTTGATAATGTTGACCGTCCTAGCGCCTCGCTGGAAGGCATATCCGACCACACCGATGGCACCATCGTTTTGGTTGACAAACTGCGCCACGGAGTTGCTGTCCGCGACAATTTCGGCCTTTTGGGTCAACGCAACGTCAGCACTTCCAAAGAAGCTGCTTTCAAACGCATCTCTGCGGTTCTCGCCTACATCGCGGATCACGACCTGAACCGGCAGATCAGGTCCGCCAAGCTGTGACCAGTTCGTGATCGCACCGCTGTAAATGCCAAACAACTGCCGGACATTCAGCGTTGTAATCGGATTGTCTGGGTTGGTGATGACAACAAGGCTGTCTACGGCGACAATGTGCTCTTGGGCGGGCGAGTACATATCGCCCGCACCGGTGGCGCCAAAAGCCTGGGCTTCTTGCGGGACGATCCGGCGCGACGTGATCGCGATGTCGGATGTCTTGTCCAACAGGTCTCCAAGGCCTTCCGTGGCGCTGGTGCCAGTCACCTGGAAAGAGGCAAGCTCTTCACCAAAACCCTCGTCATTCACAAGATTGGCTACCAACTGATTGCCGAGCCCGGTGTTTCGAAGTGTGGCGGCAGCGTTTTTTGCACCTGCGTAGCCTTCCAGCAGGATGGGCATGAGACCCGAGCCAATCTCTTCCGATCCCGACATGGCGATATCGACATCTTCCTGGCTAAGATCAGGGCAAGCTTCGCCTGAACAACTGACCCGGTTTGCCGCAAGTCGCAGCTGTCCGAGCGCGGTACGAAGAATGTAGGTGTTGTCTTCGAAAGCGATTAGATCGCCCGTCATATTCACCGTGCCATCGCTGGACTTAAGCGTCACTTGTTGGGCCTGCGCGCTGCTTGCAATCGCCAAGAAGCCAGCGATTGTCATCATTCCCAGCACTCGGGTTTTGCTCGGTCTTTTCACTGTATCTCTCCAATGCCCTGCCGGGGCGTTGCTGGATTGGTGCCCTGATTCCGTTTAAGCGACTGCTGTGGGTTTTGGGCTGTTTGTCTCAAACATGCACTAAATACTCAAATGTGGGGAAATTTGGGCCAGATTGTTTCGATCTAGCGGCATAATTTTCCCGCACGGGTCGCATTCGTCACATCTAAGGTGGCAAAGCCGATATTGCCGACCGCATTTTCCTGGAGGCAAAGACCGGTTTTTCCCTCATAAAAGATACTGTATGGACTGCTCTTTCGACCAGACCGTTGGCCTTAGGAGGAGAGCGGATTCCGGCCCAGGGCAACTCTGCTGACGACGATCACCGATATGATTGGTCGCTGCCAACCAGCATTTACACGAAATGAGTCGCCGCGTCTCCGAGGGTCGCAGGGACAAACACATTCACCTGAGCGTCGCGCGCTTTGCCCAGACACGCAAATCGGCCAGCACCTTCAGTGTGATGGCGATCAGTAGCATGCATATGGTCACTTTCGAAATTGCCTCCATGGTCCCTTCGATTAGCAAAGCGTGGACCACGGTGCCCAGAACGATCACCAAGGCGAGCACCGAATGACCCAAGCGCCATGTACGCCAACGCAGTCGCAATCGCCGACGAAACGCAGCCAGAAACGCTGTGAGAAAAATCGCCCACATGGCAATCACACCCCAGGCGGAAAAAGGAGTCGGTGACACGAAAAGCAGTGCATCGACCACGTCAGGGGGACTTGTGATCCAAAGCCCCAAAACATGTGCCACCACAGCGGCGACCAAGATGCCCCCGATCATCCGATGAATGCGCCGCCCGCGCAGCGCTGGCAGGCCGGGCAGATAGCCTGCTGCCAACAATGGCTGCAGGATCATAAGCGCCATGGCGATTATGCCCGCAAAGCCCGATGCGATGTAGATGGGATTGCGCCAGGCCAGCTGCGGGCTCATCGCCGCCAGCCCAACTGGAATGGCAATCGCGGTCAGCAGGGCAACCCAGATCAGAATCTGGCGGGCTAGCCTCATCGCTGCGTGCCTTGCCTAGACCGGCTGTAGAACGAAGTGTGCCTCAAGAGTTTTGTCGGCAGCGCTTGGCATGACGGGGCGCAAGAACACCGTTTCAAACTCATCATCATCATAGGCCAGATGACCATGCGGTTGACCGAAGGCTGGAACGATTTGCGGCATCTCAAGCCGGAAGGTACCATCGGCACCGGTTAATGTGGCCCCATGGCTTTGTGGATCACGTTCGTGGCCTTCTGTTGTGTGGGCCCAGATTTGGACGCGTTGCCCGCCGAGGGGGGCGCCATCTCCGGCGCGGCGCACGGTGCCTGTCATCCAGAACCCTCCGCCGCCGATCCGATCGACTATGGGCGCACCCGGGCGATAGTTGTTGGATCCTCCCCGCATTGATGGTGTCGGCGCCAATACTTGTGCACGGGCGGGCGCGACAAGACCGTGAACACCCGCTGCGAGAATGGCGCCGCCCGTAGCCAGAAGCGTTCGACGGTTGAGTAACTCGATCGGCATTTTGATGTCTCCTTTTTTGCAAGGCGCTTTTTTTTTGCAAGGCGCTTTGGTCGCGAACCGGTCGCATTGGACAAGGCTTTGAGGAACGGTAACGCCACTGTGCTTGGTTGTGAATTAGGTCGGATCGGCCCAGGGATAAACCGTGACGCACAGTTTCGTGATGAAGTGAACGGCAGCCGATCATTGGGTTTTGCGCCCCTTTTGCCGGACAAAGCTGGCTTTGCGGTTTAAAAGGGCGCTCGCAACGATGGTATCGCGCAATGCGGGAATCTTCGTAAATGCAAAGCCCGATTTTCCGACGAAACCCGAATTCTAGTGAAAATTTAGGCAGGATTTGATCGTGCGCGGCGCATCATGCTTCTTGTCTATTGAGCGCGAGGCGGTGGCTTGCGATTATTCAGCGTGGGGATTTCTTGAGATGATGCTGTGGCCAACCTAGCAACTGCGTTGGAAATTGTGGCAGTTGACAAGGTGTTTGGGACGGGCGCCAACGCCGCCATCGCCTTGAACAAGGTCAGCTTCAGCGTTCATGACAATGAATTCTTCACGCTTCTGGGGCCGTCCGGCTGCGGGAAAACGACCCTTTTGCGCATTATGGCTGGGTTTGAAACCGTCACGGACGGGGACGTTATGCTTTACGGAAAACGCCTGTCGGATCTCCCTCCAGATAAGCGGCCTATTAACACCGTCTTTCAGAACTATGCACTGTTTCCGCACCTGTCGGTCGCGGAAAACGTGAGTTTTGGTTTACAGATGCTCGGGCGCGGCAAGGCCGAAACGGCCAAGCGGGTCGCAGATATGCTGCGCCTTGTTCACTTAGAGGCAATGGCTGATCGGAAGCCATCGCAACTCTCTGGCGGACAGCAACAGCGGGTGGCCTTGGCGCGGGCTTTGGCCCCGGCACCAAAGGTGTTGTTGCTGGACGAGCCGTTGTCTGCGCTTGATCTCAAGCTGCGTCAGCACATGCGGATCGAGTTGAAGCAGATCCAGCAGGAAACCGGCATCACCTTCATCTTCGTGACCCACGACCAGGAAGAGGCGCTAAGCATGTCTGACCGGATTGCGGTGATGTCTGCGGGCCAGTTGCAGCAGGTCGGCAGCGCGGAAGAGATTTATGAAGCGCCAAAAAACAGGTTCGTTGCGGACTTCATCGGCGAAACAAATCTTTTTGATGCAGACGTCATCAGTAACAATGGCAGCGGGCTTCGCGTCAGAATTGCACCGGGGATGGAGCTTGAGGCCGACGGGAACAGGCCGGACAAAAGAGAGACCTGTGTTTCGATCAGGCCCGAGCGGATCGTCATTGGAACCGATGAGACCGTGCCTTGCGTCGTCGACAAGCTGGTCTACCTCGGCACCGACACACATTACCACGTTCGGTTGGGCTGTGGGACACTGGTCGTTGTCCGTGCACAAAATGACCAAGGGACCAAAGGTCGGTTTGCACCCGGTGATGCGGCCTCTATCAGTGTCGCGCCAGGTGCTGCCAAGGTTTTGGTCGACTGATGGCCGGTCTTGTGCCTTCCAGCGGCAAAAGCGCTGCATTTGCGCCGGCCCGGATCTGGCTGATGCTGCCGTCATGGGCATCGATCGGGTTCTTCCTTTTGCTGCCGGTCCTTCTCATGCTGGTCTATTCGTTCCTGACCAAAGAATTTCGCGGCGGCGTGGTTTGGGAATTCTCACTTAGCTCCTATGACAGATTCTTCCTCGACCGTGGCCTATTTGGGGACGAACCACCACAGATCGAATGGACCTATATCGCGATTTTCTGGCGCTCCGCCTGGCAGGCTGGCCTCGCGACGATCCTTTGTCTGATCGTCGGTTTTCCCACGGCCTGGTTCATCGCGACAAGGCCTTCCCACACAAGATCACTCTGGCTGTTCCTGATCACCATTCCCTATTGGGTCAATCTGCTGATCCGCACCGTGTCGATGAAGTTCCTTATTCGTGACAACGGGCCTTTGAACGAATGGCTTATGGCCATCGGCCTGATCGACGCGCCAATCACGATGATCAATACAAATTTTGCCGTCCAGCTTGGACTTTTCTATTCCTACCTGCCCTTCATGGTTTTGCCGATCTACGCCGCGGTTGAGCGCTACAATTTCGCGCTGAACGAGGCCGCAGCCGATCTTTATGCACCGAAATGGCGGGTTCTATGGCTGATTGTGCTGCCCGTTGTCCGGCCGGGTGTTATCGCAGGATGCATTCTGGTTTTCGTCCCATCGCTGGGCGCATTTCTCGCTCCCGATCTTTTGGGGGGAGCAAAAAACTGGATGATCGGCTCATTGATCGAGGACCAGTTCAAGGGTGCTGCAGGCAATTGGCCGTTCGGGGCGGCAGTGGCCATGGTGCTTCTGTCAATCGTGCTGGTCGTTCTGTTCATCTACGCCCGTTCACATGCACGGGCCTCAGAGCAATGAGCAACTTGAAGCGATATCCGGGCTTTTTGCCCATGACGATCTTCTGTCTGATCCTGCTTTATGCCCCGCTTCTTATTGTGATGGTCTATTCGTTCAACGAAAGCGCATCGATCACCCGCTGGGGTGGGTTCAGCCTGGTCTGGTACCGGGATGTTTTTTTTGGAATAGAAGCGGCGAAATACAAGGCTGCCGCGTGGAATTCGCTGATCATCGCGATGTCAGCTGCGTCCTGCGCCACCGTCATCGCAACCTGTGCCGCTCTGGCCATGCTCCGCGGCGGGTCATTCACGGGAAAATCGGCAAGCTTTGCACTGATCAACCTGCCTCTCATGGTGCCTGAAATCGTGACA
Organism: uncultured Shimia sp.; assembly: GCA_937897325.1. GTDB lineage: Bacteria > Pseudomonadota > Alphaproteobacteria > Rhodobacterales > Rhodobacteraceae > CALCOY01. The sequence goes on from CALCOY010000097.1 coordinate 9,685, forward strand.
GCTGTGGCGACGCTCATCTTCTTCTCCTCCATAGGGTTTCAGCGCGGGCTTCTGACGATCCTCGTGGCGCATATCGTCTTCTGCATCCCCTTCGCTTACTTGCCCATCGCTGCGAGGTTACAGGGGATTGAGGCGCATTATGAACAGGCAGCGATGGATCTTTATGCCAGCCGTTGGCGGGCTTTTCGCTTGGTGCTGATGCCGTTGATGATGCCCGGGATCATCGCAGGCTTCTTGCTGGCCTTCATCATCTCGCTTGACGACTTCATCATCACGAATTTCGTCAAGGGCGCGGGCATCGAAACTTTGCCCACCGCAATTTTTGGGGCCGTCAAACAGGGGATCAAACCGGATATCATGGCCATCAGCACCTGCATGCTGATGGTCTCTGTCCTGTTCGTCACGGCCTCATACTTCGTGAACAGACTGGGAAATCAAAACAACTGAAGGGACACGTCATGACTTTTGGAAGGCTCACAACAACGGTTGCTGCATTAACATTTTGCGCCGGCGGTGCATTAGCCGAAGGCAAATTGTCGATCTACCACTGGTTCGAATACATCCCGCAAGAGCTGTTGGACCGCTTCAGCGAAGAGACAGGCATCGAGGTAACGATGGACACCTACGATTCCAACGAAGCTATGCTCGCATCCCTTAAGGGCGGGACACTCGGGTCGTACGACGTGGCCGTGCCAGGTGACTATATGGTTCAGATCATGCGCGATGAGGGCATGCTTGATACCATTGCCGAAGGTGAACTGATCAACAAAGCCAATATTGAAGAACAATGGCTTAACGTGGACTTCGATCCGGGCAGGATGCATTCCATACCGTATCAGTGGGGATCCACCAGCTTTGCCGTGAACCGCGAGGTTTATGCAGAAGACATCGACACGACCGACATGATCTTCAATCCACCTGACGCGCTGAAAGGCAAGATCAACGTGCTCGACACGCAGGGTGAACTTCTCGCGCTGGCCTCGCTGCATCTGGGCATTCCGCAATGTTCGGCCGATCGTGAGCAACTCAAGAAGCTGTCTGAAACGGTCAATGCGGCCAAGGCACATTGGGCTTCTTTCAACTCGGACGGGGCGAAGGATGTGCTTGTGTCCGGTGATGCCGCGGTCGGCATGATCTGGAACGGCTTTGGCGCCAAGGCGCGCGTGGAAGGCGCCCCGATCGAGTATGCTTATCCAAAGGAAGGTTATGTGGTATGGATGGACAATGTTGTCTTGCTGAAAGACGCGCCCAACAGAGACAACGCTATCAAGTTCATGGATTTCCTGCTTGAGCCGGAAAACATCGCCGAGGTTTCGAACTTCGCGCAATACACGGCTGGTGTGAAAGGGGTCACCCCGCTTCTGACGGATGACCTCAAAAGCTCGCCCGAGCAGAATCCGCCCGCATCAGCGCCTGCTGGAACCTTTGTCAAAGTGTGTGATCAGGAAACCCAGGCGCTTTATGACGCGATCTGGACCCGCTTGAAGAAGTAGGACCTTAAAACCAAGCAAGACCCCCCGATATCAAAGGAGAAAGACAATGGACGGAACCACCCCAATCAGTGAACTTCACCCACTTTCCCCTTTGACGGCGGATGAGATCCTGCAAGCAGTCGGCATTGTCCGAAACGCGATTGAGGACGGGGCGGGCGCCAAGATCGAGATGGTCGAATTGGCCGAGCCGGACAAGGCAGTCGTCCGCCAGCACAGCCCAGGTGATCCGATCAAGAGAGAGGCGTGGATCAACATCTATCATACCGATCGGCCGGGCGTTCTACGCTGCCGCGTCTCGCTTTCTGAAGATGCGCTGGTCTCGCAGAAGCATTATCCCGACGCGTCTCCCATGATTGCGCCAGTGGAGTTCATGGAGATCGAGAATGCCGTCAAGGCAGATCCGCGCTTTATCGCGGCCTGCAAAAGACGCGGCATCGACGATTTGTCGCTGGTCACTGTAGACCCTTGGTCGGCCGGAAATTTCGGGATCGAGGAAGAACAGGGGCGTCGTATCTCGCATGTATTCTGCTGGGTGCGAAACGAGGAAAACGATCATCAATATGCGCATCCGATCGATGGTCTGAACGCAACTGCCGACATCAACACCGGGGAGATCCTTGACGTTCGCGACGAGGGCGACATTCCCATACCCGGCGGCGAATGGAATTATGACCGGCGCTACCAGAAGGTGGTGCGGGAAGACCTCCGTCCGATTGATGTCGTGCAGCCCGAAGGGGTCAGCTTCACGCTCGAAGGGCACCGTCTGAAATGGCACGATTGGGAGCTTCAGATCGGATTTAATGCGCGCGAGGGTCTGACCTTGCATGACATCTCAATCGGCGGTCGTCCGATTCTTTACCGCGCCTCCATCGCCGAGATGATGGTGCCTTACGGATCACCAGATGGGCGGCACCCTCGCAAGAATGTTTTCGACGTTGGCGAGTATGGCATTGGCCGCCTTGTCAACTCTCTGGAACTGGGCTGTGATTGTCTGGGCGCGATCCAGTATCTTGATGCCAGTCTGAACGGTCGCGATGGAGAGGTCGAGACGATCAAGAACGCGATCTGCCTGCATGAAGAAGACATGGGGATCATGTGGAAACACTACGATTTCCGTCTGGACACAACCGAAGTCCGTCGGGCCCGTCGGATGGTTATCTCGACCATCGCGACGGTCGGTAATTATGAGTATGGCTATTATTGGTATCTTCATATGGACGGCATGATCGAGTTTGAGATCAAGGCGACCGGGGTTATCAACACAACCGCCTGTATGCCTGGCCAGCCGGGCCCTTATGGTGTCGAGGTTGTACCGGGCGTTCTTGGGCAGATCCATCAACACACATTTTGCGCGCGGCTCGATATGGCCGTTGATGGTGACGCAAACACAGCGGTGGAATGCAATACCGAAGCCGAACCCATGGGACCAGAGAACCCATATGGAAATGCCTATAGGATGATTGAAACGCCTTTGACCAACGAACTCGCTGCTGCTCGCAAAGCCGACCAAGGTACGCACCGTTATTGGAAATTCAAAAGTGCCAACAAAACGGGTCTGACCGGTCAACCGACGGCCTACAAGCTTATCCCGACCTCCGTCGTGACGCCGTACATCTCTCCTGAAGGACCCTCCGGGCGCCGCGCAGGCTATACGTTCAAGGATCTTTGGGTTACGGCATTTGATCCTGATCAGCGTTTTCCGGCAGGAGAGTTTGTAAATGGCTGCGACGGGTCAGACGGCATCAACGCCTATGTCGCCGGCGACAGGGATCTGGTCGGCAAGGATCTGGTCGCCTGGCACACATTCGGACTGCATCATATCCCCCGCCCCGAGGACTTCCCGGTTCAGCCCTGCATCACCTGCGGGTTCAAGTTGATGCCTGTCGGCTTCTTCGACGACAGCAACGTCCGTGATCTGCCATGGGATAAGAACATCGCAAGCTGCCATGCCTCATGATGCGTTGGATGTAGCAGCCTCCGAACGATTTGGTTAACCTAAAGAACGGACGGAAATCAGTCTGAACAACGCATGTGCGGCATGAACGATGCCAGCTTCGTGAAGACCTTAAGTGTGTCTTCGGGGCATCTGCCTCTACGGATGCAACGGCTGGTCTGGGCGCTTCGTCCCCCAGATCCGTGTTCTTGATCGATATCAACGCGTTTTCTGCCCGGGCCGATAGTCTTGTCGGAACACTGAGGAGGAAGACGCATGTATTCACGTATCCTTGCCCCTGTCGATTTGGAGATGGTGGACCAGCTTGAGAAAGCGCTAGACGTGGTTGCCAGCACCGCCAAGAGAAACAATGCAACGGTAATTTACACGGGTGTAGTTGATGCTGTACCAACCCCATCAGCGCGAACGGAAGGCGAGCGGATGGCCGAGCGGCTCAAGGACTTCTCGGCAGATCAGGCCGAAACCCGGGGCATCGCAGCCTCCTATCATGTGGAACTGCGTGGCGACCTGCATTTGACCGTCGGCTCGGACATCATCAAAGCGGCAAAAGACAACAAATGTGATCTGATCGTCATGGCGAGCCATGTTCCAGGCGTAAAGGATCACATCCTGTCATCCAATGCTGGCTATGTCGCGTCGCACGCGCCGATGTCTGTGTACGTGGTGCGCTAGGATAAGATGCACGACTACTTTGGCGGCACCTTCATGTTGTCGGCGTCTAGCTTGTCTTTCAGTAGCATCGCGCTGCGTCCGATCATGTGGGCCCCGATCGGCGCGGTGAACATCAGAAAGATGATGATGGCCACCACACGTATGGTCACCTGAAAGTCCCCGAATGTCACGGCCGCACCGATCAGGATCAGGCTGCTGCCCAATGTGCCGGCCTTTGTAGAAGCATGCATGCGCGTCAGCACATCGGGCAGGCGCAAAACTCCTAGACCAGCGATCATTGCGAAAGCCCCGCCCAATAACAGAAGAATGGCTGTGATGATCTCAATCATCTTCGACCTCTGAGACATTTGTGTCGGCAAGTTTGCGTCGATCCGCAAAGCGAGCGAGTGCGACCGTCGCAAGAAAGCCCACCAATGCGAGTACCAGCGCGACATCCAGCAATGCGAGACCACCGGTACGGACCGCATAAAGCCCACAAAAGGCGATGATGGATACCGTCATCATATCAAGCGCCACGACCCTGTCGGCAAGGCTGGGGCCGCGGGCGAGCCGAATGAAGGCGATCGCTATCGAAAGCATGACCAACGCAAAGGTAATGTCGATCGACCAGCTCAGAAATTCAGATGGTGTCATGTTTCGAATACCTCCTTCACCAGGCGCTCCATGCCGGATTTCAGATCTTCGATCACCGCGTCAGGGTCGTCTGCAAACATGGCATGCACGATCAGTGTTTTGCGATCTGGCGTGACATCAATGCTCAGTGTTCCCGGCGTCAGAGAGATCAAATTGGTGACCAACAGGATCTCGATGTCACTTTCGACGTCCAGTGGCATTTCAAGTATTGCAGGCTTGGCGATATTTTGTGGTGTCAGAACATCCATCGCCACACGAACGCTGGATATCACCAGTTCATATATGAAGAAAGCGATCAACCGGACAATCCGCCATGTCCTCCGGAAATAGCCATCCTGTACACCCAGAAGCGGCTGGGCGATCCAGAGGGCGACGAAGCCCACAAAAAAGCCGATTGCCAGCTGCGACAGGGTGATGCTGCCCCATAGCGCAGCCCAGACAAATCCAAGAACGACGTTGAACACGAAAAGGTTCATGGCTGCGGTCCAAGCACGGTTGTGATGTAGGGTGTGGGATCTAACAATTGTGCGGCGGATTGTTCCGCGAATGTCACAAAGGGTTCAGGCATTAGACCGACGACCATGGTCATCAAAGCGAGGCCGGCAATCGGAACAATGAGAGAGGTACGGCCGACCAAACCGGACAACGCTGGTTGGCGGCCATCGGGATGGGCTTTCCAGAACACCTCGGCCCAGATCTTGGTCATTGAGAAGATGGTCATCAGACCGACGGCAAGTGCCACGAATGCAAGAAACCAAAGCTCTTCATCAAGGGACGCCTTGACCAGAATGTATTTGGCCCAGAACCCCGAAAGCGGTGGAAAGCCAGCCAGCGAGAAGGCCGGGATTAGAAAAAGTGCCGCCAACAAGGGCGAGGACCGATAGAGCCCGCCGATCTTGGCAAGTTCAGTGGAGCCCGTCAGTTGCTTTGCAACGCCCGCGATCAGGAAAAGGTTCGCCTTCACGATGATGTGGTGGAGCAGATAGAAGACCGCGCCCAGCAGCGCCAGCGGGGTTAGAAGCGCAAGGCCCATGATCATGTACCCGATCTGACTGACAATGTGAAACGACAGGATCTTCCGAAAATCATTCTGGACCGCAGCGCCCAGCACCCCGGTCACCATGGTGAAACCCGCCACCCAAAGCAGGATCGTGTGGGTCAGGCCAACGTCGCCATCAAAGAGTAAGGTGAACGTACGGATCAGCGCATAGACCCCAACCTTGGTCAGCAATCCCGCAAAAACGGCGGAAACAGCAAAGGATGGCGTGTGGTAGGAAGCAGGCAACCAGAAAAACAAGGGGAAGACTGCGGCTTTGACCCCGAAGGCCACCATGAAAAGCATGGCGATTACGGTTACCAGCCCCTGATTTTCGACCGCATCCAGCTTGCCCGAAAGATCGGCAAGGTTAAGGGTTCCGGTCAGCCCGTAGATCAGGCCGATCCCAGTGAGGAACATGATCGTGGAGATCAGATTAAGCGTCACATACTTCACGCCACCATCAATCTGTTCGCGGCTTCCGCCCAAGACCAGAAGGCCGAATGACGCGATGAGCATCACCTCGAACCAGACATAAAGATTGAATAGATCACCCGTTAGAAAAGCGCCTGTCACACCGGCAATGAGCACCTGGAACAGAGCATGATAGCCTAGTCTCTCGCGGGTTTCGTCGATGTCTCCGAGCGCGTAGATCGCCACCGCGATGCCGGTGATCGCGGTGATCAAAACCATCACGGCTGACAAAAGATCTGCAACGAGCGTTATGCCAAATGGTGCTGGCCAGTTGCCCATCTGTCCGGTGATCACCTGATGGTGCAGCACCGTGCTCATCAGCGCGATGGAGGCGACAAGACCCACTGATGAACCGACAAGCGATGTCCAGCGGCCCAGCGGCGAATTTCGCAGCAAAAAGGCAAAGACCGCCGTTGCGAACGGAATGATCAGCGGAAGACTTAGAACCCAACTCATTTCGGTTCGTCCGGTTCGGCGATGCGCATATCACTGGTCTCAAGCGTGCCGAGACTTTGATAGGCCCTCAAAGTGAGGACAAGCGCGAAAGCAAAAAGACCAAAGCCGATGACGATCGCCGTCAGCACAAGCGCTTGCGGCAACGCATTGGCCACTAAGCCTACGGGTGCATCGACCCCATCAGGTACAAGCGGCGGCGCGCCAGGTGTTAGACGGCCCGCGACAAAGATCGTCAGGTTGGCCGCGTTCGACATCAGGATCAATCCGAAGAGGAAGCGTAGAAGATCGCGCGCCAGCATCAGATAGACAGATCCAGCCACAAGAACACCGATGGAGATAGCAAGAAGTTGTTCCATCAGATGTTTTCTTCCAACGCAAAGACGATCGACAAAACGGCGCCCAGAACGACCAGATAAACCCCCAAGTCGAACAACAGAATACTTGAGATCGGCAAGCCTTTCTTGTCCCCGTCTTCAGCTCCGATGAACAACCATTGCCCGGTAAAGGGAGCGTCCCCCCAGATAATGGCCATGGCTCCGGCGAGAAGCGAACAGCCCAGACCAACGGCGGCAATTGACGCCGGTTCAAAGCGTAGGGCTTCCCGGGCCGATACAGTGCCACAGGCGATCGCGTAGATCGTGAAGCCTATCGCGGCAATCAGTCCACCGATAAATCCGCCGCCAGGATCATTATGCCCGCGCAAAAGCATGTAGAGGGAAAAGATCAACAGCAGCGCAACCTGCAATCGGGCGCCAACAATAAGGATGATCGACTTCATTCCTTCTCCGTTCTTTTTGGGGCCTTCAGCAGGGCGTAAACGCTGATCGCAGCGACCAGCACGACGGCGACCTCTCCGAATGTGTCGAGCGCGCGGAAATCAACGAGGATCACGTTCACGATGTTTTGGCCGAAGGCTTGCGGCCAGCTGGCGGTCTGGAAGAACTCTGTCAGTTCCAGATCAATAGGGCCGGATGTGACCAAAAGAAGAATGCAGGACACTGCACCGCCGATCCCAACTGCGAGGACGGCATCTAAAGGCCGCTTGGACACCGGATCAGGTTTCATCGACGGAAGGCGCAAGGCAGCAGCGGCAAAGAGCACGACAATCAGCGTTTCAACAAGCAACTGGGTGATGGCAACGTCCGGTGCGCTATAGAGAATGAAGATAAGCGCGGCACTGATGCCGACAACACCAAGCCCGGCGATCGCCGCGATACGCGAGCGGACCACGACGGTTAGCCCGGTGCCCATAAATACCAGCGCAATAAGCAGATATTGTTCGATTCCCAGATCCGGCATGGTCAGGTTCAGGCTGAATTGGTCGATGGAGGCGGCAAGCCCGACCACCATCGCGAGAAGCACAGTGCTGAAGGTCACTAGGATGTAGTGTCTCAGATGGCCGGTTTGCAGGATACGTGTCTGCCAGCGCGCTACTAAAAGAACGTTTTTGATCAGCTGGTCCCAGCCATTGTCGAACTTTGGCATCCGCTCGGTCAGCGTGATCAGCGAAAGCCGGAGACGTCTGCTGAAGACAAAGAGCAAGATTCCAAGGGCGAAGGTTACGAGGCTTAGAAGCAAGGGCAGATTGATCCCCGCCCACAGTTTCAGTTCTTTCGCTTCCTCAGGTTCGCCCAAAATAGCCGCAACGCTTTGTGTGACCAGGGGTTGGGCAATGAGGTCAGGCCAGATCCCCGAAATCGCTCCAAGCAGTGCGAGGATAACCGGCCCAAGCAACATGGCCCAAGGACCTTCACTGGGTGATTTTGGTGTGTCTTTGGGCGGACCCCAGAACGGCTTTAGAGCCAGAACGCCCGCGACGGCCAGCATCAACGCGCTGGACAAAAGCACGGCGCCAGCCACCAACACAGGCTCGGAGGCGACGGCGAGAGCGCCCGCATACTTCAACTCTTTCCCGATAAAGCCCAGGAAAGGCGGAAAGCCCGCCATTGAAAGGGCTGCGATCATTGCGGCGGTTGCCGTGATTGGCATGGCTTTGGCAAGCCCTGAAAGCTCTTCAACTTCCCGCGTGCCAGCGCGGTAATCAATGATCCCGATCACGAGAAACAGGGCGGCCTTGTAAAGGGAATGAACGACCAGAAAGGTGACGGCCGCCGTGATCGCGTAGCCGATGCTATTGCCCAAAAGCAGTGTCAGCGATCCAAGCGCCATGAGCGTGGTATACGCCAATGTTTGCTTTAAATCCGTTTGCCGCAATGCGAGTACGGATGCAAAAACGGCCGTAATTGCGCCGAAGATGGTCAGCGTCCAAAGCCAGACATCTGTACCGCTGAGGGACGGGTGCAGCCGCGCCAGAAGATAAACACCGGCTTTGACCATAGTGGCCGAATGCAGGTAGGCGCTAACGGGGGTTGGGGCGGCCATCGCGTTTGGCAGCCAGAAATGGAACGGAAATTGCGCGGATTTCGTGAATGCACCCAGCAGCACCAGGATCAGTATGGGCAGATACAGCGTCGATTGTGTCAGGATGCTTGGCATGGCGCGGATCTCCGACAGCTCGAACGTGCCCGCTACCGTTCCAATCAGGATAATGCCTGCCAAAAGTGCAAGACCACCCGCCCCTGTGACAAGCAACGCCTGAAGGGCTGATCTGCGTCCCTTTCTGCTTTCGTGATCAAACCCCACCAGCAGGTAGGACGTGATCGTTGTGAGCTCCCAAAAGACAAACAGCGTCAAAAGACTGTCCGCCATGATCAGCCCAAGCATGGCGAGCATAAAACTGGTCAGGAAAACGAAGAACCGCGCCAGGTGTCGATGACCGCGCAGGTAGCGCGCCGAATATAGCATCACGAGGACGCCGATGCCGCTAATCAAAAGGCCAAATGTCAGGCTGAGGCCATCCAGATAAAAGCTGACCTTTACGCCGAGGCTAGGGGCCCAAGCCCATGACCATCGCAGCGTTTCGCCGGACGACACCGCAGGGATTGCCTGGAAGAACCAGATGAAGAGGCCGGAAGCCAGCGCAATAGATGTAAGCTCTGCTGGCCCGGGCCAGCCTCTGTCCGGTGTTGCCGTCAATTATTTGATCCTATGGGTGGTCGCCAACGAATGTGTGCCGCTACGCTGCTGTGCTGTCTTCGATCTTCACCGGAGATTGGGAGCACACCGGTATAGGGGCGGCGGCCAAACATGATGCGGTGTTCAGTATCGCTTCGGTCACATTTATGGTGGACAGGCCTCTAGTACAGATACCTTCAATAGCCACATGTGTGATGTTACATACCTCGGTCTGGGCTGTATTTTCGGGTATTTCGTTGACTTTTGTGCCTTTGATGTAAAAAACCTGACTTTTGCCGCATGTGTCGGGAAAACCAGACGACCATATCCTCAATCTAAATTCTGTCTGAGCCCGCTTTCGCGCAAAAGTAGTTTCAAGCTCCTGTTTGGCAACGGTAAATCGGCCGTTGCGCAAGGTGGCTTCATCCTGAAGCCGCAAGACTTTGACCATGTCTAGGCGCCGGTTCTGGCTTGTCTTGCTATCGCAGATCTCGAGCAGGTTCTTAAAGCGTTTCATCTTGGACGCCTCGTTTTCCTTAGTAGGCGAAAATGGCGCCGCAAAGATATGCGACGCCTCCAGCCTTCAATGAGTGGTCTTTTGTGGCCTTGTGCTTAGCCGACTGTTGTCTGACGGGCAGCTTCCCGCACGCCGAGGATGGTCTGGATTGAGGTCAGTTCGTCTTTTGCCCTCAGCTTCATCCGCTTGAGACGGCTGAGCTGCGATGGATCGGGTAGGGGACGACTGTTTTCGTTGGCAATACGCAAATCAAGTTTAGACTTTATCTCGGACAGCGCCTTCCTTCTGGCGGCGAGACTTTCGACTTTTGGCGATTTGCGGGTAGGCATGCTTTCTCCTTTTTGCGATTTGTGTTGAGAAACGACTTCTGTTGGTGGTTGGGTAGACGGCCTTCGGAGGGTTGGACCTTGGATCGCGCTCCTTGTTTCAAGACCTGCCGGCCGACAGGGACAGGCGGGGTTCGTAGCCGGTCCGGCAGGTCAATACGACATCCGCGCCAATACCTTGGTTCAAAGGGCTTTTGGTAAAGCGTCTGGGCGTTTGTCGCATATGCTTCCTGGTCCCTGATCCTGGGCCATGACTGATAACTGGGGATTGCAATCCTACAATAAAGACAATGGTGTTATGAAAATCGATAGGATAAACCTATCAGGTAAGCGAGGGAGATCGCAGGATGACGGATGGGCCGAGTGTGCGCCAGCTACGATACTTTGTGGCACTTTCTGAAACGCGGCACTTTCGGAAGGCCGCAGAAGCCATCGGGATCAGTCAGCCTTCGCTCAGTCTGCAGATCAGTAACCTCGAAGATACCCTGTCGCTCCGATTATTCGAAAGAGGGCGGGGACCGGTTTCTTTGACGCCTGAAGGTCGTGAAATCCTGGTCCGAACAAAGCGGACGTTGGAAGAGATAAAGGCGATTGAAGATTTGGCCGCGACTTTGAAATCCGGTTTGACCGGGACAATCCGATTGGGAACCACTCCGACGATCGGGCCCTACATTCTGCCCGTCGTGGTGGAACGGTTACACAAGCGATATCCGGATCTTCGGCTCTACATCCGAGAAACAGCGCCGCTTGATTTGCGGAATGCGCTGCTTGGGGGAGATTTTGATGTCATCCTCACGCAATTGCCCGAGGGTGGAGGGGACTTGATAACCAGGCGCCTTTACAGAGAGCCGCTGCTGCTTGCCGTTCCGACAGAGCATGCGCTGGCGCAATGCGATGCCGTGACCAAGGCCGATCTGGTAGATCTGAACGTTTTGTCACTTGGCCCGTCCTATACAATGCATTCTCAGATCGCAGCGATCTGCCATGAAAGTGGTGCGGTTCTCTCTCGCGACTACGAGGGCACCAGCCTTGACGCATTGCGGCAGATGGTCGGCATGGGCATGGGTGTTGCTTTTCTGCCGCGTCTTTATGCCCGGTCCGAGATCGAAGGGCGCAGCAGCAACGTAACGGTGGTGCCGTTCCGGCAAAATGCCATCATGCGATCGGTGGGGCTTGTATGGCGGCGCGGGGCAAGTCCAGAGATCTTCGAAAGGCTTTCCGGAGTGATTACGGACGTTGTGCGCCAACGTTTGAGGTCCGGGGAACTGCCTATCCTGATGGAATAGTTCTTCGAGTTTTGTTCTGGTTGGCGACTTTGGCGGTAGAGGTTCGGAAATCGGGCTTGTGGGCCGTTTGTCTGCAGCGCTAAGTGTTGACGCAAGATAAGGAAAGGCCGCGCCATGAACGAGGAAGAGGTATTGGCACGCGTCCACGCGTCCACTGGGCGGCGGTTTCTCGGTATTGGATCTTTGTGGTTTCTCGCGCTTCTTCTGATATATGTTGCGTTTTTCAAACCACCCGCACTGGGCTGGCAGGTTTTCCTAGTGCTATTGGGGGCTGGGGCGCTCTGGGTGGCAGAGCGGATGAGGAAGGCAACGTCGCTTAGTTTGGAACTGACAGCCACAACCTTGCGCGACAGCAGTGGCGATGTGCTCGCATATACGGATCAGATCGAAAGTATGGATCGCGGAATGTTTGCTTTCAAACCGTCGAATGGATTCCTTCTGAAAACGAATGAAAAGGCGCCGAACGCTTGGCGCCCAGGCCTTTGGTGGAGGACTGGGCGCCGTATTGGTGTCGGTGGCATGACGCCGGGATCTCAAACAAAAACGATGGCCGAGATACTTTCGGCCATCATCGCGCAGCGCTAGGCGCCGCCTTCTTCCCCTTCGACATTGCCGCCTGGGTCGCAAATCTCCCAGCATACTTTCGATGCGTAGCGGGGTCTTGTGAAGACCATGTTGCTGATCTCACGGCTTTGCAGGCCAATGTTAAACGGAGGGTCGTATTTGATGTAAGTCTCGACGACCATGATCTCTTCGTTGTGTGGAAGGACGGGCAGCATATTTGCCATTCCCGAAACCTGACCTTCGGTCAAAGCTGGCCGCGATCCTTTCGCCTGGGACCACACTCTCTCATAGCGTTGCTGTTGGCCATTCCAACGAATGCTGGTGACGCGCAAAGTGACGTCCGACTTGGAGCCCACCTTGCTCATGTAGGTCGCCAAACTGACCATCCCTTTAAGATAGTCTTCATCCAGCGGGTTGGTCTCACGCGATATGATATCGCCGATCGAGTAGGCCACCTTCTGGTTCACTGCATGCTCGCGATAAGCGTCAAAGATGGAAAAAAGTGTTAGATAAGCCCAAAAAAGAACGGGCACCATGATCACAAATTCAACAGCAAGCACGCCATCTTCTTCGCGCGCAAAGCGACGGGCAAAACGAGATACATTCATCATGACTGCGGTTCCTGAACAAAGGCCGATGTCGACGCCATCGCCACGCGTCCCGACCCATCTTTCGTGTAGTGATACCCAAGACCCGATCCGGGTGAGACCGGCTTGAACATGTAGCAAGCCCGAAGCAGCATGAGGTCATGGTCGCCACCATGGCGGAATTCCCGAAGTGGCTGAACCGGCTTGGATACGTCGATGCAATCGAGTTGATTTCCGAGTTGCGTGAAATTCCGCGGATCGATTGGGCGCATTTCCAGACGCAGCGTCTGATCGCAGTCTTCAAGGAATCCGGCAAAGTCGCAGATCATGTCCTTTAGTTCGCTGTGCTTGAAGTCCACGCCCGTATTCAAGCGAACAGCGCGGACGGTCATGTCTACACCGCGATCCAGAAACATCTGGCGGAGTTGATAGATGCTCAGTTCGAGCGAAGTCAGAAACAGGAAGAAGATCAGCGGGATCGCAAGAGCGAATTCTACGACCATCTGACCACGTTCTTCGCGGGCAAACCCTTTGAGGAATTTCGCGAGGCTGTTTTTCATTTTCTTCACCTCGATCATAAAGATCAAATCATTCGTTAAGAGGCGGCGCCACCACCGAAGTTTGGCGCCGGGGTGGGTTTTAGTAGACCAGCCGCAGCTGACGCACCTGACGTGCGATCGACTGAAACACTTCGCTGATATTCTCAGGAGAAGCAGCATAGTAGTGCGAGTCCGAGGATGCGCATTTACGCATCTGATTTTGGGCAGAAGTCGGCGCTGAAAAGGCAATCGTGTAGATGATCACATTGCGACTGTCCGATTTGGCGAGGGCGCAGAGTGCTTCGAAACGATCAACGTTGGTAGATTTGGAGCTGATCTGTGTCTTCCGGCTGCCGCCCTGCTTTGCGAGTTCTCGCGTCGGGTTATCTTCGTGCATCTTGGTTTTCGGGCGGATTTGCTCAGTGATCTGACCATCGGTCATGAGGACGATGTATTTCGCCGTAGCTGGATCATCCCATTGCGCAGGGCGTCCGACAAACTGTGAAGGCATGAGACCTTCGTTGGCGAGTGCCTGAAAATCAGACTTGCTCTGCGGGTCAAGCAACGCGAGGGCGTACTTCATCGCGTACGCGGTACCCGTTCCATCATGCATGCGCATATTGTTGATGAAGTTTGTCAACTGACCGATACTGTTCTGCGCGTAACGAACCGATGATCGATCATTGGGGCACCAACCCCAGTCCATGACATCCGCAGCAATCGCCCAATTCATGAAGTGCCCGACCTGCTCATACGATGACCCGTTTGGCAGTCGGGACTTCGTGAAGTCAGAAGATGTCAGTTCAAGGCACGACGTATCGTTTGGATAAACATACGTAACGGTATCTTTAAGATCATCATCGAGTTCGACATCCCGAGTGGTGATTTCACCGTCGCCATCCTCGTCACCGACTTCGTTAAGCGCATCCTCCCACTGGTCGTCAAATGTCGTTCCTGCTGGGTGTGCGAAAATCGATGGAACGCCTCCCTTGCTTTGCGACAAAACTGTCTCGGAATAGCGCTGACCTTTGAGTCGGTTAAACATGAAAGGGCCTGGATTGGTTTGGCCCGCGTAAGGAACGAGATTAATGGATGTGTATTGGGAAAGCTGACCTTGCAGAACTGTTCCGACAAACCCGCTTGCCGCGGGACGCAGTTTATCCATTTTTTCATTGAAGCGCATGGAACCCGAGATATCCAAAACAAGGGAGATCTCGATGTTGGGGACCCATTCGGACGCGACGCCACCAGCATAAATGGGCAGGTCGTTGTTGCCGAGATACTTCATGTATGTCGTCGGCATTTCTGCGCTGCTCAGCGCTGTAATCGTTCGATAGTTCAAACCACTGTCGACCGTCACTTCCGGGGTGCTGCAATTCATCTGCGATTTGGCATAGTAGTCGGTGACGACCGACTCTGGATCCAGCGTCTGGTCCAGGTCCGCAGCGGCGAGGATCGCGCGGTCAAGCGTGTTCTGACAGGTGGTCCGGATCATTTCACTGCGCATGAGATCGACACCGATACCGCCCAGCATGACCATCATCACCATTAAGAAGATTGTGAATATGGTCATCGAACCGCTTTCATCCTTGAAGAATGACTGGTTCGAGTGAGCGTTCAACGCGGCAACGCTGACAGATGACCTCTTTCCAAGTTTCCAAAACTTTTTCATCGGCAACTATACACCATAGATTACTCAAAGGCCGAGCAGCCGGCCTATGTTCCCAACGCAAGGGTATGCACCGGAAATGTGGTCAAATTCGGGCATGTGCAGGCGCAATATCGGCGGTTTTCAGCATATTTTGAAACAATTTTAAAAGCCTCTTGGCACTGTTAACGATTTCTTCACAAACCTGACGAGCACTGATTCTCGCCGAGAATCCTTTGGTTTTTCAGACTAATCAGTCGGTCTGATCACGCTCTGCGCAGATTGGTCATGGCGTGCTTTCAAGGTGTGTGCTCTTGAGCAGGAAACCCCATCACCCGAGCGGACTTGGTAAATAAGTCGTATTTTTACACATTCTCGTCTTAGGTTGGTTCCAGCGATGTCACAAAAACGACTCGCCCAAGCGGAGGAAAGAGGGATGAACAAAGCAACCATCAGCGAGCCGAGTTTTCGCGAAAGCGTCGACCTGATGTTCAACAGGGCGGTTGCCTTGATGGATCTGCCGCCTGGCCTCGAAGAAAAAATCCGTGTTTGCAATGCGACTTACACCGTGCGTTTCGGTGTTCGGCTGCGGGGCCAGATACACACCTTCACGGGCTACCGTTCCGTACATTCAGAACATATGGAACCTGTCAAAGGCGGCATTCGATACTCTACTGCCGTCAACCAGAACGAGGTCGAGGCGCTGGCCGCATTGATGACTTACAAATGTGCTTTGGTCGAAGCGCCATTTGGCGGCTCTAAGGGCGGCCTTTGCATCGATCCGCGTGACTATGATGTGCACGAGCTGGAGCAGATTACCCGCCGCTTTGCATACGAGTTAATCAAGCGGGATATGATCAATCCCGCCCAGAACGTGCCCGCGCCAGATATGGGAACGGGAGAGCGTGAGATGGCCTGGATGGCCGATCAGTACCAGCGCATGAACACAACCGACATCAATGGCCGGGCCTGTGTGACGGGCAAACCGCCAAATGGGGGCGGTATCGCCGGACGGGTAGAGGCGACAGGACGAGGTGTCCAATACGCCCTTCGCGAATTTTTCCGTGATGCCGACGGTATTAAGAAAGCGGGCCTTTCGGGCAAACTCGATGGCAAGAAGGTCATCGTTCAAGGCCTAGGAAACGTTGGCTATCACGCAGCGAAGTTCCTTTCTGACGAGGATGGTTGCCAGATCGTCGGCATCATCGAACGGGATGGTGCATTGTTCTGCGATACTGGTCTAGACGTCGATGCTGTGCGGGACTGGATCGTGAAACATGACGGGATCAAGGGTTTTCCGGACGCGAGCCACCAAGCAGATGGCGCAGTGGTCCTGGAGGAGACCTGCGATATCCTGATCCCGGCCGCGCTTGAAGGTGTAATCAACATGAGCAACGCGGATCGGATCAAGGCGCCCCTCATCATCGAGGCGGCAAATGGTCCGGTGACAGCCGGCGCGGATGAGATCTTGCGTCAGAAGGGGACGGTCATCATCCCGGACATGTATGCCAATGCAGGTGGTGTGACGGTATCCTATTTCGAATGGGTCAAGAACCTCAGCCACATTCGTTTTGGTCGAATGCAACGCCGTCAGGAGGAAGCCCGGCACGAACTCGTCGTCAACGAACTGCAAAGACTGAGCGATCACCTTGGTGATGCCTGGACCATGACACCGGATTTCAAGCAGAAGTATCTGCGCGGCGCCGATGAACTTGAACTTGTTCGTTCGGGGCTCGATGACACGATGCGCACGGCTTATCAGGCCATGGCTGAGGTGTGGCATACGCGGGAAGATGTGACGGATTTGCGCACCGCTGCCTATCTTGTTTCCATCGACAAGGTTGCGGCGAGCTATCGCGCCAAAGGTCTCTAGGGGAACGCGCTGAAGACAGGCTGTCTGATTTGATATCGGGCAGCCTTCGCAGGTACCAAGCCGCGCGAACAGACAGCAAGTGGACGACGCTGATCAAGCTGTCGGTGCTGAACCATTTGGCGTCGCGACTGTCGCTTGCAGAGCGCCGACATTCTTGATTGAGTGCCGCCGACATGCGCTTCAACGGTTTTCAGATCATCAAACAGGGCCTGACCGGAAATCGGGGGTGGCAGGTTCATTGGCGCGATCCGGCGCCGAAAGATGAGTACGACATCATAGTAATTGGCGGCGGGGGACATGGTCTGGCCACCGCCCACTACCTGAGTTCCGTTCATGGGCTCACGAATGTGGCCGTTCTTGAAAAGGGATATCTCGGAGGAGGGAATGTCGGGCGCAACACGACCATTGTGCGCGCGAATTACATGCTGCCCGGCAATTCCGAGTTCTATTCCCATTCGCTGAAGTTATGGGAGGGGCTGGAAGAGGATCTGAACTACAATGTGATGCATTCGCAGCGTGGCATTATCAATCTATTCCACAATGACGGTCAGCGTGATGCATTCGCTCGGCGCGGTAACGCGATGGTCAATCAGGGCGACGATGCGATCCTTTTGGACACTGCCGGTGTCCGCGAGGTTTTACCCTACCTAAACTATGATCAGACCCGATTTCCAATCTATGGCGGGCTTTATCACAAACGAGGAGGCACTGCGCGGCATGACGCGGTGGCCTGGGGATTTGCGAGGGCCGCCAGTGGTCGGGGTGTTGACCTCATCCAAAATTGTGAAGTGACGGGCGTCGATATCGAAGCGGGCAAAGTCGCTGGTGTTCAGACTACCCGCGGCGCAATTAAGGCCAAAAAGATCGGCATGGTTGTCGCCGGCCGGTCTTCTCAATTGGCCGAGATGGCGGGCTTTCGATTGCCGATTGAAAGCCACGTCCTTCAGGCATTTGTGACCGAGGGACTGAAACCCTGCATTGATCATGTAATCACCTATGGCATGGGCCACTTTTACATCAGCCAGTCCGATAAGGGGGGGCTGGTCTTTGGCGGCGATCTCGACATGTATTCAAGCTATGCGAGCCGCGGGAATCTTCCTTTGGTCGAACACGTGGCCGAGGCCGCTGTGACGCTCATGCCGATGATCTCTAAGGCCAAGATGCTCCGCAGCTGGGGTGGTATCATGGACATGACCCCGGACGGCTCGTTCATCATGGACAAAACCCATATAGAGGGGCTCTACGTCAATTGTGGCTGGTGCTATGGCGGTTTTAAGGCGACCCCAGCGTCTGGTCATTGCTTCGCGCATCTGATGGCGACTGACACGCCGCACCCGGCTGCGGAAAAACACCGGCTGGATCGGTTCGTGACGGGTCGTCATATCATGGACGAAGAAACGACAGGCGCGCAGCACAATCTGCATTGATGGGGATAGAGTTCATATGACAGGGCAGCTTTCAGAAGATCCAGGCAACGTGCCCCCATGCGCCTGATCTGTCCGATATGTGGTGCGCGGGACCGACGCGAGTTCTATTATCAGGGCGCCGCCGTGGCCCTGGAAAGACCGGTGCCGGAGGCGGATGCCGAGGTTTGGGACAATTACCTGCATCTGCGCAAAAACCTTCCGGGCGATCTGGAAGAGCTTTGGTCGCACGACGCAGGCTGCGGGGCCTGGTTGCGCGTGACCCGCAACACGGTGACGCATGAGATAAAGGCTGTCGTTCTGGCCGCAGAAAGCGGCAGGGGCACCTCATGAGGGTTGAGGGCAAAGGCCTGATCGACCGCGACCGTCCTTTGTCTTTCCAGTTTGATGGACACAGCTATCGCGGCTTTGAAGGCGACACACTTGCCTCCGCTCTTCTGGCCAATGATCAGCGTCTGGTCGCGCGGTCGTTCAAGTACCACCGCCCACGCGGCATTCTGACTGCGGGCAGCGAAGAACCCAACGCGCTGGTCACAATCGGCAGCGGTGCCAACCAAGATCCCAACGTCCGGGCCACGGTACAGGAGATCTATGAAGGCCTTGAGGCGCACAGCCAGAATGCCTGGCCATCACTGAGTTGGGACATTCTATCCGTGAACGATCTGGCTGCGCCGTTCTTGAGCGCGGGCTTTTACTACAAGACGTTCATGTGGCCGCGCGCCTTTTGGGAAAAGCTGTACGAACCGTTCATTCGTCGGGCGGCCGGTCTCGGAGCGTTGAGCGGTCAGGCAAACCCGGCCAGGTACGAAAAGGCCTTTGCGTTTTGCGATCTGTTGGTTATCGGGGCCGGGCCGACCGGATTGATGGCCGCGCTGACTGCTGCAAAGGCCGGAGCCGATGTGATCCTCGCCGATGAAGATGCGGTTCTGGGTGGCCAACTCAATTCGGATCTACGGGAGATTGGCGGCAAGCCCGCCCAGATCTGGGCTGCGGAAACCGCTGCGGAGCTCGCGCGTATGAACAATGTGCGCCTGATGCCCCGAACGACGATCACGGGGGTCTATGATGACGGTGTGTATGGGGGGCTCGAACGGGTCTCGCATCATCTCACAAAACCGTCGAATGCCTTGCCGAAAGAGACGTTCTGGCGGATCGCATCACGTCAAGCGATCCTGGCAAGCGGCGCGTTGGAACGACCAATTGCCTTTCGCAACAATGACCGTCCCGGCATCATGACGGCGGGTGCGATCCGCACCTATCTCAACCGCTTTGGTGTCAGCCCGGGCAAATCCGTGACCCTTTTCGCCAACAATGATGAAGCACATTTGACGGCAGTGGATCTGATTGCGGCCGGGGTTCATGTGGCTGCTGTGGTCGATGTTCGGCCTAGCGCCGAGGCGCTGGGGGCATATCGCCTGATTCCCAATGCTCAGATCGTCGACACATCTGGCCGTTCGGGGTTGGAAGCGATCACGATCCGCACGGCATCAGGTGAGCAGCGCATATTCACCGATTGCCTTGGCATGTCTGGCGGTTGGAACCCCACACTTCATCTGACCTGTCACATGAACGGGCGTCCGGTTTGGAACGATGAGGTTGTGGCTTTCCTGCCGTCGGACGGGGCGGTGCCGGGACTGCACACTGGTGGTGCTTGTGCAGGGGTTTTCTCCACGGCAGCCTGTCTCAAACACGGCGTTGAGGTTGCCGGTTCTGCGCTGGAAGCACTGGATCTAAAGGCCAAAGATACGGTGTCGCCGCAGGCTGAAGATGACCCCTATCGGATCATGTCCTATTGGGCGGTTCCCGGCAAAGGCCGCGCTTGGCTTGACTTTCAGAACGATGTGACGGTCAAGGATGTCCGGCAGGCGGCTGCCGAAAACTTCCGTTCCGTCGAGCATATGAAGCGCTACACAACCCAGGGCATGGCAACGGATCAAGGCAAGAGTTCGAACGTAGCAGCCTTGGCCCTGCTGGCTGACGCGACCGGCCGGGCCATCCCGGATACCGGGACCACGACGTTTCGGCCACCGTTCAGTCCTGTGGCACTTGCCGCGCTCGGGGCAGGCGCAGAAGACAAAGGTTTTGCGCCCGAACGCAAGACAACAAGCCACGCGGCCAGCCTGTCGAAAGGCGCGCCCATGATCGAAGCGGGGCTGTGGTACAGGCCCAGCTATTTTCCGGCATCTGGCGAAACGAACTGGCGGCAATCCTGCGACCGCGAGGTCGGTCTGGTGCGCAAAACAGTCGGGATTTGCGACGTCTCTACCCTTGGCAAGATCGATATCCAGGGACCCGATGCGGCGCGGCTGCTCGACTTAGTCTACGCGAACACATTTTCCTCCCTGAAGCCTGGCAAAGTCCGCTACGGCCTGATTTTGCGCGAAGATGGCCATGTCATGGATGATGGAACGACTGCGCGTCTTGGTGCGGAACACTTCGTTATGACAACGACGACCGCCGCAGCAGGGCAGGTCATGCGGCACCTTGAATTCGTATCACAGGCAATTCATCCCGAATGGGACGTGCGGATCATGTCGGTGACCGAACAATGGGCGCAATTCGCAGTTGCCGGTCCCAAATCCCCAGAGCTTTTGAATGGCCTGGTCGACAATCCAATCAACAACGAGACATGGCCTTTCATGTGCTGCGGTCCTGTGATGGTGCACGGCGTATCCGGTCGGCTGTTTCGGATCTCGTTTTCGGGAGAGCACGCCTATGAATTGGCCGTGCCTGCCCGGTTTGGCGACAGTCTGTTTCGCGTGTTGGTCGCCCGGGCCGAGGCGCTTGGCGGCGGTGCCTACGGGATGGAGGCGCTGAATGTCCTGCGGATCGAAAAGGGCTTTATCACCCATTCAGAAATCGACGGGCGGGTCACGGCCTTTGACGTCGGCATGGATCGGATGATCAGCGACCGCAAGGACTGCATTGGCAAGCGCATGGCCGCCCGGGAGGGGCTGAAGGATCCGGATCGCCCGCGTTTGGTGGGACTGAAGCCCGTAGGTATCGTCAAGCAACTGACAGCTGGCGCGCATATCTTTTGTGCGGGCAAGGAAGCGACGCGCGAAAACAGCGAGGGCTACATCACCTCGGTCTGCTTCTCGCCGAGCCTTGGCCATTTCATCGGTCTGGGATTTGTGAAACGCGGACCGGAACGGTTGGGCGAGCAGATGCAGATGGTCGATCATGTACGTAGCATCCGGGCTGAGGTCGCACTATGCGATCCTGTGTTCTTGGATCCCGAAGGAGGACGTGCGCGTGGCTGAACTGATCGCCCTTTCGCCGCTCGGGAATGCCGACCCGCTTGCCATTGGTCGCTGTACTTTGTCAGAGGTCGATCCAGGTCCGATGACATCTATCGCGCCATTCCGTGGAAAGGATGGGGACGTATCGAAAGCCCTTCGCAAGTCCCACAAGATCGATTGGCCGGGTCCCAATGAAACCACCTTGTCTGGTAAGACGCGTTGCATCTGGTTTGGCCGGGAGATGGCGCTGCTGACAGGCGCATCGCTTGACGACGATTTTGCGAAGCATGCGGCTTTGACGGACCAATCCGATGCCTGGGTTTGCGTGGCACTTGAGGGCTCCGATGCCGAAGCTGTTTTGGCACGCCTTGTTCCGGTTGATTTGCGCATTGCGCATTTCAAGGTGGATCAGACTGCCCGCACGATGCTTGGCCATATGAACGCCTCGATCACCCGCACGGCGGAATACGCATTCTTGATCATGGTATTCAGGTCGATGGCCAGCACATTGGTACACGATCTGCAAATCGCGATGGAAAGCGTCGCCGCACGGGGATAGGCTTTGCAAAAGACATCAGGACAGAGCCCGATATGAAATCACTTCCTCTCCTTGCCATTTTGGCAACGCCCATTTTTGCGATAGACGCAAAAGCTGCCAACCTAAAAGTCGAATGTGGCCATCAGGCGCAACTGGTGTCGGCTATCACGAAAGCACGCCTTGATGGCGTGCGGGAACGTGACGTGTCGGATCACCTGCTGAAGGGCGACATCACATGGCCGGAACGCTACAACCCGGCGATCACGCCGATCGCAGGCTGGGTCTATCAGCAAAAGATGCGTGATGTGCGCACCAAGGATCTTGCTGCCGGTTGGCAAGAGCTTTGCCTTAAGCAATAGGACAGACCTAGACTCTGACGTAGCAGGCGCCAATATTGTTGGTATGAGCCTGCCCCCTGGATTCCTGGACGAATTGCGCAACCGGCTGAGCATTGGCCAGGTGGTTGGGCGCAAGGTTATATGGGACAATCGAAAGTCGAACCCGGCCAAGGGTGATCTTTGGGCACCTTGTCCGTTCCATCAGGAAAAAACGGCCAGCTTTCACGTTGATGATCGTAAGGGCTACTACTACTGCTTCGGCTGTCAAGCGAAGGGCGATGCGATTGGCTTTGTGCGCGAGACCGAGAATGTCAGCTTCATGGAAGCCGTTGAGATTCTGGCCCGTGAGGCGGGGATGCCCATGCCTGAACGTGATCCGCAAGCCCAGCAAAAAGCGGATCGACGCAGCCAGCTTGCTGATGTCATGGAACACGCGCTGCGCTTCTTCCGATTGCAATTGCGCACCGGCGCTGCGGGGCCTGCCCGCGATTATCTTGCCGGGCGCGGCCTTGACGAAAGTGCGCTGGACCGATGGGAGATCGGCTTTGCCGCTGAAGCTTGGCAGGGGCTTTGGGATCACCTGACCGAAAAGGGTATCGCTGGCGATATGATCCTTGATGCCGGTCTGGCCAAACCCAGCCAGAAGGGCGGCAAGCCCTACGATACGTTCCGCGGACGGATCATGTTCCCGATCCGCGATCCGCGCGGGCGCTGCATTGCCTTTGGCGGACGGGCGATGGATCCGAATGAAGGCGCGAAATACCTCAATTCGCCCGAGACCGAGTTGTTCGACAAGGGCCGCACCCTTTACAATCATGGTCCCGCACGCTCCGCCGCAGGCAAAGGCCAGCCCCTGATCGTTGCCGAAGGCTACATGGACGTGATCGCCTTGGCCGAAAGCGGGTTCGAGGCGGCAGTGGCCCCCCTTGGCACTGCCATCACCGAAACGCAGTTGCAGTTGTTGTGGCGCATTGCGGCCGAACCGATCATTGCATTGGACGGCGACACCGCTGGTCTTCGAGCCGCGATGCGGCTGATTGACCTGTCACTGCCACTGCTTGAGGCTGGTCAATCTTTGCGGTTCGCCCATATGCCAGAAGGCAAAGATCCCGATGATCTTTTAAAGTCCGAAGGGACTGACGCTCTGCAGAAATTGCTGGACGGTGCCATGCCGATGGTTGACTTGCTCTGGCAGCGTGAAACGGATGGCAAAGTCTTCGACAGTCCGGAGCGGAAGGCCGCCCTGGACAAGACGCTGCGCGAAAAGATTATGCAGATCCGCGATCCGTCGATCCGCCAGCATTATGGGGCTGCGATAAAAGACTTGCGCTGGAATTTTTTTGCGCCGGTTCGATCCCCGCAGCGCAGCGGCGGTAAGACAGTTTGGGCAAAACGTGGGCCGATTGCAGCGCGCTCCACAACAAAATCCTCATTTCTTGTGCGGGCAGACGATGTGGACCGCCTTCGGCACGAGGTCATTCTGGCCGTTCTGATCAGCCAGCCCCAGATCGTGGATGAATTTGAAACCGGTCTTGAAAACATGGAATGCGTCGATCCTGACCACAATCAGTTGCGGGATTTGTTGCTGCACCATGCGGGGATGGGCGGTGAAGTGTTGCGCAAAAAAATATCCGGCGCGCTCGGGCCGGACGCCCTTGAAAAACTGTTGCAGGCAAGCCATGTCGCCGTAATCCCCTGTATTCGCAACCCAGGCGATGTCGACATGGCCCGCACGACGGTGGCCGAGGAACTCGCAAAACTCGAAGCGTCACGAGGGTGGCCGGCAGAAATTGCCGATGCTGTCGAGGATTTAAATGGCGTCGCGGACGAACGCGTCACTTGGCGATTGGGCGAGGCCGCCAAAGCGGCAGAACACGCCGCGCGCAGTGGTCAGGAGGATACGGTTGAGTACGACGTCGGAGACAACGGCGCGCGCATCAACCGATCCGAACGCGACGCTTTCGAAGCCTTGATGGACACGATTCGGTTTTCGAAGCCTAGAAATTAACCATGTTTTTGGGCCTCAGAGATTAGAAAAATACGCGAAGTGGGTGGCCGAATCACCCCAACGCGCTATTGATTCCAGCAGCGATTCGGGCAAGCGAATCGTGTAGGAGCCCCGAAAGAGGAGCCCGTGTATGGCCGCGAAAGACAACCAAGACGCCAAGACCGAAAATCAGGATGCCGAAATTTCGCTCGACATGAGTCAGGCTGCCGTAAAGAAGATGATCGGTGAAGCCCGCGAGAAGGGCTATATTACTTATGATCAACTGAACCGGGTTCTGCCGCCGGATCAGGTAAGTTCGGAACAAATCGAAGATGTGATGTCGATGCTGTCCGAAATGGGCATAAACATCATTGAAGATGAAGAGGCCGAGGAAGAAGAAGCCAAAGGATCGACCGACGTCGTAACGACCGAAGGCACCCGTGATCTGACGTTGGGTGCCACCGGTCAGGAAAAACTCGACCGCACGGATGACCCGGTCCGCATGTATTTGCGCGAGATGGGCAGCGTCGAACTGCTGTCTCGCGAGGGTGAGATCGCCATCGCCAAACGTATTGAGGCGGGACGAAATACGATGATCGCGGGGCTTTGCGAAAGCCCATTGACCTTCCAGGCGATCACGATCTGGCGCGACGAACTGCTGAGCGAAGAGATTCTGCTACGTGACGTGATTGATCTTGAGGCGACATTTGGCAATCAGATGGGCGAGGACGGCGAGGTCGACGAGCCGATTGTCGACACCGATGCTGCAAAGCCCGAAAAGGAAGATAGCGCGCCCGAACTGGATGCCGACGGCAATCCCATCGTCAAGGAAGACGACGACGATGAGGATGAACAGGCGAACATGTCGCTCGCTGCGATGGAAGCCGCTCTGAAGCCGCAGGTGCTTGAAACACTAGACATCATCGCCGGTGACTACGCCAAGCTGAGCGAAATGCAGGACAGCCGGATTTCAGCCACCCTGAATGAGGATGGGTCGTTCTCCGAAGGTGAAGAGGCAACGTACCAGCAACTCAGGTCTGAGATCGTTCTTCTTGTCAACGAATTGCACTTGCACAACGCCCGGATCGAGGCTCTGATCGATCAACTTTATGGCATCAACCGCCGCATCATGCAGATTGATTCAGCCATCGTGAAGCTGGCGGATCAGGCGCGTATTAACCGCAAGGAATTCGTCGAAGCCTATCGCGGGCGCGAGCTTGATCCGAACTGGATGGGCGAGATGTCTGAAA
This sequence comes from uncultured Shimia sp., assembly GCA_937897325.1. Classification (GTDB taxonomy): domain Bacteria; phylum Pseudomonadota; class Alphaproteobacteria; order Rhodobacterales; family Rhodobacteraceae; genus CALCOY01. The sequence goes on from CALCOY010000097.1 coordinate 35,537, forward strand.
GACCTGGGCGCGGTTGGCAGATGTTCATTGAACGCTCTTCCGACAAGGTCGAAGAATTGCGCGCCGATATGGCGCAAGTGGGCCAATATGTCGGTCTGGATATCAGCGAGTTTCGCCGGATCGTGTCTCAGGTCCAGAAGGGCGAGAAAGAGGCCCGGCAAGCCAAGAAGGAAATGGTCGAAGCCAACCTGCGTCTCGTCATTTCGATTGCAAAGAAATATACCAATCGCGGCCTGCAATTCCTTGATCTGATCCAGGAAGGCAACATTGGCTTGATGAAGGCGGTCGACAAGTTCGAATATCGCCGCGGCTACAAGTTCTCGACTTACGCGACCTGGTGGATCCGTCAGGCGATTACGCGGAGTATCGCGGATCAGGCCCGCACTATCCGTATTCCGGTCCATATGATCGAAACCATCAACAAGCTGGTGCGTACAGGTCGTCAGATGCTGCACGAGATTGGTCGTGAACCGACGCCGGAGGAACTGGCTGACAAGCTGCAGATGCCGCTTGAGAAGGTGCGCAAGGTGATGAAGATCGCCAAGGAGCCGATCAGCCTTGAAACGCCCATCGGCGACGAAGAAGACAGCCAACTTGGCGATTTCATCGAAGACAAGAATGCCGTGCTTCCGCTGGATTCGGCTATTCAAGAAAACCTGAAGGAAACGACGACGCGGGTTCTCGCCTCACTCACCCCTCGGGAAGAACGGGTCCTGCGGATGCGTTTTGGCATCGGGATGAACACTGATCATACGCTTGAAGAAGTGGGTCAACAGTTCAGCGTGACGCGCGAACGGATCCGTCAAATCGAGGCCAAGGCGCTGCGGAAGCTGAAACATCCAAGCCGCAGCCGAAAGCTGCGCAGCTTTCTCGATCAGTAGAACTCCTGAATTTTTCGCGGAAGGCCTGGACTATTGCCTGGGCCTTTTCGCATGCCGCGTATGATCACATCCTCGTAAACGGCCATAACGCCGATAGGCGGCGCGATCCTATGTGCTAAGATCATTGGGGTGGTTATCAGATTGCACCCTGACATGAGAGGAGACCAAAAAAATGCTCAGATCAGTCATCGTTGCTGCGCTTTTGCTTTCACCCACGCTGGGTGCGGCTGCGAAGTACGGGACGTATCCGCGGCTTGAGGTCAATCAATTGCAGGATGGCCGTTACGAGGTCATCGAAGCGGCAGGCTTTGGTCAGGAAGGTGTATGGTGCGCTGCCGGCGAATACGCCATTCGCGCGCTCGGCCTCAACCGTGGGCGGATCTACGTCGATCGGCCAAGCGGACCGGCACTGACCAGAGCCGGACGCAAGGGGATCATCTTTACGACCGAAGTCGTCGCGCAACAAAAAAGCGGATCCAGTTCGGTCCGCGACCGTGGCTCCAACCTGCTGATCGGCCATGCCGTCCAGTTTTGTGCGGATCGGTCGGATCGCGATGACATCTGGAAAAGCCGGTAACGTCCGCGTCAGGCCAAGCCGTCGAATTTCACGCAGAAGCGTGATTTTGCCGCGATGAAGGTCAGTCCTATCTCAGACTTAGTTAAAACAAGGGATTGAACCGATGAAACACCTGACGATTGCTTTGACGCTTGCGCTTGCAGCAAATGTTGCCGATGCTAAAAACTCTCTTCTCTACCGTTTGGACATCAACACGGTGTCGGCCACCAGCTATGAGGTGGTCCAACGCCCGGGTGGCGGCATCAGTGGCATTTGGTGCGCTGCGGCCGATCACGCGATCAAGACATTGGGGATTGATCGTGGGCGGATTTACGTCGAGCGCGCCCTGGGGCCTTCCTTGACATCGCCAGGTAAGAAAGGCGTCGTCTTCTCAACGCGTCCCGTCCCTGCCGAAGCATCCGGGTCCAGCAGCGTGCGAAGTGCTGGCGCAAATCTGCGGGTGGGCCATGCGATCCAGTTCTGCCGCGACAAAACCGCGACAGATCGCTGATCAAACAGATTCCCGCGTCCGGTCGCGATTTCGCAGCCGGGCGCAACCGTATCTAGCGGTCAAAACTTTCCCCTACCCAAAACTTTGCCTCAACCCTATAGTGCTGCGTGATCGGAGCTAAACCTCCACAAAAGGCAGAACAAAAAGGGGGACGGCCGAATGCGCTGCCCATTTTGCGGGAATATCGATACGCAGGTCAAAGACAGCCGTCCCGCTGAAGATCATGTTTCCATCAGACGCAGGCGCTTCTGCCCCGCTTGCGGCGGTCGCTTCACCACTTATGAGCGGGTCCAGCTGCGTGACCTCGTCGTGATCAAGTCCAACGGAAAGCGTGAAGACTTTGATCGCGATAAGCTGGAACGCTCGATCCGGATTTCGATGCAGAAGCGGCCAATCGAGCCTGAGCGGATCGATCAGATGATTTCGGGCATCGTGCGTCGCCTCGAAAGCATGGGCGAAACGGATATCCCGTCCAAGACAATCGGAGAGATCGTCATGGAAGCGCTCGCGCGGATCGACACGGTGGCTTACGTGCGTTTTGCGAGCGTCTACAAGAATTTCCAGGCCGCTGATGACTTCGACAAGTTCGTCAGCGAATTGCGCCCCGATACGCCCAAAGAAGAGTGACCCGCGAAAGCGATAAGCGATATATGGCTGTCGCGCTTGGCCTCGGTCGACGAGAGCAAGGTCGCACCTCGCCGAACCCTTCGGTCGGTTGCGTCGTTGTCGTGGATGGTCGCATGGTCGGACGCGGCTGGACCCAGAAGGGCGGACGACCTCACGCTGAGACGGAAGCGTTGGCGCAGGCGGGCAGCGCGGCGAAAGGTGCAACAGCATACGTTACACTTGAGCCCTGCGCACATCATGGAAAGACGCCTCCCTGCGCACAGGCCTTGATCGACGCGCAGGTCGCGCGCGTCGTGATTGCAACTGGCGATCCGGACCCTCGCGTCGCTGGGCAGGGTATATCGATGCTCAGGGAGGCCGGGATCAAGGTGGAAACCGGCATTTTTGAAGCTGAGGCTCAGGCCGATCATCTGGGGTTTTTCTTGCGTGTTTTGCATGGGCGCCCGGCTGTGACCTTGAAACTTGCCAGCAGTTTTGACGGTCGTATCGCCACCGGCACGCGGCAAAGCAAGTGGATCACGGGGCCACAGGCACGCCGATCTGTCCATACTATGCGGGCGCGACATGACGCTGTGATGGTGGGCGGCGGCACGGCCCGGATGGATGACCCATCACTCACCGTCCGTGAGATGGGCGCTCGTCAGCAACCTGCCCGCATCGTCATATCCCGGCGTCTCGATCTTCCGTTGATGGGCAATCTGGCTCGCACGGCAAAGGATGTTCCCGTGATTCTGTGCCATGGGCATGATGCGGATGGACAATTACTGGAGACATGGCAGGGGCTTGGGGCGACCTTGCTGCCCTGTGCGGTTACGGGCACGCAGCTTGATCCTGAAGATGTCCTACAGCAACTTGGCACGCACGGCCTGACCCGGATTTTTTGCGAAGGGGGCAGTGCATTGGCGGCCTCCTTGATCGAGGCCGATCTTGTCGACCACCTTGTGGGGTTCACGGCGGGTCTGACCATCGGTGCCGAAGGCTTGCCCAGCGTAGGAGCGCTTGGTCTAGGGCGGCTGGATGAGGCGGCGCGCTTTCAACTAACCCGACTAGAGCGTTTGGGCCCAGATGTTCTGCATGTATGGGCCCGTTCAACGCCAGAGATATGAGACGCTTGCAAACAGGCCTTGAAGCTTCGAAAGGGCGCGATTGACCGGCCCGGCGCGGGGCATGTCTGCTTCGGCCAGTCGCTCCACGACAACCTCGACAGGGCAGGGTTGGCCCATGACAGGATCGAAGTACCGGGGATAATCGATCAATGTCGCATGAACCAATCCTTCAAGACTGACATTTTGGCGGCGGCGTGGCGGGACATCGCCAAGGTCGTTGGTCAGGCCCCATCCGGCATAGAACGGGGCGCCTGTTACGTAGACCGATTTGCCGCGCAAAAGGGCTTCGAAACCGGTCAGCGACGTCATGCTCCAGACCTCATCGACCTCGGCCAACAAGGCGGCAATGTCGCTCCGCCGGGCCACGACATCCGCTAAGCTTTCAGAATTGCACGCCCCGTTCCGCAGGCCAGCCTCCACGTCGGGATGTGGCTTGTAGATCAGAAAGCCGTCCGGCCGTTCGGCGCGCGCCCTTTTCAGAAGCGCTTCATTGGTTTGTATCTCGCCTGCACCCAATCTGACCGAGGCATCGTCTTCGACCTGACCGACAACAAGGACACGTTGTCCCAAAGGCATGTGCGGGAGGGCACCGCCAAGATTGTACTTGCTCAGGTTGCCTTTGATCAGTGTTCTGATCAGCTTGCGTGCACGCCGTCTTTGATCAGCGCGCAGGCTGTGACGTTTGGCGATCCAGTCTTCTAGCCGACTCGGCCGGGCCGGATCGTAATAGATGCCCAGATCATCGAGTACCAGCGACAAGGGCGGGACAAGTTCAGCACCCAGACCACGGGATCGCAGAAAACCGTCCTCGACCTGAACGGCGCCTGTTCTGTCCTCCCCGCCCGCCCAGATCATCCTTTTTCGGTCGTCGACAGGCCTATCGGCGGTGCCGAAAATGACTTTCTTGTGCGCGCCAAAGAAGTCCTGCATGTGTTTGCGTTTCCACAATCGCATATCGCCCGCGACCCAACCGCGATGATCCTCTCGCCAAGCGCGGGTTTCGGCAGCGAGAGTCTCCAACGCCTCTTCGAAGCTGCACAGGCTGTCGCGGTAAGGGTCATACCAGGTCGGGTATTCGATCATCGCGCCTGCAAATAGCTGCGCGCGCGTGAGACGGCGTTGGCGCCTGTCCACCGGTATCTCATCTGCGGTAAGTCCCCAACTCGCGTAGAAAGGTTGGCCAAAGACCCGGGGCTTGTGTCCAGCCATAACGGCCTCAAACCCCAGCTGAGACGACACCGTGAAGACGGCCACAGCACCTTCCAAAAGGCGCCAGGGGCTTACCGGCGCATCGACAAAGCCGACCCGGTCCGATGCATCGTCGCGTTCGAAATGGCCTGGCCTTTGGCCGAGCAGCGTTTCGGGATGGGATTTGATGAGGATCCGCACTCCGGGATGCTCTTCCTGCGCGACAAAAAGCATTTCGAGGAATCGATTGCGATCAGCCTTGCTGGCAGTGACGGAGGCGTCGTCCCTTGTCTGATCGATCACCAGAACGTAGCCGGGTTCTGGGGCGGGGTGGTCCGGATCGAACCCGGTATACTTCGTCAGATGCGCTTCTTTCAGCCGCTCGATCCCATCGCGAGCTCGATCCAGCAGGGCGGTGTCATCCAGCGGATGCTTGCGCAGCAATGTCTCAAGGTCAGAAGGCGTTGCCGGGTCAAAATGCACCCCGCTCTTGTCGATCAGCAGGCCAAGCGGATCAGATCCTGAACGCCCCGTCAGCACCGAGCGCAGAAACGGATCTTCCAATCGGATAAGGGGGGCGTCGGTTCTGTCTGCAACACGCTGGCCACGGTGGGCTGTCGGGCTTTTGCCCCAGACTCCCACAGCGGCGCCGTCTGACGGCGCGCCAAGCGATACCTTGTAGCCTGCAAGATCCAGGATGCGTTTGACGCGGTTCTGGGTCAGAAAACCGCCATTGTAGACATAGAGGCGCTCCTGCCGCGCAGGGCCGCCCGCATCACTCATACTTCTATTCGGTCAGATTGCGGATGCTTGAGACGGGCGTCAGCGATCCGAGAAGCAACGAAATGGTCTTGGTCCACTGAGCATAAGGCGCTTCTGTCACGTAGAGCGTGTCCTCATCTCGAATGACAAAGTCCCGCGCCATGAATAGGCCGTTCGGTTCAGTCAGGTTCAGCACGTAAACCATGCGTTGCGCGCCTTTCAGGTCATCGCGGCCCAGAACGCTGTTGGCGATTTCCTCGTTTTCATTGCGCAGAACAAACACACCCTTGGGATCTGAACTTGACGAGACGAGGCCGCCGACCCGCGCAATGGCTTCAAGCGCCGAGATTGTCTGCGTTTCGAATTTCACCCGCGATTGCTGAGCTGTTGCACCAAGCGCAGTGAAGGCACGCGAGTCTTCTTCGACAAGAATACGGTCCCCGCCCCGCAACGCGATGTCCAGATTGGCGTCTTCGAACAGATCCTGAAACCAGACCGTTCCGCTGTTCCCGCCGCGCAGGACCGTGATGCGGGCAATCTCAGGCTCGATCGTCACACCGCCCGCACGGGCCAGCATGGCCGCAAGGGTCCGCGTTGGGCGTTCGATCGCATAGACACCTTGCGCTCCAACTGCGCCGGTCAGCGACACGGTCGAGCCGTCGCCCGCCAGTCTGCGAACCTGCACTTGGGGGTCAGGTGTCTGATCCGCCAGCCGGCTCGTGATCAGCCGCCGCACACCTTCGGGTGTGCTGTCCGCCGCACGTATCCGGCCTGCATAGGGAACGAATATAAAGCCGTCGCCGTCAACCTGGACCTGTTCCAGAGCGGTTGAATTCAGTGTCTCCCCGACCAGCAGGCCGTCATCGACGTTTTCCCATATCGTGAGGCCCAGTACGTCGCCGGGTCGAATCACGTCCGATCCCAAGAGACCCGCCGATTGGAACGATTCCGAAAAACCCAGCGCTGGCGTAACAGCGGTTGCGCGTGTCACCAGGTCATTTACCGACACGATAAATGAATCACCTTCGCGCTGGACAGAGCCTGCGTAGATATCGCGCTTATTCGGTCCGACGCGGGGCAGTCCGCAGGACGCAACGATCAAAAATATGGAGAATGCTGCTGCCAGCCGGGCCCAAGTCATCCCTGCAAAAGTCACTGCACGATCTCCTCAACCCGTTCCTTCAGCCCGCACTTGTTCGTGCGGTATCCCTTTCTGGGTTAAGAGACAACCTACTGAAGTGCTGTTTGAGAATCCAGCAACCTTAAGCCCTAGGTCGTGCCAACGAGGCGCAAATGTTGCTTAGGAGCCGCGCTGTCCGCCTCGAATATCTGGTAGGGATCGTCTTTGGTCAGCATCAGATCGACTACGTTCCTCAAAAGCTGTTGTCTGCCCCGCACCGAATAGTAGCCACCAGGCAATTGACTGGTTTGCAGCAGATATCGGCGATAATCCTTGTACGCGTCGACATCCGGTTTGACGGGATCTGCGAAGAAATGCGCAAGCGGCTGATCGGAAACGAATTCGGGTTTTTCGTAGACGGATTTGCCAAAGGTGCGCAGGGGCAACCCACGCCACAAAACCTGTTGCGCCGCTGTCGAATTGACCGTGACGGCACTGCGCGCGCCGTCAAGAAGCCAGGCGAGCTTACCGCCCCGAACGTAGTGCACGCGGCCCCTCACGGCATATTTTCGAGCCAAGGCGCGTATCTGTCTTCGAAGGGGCACCCGGCCATCTTCAAGGGGGTGTGCCTTGAAAACCAGATGGTGGTGCGTTGGCGCGCCTTCCGCAAAACCTTTGATTGCACGATCCAGAAATTCGGCCATGCTGTCGACGGAGGCATGCGCCTGAAAGTTGCTGTCATGCTCAAGCTGAAGGAGGGCAACGTGATAGGGAAACCCGCCACGTCCGATCTGAAAAGTCGCAAGGATGCGGTGTAAGGCATGCAACGGCATGAACAACAGACGCAGCAGGTAAAGCCGGAATTCCCGCCCCACACCGATCTGACGATGTGGTCTGAAGTTCGCATAGCCCTGATTCAGTGCCAGGACGCAGAAATGATAGAGCGCGCCGTAAAAGACGTGCTGGCGCATGTCACCCCAATGGGCAGGTGGCATGACCACATCGCCGTCGGATCGGCATAAGGCCGAACGCATATTAGCGACCGGCATGTCCATAAGACGAGAATTTCCGTTGGACCCGCCCCGTTCATAGGTCACCCAATAGGGGCGCAGGTAACCTTCTTCGAAAACGTGGATCCGCAGATCGGCGGCCTCGGCCACCTTGACGGCTTCCGCGTGGATCGGACGGATGTCACCATAAAGCACGATGTCGGTGACAGTCTTTTCGTCAATGATCTGGCGTAGCCTGTCTGGCCAATCCTCGGGTGTTCCACGGTAGGATATGTAACTGCCGCGATGCCACCAGAAGGCGCGGTCGCCCGCGTTGAACCCGACGCGGAAGACTTTGGCACCCGTCCGCGCCATCATGCTGCCGAGGTTGTGAAAGAACGGGCCGTGAGGGCCCTGGAGGAACAGGAAAACGCGCGCTGGAGAAGGAGTTTTCAGCATAACGATGGTCTAGTCGGCATATGTTAAGCGGTTCTTATCGCGGTAGAAACCGAAATCAATATGTCATTGGAAAGCGCGGCTGGGCAAGTCGGCTGCTCTTGCAGCAATGGTCGCTGAGGGCTACGTCGTTGCGTATTCAGAAAGAGGCGAGAACATGTTCACAGGTATCATCACCGATATCGGCACAATCACAGCGCTGGAACAGAAGGGCGATCTAACTGCGCGCATCCAGACGGCATATGACACGTCCGCCATAGATCTGGGGGCGTCAATCGCCTCGGACGGCGTGTGTCTGACGGTCGTGGCATTAGGGGATGATTGGTATGACGTACAGATCAGTGCCGAAACGGTAAGTAAGACAAACGTGCACAGTTGGAAGATCGGCAGCCGCGTCAATCTCGAGCGGGCCTTACGTGTCGGCGACGAACTCGGCGGTCACATCGTGTCTGGTCATGTTGACGGTGTGGCCGAGATCAAGAACGTCATGGATGAAGGGGACAGCACGCGCGTCCGCCTCATAGCGCCCTCTCATCTTGCGCGGTTCATTGCACCCAAGGGCTCCGTCGCGCTGAACGGGACGTCGCTCACTGTGAATGAGGTCGAAGGCGACATCTTCGGCATCAACTTCATACCGCATACGAAATCTGTCACCACCTGGGGTGATGTGGCCGTCGGTGACTCCATCAACCTCGAAATTGACACACTGGCGCGATATGTTGCCCGCTTGGCAGAGGTCGGATGATGGCAGGCATCGGACATAACCAGGGACCGACGCTTGAAAAAGGGCATGCCTGGCGGACGTATCAATGGCGTCAGGCACAGAAAAAACTGATGCCCAGGACGATTCCGCTCATGATTGTCAAGATGCGGGTCAGACGAGCCGCAGAACTCGGGATGGACTACAAGGCCTATGCGTCCCTGCGGCAGGCTGCCGGTCGCGATATCTGCGGCCTGCTCTTTTCGTCGAACGCCCTGCGGATCCTCGGTGGTGACGCGAAGATGCCTCAAGAACGCGCGCGTGTCCTTGCCGGCTTGCGAGATGCGAAACGGCTGTCACTTGTTTACCGACCGCTGGATCCGGCGGCAGTGCATGATGCCAATTCGGTGCTTGACGCGACGGGGCTCGCCCCAGACATCACAATGACCTGGTCCGCCATGCATGAAAGACTTTGTGGTTTTGTCCGCAAACAGAATCTTGTCGGGGATCAGGTCGTGATCATTGGCGACACCAGTCTCGAAAACGGTTGGAGTGCGGCGGCGCGGGCAGCAGGCTATCTGCCTGCGGATCGGTATTTCGGCGCTGCTGCCTCATGATCCGCCGTCTCGGCTACAATGGATCGTCGCGGCGTCAGACTGGTCATGCGGCCCGGATGTCTTTATCTGCCAAGTCCGTAGCATCAGCGAAAGCCACGCCATGAGCTTTGAAACACCCGGCACCGTCGAAAAGGGCCTTGCCGCCGCCATCTCGCCCATTGAAGAGATCATCGAGGCCGCAAGACGGGGCCAGATGTTTGTACTGGTCGATCATGAGGACCGTGAGAATGAAGGCGATCTGGTGATCCCGGCCGATTTCGCCACACCTGAGGCGATAAACTTCATGGCCACGCATGGGCGCGGTCTGATCTGCCTGACATTGCCTGCTGAACGGGTCGAAGCACTTGGCCTGCCGATGATGGCCACGCACAATTCCTCGCGGCATGAAACGGCATTTACAGTGTCCATCGAAGCGCGTGAAGGCGTCAGCACGGGGATTTCAGCGGCGGACCGTGCCCTAACCATCCGCACTGCTATAAATCCGCAAGCGACAGGCGCAGAACTTGCAACGCCAGGGCATGTCTTTCCTCTCCGCGCGCGCAAGGGCGGTGTTCTGGTGCGCGCGGGCCATACCGAAGCTGGCTGCGATGTCGCCCGACTTGCAGGGCATTATCCGGCGTCGGTCATCTGCGAGATCATGAATGAAGACGGGACGATGGCACGGCTGCCGGATCTGGTTGACTATGCGAAGAAACACGACCTCAAGATCGGCACGATCAGCGATCTGATCGCCTACAGGCGGCGCCACGACAATCTGGTGGTCCTGACATCCGAGCGCATGGTGTCATCCGAATACGGTGGCGAATGGCACATGCGGATCTTCACAGACCAGACCTATGGGATCGAACATGTGATGTTGTCGAAGGGTGATATTACCACCTCTGATCCGGTTCTTGTTCGCACGCATGCCCTGGCCGAGGTGACGGATATCCTTGGTCTTGGCCCCAAACCCGCAGGAGAACTGCCGCGCGCCATGGAGATCATTGCAGAGGAGACCCGCGGGGTCATCTGCCTCTTCCGCCAGCCCCGCAAGGCGCTTTTCGACACGGATGAAGAGGACGGTCCCCGCATCGTCAAGAACACCGGCCTGGGTGCGCAGATGCTTGCCGCCATGGGATTGTCAAGGCTCGTCCTTCTCACCGACAGTCCGCTAACGACCTATATGGGGCTTGATGCCTACGGGCTGGAAATCGTTGACACCAAGCCGATCATGGGAGGCAAATAAATGGCATCCATCGAACACCACATCCTTGACCGCCCGACGTTCCAGAAGCCTCCCAAGCTGCTGATTGTCGTCGCACCCTACTATAAGGCGATTGCCGATCACCTTGTCGCCGGCGCGCAAGCCGAGATCGAGGCAGCGGGCGGCACGCATGAATTGGTCGAAGTTCCTGGTGCACTGGAGATCCCGACAGCCATCGGCATCGCTGAACGCATGTCGAATTTCGACGGTTATGTCGCGCTAGGCTGCGTCATCCGGGGCGAGACGACCCATTACGATACAGTCTGCAACGACAGCAGCCGGGCGATCACCCTTCTGGGTCTTCAGGGGCTTTGCATTGGCAACGGGATCCTCACCGTCGAGAATTTGCAACAGGCGCAGGTGCGCGCGGATCCTGCTGATCAGAACAAAGGCGGCGGGGCGGCGGCTGCCGCCTTGCACCTTGTCGCGCTGAGCCGTAAGTGGGGTCGCGAAACCAAGGGGGTCGGGTTCAAACCGCTTTCCGAGCCGATCCAGATTGCCTGAATGACACTTTCCGGAAACCAGAAACGCAAGATGCGGTCCGCCGCCCGTCTTTACGCCGTTCAGGCTCTGTTCCAGATGGAGCAATCGGGCCAGACGGTTGACCAGGTTCGCCGCGAGTTTCTGGATCATCGCTTTGGTGCGGTCTATGATGAGGCGGAGATGAATGAGGGCGATCCGGATCATTTCGAACGTGTGATGGAAGAGGCGGTCAACTATCAGGCGCCGATCGACCAGGCCACCGATCGTGCACTTGTCGCAAAATGGCCTATTGCGCGGATCGATCCGACGCTTCGCGCCCTGTTCCGTGCCGCCGGTGCCGAGTTTCGGGACAATTCTACGCCCCCCAAGGTCATCATCACCGAATACGTGGATGTGGCCCGCGCGTTTTTCCCTGATGGAAAAGAGCCGAAATTCGTCAATGCAGTTCTTGACCACATGGCGCGCGAAGCACGGCCAGAGGCGTTTTGATTGCGCGGGTTCGACACGATGCCGCGTCAGACTAGATTTATCGTGGAGTTAATTGGAAGGCGCGCAAATGCCATCGCTTGTCCGGCTTTTCATCACCCAAGGCGCCCTCGGCTTTCTGCTGTCGGCAGTGTTTGTCTTTGGCCTCCTCTGGTTCAACGTGATGAACCTCGCCTATCTCGTAACCCATACGGTCGACGGTCCGCTGGCTGTGTTTCTTTTGTGGTTTTTCAACGGTCTCCTTTTTGGCAGTGTGCAGATCGGGTATGTGGTCTTCGCACGTGCAGGATCGGACGAATAATCAATCTCAGATAAATGGAAGACGTCATGCGCGCCATGCAGGTCGTAGAGTTGGGCGAACCCCTTGCCCTGAATAACATCCCCAAACCTGAACCTGCACCGGGTGAGGTTCTGGTCAGAATTCACGCCTGCGGTCTGAATTTTGGCGACACGCTGATCATCAAAGGAAGCTATCAGGAAAAGCCGCCGCTTCCCGCGACGATCGGGATGGAGCTTTCCGGCGTCGTCGAGGCGCTTGGCGAAGGGGTGACGGGCCTGTCTGTTGGGCAACGCATCGCAGCCTATTCCGGCTTTGGCGGTCTTGCGGACTATGCCGCCTTGCCAGCGGAGATTTGTGTTCCGATCCCGGATCAGATGAGTGCGGTAGATGCAGCAGCCTTTCTTGTGGCTTATGGTACCAGCCATGTGGCTCTCGACTACAAGGCTCAGATGCGGCCTGGTGAACGGCTTCTGGTGCTCGGTGCTTCGGGCGGTGTGGGGCTAACCGCGGTTGAACTTGGCAAGCTGATGGGGGCTGAGGTCATCGCATGCGCGCGCGGGTCCGAAAAACTGGACATCGCCAAGGCCGCCGGGGCTGATCATCTGATTGACAGCCAGACAGATGACATCCGGGAAATCGTCAAGTCACTGGGCGGTGCGGATGTGGTTTATGACCCGATCGGCGGCGGGCAATTCAAGGCTGCCCTGCGCGCTTGCAACGCCGAGGCGCGTATCCTGCCTCTTGGCTTTGCCTCGGGCGAGGTGCCGCAAATTCCGGCCAATATCCTGCTGGTCAAGAACCTGACCGTGATCGGCTATTACTGGGGCGGCTACATGCGGGTAAATCCGGCTGTGCTGACCGACAGTTTCAAGGTGCTTTTCGACTGGTATGCGGAGGGCAAGCTAAAACCGCATGTCAGCTCCGTGATGCCGCTGGAAGATGCGAACGCGGCCCTGGATCTGCTGCGCAAGCGGAAAGCCACTGGCAAGGTGATTGTCGAAATCGCCGCAGAGGCCTAGTCAAACGTCCCTGCGACGCGCCCTAGCAGCATGAAGGCACGTGACGTGCGCGTGTTTGCCAAAGAAGATATCTCGGCGTCACTGGCGCGTTCGGCAAAAGCTGCAAACGTCCTGTCAAAAAGCCGTAGGAAGTGATGGGCCGCATCGCGGAAGATCGGGTCTTTTTTGAGCCTGCCAGCCGCCAGCGCAAGGGCCTGGCGATCATGCACACCGCCCAGCGACGCAATAGCCCGCCCCCGATCGCCCGCAGCAAACAGCCGCCATGTTTCTGGCCGCGCGCGGTCGGGCTGAAGGTCGTCCATGTAAACACCGTCCTGGCTCAGCAAGGTCAACACGTCCTGTGCTGCCTGTATCAACTGGGCCGAGCTTCTGTCCCGCATGGCCCGGCGCAAAGCGGCAAAGCCGTCTTCATCCTCTGCCGTTTCGGGAAAATTGAGCGCCCGGATGAAATCCGAATGCGCGATAGGTGGGGCCAAATCTTCGGTCAGCGCTTCAAGGCCAAGAGACGGCTGCACCTCATCCCCAAGCTGCATTGGTTCCTGCGCCAGTTCAACCTCAACCGCCTCCGTTTCGCGCCGGGACGAAAAGGTCGCGAGCGCGCTTTCAGTCTTGCGTGTGGCGGCGGCGATCTCGTCGAGCTTTTTGGCCACCGAAGGCTCTACCGTGTTGCCGCTTTGCGCTTGTGCGATATAGGCCTGCCGGATCGTGTCGATGGCCGCCTGAAGGCGCTGGCTTTCCTCAAACATCGTGCGGCTAGATCGCAGCACCGTGGCCGCCAGCCAGATCATGCCCACTGGCAGGATGATTGCCAGTAATGTGACGGCCCATCTCAGGTGGTCAAGCCCGGTCTGTCCCCCGTCACCACCCGGCAGCACGAAAAACAGGATGGTGGCCCCAATTACCCAGACCAAAGAAAACAGACCCGCCGCGATCTCAAAACCGGTCAGACCCTCGGCGCGTGGGCGTTCGTAGATGCCCAGCGGGGTCGGTCGATCCTGTTTGGGCGTGTCGGACATACGCTGTCTCTAGACGTAGTCTATGCTGAGCACTTCGTAGGATTTCTCGCCGCCTGGTGTGCGCACCTCGACACTGTCGCCTTCTTCCTTGCCGATCAACGCCCGCGCAATTGGGGATTTGATGTTTAAAAGACCCTTCTCGATATTGGCTTCGTGTTCGCCCACGATCTGCCAGGTCTTTTCCTCATCCGTGTCCTCATCAACCAGCTTAACGGTCGCCCCGAATTTGATTGTGCCGGACAGCTTGGCGGGATCGATCACCTCGGCCAGACCCAGAATGCCCTCAAGCTCCTTGATCCGCCCTTCTATGAAGGACTGCTTTTCCCTTGCGGAATGATACTCTGCGTTTTCCGAAAGATCGCCATGCTCGCGCGCTTCCGCGATCGCCTTGATGATCGCCGGACGCTCCTCTGATTTGAGGTGCTTTAACTCGGTCTCCAGGGCGGCATGCCCTGTGCGGGTCATCGGTATTTTATCCATATCGGGGCGTCCAAGTGCTAAGGCGGATTCTGCGTCGCCTGAAAACGATGCTCATCACCTGATCAAAACGCAGACCCGAATGCAAGTGTCGTCATCGCGGCAAGGCATCGGCTGGCCTCTCCTCGCCTGCGACGGCCTTTCGCATTCCTTCACAGCTTTACCACAATATATAACGCAGTGTCGCAATTGCATTGATGATATCTCTGCACTAGCTAGCGATCGATCTATTCGGGTGCACATACCCGATTGCGCAACGGAGGAGCCGCCGGGATGGCCGAAGTGACACGCGAAGCGATGGAGTATGACGTGGTGATCGTCGGCGCGGGGCCTGCGGGGCTAAGTGCAGCAATACGGCTGAAACAGTTGGATGCCAATCTGGAAGTTGTTGTCTTGGAAAAAGGCTCTGAGGTCGGTGCGCATATCCTGTCAGGTGCGGTGCTGGACCCTTGTGCGCTGAACGAACTGATCCCCGATTGGAAAGAGAAGGGCGCGCCTATCACCGTCCCGGTCAAGGAAGACAACTTCTATATGCTGGGTGAGGCGGGGCATATCCGTATACCAAACTTCCCCATGCCGCCTCTGATGAACAACCACGGCAACTACATTGTCTCCATGGGTAATGTCTGCCGCTGGATGGCCGAACAGGCCGAGGAGTTGGGGGTTGAGATCTTCCCGGGCATGTCTTGTTCCGAGCTTGTCTACGGCGAGAATGGTGAAGTGAAAGGCGTCGTCGCGGGCGAGTTCGGCATCAACCCCGATGGCACACATTCCGATGGCTACGAACCCGGGATGGAGTTGCACGGCAAGTATGTCTTCCTGGGTGAAGGTGTACGCGGGTCATTGTCAAAGCAGGTCATCGCCAAATACGAGCTCGACAAAGGCAAGGAGCCACAGAAATACGGCCTTGGCATGAAAGAGATCTGGGAAATCGACCCGGCCAAGCACAAGGAGGGCAGCGTGACCCACACGATGGGCTGGCCCTTGGGCGGCAATGCCGGGGGTGGGTCATTCATCTACCACCTTGATAACAATCAGGTTTACGTCGGTTTCGTGGTGCATCTGAACTACAGAAATCCGCACCTTTTTCCCTACATGGAATTTCAGCGCTTCAAACATCATGCGCTGGTTGCCGATCTGCTTGAAGGTGGCAAGCGTGTGGCCTATGGCGCGCGTGCAATAACAGAGGGCGGCTGGCAATCCATGCCGAAGCTCGAATTTCCTGGCGGTGCGCTTCTGGGCTGCGCGGCGGGAATGGTCAACGTGCCGAGGATCAAGGGCAACCACAATGCAATGCAATCCGGCATGCATGCCGCCGAAGCCGCTTATGCCGCTATTCAGGAAGGCCGCGGGGGGGATCATTTGAACGGTTACGAGGCGGCTGTGCACCAAGGCCCGATCGCTGACGATCTGAAGAAAGTGCGCAATGTCAAACCTTTCTGGTCGAAATACGGCCTGACAGCATCCCTGGTTCTGGGTGGGTTCGACATGTGGACCAACACATTCGGCTTTTCGCTGTTCGGCACGCAAAAACACGGAAAGTCCGATGCGAAGGCCACCGACAAGGCCTCCCAGCACAAACCGATTGACTATCCCAAACCTGATGGAAAGCTATCCTTTGACCGCCTGACCAATGTGTCCTTCGCGATGACCAATCACGAAGAAAGCCAGCCCGCACATCTCAAACTGGGCGACACAAGCATTCCGGTAAACATCAATCTGCCGGAATATGCAGGACCTTCAGCGCGCTATTGCCCCGCTGGTGTCTACGAGTTTGTCGAGGAAGAGGGTAAGGACACGCGTTTTGTCATCAACTTCCAGAACTGCGTGCATTGCAAGACGTGTGACATCAAGGATCCCAGCCAGAACATCACCTGGACAACGCCCCAAGGTGGCGACGGGCCGAATTACCCGAATATGTGATCGCGTCAAAATCACCGCGTCGGCACCGGCCACTCGCAAGAGTTGGCCGGTTTTTTGTATACGCAAACCGATATTGCATAGGTTTCAAGATGTACGGTTATGTATGGGATATTCTTTTTGCATGTAGAGAGACAGCCCTTGGTAAACCCATTTCCGAACGCTGGCCCCGAATTCATCGTCAACACTTATCGTGCCCAGTGGCAAAGCGATCCGGACGTTGCTGTTCTCGCCGACGGCAGTTTCGTCATTGTCTGGCGGTCCTTCTTTTCTGAGGACGCCGGATCGGTCTATTACATCGGCGGCCAGCGGTTCGCGGCCGATGGTACGCGGTTGGGCAATGAACTGATCCTGAGCAACACGAGCCGCGAGGCCGAGTATCCCCGGATCGACCCTTTGCCGGACGGCGGATATGCCGTTGTCTACGAGGCCGCACCCGAGACCATTCTGGGCCAATCCGACATCTATTTCCGGACATTTGATGCGGACGGCACACCCAGGATTCAGGCGCGTCAGATCAGCCCAAACGTGGATGATTGGTTCTTTTCCAGTGAAGTACTGGCGCTGTCGAACGGAAACAGCGTCGTCTTCTATTCCGGTGACGTCGATGGAGATGTCGGAGAGGGCATTGTCGCACAGGTCGTCAATGGCCAGGGGGCGCCGGTCGGGGCGCGTTATCTCGTCAATCAGACGACATTTGCCGATCAGCACTCTGCCCGCGCGGTTGAACTGACCAATGGAAACTCCGTTGTCATCTGGGACAGTGAACTCACCACGATCAATGAGGTCGGCAATCCCGTCGATGATGCGCGTGGTCGCATCCTTGGTCCGGATGGTCGACCCATAGGCAACGAGTTTCGGATCACCAATGACAATGATGGCGTGAATGGCGGCATTTATCTGACACAAACCGATCTGGATGTGGCGGCCCTTCCCGACGGACGCTTTGTGGCCACATGGTACGAGACGAATATCGTAACAGATCCAACCTCGTTTGAAATCCGCGGGCGCATCTTCGGCCCGAATGGTGGGCCTCAGTCGCCGATCTTCAAGGTCAACACTACCGATGGTCGGGTGGTCAACAACAGCAGTGTCGTCGCACTCGAAGGCGGGGGCTTTGTGGTTGTCTACGACGTAACGACCAATTTCGACGATCTCGATGATGTTTACGGCCAGTTCTTTTCCGACAGTGGACAACGGATCGGCACCGAATTCCATGTCGCGCAAGTCCGTTCAAACGTACAGGAGGAGGCGCAGATAGACGCCCTTCAGAACGGCGGTTTCGTCGTGACGTGGATGTCGGAATTTACCGATGGTGATAACGACGGCATATCCGCACGGGTGTTCGGGCCCCCTGATGTCGGGGATCTGGTGCTCAACGGCACGAATGGCAATGATCGTCTGGTGGGGCAAACAGGCAATGATCTGCTGCAAGGACTGCCCGGAAATGACACGCTGATCGGAAATGCAGGCAATGATACGCTGAACGGCGGCGGCGGGTCGGACAATATCAACGGCGGCGCAGGCAATGACCTGATCATCGGCGGGCCGGGGTCTGTCGACCTGCGCGACACCATATTTGCCGGGGCGGGTAATGATACCGTAGATGGGGGGGCAGGCAACGACCTGATTTACGGTCAGGATGGCAACGATGTGATTGAGGGCGGCGCTGGTGTGGACGAGGTGATCGGCCAGGCTGGCAATGATGTGCTCACTGGGTCAGGCTTCTCCGATCTGATCTTCGGCGGTGCCGGGGACGACTTCATCAATGGCGGCTTCGGCTTTGATCGCGTAAATGGCGGCGCTGGGGCAGACCGCTTTTTCCATGTCGGGGTGCAGGGTCATGGGTCGGACTGGATCCAGGATTTCGCTGAAGAGGATAAGCTTGTCTTTGGCGGCGCGGCATCGATCGATCAATTTCAGGTGAACACCGCGCTCACCGGCGGGGCAGGGGACGCCGCGGTGGCTGAAGCCTTTGTGATCTACCGCCCGACGGGTCAAATTCTCTGGGCTTTGGTTGATGGAGCCAGCCAGGATGCGCTCACTTTACGCATCGGTGCGCAGGAATTTGATCTTATGATCTAACGTCACAAATGAACCGCAATTCAACCGTTGCTTCGTCACGCGGGCATGTTAGCCTGCCTGCCAGCGATGACAGGAGTGACCTTTGAAACGATCCCTTTGCCTTGCGCTTTTTGTTGCGGCCTCCGCCGCTTTGCCCACCGACAGCTTTGCCCAGGCCCGGTCTGCGGCTGGCGCATATCTGGCGGCACGTCAGGCCGCGATGCAAAGCGATTACCAGGCCGCAGCACTTTATTACACGCAAGCTTTGGCGCGGGATCGGTTGAACCCCAGCCTTATGGAAGACACGATCATCGCGCAGCTTGCCCTTGGTCGCGTTGACCGCGCTCTGCCCGTCGCGAAAATCCTCGAAGAGGAAGGTCATCGTAGCCAGGCCGCCCATATGGCGATCATTGCCGATCTGCTGGCAAATGAAGACTATGAATCACTTTTGCAACGTGAGGCAGACAGATCCGGCATTGGACCGCTGGTCGATGGTCTGTTGTCCGCATGGGCACATATTGGCCTCGGCAACATAGACGACGGGATCGTGGCCTTCGACACGGCAGGCACAGAAGAGGCCTTGCGCAACTTCACCCAGTACCACAAGGCTATGGCTTTGGCCTATGTCGGCGACTTCGAGGCGGCCGAAGGCGTCTTTACCGCAGAAGGCGCCAGCCGCAACCTGCAAACCCGGCGCGGGGCCATGGCCCGGGCCGAGATCCTGTCGCAATTGGGCCGAAACGCGGATGCGCTGGCCTATCTGGAGGACGCGTTCGGCGGCGCGAGCGATCCCGAAATCCTTCAGTTGAAAGCGGCATTGAAGGGCGACGAAAAGGTGCCCTTCTCCCATGTGACATCCGTTCAGGAAGGGGCCGCCGAGGTATTCTTTTCTCTGGCTGGTGCTTTGCGCAACGAAGCTGGCCCGAACTACACGCTGCTTTACGGTCGCCTCGCCTTGCATCTGCGGCCGGACCACGTGGACGCGCTGCTGCTGAATGCCGAACTGCTTGAGAACCTTGGGCAGTACGAACTGGCCATAGCCGACTATAAACGCGTCCCTGATACCGACCCTGCCTTTCACGCAGCCGAGATTGGTCGGGCAGAAGTCTTGCGCCGGGATGACAAACCGAACGCAGCAATCGAAGTGCTTGAACAACTGGCCAAGCGCTTCCCGGATCATGTCTCGGTGCATTCGACCCTCGGCGATATTTTTCGCCAGCAGGAGAATTATCAGAAGGCGGTGACTTCTTATGACACCGCACTGGATCTTCTGGATGATGGCAATCAGGGCGAGTGGTTTCTCCATTACGCCCGCGCGATTTCCTATGAGCGTCTTGGTGAGTGGCCTTCGGCCGAGGCCGATTTTCGCCGCGCGCTTGATCTGAATCCGGATGCGCCGCAGGTTCTGAATTACCTCGGCTACTCGCTCGTCGAAAAGCAGATCAAGCTGGAAGAAGCGCTTGATATGATCGAAAAGGCCGTCGCCGCCAGCCCCGATAGCGGCTACATCGTCGACAGCCTCGGTTGGGTGCTGTACCGTCTTGGCCGCTATGATGAGGCCGTTACCCAAATGGAGCTCGCGGTCGAACTCATGCCCGTGGACCCCGTCGTCAATGATCATCTGGGCGATGTTTACTGGGCCGTGGGGCGCTATCGCGAGGCGGAGTTCCAATGGCGCCGCGCACTGAGCTTCATAAACGACGGCGAGACGGCACAGGACGCCGACCCCGAACGCATCCGCCGCAAGTTGGATATCGGTCTGGATCGTGTGCTGGCCGATGAAGGCGCGGAACCCCTGCATGTGGTCGAAGACAGCCAGTAAGGCACGCCATTGAAACCCAATGCGATTGAGGTCTTTGCTCCTGCAAAGATCAACCTGACGCTGCATGTGACGGGGCAGCGAAATGACGGGTATCATTTGCTTGATTCCCTGGTGGCGTTTGCAACCATTGGTGACGTCGTCACAATAAGTGAAGGTGATGCGCTGACATTGGCGGTGGATGGTCCCGAAAACGATGGCCTCCCTGACGACATGCAGAACCTTGCCATGCGCGCTGCGGCCTTGGTCAGGCAGGATGGGGCTGCTTTGACCCTGACCAAGAACCTCCCGGCCTCCTCAGGTATTGGCGGCGGCTCGGCCGATGCGGCGGCAGCCTATCGAGGCATGCTGTATCACACAGATCGGACCTGCCGCGATTTGTCTTCGGCCTCTAAAAGTGTTGTCGGCCACCATGCGGAAAAGCTGCTGGCGCTTGGTGCTGACATTCCGATGTGCCTGCTGTCGCGGTCGGCCCGTGTCACAGGTATTGGAGAGCACATCGAACCGCTGAGCCTGCCATACGTCCCTGCTGTTCTCGTGAATTCACGCCTGCCGGTGGCGACGCCCGATGTCTTTCGTGCGCTGATCCATCGGCAAAACGCTTCGATGCCCGATGAGTTGCCTGTGTTTCAGGATGTGGAGCGCCTGATCGGCTGGCTCGCAGGTATGCGCAACGACCTCGAAGCCGCTGCACTCAAGGTCGCGCCGGTCATCGGTGATGTGCTTGGGGCCCTGACGGCCTTTGGCGGCTGCAAATTGGCGCGCATGTCAGGGTCGGGAGCAACCTGCTTTGGTCTTTTTACCACCCCCGAAGCGGCCAGCGATGTTGCGCTGGAACTGGGCGCAGCCCATCCGGATTGGTGGGTCAAGGAAACGGTATTGGGCGATCAGTCGGCCCTCGCAACACCACAGGCAGACATTCCTGATTGACCGAACGCTTATCAAAAGAATTGCCAATGCGAGATAAGTTCACGGTTTTGGACTCTGAGTTCAGTTGATCCGCTCAACCACGTAATCGGCCAGATCAATCAGTGTGTCGCGGACATCGTTCGCGGGCAGGGTGCCAAGCGCCGTCTTGGCCCTATCGGCCCAGCCGATCGCATCCGCCCGAGTTGCGGCAAGCGTGTCATACTTGGCCAGAAGAGACAGCGCGTGTTCCAGATCGCTATCACTTTGCTGACCCTTCTCTATGGTCCGGATCCAAAAGGCGCGTTCTTCCGCGGTGGCTTGCTTCACAGCCTTGATGACTGGCAGGGTCAGTTTGCGTTCACGGAAATCATCCCCGACATTCTTTCCTGTCGCCGCGCTGTCCCCCTGATAGTCCAGCAGATCGTCCACGATTTGAAAGGCGATGCCAAGGCAATCCCCGTAGTCGAACAAGGCTTTGACATGTGCCTCCGGGCTGCCCGCGATTACACCACCGACCTCTGTCGCGGCCGAGAACAAGGCCGCCGTCTTCCCCCGTACCACCCGCAGATAAACCTCTTCATCCGTAGCGAGGTTCTGGGCCGCCGTCAGCTGCAGCACTTCGCCCTCGGCAATGGTAGCAGCTGCATTCGATAGAATATCAAGCACCCGCAGGCTTCCCGTCTCGACCATCAACTGGAACGAGCGCGCAAACAGGTAGTCGCCCACAAGAACCGAAGATTTGTTGTCCCAAAGCAAGTTCGCCGTCGGACGCCCACGCCGTTGGCCGCTTTCGTCGACCACATCGTCATGCAGCAGGGTGGCCGTGTGAATGAACTCGACCGTCGCGGCCAGATTGATATGGAAGGGCCCGTCATAGCCGCACATGATCGCCGAACCGAGCGTCAGCATGGGCCGCAGCCGTTTGCCCCCCGCATCGACCAGATGACGGGTGACTTCCGGGATCCGGGGTGCATGTTCCGAAGCCATCCGCTCGCGGATCAGTGCGTTCATTGCGTCAAGCTCCGGCGCAAGCCGCTCTGCCAACCGTTCATGCGGTTTGGAAATCACTCTGGTGTCCATTGCAAATCCAAAGCCAGGCTCGACAAGGGTCGCACCGCGCTATTAAATCCCCGCTTATGAAGGAACTCCTGCGTAGCACCGATCCGACGATCATCGCCTTTGCATCTGCCCTTCTCCAAGGGGAGGATATAGACTGCTTTCAAATGGACGTAAACATGAGCATCCTGGAAGGCGGGATCGGGATCTTTCCACGCCGCTTGATGGTGCATGAAGACGACCATGATGCCGCTCTTCGTGTGATGCGCGACAATGACATCGATCTCGGATACTGATCTCACGCATGATGCGTTTTTGGGCGGAAAGCTCCGTATCTGGCAGCCTAAAGAGGGGTATCGCGCAGGCGTAGATCCCGTTTTGCTTGCGGCCTGTGTTCCTGCGCGCGCCGGTCAAAGCGTACTGGACCTTGGTTGTGGAGTGGGAACTGCGGCGCTATGCCTCGGGGCGCGTGTGCGTGATCTGACGCTTTTAGGTGTCGAAAGACAGGCACTCTATGCCGATGTCGCCCGGCGCAACGGGCTTGATGCGGTCACAGCCGACATCGCGGCATTGCCGAGCACGTTGCGGCAACGGCGCTTCGACCATGTGCTGATCAACCCGCCTTACTACTCGCCCGATGCACACAAGGCCTCCACCAGGCAGGATCGAAGCGATGCGCGCGTTGAGGCCACACCGCTTGCCAGATGGATCGACGTTGCCGCCCGACGCCTGAAGCCGAAAGGTCACCTGCATGTGATTCACCGGGCAGAAAGACTGCCGCAGCTTTTGACGCTGGTTTCGGAGAAACTGGGCAGTATAGAGGTTCTGCCGCTTCAGCCAAGGGTGCAAAAACCGGCAGAGCTGATCATTTTGCGAGCACGGAAAGAGGGGCGCGCCGACTTTCGGCTTCGCGCTCCGATTGTGCTGCACTGCGGCAAGCGTCATTTGCGCGATGGCGAAGGCTACAGCCCTGAAATTGAAGAGGTTCTTCGACGGGGCGCCGCTTTGTGGCTCTGAAAAACCGATAAAACCGTATGAAAACTCTGCAGCTGGTGTTGCGCGCGCAGCGTGACAGATCGCCAAATCTGTGGTTCGGTCGACATATCTTTGAATAGCAGGAGGTTTGTATGAGCGTCGCAGGGCATCTTGAGGAATTGAAAAAGAAGCATCAGACACTCAGCGTTCAAGTGGAACAAGCGCAGCGTTCTCCCGGCACCGACGATTTGGAGATTGCCACGCTCAAGAAACAGAAGCTCAAGCTGAAAGAAGAGATCAGTCGATTATCAAGCTGATTGTTTTGCACGCCAGCTTGTAAGAACGGCCAGCAAAGCACCTCCGGTGATCAGACCAGCCGACAAAAGCAACGCTAGGCTTGGTTTATCGCTTACGGCGGCGATCAAAACCAATGTTGAAAGCAGCAGCGCGGCGTAGGAGGCCGTGCAGAGAACCGGTATATTGCATTTCTTCATACCAATGTCCCAGACGTAAAATGCCAGACCGACAGGTCCCAACCCCTGCAGAATGCTTGCCCAAGTGATTCCGTCGGACGGCCAGACAGGCGTCTCAGTCATCAGGTGCAGAGGCAGTGACAAGAATGTAAGCGTCCGGTCTGACTGCCCTGCAGTGGTGCGCTGATATCGGATAGTGTCCACTTAGCTAAGTGAAAACTTAAGAGGCCGGAATGGCGAAGCGGCGCAAGTGCAGGAAGTGGAGCGATGACGAGAAGCCCATGATATGTGCGAAGACTGTCGTTCCGGGCGTTTCGGTTGCTCAGGTGGGGCGCCGCCCCTCGGCAAGCCAATGCCAAGCCCATCTTCGACGACCTGCGGGACTGGCTGGGCAAGCAACCCACGACCATATCCGGCAAGTCCCCACTCGCTCAGGCAAACCGCTATTCACTCACGCGCATGCGACGGCCTAGGTCATACCTGGATCACGGCATCTTGGAATTGGACAACAACACAGCCCAACGCACCATGCGGGCTGCGGGCCATCGCCCTTGTGCGCAAGAACTACGTCTTCGTGGGATCACCCGCCGGTGGTAGCGCGGCCGCCGTGGCATACACGCTCATCGAAACAGCCAGATTTAACGGTGTCGATCCCGAGACCCGGCGCGCCGACACCGTCGCCCGCATTCCCGACTGCAAAATCACGAAAGTGCAGGATTGGATGCCCTGGAAATAGGTCTTCTGAAGCGCTGTTGGGCGATTGCGCCCGGAATAGTCGCATCCACAACGGCTGTGGCTGATGTCTGTGACAAAGTTCGGCCAGCCTGGAACCCTGCGGATGGCCCGGTCAACCAACTTGAAGGCCTGGCCTTGTTCTTCTTTGAACCATTTGGCCTGATTGTCTTGGTACCAACCATTACCATTGTTTTGCTGAGGAAAATCTGGCTCACCGCAATCGTCGTGGCGCTGCTCATTGCAATGGTCTCATTGAACATCAGTACCTGGATTGAAGCCGATGATATGACCAACTTTGCCATCTCAGAGGGCTGCATCACCGCGCCCGTGCCAACCACCACAATCTTGATCGCGCTTATGGCGATCATCTCAATGACTACTTGGCGCACATCACGACGCCGGAAGCCAGCAGCCCGAGCGAACGCTTACACAAGAGTGCGGACCCAAGACAAAAGACCGCCACGCTTGACGTTGGCACGTCACCCAACCTTCGTGAAAGCACGGAGTATCCAGACCATGTTAGGGCGCATGTCTTGGCCAGAATGTAGCCCGTTGCCGCGTCTGCCGACACCTCTTATTGCCCGGCTGCAATGACAAAGCCTCCCCCGGCCAGCCCCATCAAAGCGCCCAATACATGCCCGCCCCGCAGCCTTTTGTCGGGAAGCAAACCGGAAAAGATCACGATCAGCAGCGGTCAAAGATAGGCAATCAGGATGGCCTCTGCCGGAGGGGCCAAGCGCAGGGCCGAAAAATACAATGCATGATATTCAAAAAGTGCGAATGTGCCTAAGGCGTAGACGCGCCACGAAAATTGGCGCAACTCCCGCAATCTGCAGGAAAGCACGGCCCGAAGAACGCCGACGAGGCCATCAAGCTCAAAGATCATCGTGTTCAATATCAACCATGGCGCAGAGCCAGCAAGGCCCACAGCAGGACGGACAGGAAGCCGACTGCAGTCGCCTGAGACTTTGTCATATGCCCGGCACCGGAACGAGATCCATCGCGTCGGTGACATGGGCCGTTTTTTCGATTTCCTCCAGCATCCAGTCGCGGAAGGCGGCGATCTGAGGCCTGTTCTCTGCCCCGTTCAGACACAAAAAGCGAAACCGACCGCCCGTCCGAAGGGCCAGTTTGTAAGGTGCGGCAAGGCGGCCATCCGCGATGTCTTTTACCACCAAAGCGCGGCGGCCCAGAACGACACCAACGCCGGACAGGGCAGCATCCAGCGCATGATCGGCCTGAGAAAAGCGCGGGCCATGTTCAGGCTTGAAATCGATGCCCGCTGCGTAAAACCAGGCCTCCCAATCGCAACTCGGTTTGAGAAAGTTGATGCTGTCGTCAAAGATCAGAGGCGCATTTATTAGATCGCCGGGCGTTGGAAATTGCTCAACAAGATCTGGGGTCATGACCGGACTGACCCATTCCTCGGCCAAGGGCAAAACGTAAAGATCCTCCTTGGTTTCGTAGCCAAAGCGGACCGCCACGTCGATGGCATCGCGTCCAAAATCCATGAAGCGCAATGAGGCCGAAAACCGCAATTCTATCTGGGGATGTTTCTGCGCAAAGTCATAAAGTCGTGGCGCCAGCCACTTGGCTGTAAATGCCGGACCCGCTGTCACGATCAATGTCTGATGGTCCTGCAGCCGTTCGGTCGCGCGCCAAGCTGTCGCCAGTGTCCGAAACCCTTCTGCTGCGCCAGGCGCCAGGGTTTCACCCGCCTCGGTCAATTCGACTGCGCGGTTGAGCCTGCGAAAGAGCGGTGCGCCGAGGTGATCTTCCAATGATTTGATCTGAAACGACAAAGCGGCGGGTGTTACGTTCAACTCCTCCGCGGCTTTCGCGAACGACATGTGCCGGGACGCGGCGTCAAATGCGCGTAACGCCGTCAACGGGGGAAGTCGGTCTGACATTGTCGGATAAGATATTCTTGTCTGAAGTGTGCAAAACTCTCGTTTGTCAGCAGGTTATGAAAGGTTCATCTTAGGGTCAATTCAAAAACACTGATCCAAGGATGCTCGCCATGATCGAAGCGACAACAAACCCCAAAGTCCGCCGCGCCTTTCAAACAGCCCATGCACAGCGTAGTGCTGCGATGCAATCTGCATGGGGCTGGCTGTTCGGCCGCCGCGCCAACTGATCTTTCCGCTGATGAACGGCCGTCATCTTACGGAATGCAAGAAGGGGCTGGTCTTCTGGACCAGCCCCGTTTCAGTTCATCTGCTGTTTAGCTTTAGCGATCAAATCGGCAATCTCTGCACCGATTTCATCGCGGCGTCGACCGCTGGTCGATAGATACTCTTCCGACAAAATCGCTATGCGATCCGCAGTGTTTTTCATCTTGGTCGGATCAACTTCTGTTGTGCTTTGCATTGTGCCGCCTGCTCTTGTTTGCGTGCCAAGCTATGCAAGACCTGTAAAATTTTTGTTTCTTCCGCGTCAATGTGCCCGCAAGGCGATGCTGCGGCACGATAGAGGCCGCGCATTTCGGCGCGGCCCCTCTGCAAAAAAGGGTGTCAGACGAAGAACTGAGCGCCGTTGGCCGAGATTGTCGAGCCATTGATAAAGCCCGCATCTTCAGAGGCCAGAAAGCTGACGCAGCGGGCAATCTCATCCGGTTCCCCCAGACGACCGGCGGGGATCTGGGCGATGATGCTTTCGCGCACTTTTTCTGGCACGGCCATCACCATGTCGGTGCCGATATAGCCGGGGCAGATCGCGTTTGCCGTGATCCCTGCGCGCGCGCCTTCCTGGGCCAAGGATTTGACGATGCCCAGATCACCGGCCTTAGTCGCGGCATAGTTAACTTGTGCGAACTGGCCCTTTTGCCCGTTGATGGACGAGATCACCACAACCCGTCCGAACTTGCGTTCGCGCATGCCGGGCCAGATGGGATGCACGGTGTTGAACACGCCGGTCAAATTCGTATCGATCACGTCTTTCCATTGGTCCGGCGTCATCTTGTGGAAGGGGGCATCGCGGGTAATCCCCGCATTGGCCACGACCGTGTCGATGGGCCCCAGATCCGCCTCAACCTGCGCGATGCCTGCGGCGGAGGCTTCATAATCTGCGACGTTCCACTTGTAGGTCTTGATGCCCGTTGCGTCGGTAAACTTGGCCGCCGCTTCATCGTTGCCCGCATATGTGGCCGCGACCTCGTAACCGTCCGCCTTCAACGCCTTCGATATTGCCTCTCCGATACCACGGCTTCCTCCCGTGACCAGTGCCACACGTCCCATGTCAGTTCCTTTTTCTGTTTGTCGCGTGATAGCCGGACAAGCCGACCATCACTTTGATGTGCGTCAATATTTCCTCCGAGGGTCTAGGCCCGCTCGACGCACATGGCTACACCCATGCCTCCTCCGATGCACAACGTGGCCAACCCCTTTTTGGCGTCGCGCCGCTGCATTTCGAAAAGGAGCGTGTTTAGAATGCGCGCGCCTGATGCCCCTATCGGATGCCCGATGGCGATCGCGCCGCCGTTCACGTTCACCTTCTCCGGATCCCAGCCCATGTCCTTGTTGACCGCGCAGGCCTGCGCCGCGAAAGCCTCGTTGGCCTCGACAAGATCCAGGTCCTCTGCCTTCCAGCCTGCCTTGTCGAGTGCTTTGCGGCTGGCATGGATCGGGCCGACTCCCATGATGGCTGGATCAAGACCGGCAGTCGCGTAAGAGGCGATGCGCGCCAGCGGTTCGATCCCGCGTTTCTCTGCCTCGTCAGCTGACATCAGAAGCACGGCAGCTGCGCCATCGTTTAGGCCAGAAGCATTTGCGGCGGTAACAGAACCTTCTTTGACGAAGGCGGGGCGCAGCTTTTGCATGGCTTCAAGCGTTGCGCCGTGGCGGATGTATTCATCGGCGTCGACCAGGATGTCGCCTTTGCGATTTTTGACCGTGAAGGGCATGATCTCATCAGAGAACCTGCCAGCTTTCTGCGCCGCTTCGGCCTTGTTCTGGCTTGCGACCGCGAATTCGTCTTGCTGATCACGGCTGATCTGCCATTTCTCGGCGACATTTTCGGCGGTCTGGCCCATGTGGTAGCCGTTGAAGGCATCCCAAAGGCCATCCCGGATCATCGTATCGATATACTTAAGGTCGCCCATCTTGTGACCGGCCCGCAGATGGGCCGCATGCGGGCTGAGGGTCATGTTCTCCTGGCCGCCTGCCGCGACGATGTCTGCGTCGCCAAGCTGGATGTGTTGCGCGCCCAGAGCGACGGCACGCAAACCGGATCCACAGACCTGGTTGATACTCCAGGCGGCGCTTTCCTGAGGCAGGCCCGCATTGATGTGCGCTTGGCGCGCAGGGTTCTGGCCCTGGGCGGCGGTCAACACCTGACCAAGGATCGTTTCGCTGACGTCTTCGGCTGCGACGCCTGCACGCTCTACCACGCCAGAGAGAACGGCAGCACCCAGATCATGCGCTGGAACACCCGAAAATGCCCCCCCAAAACTGCCAACGGCGGTACGGCAGGCCGACGCGATCACTACATTTGTCATGGGTTCGATGTCCTCTCATTTGATCGAACGAGGACAGAAAGATCATGCGGTTCTTCACGCATCCGGCTGTCCCCAAGGTGTCTTGGTCAGCTGCCGCTATTGCGACAGCCCGTCACCCTGACATTATGTCTCACGGGAACTTGGTACAATACCGCAAAGACATTGGTGTCTCTAGGTCCCTAAGGGATCAGGCCCTGCGGCCGGTGGCCTGTTTTTGCGGAGCCTCGCCAAAGATCCATGCGGGCCGGATGGAAGGGGCACCGAAAAAATAGCCCTGCAGGCAGTCGACGCCGAGATCGGTGAGCCTGGCTGCATCCTCACCGCGTTCGACCCCTTCGGCGACGATCAACATATCGAAGTGCCGCCCGATCGAGACCATGGCCTTGACCAATGCCTCACAGTCAAGATCGTTGGCTATCCCGTGACAGAATTGTCCATCGATCTTCAGCACGTCGAACAGGAAGTCCTTGAAATGGCGAAGGGCCGTGTAGCCAGCCCCGAAATCGTCAAGCGCAAAGCAGATGCCCTTGCGGGACAAGCGATCCATGAAGTTTGCGGTGACTTCGGGCTGGTCCATGGCCGAACCCTCTGTAATCTCCAGGATGAGACGAGCACCCACGCTTTCATCTTTGCGCAACCATTGCTTGAGCGTGTGCATCCAGCGCTCATATCCGATCGACCGGGCCGACATGTTGATGCTCAATCGCAATTCCGGGTGTTTGTGCAGGGCCTCTAACCCCATTCCAAGTGATAGCACATCAATGTCGCGGCCCAGTTCGGTTGTTTCGATGGAACCCATAAATTCGCGAGCCGGGATGATCCGACCGGTTTCGTCCATGATCCGAATGAGACCCTCATAAAACCCGACGCGGCCTGGTTCCTGGGCGACCATGATCGGCTGGTAGGCAAGCATGGTTTGCTTATGCGCGACCGCCTCCTTGACCATTGTCATGACATTTCGATCCCGCGCGGAGACAGCCGCGTTGAGCGGCGTCTGAGAATCGTACATGCCTTTTGCAAATCGCCCTTTTCGCATTGCTTGTCCGGATATCTCCTGTCGCGTTGGCCGCACAATGACGCTGAAAGTGTAAAGAAGCTCTTTACCGCAGGGCGGTTCCGGCCACAGTCTCGACCCTTATCAAACGGAGTGTTGCGCATGTCTGAACGGTGCGGTTGGGCGGGGCCCGACGAGATATACATCACCTATCACGACACCGAATGGGGCGTCCCCGAATGGGACAGCCGTACCCTGTGGGAGAAGCTCATACTAGATGGTTTCCAGGCCGGGCTCAGCTGGATTACCATATTGAAAAAACGTGATAACTTTCGCTCTGCCTTTGCGGGTTTCGATCCCAATGTGATCGCAGAGTGGGGGGAGCCGGATGTTCTGCGCCTGCTTTCAAACCCGGGAATCATCCGACATCGGGGCAAGATCGAAGCGACGATCGGTAATGCGCGTGCTTGGCAGGCCATCGAAAAAGAGGGTGGATTTGATACGTATCTTTGGGATTATCTGGACGGCAGCCCCCTCCAGAACCATTGGAAAAACCTGGGCGAGGTGCCTGCATATACGCCCTTGTCAGAGGCGATTTCAAAGGATCTGAAAAAGCGCGGGTTCCGTTTCTGTGGCCCGACAATTGTCTATGCATTCATGCAGGCCACAGGGCTGATCAACGATCATCTGGTTGGCTGCCCCCGCCACGCCGACTGTGCTGCGATGGCCCAAAAACCGGCATCTGCATGACGTCGGTATTATGTCGGTATCCCGCACCGACGATGCGCGGGGATTCAGGCGATTGACTCTGTCGCAGGTGCTGCTAAAAGCGCATCTTCATTGGTGTTGGTGGCCCTCGTAAGGGGATGCCTGTCGGGTCTTTGGATCAGAGGACAACGCCCTTTTGACGCAACAAAAGGAGATCAGCCGTGACCAAACGCACGTCTGCCAAGTACAAGATTGATCGCCGTATGGGCGAAAACATCTGGGGCCGCCCCAAATCCCCTGTCAACCGTCGCGAATATGGCCCCGGCCAGCATGGTCAGCGCCGCAAGGGCAAACTGTCCGATTTCGGTATCCAACTGCGCGCCAAGCAGAAGCTCAAGGGATACTACGGCGACCTGACCGAAAAGCAATTCCGCCGCATTTACGCCGAAGCGGAGCGTGTCAAGGGAGACACCGGTGAGAACCTGATTGGTCTGCTCGAGCGCCGCCTTGATGCTGTCGTCTACCGTGCGAAATTCGTGGCCACCGTCTTTGCGGCACGTCAGTTTGTGAACCACAAGCATGTGCGCGTGAACGGTCGGGTTGTGAACATCCCGTCCTACCGTGTCAAGGAAGGTGACGTTATCGAGGTGCGGGACCGCTCCAAACAAATGACGACGCTGCTTGAGGCGGTGCAACTGCCTGAGCGTGATGTGCCAGACTATATAGACGCAGACCATTCGAAGATGACGGCCACATTCGTGCGCACGCCTGCACTTGGTGACGTGCCTTATCCCGTCATGATGGAACCAAACCTCGTCGTGGAATTCTACGCCAAGAACTGACCTTGGCATCTTCCAAACCCAAAGGGCCGCGACGGGAAAACCGCTGCGGCCCTTTTCATTTCCGGGCTTTCATGAGGCCCGACGCACCGTTAGAACGGACGAACGCATGAAGGACACCGATATGAGCCAGCCCACGCCGCAACCCGGCATCATGGACATCGCGCTTTATCAAAGCGGTGCTTCCAAGATTGATGGCGTGTCCGATGCCGTGAAACTAAGCGCGAATGAAAACCCTTTTGGTCCCAGCCCTGCAGCGATCAGCGCGTTTGAGACAGCCTCGCGGGAATTGCACCGCTATCCTTCGACCGATCATGCAGACTTGCGCGCAGCCCTGGGAGAGGTTCATGGGTTGGAGCCGGATCGGATCATCTGCGGC
Organism: uncultured Shimia sp.; assembly: GCA_937897325.1. GTDB lineage: Bacteria > Pseudomonadota > Alphaproteobacteria > Rhodobacterales > Rhodobacteraceae > CALCOY01. Next base: position 67,420 of record CALCOY010000097.1, read on the forward strand.
GTCGGTTCGGACGAAGTGCTGCAGATGATCGCGAGCGCCTACGCAGGGCCAGGGGATGAGGTGATCCTGACAGAGCACGGCTTTTCTCTTTATCCGATCCTTGCGCGGATGGTTGGTGCCACACCACTCACCGTGCCCGAGGCAGAACGGGTTGTGGATGTGGATGCTATTCTTGGGGCCTTGACCGACAGGACACGTATCGTTTTCATAGCCAACCCGGCCAATCCAACAGGTACGATGCTGGGCGGGAACGAGATGAAGCGGCTCGCAGCTGGCCTGCCGGATCACGTCGTGCTGGTCCATGACGGGGCCTATGCCGAATGCGAAGAGGGGTTTGACGGCGGTGCGAGCCTTGCCGATGCACATGCCAATGTCATCATGACGCGCACATTCTCGAAGATCTATGGGCTGGGCGGTTTGCGCATCGGGTGGGGCTATGCCCAGCACGACATCATCGATGTGCTTAATCGTGTGCGCCAGCCTTTCAATCTGTCGAATGCCCAGCTTGCTGCGGCCGAAGCGGCCGTGCGCGATGCGGATTACACTGCGTGGTGCCGGGCCGAAAACACCCGGCTGCGAGCCTGGCTGCGGGCCGAACTGGCGGCTTGCGACGTGCCGACGGATAAGTCGCACACCAACTTTCTGCTGGCCCGCTTCGCTGACAGGGCCGAAGCGGAGGCTTGCGATGCGTTTCTGAAAGCACGCGGCCTTATCGTGCGTGGCGTCGCGGGTTACGGTTTGCCGAATGCGCTGCGCATCACGGTTGGGGATGAGCCGTCCTGCCGACGATTGATCGAGGCGATGCAGGCCTTCAAGGCAGGTCAGGCGTGATTTATCAAAGGGTTGCACTGATTGGTCTCGGTCTGATTGCCTCGTCCATGTTTTGGGCGATGAAACGCGGCGGGCTCGCAGGTGAGATTGCGGGTTATGCGCGGTCGGAGGCGACACGCGCCACGGCCCGGCGGATTGGCCTGTGTGATCTGGTCTGCGAAAGTGCCGCCGAGGCCGTTATAGGCGCAGATCTGATCGTGCTCTGTGTGCCGGTCGGTGTGATGGGGGCTGTGACGGCCGAGATCGCGCCCCATCTGAAACCCGGCGCTACGATCACGGATGTTGGCTCGGTCAAGCGAGAGGTCATCGACAGTGTATCTCCGCATTTGCCGGACAATGTTCATTTCGTGCCGGGCCACCCGCTCGCCGGGACCGAGCATTCGGGGCCGGAGGCAGGTTTTGCGGAGCTTTTTGACAATCGTTGGTGCCTGCTGGTGCCCCCCGTCGGCACGGATGCACAGGCTATCGACCGCCTGCAAAAGCTGTGGGAGGGCCTTGGATCGAACGTGGAAGTGATGGGTGCCGATCACCATGATCTTGTCCTTGCTGTTACCAGCCATGCGCCGCACCTGATCGCTTACACGATGGTCGGCGTTGCCGATGATCTGCGGCGGGTGACCGACAGCGAGGTCATCAAGTATTCGGCTGCAGGCTTTCGCGACTTTACCCGTATTGCGGCCAGCGACCCGACGATGTGGCGCGATGTGTTTCTAACAAACAAGGACGCGACGCTCGAGATCTTGGGGCGCTTCACAGAGGAACTGTTTGCCCTCCAACGGGCGATCAGGACGGGCGATGGCGATCACCTCTTTGCTTATTTCACCCGCACCCGGGCCGTTCGTCGCGGGATTATCGAAGCGGGGCAGGACACAGATGCCCCTGATTTTGGGCGGGGGGCGGGGCGATGATGCGCGCCGTTTTGATGTTGTTGATGCTGAATGGCGGTGTGGCGCTGGCGGAACGTGATGATCCCGTGCGGCCCACGGCCCGGCCCCTGGTTGAAGTGGCGGCTGTGCAGGTGCGCCCGCAGATCCGTCCAGAGATCAAAGCGTTGTCGTTGCGACCACTGGTCCGCCCCAAATCTCTGGAACAAAAGGCGATGGCCAAGCGCCGGGCGGTAAGGCGTGGGTCGGTCTGTGGAGACGTGGATCTTCAGGGTGAGGTCGTCGGCGCGGTGCCGGGACGGATCCGGGGATGCGGCATTCCGGATGCGATCCGTCTGAAATCCGTGGCGGGCGTTCGGCTGAGCCAGGAGGCGCTGATGGATTGTCGCACGGCGGTCGCGCTCAAGACCTGGGTAAACAACGGCGCGAAACCGGCTTTGCAAAGCATCGGTGGTGGGCTGGACCGGCTTCGGGTGGCGGCCCATTATTCCTGCCGCACCCGCAACAACCAGCCCGGCGCCAAGATTTCAGAGCATGGGAAGGGTCGGGCGATCGACATCTCGGCCTTTTACCTGCGGGACGGCACCGAGGTTTCGGTGCTGACTGGTTGGAATGCGCGGTCGACATCGCGGGCGATGCGGCAGATGCACCGTGCCGCTTGCGGGCCTTTCGGCACAGTTCTCGGCCCGGAATCAGATCGCTTTCACCGCGACCACTTCCATTTCGACACTGCGCAACATCGGGGCGGTGCTTACTGTCGTTAGCGAATAACCAGCCTTGGCGCAGGGCCGATGGGCAGGATGCCGACGGCCATGAACCCGCCTGCGAGGTTCAACTGAACGTCCAGTGACGCAGGGTTGCCCGACAGGCCAGCGAGCATTGACAGACCCCGCTCTGCCTCTAACCGCATCCGCGGGCTGAGGATCCCAGCCGTCTCGGCGAGATCCAGCATGCGCGGCCAGTTCTCGGCCTGAAGGTTGAGCCGCCCTGTCGGAACGCCGCTTTCATCAATTGTCAGGTCTGCTGCGAGGTTGATCCGAAGATCGCTCCAAGCGGCCTCTGCCAGATCCAGTACGATACGCCTGGGTTGCGGGCGCATGTCCTCCAACGCGCGCCGGTCCCAGGGGCGGTCGAAGGTGATATTGGCCTGCATCTCCAGCCGGTCAAAAGTCAGCGGCCAATCGTCGGGCAAGCCCATGGCGGCGCGGGGCACATCGCCCGGCCGGAAAGCTGCGGCGCTCAGGTTGATCTCATATCGTTCGGACACGTCGCCCTGAAGCGCCGAGAGGACGAGCGTGTCGGCCTGCACCAGTGCGCCCGCCCGATCGGTGAGGCCCCAAGCCCCCGCAGTGAGGCTGAGCGTCTCTAACTCCAACGCTGTTCCAGGCCGCAAACGTAGGTTTGCAGCGCCATCGGCCATGGTCAGAAAGGATCGACCTTGTGGTGAGGCGAGCATCATTGGTGCTGCGGGCAGATCCAAGGTCACGTCGCCTGGCCACCAGATGGGTGAGGAAAAGCGGAGGTCTTCCGCCTCGAATGCAAGCCCGGTCGCTGGGTCGGCCAAGGCGGGTTCTTGGATCCGCGCGACAATGCGGGTCGGGTCGCCGTCGCCCGTCACGGCTGCGTAGTCCGCTTGCCAGCCCTCCGCCGCGCGGGCTTCAAACCAGGCTGCGATGCCGCTTCGCAGGCCATAGCCCGCCATCGCCCACCACCCGGCCCAGAGCACACACAGAACCACCAAGAGACCCAAGAGCTTGCGCATGCTTGCCCCTTTCCATTGCCTGCAAAATCCGGTCTACCCCATGCTGGCAGGAAAGGACCAGCGTGATGAGCTTGTGGGTGTTCGGCTACGGTAGCCTTCTGTGGAATCCTGGATTTGACGTGGTCGAAAGCGTCGTGGCACGCGCCACGGGCTATGCCCGGTCGTTCTGCATGCGCTCAATCCACCATCGCGGCACCGAAACCGACCCCGGCCTTGTTCTTGCGCTGGATGAACAGCCCGGCGCACATTGCCAGGGGCTTGCCCTGCGCGCGGCGCCGGGCACAGAAAAGGCGACCATCACCTATCTGCGCGAACGCGAACTGATCTCCTCCGCGTATCTGGAGCGGGACCTGACCATTCGGCTGATCGACGGGCGGCAGGTCGGGGCATTGACTTACGTGATTGATCCCGAACACGATCAATATTGCGGCGGTCTGCCTTTGGAAGAGCAGGCACATATCATCGCCAAAGCAGTGGGCGGGCGCGGGCCCAACAGCCAATATCTTTTCAACACTGCGCAACACCTGCATGAAATGGGCATCGCCGATGACGATCTGGACTGGCTTTCCACACGGGTTCGTGCGCTAGTGCCATAAATCCTTGGCGCAAAGGCCCTTTTGGGGATAGTTTGCGTCCGGGGGCAGAACAGCAGGGGTCACAAAGCCAGAATGGCACAGACCGATACAGAGGCAAGGCCTCAATTCTCTCAGCCGGTGCGGCAGATCGCGCTTATGCTTCTTGTGCTGGTTCTTTCAGGCTCGGGAGCTTTTCTGGCTTTGCCGCGGGTGCTGCCGGTGTTTCAAGCGAATCCGTATTTGAACGGGTTTATCGCTCTGGTCTTCCTGATTGGTGTGATCGCCTGTTTTTGGCAAGTTTTTCAACTGATTGGATCTGTGCGCTGGATCGAACGGTTCGCGTCTGAAAAGGCCGATCCGAAAGTGACGCCGCCGCCGATGCTGGCCCCCTTGGCGTCGCTGCTGCGGGCGCGTGGCGCGCGGTCCCAACTTTCGGCTTCATCCACGCGGTCGATCTTGGATTCCGTGGTCACGCGGATTGAGGAGTCGCGCGAGATAACCCGCTACATCGTATCGATGCTGATCTTCCTGGGTCTCTTGGGCACGTTCTATGGACTTGCCACCACGGTCCCTGCGGTTGTCGACACGATCCGCAGTCTCGCCCCACAAGAAGGCGAGGGCGGGGTCGAGGTCTTCAATCGCCTTATGACGGGGCTTGAGGCGCAACTGGGCGGCATGGGTGTGGCTTTCGCCTCGTCCCTATTGGGCCTTGCCGGGTCGCTGATTGTGGGACTGCTGGAACTGTTTGCAGGTCATGGTCAAAACCGGTTCTACCGCGAACTTGAGGAATGGCTGAGTTCGATCACGCGGGTAGGCTTTGCTGTCAGCGAAGATGCCAGCCCTGAAGAAAACGCGGTGGCCAGCCTGATTGATCACATGGCCGAACAGATGGAGGGTCTGCAACAGATATTCCTGCAGTCCGACGAAAACCGCGCCTTGATGGATGAACGGCTGTCGCATCTTGCGCAATCGGTTGAAAAGCTTGCCAATCGCGAAGGCGGGGGCGAGACCGAAGAAACCAAGGCCCTAACGCGTGTGGCCGATGGACAGGATCGTATCATTGCGATGATGGAGGCCAACGGCGCAGGCGACGGGATCGACGCCGAAAGTCGAATGCGCCTGCGCTCGATCGACGTGCAGATGCTGCGTATCCTCGAAGAGATTTCGGCTGGGCGGCAGGAAAGCATGGCGGAGCTGCGCACGGATATCTCTGCTCTCGCACAGGCTTTGCGCAGCTCCTCTTCGACACGTCAGCGCAGCGTCGGACCGGCCCCACGTCGGCAGGGTGAGGGGTAGCGGTGGCTCTTTCGCGCAGGACAGGCCAGCGGTTTCAGGCGGCGATTTGGCCCGGTTTTGTTGATGCGATGACCGGCCTTTTGCTGGTTCTGATGTTCGTTTTGACTATTTTCATGGTTGTGCAATTCGTGCTGCGCGAGACGATTTCCGGGCAGGAAAGCGAGCTGGATGCCTTGGCGGGCGAGGTTGCCGCGCTTGCAGATGCCTTGGGTCTTGAAGAACGGCGCGTGTCGGAATTGAGCACAACGCTGGAATCTGCCCGCGACGAAGTGGCGGAACAGCAAAGCTTGATTGCCACGCTCACTGCGCAACGGGACGCGCAGGCCGACGCGTTGACCCAGGCGCAGACACGCATCACCAGCTTTGAGGCCCAGGTTGCAGCTCTGGCGGCGCAACGAGACGGTGCATTGGGGCAGGTTGCGGATCTTGAGCAGGAACAGGCACGGCTGATGTCGGAACAAGAGGCTTTGAATCTGGCTCTTGCGCAGGCCCGCACGGAGATAAATAGCCAGACGGAAGAAGCACGTCTGGCTGCCGCACGTACGGAGGCGCTTGAAGCGCTTGTAGCAGAGTTGCGGTCTGAGAACGCGGACAGCGCCGCCGCCACTGCCGCTTTGCAAGAGGATCTGGACAAGACGCAAGAGGCGCTTAGCGAAGAAGAGGCGGCCCGCCTTGCCGATGTTGCCGCCGCCGAGGCCCTGCGCCAGCGTCTTCAGAATGCCGATACCGAACTGACAGCGATGACGCTGGCCCTGGAGGAACAGCGCCGCGACGCAGAGGAAACGCTCACCCTTCTGGCTGCGGCCCGCGCCGGTCAGGAAGATCTGGATGCAGCACAATCAAGATTGGCCGAGGCTGCAACGCAGATCCAGGAACGCGAGACCCTGTTGGCGCTGGCCCGGCAGCAATTGTCGGAAGAAGAAGACATCAGTGCCGAAGCGCGCCGCGAGGCAGAGCTTCTCAACCAGCAGGTCGCGGCTCTGCGTACGCAACTGAACCAGTTACAGGGATTGTTGGACGAAGCCAATACGCGGGACGAAGAGCGTGAGGTGCAGTTGCAATCGCTCGGATCCGAACTGAACACGGCCCTGGCCCGTGTCGCCGCGGAAGAGCGCCGCCGCCGCCAGTTGGAAGAGGCTGAGAGGACGCGACTTGAAGCGGAACGCGACAGGCTCGCCGATGAAAGTCAGAATCTCGCACGCTATCGATCGGAATTCTTCGGACGCTTGCGCGACGTTCTCGGGAATCAGGAAGGTGTGCGGATCGAGGGTGACCGCTTCGTATTTTCCTCAGAGGTTCTGTTCGCGCCCGGTGACGCGCGGCTGTCAGGCGCGGGGCAGACCGAGGTTGCCAAGGTCGCCCGAATTCTGCGCAGTGTGGCCAATGAGATCCCGCCTGAAATCGATTGGGTTATCCGGGTCGATGGACACACCGACAACGTGCCATTGCGCGGCAGTGGCCAGTTTCGTGACAATTGGGAACTTAGCCAAGGGCGCGCTCTTTCAGTGGTCCGTTACATGATCGAAGCATTGGGCATTCCCCCAGATCGGCTTGCGGCGAATGGTTTCGGCCAGTTCCAGCCCGTCAACCTCGCCGACACACCTGCTGCGCGAGCGCAAAACCGGCGGATCGAGTTGAAGTTTACCGAGAAGTAGCCCTGCCTAGCGGATCGTTGTCGTCACGCTTTGGCGGCCGATCCTGCGCCCGTTCCTCACCAGAACGACCGTGCCTTTGTAACGGCCGGGCTGCCATCGGCTGTCTCCCCGTCGCTGTCCAGCTGCCTGGAAAAGCTGCGCTTTGCGCGCTTCGATCAGCGCGCTGTGCTGAAACCGGAACCCGCTTGGGCCTGCAATGTCAAAGCGCATCTCATCGCCCGCTTCGGCCCCGAAGGCGTAGCCGAAGATCACCAGGGCTGGCGCGTCGGCTCGAATGCGGGGGCGGGCGGCGCGGCCTGCCACAACGTCTTTGTAGGCCGGGATGCGGGTGGCAAAGCCAACGTCCAGCAATCCACCGGCTTGATAGGGAATATTGGTCTGCCACAGGGTCTTGCCGGTTTGGCGTTGGCAGCTTGCGGTGCTTTGCGGGCGGAACGGATCGACCACATCGCCATCCTTGAAAAGTGTCATATGCACATGCGGGAACTGGGTGCGGCCCGAGAGACCGATCTGGCCCAACCGCTCGCCGCGCCGGACGCTTTGGCCTTCGCGCACGCTGACGGATTGACGTTTCAGGTGGCAATACTGCGTCTCCCATCCGCCGCCATGATCAATCCTCACCCCGTTGCCGCATTCGCGGCCTGCCGTCGTCCGCGCTGTCTCGGAGGTATAAAGCTGATCCGGCCTGCCATCACGGATGCGGGTGACTATGCCAGGTGCAGCAGCGATGACGCTCACGCCTCGTTCCATATCTCGGAGGGTCGGAAGCGCGAAATCAGTCCCGGTGTGTTTGTCATAGCTGAGTGGGCCGCAGAGATAATCGCGCGCTCCTCCACCCGGATCCTGGTCAACATATTGTTGGATGAAGCAATCCTGCCCCAGTCGGCAGGCGACAGGGGGCGACAGGCTGATCGTTTGGGCTGCAAGAGGCGCCGCAAGAAACGCCAGCGCGGCAAGCGCTGACGCCCCTATCATTCTGCGGTCAGAAGCGGCGGCTTGTCACCGGAGAGGCGCGGGTTTTCAAGGCCCTCCAAACGCAGATCAAGCTTGCCATCCTTGATGCCGACCTTGACAACACCGCCTTTCATGAGCTTGCCAAACAGCAGCTCTTCGGCGAGGGGCTTTTTGATATTTTCCTGGATCACGCGGCCCAGCGGACGCGCTCCCATCTTGTCATCATAGCCCTTATCAGCCAGCCATTCGGCGGCAGGTTTGGTCAACTCTATCGTGACATTTCGGTCCATGAGCTGTGCTTCAAGCTGCAGCACGAACTTCTCGACCACCTGCAGGATGACATCTTTGCCCAGAGGAGCGAATGAGATTACCGCGTCGAGACGGTTGCGGAATTCCGGCGTGAACGTGCGTTCGATCGCCGCCGTATCCTCACCCTCGCGCCGGTCGCGGCCAAAGCCGATGGCCGCTTTGGCCTGTTCAGCAGCCCCCGCATTCGAGGTCATGATCAGGATCACATTGCGGAAATCGACCGTCCGACCATTGTGATCGGTCAACTTGCCATGGTCCATCACCTGCAGAAGGATGTTGTAAACATCCGGATGCGCTTTTTCGATCTCGTCTAGCAAAAGCACACAATGCGGATGCTGATCTACACCGTCCGTCAGCATCCCGCCCTGGTCAAAGCCTACGTAACCCGGAGGCGCGCCAATCAGGCGGCTGACCGCGTGCTTCTCCATGTATTCGGACATGTCGAAACGCAGCATTTCAACCCCCAGCGTGTCAGCCAGTTGCTTGGCCACCTCCGTCTTGCCCACGCCTGTGGGCCCCGCAAAGAGGTAGTTGCCGATGGGCTTTTCAGGCTCGCGCAGGCCGGCTCGGGCCAGCTTGATGGCAGAGGACAGCGCCTCGATCGCCGGATCCTGACCGAAGACAACACGCTTGAGCGATGCTTCGAGATCCTTGAGTGTTTCGGCATCGTCCTTCGACACGTTCTTGGGCGGGATGCGGGCGATCTTCGCCACGACATTCTCGATCTCTTTGGTGCCGATGGTCTTGCGTCGCTTGGCTGCAGTCACCAGATGCTGCGCCGCGCCCGCCTCGTCAATCACGTCGATCGCCGAGTCGGGCAGCTTGCGGTCATTGATGTAGCGGCTCGCCAGTTCCACGGAGGTCTTGATCGCATCCGAGGTGTATTTCACACCGTGGTGATCTTCGAAATACGGTTTGAGCCCCTTGAGGATCTTGGTCGCGTCCTCGACCGACGGCTCGTTTACGTCGATTTTCTGGAACCGGCGGGAGAGCGCACGATCCTTCTCAAAATGCTGACGGAACTCCTTGTACGTGGTCGAGCCCATGGTCCGCAGCTTGCCGCCTTGAAGCGCAGGCTTCAGCAGGTTCGAGGCATCCATCGCTCCGCCGGACGTGGCGCCCGCACCAATCACAGTGTGGATTTCGTCGATGAACAGCACCGCGTCAGGATGGTCTTCCAATTCCGTCACAACCGCTTTCAGACGCTCTTCGAAGTCACCGCGATAGCGTGTGCCCGCCAGAAGTGCACCCATGTCGAGCGAGTAGATGGTGGTGTGGGCCAGAACCTCGGGTGTTTCACCGGCGACAATTTTCCGGGCCAGACCTTCGGCGATGGCGGTTTTGCCCACACCGGGATCCCCCACCAGAAGTGGGTTATTCTTGCGGCGCCGACAGAGCACCTGGATGCAGCGCTCCACCTCGCTGTCGCGCCCAATCAGTGGATCGATATCGCCATCGCGGGACTTTGCGTTCAGGTCCACGCAATATTTGGCCAGTGCGCTTTCCTTCTTCTCACCATCCGTCACGCCTTGCGCTTCTTCTTCGGCCTCCGGCGCGCCAGAGACTGGCCGACTTTCGCCATATGCCGGATCCTTGGCCACGCCATGCGCGATGAAATTGACCGCGTCGTAGCGAGTCATGTCCTGTTCCTGCAGGAAATAGGCCGCGTTCGATTCTCGTTCTGCAAAGATGGCAACCAGCACGTTCGCGCCTGTGACCTCCGTGCGGCCGGACGATTGTACATGGATGGCCGCGCGCTGGATCACGCGCTGGAATGCTGCTGTCGGCACAGCCTCGGACCCGTCGACATCGGTGACAAGGTTCGACAAATCCTCTTCTACAAAATCTTCGAGAGTCGATCGCAGATCGTCCACATCCACGCTGCAGGCTTGCATGACACGCTTGGCATCAGGCTCATCGATCAACGCCAGAAGCAGGTGCTCCAGCGTTGCAAATTCATGCCGGCGTTCATTGGCCAGCGCCAGCGCATGATGGATGGCTTTTTCCAGTGTCGTCGAGAATGAAGGCACGGGCGTGCTCCTTCTGATCGGGGTCGGTTGGGGCATTGTTGTATGAAGAGGCCCCGTACCAACCATGGCCTCATAAGTTTAAGTTTGGTTGAACATGCGCGCGCTTCAAGGCTTTTCTTTGTCACATGGCTCACAATCTGCGTGAGTGGCTTGATGTGATCGCGGATCAGGCAGCGTTTTCAACCTAGAAGTTGTCTTTTCGTTTTCTGATTTCTGCAAAGACATCAACGGACTTTGCGGTTTGCATATCCAGATTTGCCCTGACACCGGGGGAGTCGGCGCGCAGGAAAGGGTTTGTCGCAAGTTCATCTGCGAGGGTTGAGGGAACGGTGGGCGTCCCAACCGCACGTTTGGCCACCACATCCTTAAGACGTGAGATAAGCGCGGGATTGTCGGGGTCAATGGTCCGCGCGAATTTGCCGTTTGCCTCCGTGTATTCGTGACCCGAACAGACCAGCGTTTCAGGGGGCAAGGCGGCCAGCTTTTGGAGGCTCTCGAACATCTGGGGCTTTGTGCCCTCGAACACCCGACCGCAGCCCAGTGCCATGAGACTATCGGCCGTAAAGACGACCTCCGCCTCTGCGAAGTGATAGGCCACATGTCCGACAGTGTGGCCTGACACGTCGACTACCACGCCCTTCTCGACGCCGATTGTCACCTCGTCCCCTTCGTTCACAGCAAGATCAAGCGGTGGCAGGCGCCCGGCATCCGCAGCACTGCCGATCACCTCGGCTTTGTGTTCGGCAAGAATGGCCTTCAAACCCATAACGTGATCGTCGTGATGATGCGTGATAAAGACCTTGTTCAAAAGCCAACCCTTGTTCTCCAACTCCGCAAGTATCGGCCCTGCTTCGGGTGCATCGACAAGCGCCGTCTCACCGCTTGCCGCATCGTGGGCGAGATAGGCGTAGTTGTCCGAAAGGCAGGGTATGGTGACGATCTCAAGGGGCATGGCGTTTTGCCTTTCGCTTGCTAGGATGTAGCCAAGATTGGCCCCGTGGGGCGGCAAGGACAAGAGCCATGCATCTCGACGTGCAGGATTTGCGCAACTTTTACTATCGCAGCGCTCTGGGCCGTGCCGCTCAGGGCTCTTTGCGCAACCGCATGCTCGACATCTGGCCCGAGGCGCAGGGGCAGACGATTGTGGGCTATGGTTTTGCAGCCCCCCTTTTGCGCCCATATCTGAAGGATGCGCGCCGGGTCATGGCGCTGATGCCCGGCCCTCAGGGCGTGATGCCCTGGCCTGCAAACCTGCCCAACGTCTCGGTCCTGACCGAGGAAACGCTGTGGCCCATAGAGACGGGGCATGTGGACAAACTCGTTGTGCTGCATGGGTTAGAAACCTCTGAACGCCCTTTTGATCTTCTGGAAGAAGCCTGGCGCGTGCTGGGCCCCGGGGGTAAGGCCTTGTTTATCGTACCAAACCGGGCTGGCATCTGGTCGCGTCGCGATCGCACGCCTTTCGGCTTCGGGCGGCCCTATTCAGCGAGCCAGCTTGAGACCCAACTGCGAAAGCATCAGTTCCTGCCTGAACGGCATCTGGGGGCGCTTTACCAATTTCCCTCGGCCAAACGGATCTGGATGAAGTCCGGGCCGCTTTTCGAACGGATCGGGCGGCAGATGCCTGGCATGTTCGCGGGCGGCGCTTTCATGGTCGAAGCCTCCAAGCTGGTCTATCCGCCCAAAGGCAAAGTCCAGCGCACGCAAGAACGTTCCAGCGTCCTCGAAGGGTTGGGCGAGGCAATACCAGGACGGGTATGACCCCGCCCAACCCTGCGTGACGCGACCGGTGGGGAGGAGAAGGCCGCGCCATACCTGGCTTAGCGCGCGCCGATCCGCACACCTTGGCCGTCAAATGTGCGCAGCGACATCACCACCGGATCGGTTGGATAGCACAGCGCCTGTTCCTGCAAGAGACCGATCGCGATTTCTTCGCCCATGCGCAGGCTGTCGTAATAGTCGGAGAAGTAGTGAACCCCGGCCATGTTGCGCCCGATCGAGATGTTGGCGGCAAGCTTGTTCAACTCCCCTTCCAGCGTCAGCGGGCAATGAGGCGTTTCATTCTTCAGCTCGGTGCCGTTTTCGATCGAAACGAAGGCGCAGGGCGTGATGTCCGCGTGTTTCTCGGGTTTCACGAAGGCCGGCGCATTCCCATCTACGCTCGCCAAAATGGCGCTCGTGTCGAAGAATGCCTTGAGCACCGTTACGCAAGCCCCCGCGACCGTCGCATGACCCGCCGCATAGGCCGGGTGCATGGGCGAACCTTCCCGGAAGGCCATGGGCAGAAGGGCAGTGTTGCTGGCATTCGCGGCGATGATCTCATCCACCGTGGGTGCAATACCCTCCTTTAGATCCTTCAGGCAGCCGCAGAAATGCGGGAAATGCTGTTCAAGGTCATGTGCTTTTTCGATCCGCGCCGCCAGCACTTCGGGGCGTGCCCGGATGTGCAGATTGAACTTCTGGTACCGCGCAGCCTTCAGAGCCCGTGTCGCCACCTCGCAGACCAGCGTCAGGATGTGCGGCCCGCCATAAAGGGCAAAGCCTCCGGCATTGGGCGCCACGCCCTCATGCCCCACACTCAGCGGGAAGCTGTTGCGCATCCCCGAAAGGTTGTCAAAGCCGGGGTCAAACGGTGTTCCCATGCCCAGCAGCATCAGACAAGCGTTGAGATAGGCCTCGTAGAGCGCGTCGTAATGCACATAGGTCGCCAGATCGCGGGGCGTGTGGATGAAGCGGCGGTTGCCGCTGAAGATCTGCCCGGCATCGCCTGCAATGCCGTTGACGTCAAAGCCATTCTGAACATGCAGCCAATCTTTCCATTCGGTCATGAAGTCGACCGGCTCGGCCTCGGCCACCTTTTGCGAGATCTGCAAGGCGCCGTATCCGATCTGGCCATCGGTGACGGCACCACCACCTTCAAGGGCGGTGTTCCCAATCAGCATGAATTGCGACAGATACGGGCCTGCTTCAACACCGGGAGAGGACCCCCGGAAGGCCGTCTGCACTGTCAGCGCGCCGCCCTCATTCTTGCGCGGCCGCACGTCAAAACCGCTTTGCGCGTAGGCATAGCCATTCATCCGGTCGATGGATTGCTGGAGGGCCGCCGACTGCATGCCCTTTTCATCAAAGCACTCGAAGGGTTCATCGCGGACAAGCGCCAGTTCATAGACCTCGGCCATCTCAAAGGCCAATTCGTCAGAACAAAGCGCCGGGGCCGGGGCCATCGTAACGGCTTGGCAGTCAGGGCCCTGCAGATCGTAGGCCGTTCCGGCGGTCGGAGCCTCCCATTTGCGCCGGGGCTTGTCGGACGGGACCGGAACGCGATTGGTGAAGGCGTCGATGAAGCCCGTGTCAATCGCCTCGCGAAACGCCTCGAAATGATCCGGATTGTCGACGAGGCCCGTCTTGGGATCGTGCTTCAGACCTTTCGTGAAGCTCATCGCGTAGTGCGCGCCAGCATAAACCTGCTCGTCGCCGTTCGCGTGGTGTTCTGGATGTGTCCGGGATCTGGCCAAATCGGCTGCAGCTTGGCGTGCGGCATACGCACCCTGTTGCCTGTTTACAGACATCGCAATCACTTTCTCAAATATGGTTCGATAAAAATCAAACGGATTAAAATGCAGTTCAAAAATGCTGAAAAAATACCCAGCCTAGGTTTTTTATCACAAAACGGTGGTTTTGACAAATCGCGCGCAAAGACGGCCCATCTGTAAGGCTTCCGCGCGTGACTTTGGTCCAAAATCAGTTAAGAACTGAGAAGCTTTTTATTGGTAAGAGACTTTTTATGCCCGATTTTCTGAATGGACTGTTCTTTAGCGAGATACTTGCCGACAACGCCGGTGGCGGCGCAATTGATGTGAACGGTCAGGGCGGGACGAACAAGCAGGACGAGTTTGTCGAGATACAGAACAGCACTGGCGAAACGATTAACTTGGACGGCTATCAGATCTGGTCCGAGAAGAATGGTCTGCTGCATTCGTTCGGCACTGGCGATCAGATTGGTCCCAGCGGTACAGCAACCGTCGTTGGCAGCTATACCAATCCGCCTGCCGGGTTCTTCGGCGCCAATGGGAGCAACAACTCCGCCAGCGGCAATGGTGGCTTTCTCGAAGATGGTGAAGCTGCCAAGAATGATACGATATTTCTGGTAGACCCGGATGGGAATTACATTCAGCTTTCCTATGGCCAGCCTCCCCAGCCACCGACGTCACTCCCAAGCGGCTTCCCGACTGGAGGAACCTTGCAGGGTTCCGGTGAGTCTCTGAATTCGGGCGCACCTAATGGAACTTCGGTCCTGCGTGACGCTGATGGCAATTTGGTCGAAGGTGCGCCGAACCCCGGCACATCGGGAACAGTTTGTTTCACATCAGGCACGATGATCAAGACAGACCGAGGCGATGTGGCCGTAGATGCGCTTGCCCCTGGCATGCGCATATGCAGCATGGACCACGGACATGTTCCGCTGCGGGCGATCCGCAAGGCCCCGATTGGTCGCGCCGTGCTCACCTGGAACCCTGACGTGCGCCCAATCGTGATCCCGGCAGGCGTGCTTGGAAATCCGATCACACTTCGCCTCTCCCCTGCCCACAGGTTGTTGATTGGCGGTACTCTTGTTGATCTGCTGTTTGCGACGCACGAAGTGTTGGTGCCCGCGCATCAATTGGTTGGTCATGCGGGCATACATCGGGACATGCGCGACGAGCCGGTGACCTATTTCCATCTTCTTTTTGACACTCATGAGATCGTTCAGTCGAATGGCTGCTGGTCGGAAAGCCTGTTTCTGGGCGATGTTGCGCATGCGGCCATTGAAGCGTCTAGCGGATGGCGGACCGATGCCTCTGTTGATCTGAGCGCGATGGCACATAAAACAACTGCTCGCCCAGTTTTGAAGGGATACGAGACTGCGGCACTGGCCGGTTCGCTTGTTCAGGTCATGCCGGAAGAGACAGCCGCTGCATGAGCGTTCGACCCGGGTGATTTTGCCAGGTGATTTGACTAGCCGTAAGGGCTAGTCGAGATCCTTAGCCGCCTTGCGCAGTTCAAACTTTTGTATTTTTCCCGTCGATGTCTTTGGAAGCTCTTGGAACACCACCGCTTTCGGTGCTTTGAAACCTGCAAGCGTTTGTCTTGAAAAAGCGATGAGATCGGCTTCGCTTGGGTGCGTGCCGGGCTTCAGTTCGATGAACGCGCAGGGTACTTCGCCCCATTTGTCGTCGGGTTTGGCCACGACCGCAGCGAGGTTCACATCCGGGTGTGCCATCAGGACCCCTTCGACTTCGACTGAGGAGATGTTCTCGCCCCCCGAGATTATGATGTCCTTGGCGCGGTCTGCGATCTGGATGTAGCCATCGGGATGCTGCACCGCGATGTCGCCAGAATGGAAATACCCTCCCGCAAACGCTTCTTCGGTTGCCTTCGGGTTCTTGAGGTAGCCCTTCATAACCGAATTGCCCCGGATCATGATCTCGCCCTGTGCTGCGGAATCCATGGGAATCTGGGCCATTTCGGCATCCATAACTGTGATGTCTTCCATCATCGGGAAGGCCACGCCCTGACGCGCCTTTATCGCGGCTTTTTCGTTGGCCGGTTGCGCATCCCAATCCTTCCGCCACAGGCATTCGGTGACATGCCCATAGGTTTCCGTCAGCCCGTAGACTTGTGTGACGTTGAAGCCAAGCTGTTCGATTTTGTTCAGTGTCGCCGGGGCAGGGGGCGCGCCCGCCGTAAAGACCTCGACCCGGTGATCAAAGGTGCGGCGATCTTCATCCGGCGCGTTCACGATCATATTCAGCACGATTGGCGCCCCACCGAAATGGGTGACGCCCTCGTAATGGATCGCATTGTAGACCGCCTCGGCGGTAATGTCCCGGCAACAGACCAATGTGCCGCCCACCAAGGGCATCATCCAGGTGTGGTTCCAGCCATTGCAGTGAAAAAGCGGAACGATCGCCATGAAGACGGGATGCAGGACCATCCGCCAACTGACTACCGTGCCCATCGTCATCAGATAGGCGCCCCGGTGATGGTAGACGACCCCTTTAGGCCGCCCGGTCGTGCCCGAAGTGTAGTTCAGCGAGAGGCTCTCCCATTCATCTTCCGGCAGGATCCAGGCAAAGTCGGGATCGCCGCCTGCCAGAAGATCCTCATAGACCGGGTAGCGGCCCGAGGCTGGAAAGCCTGCATGGGCATCGGGGCATTCGATGATCCGCGGGGCCGGGCCTTCCATCCGATCAACCGCAGCTTCGGCCAGTTCAAGAAACTGGGTGTCGGCCATAATGACCTTTGCGGCGCCATGATCGAAGATGTACGCCACCGTATCCGCATCGAGCCGCGTATTGATCGTGTTCAGAATGGCCCCGCAGGCAGGCACGCCAAAATGGGCTTCGGCCTGGGCAGGCAGGTTGGGGATCAATGTGGCGACCACGTCGCCGGGCTTGACGTCCATCTTCACCAATGCCGAAGCCAGCCGCGTGCAGCGCGCATGATATTGCGCATAGGTCACCCTATGCGCTCCGTAGATGACCGCCGTATTATCGGCAAACACATTCGCCGCCCGCCGCAGATGCGATAGCGGTGTCAAAGGCACATAATTTGCCTGCCGTCTCTCTAATCCGGTTTCATCTGCCAGCCAGCCCATAGCGACCCTCCCTCGAACCTGATTTCGAGAAGATAAGCCACAGATTTGCCGAAGGAAAACCCTGCTTTTGCGAATATCAGTCCGGCATATCTGCTGGCAGGCTGCGGCAAGCCTTCAAAAGCGTTATTGCGAAGTCTTTGCGAAACTTTCGTATCTGATCAAAATGATCGGCAGTTGTATAAAGTGCAAAGGCGGTTTGCGGGGCTCTGTCCGTTGCCACCCAGCCTACATACCAACCCTCAACCGCATCCGGGCGCAGGTATCCGCCGCCGGTTTTGCCATGCAACGTCACCTTTCCTACTTCTGAGGCAAGGCTTGCCTCTTCCAGCGCCATCCGTGCGCCGCGTGAAACCTCCAGATCGCCACGCAAAAGACGTGTCAGGAAGCGCACTTGTTCTTCGACCGAAATCTCAAGGCCCTTGTTCAACCAGAAATCGTCACGCCCTTCCGAAACCTTCGCGTTGCCGTAGTTCCAGCGCTGCAGGATCGTGTGGTATTCGTCCGATGTGATCTCAAGTGCGAGGTCTTGGAAGTACCAAACGGCCGAGGTTTGGAAGGCACTTTTTAGCGTATGATCCTGACCCCATGTCGCGGGCCAATAGGGGGCAGCCGGGCGGCGTTCGGGATCCCAACCGCGCACATGCAACAGGTTCATCGCCGCACCAACCTCAAGTGCAATCAGGAGGTTCGGAATCTTGAACGTCGACCAGGGGGCATGTGCCGCTTCTAGATTGCTGCCCTCAAGTGTGCAGGTATGTCCCGTAGCGATATTACGCGCCCGAAAGCTGACATCGCGGTTCTGAACCACATCCGCGAACTGTGCGCTGGGCAAAGTGATGTCTTCCAACGCTGCGGCTGGCCCAGCAAAACAAGCAGCGACCGCCAACAACAAACCCCTCATGACACCCATACCAAATTCCTCAGACGCGATTGCGCGTTGGAATAGGCGGCGAAATGTTCCCGCACAACTAGAATTGTCTTAAGGTTGATCGAAAAAACTGGCGTTCAGCTAAAAGGTGCGGCGGGGATCAAAAAAGCGCCAAACTCCCTTACAAAAAGCAGGGCCTCGCCGAAAATTGGCAAGGACCCTGCAACCAACACCCGATGATATTGCGGTCAAATTGGACCGCTTCTCGCACCCATTACCGAACACAAAACCGTCTAAAATCATTTCGACCCAATATGGCGGCCGTTGTCGCTATTCCACTATGGGCTGACGGCGCGCGCGCAAGCGTTCAACCATCAGCCGGTACTCCGTCGGGATATCACGCAAAGACAACAATCCGACGACATCTCCGGCCCGATCCAGCACCGGCAATTGCCGCACGGTCTTGTCGAGCATCTTTCCCAAGGCCTCGCCCACACTGGTCTGCCGCCGGACCGACACCGGGTTTGGTGTCATGATCTCGTGGACATGCGTGGCCTCTGCCACCAGACCCCGTGCAAGCCATCGGCGCGTGATGTCTTCTGCACTGAGAATGCCGCACATGGTCTTGCCGTCAGTGACCACAACCACGTCGACATCGTTGGCTTCCATCAGATCGACCGCTTTGCTTACGCAAGTTTCACGGTCGATGGTGATGCAGGGACGATTTCCCAGGATTTCGTCAATGGATTTAACAATCATAATACTCGTCCTTCCCCTTACGATAAGAAGATTACCACTGACGCTAGGTCATAAGAAATTATGGTATTCCTTACCTTCGCGTGGAAAGTGTATCGAATGCGACCGATACCGCCTTAGCCCATGCGCTGCAGCACCTCGAAAACCGGCCTCATGACCCCAGCACGATCGTTGACGGCCTTGACCAGCCCCGTCTCGCGCCAGTCCTTCGCCAGATCGGACCGCACCGTAAACGCTTTGCGCCGCAGCAGGTCCCCGTGGGGATGGTCCTGATCATATGGTTTTGGTACGCGTTTCAGCGGATCTGGTCCCCAGTCCGATATCTCGACCCCTGACGCATCAAGCGCCTCTTTCAGCGCGTCACCTTCGCGGTCAACAAACGCCCGATAGCGCGTCAGCCCGTCGCCTTGCAGACCCATCACGCCCATGCCGACCATATGGTAATTGGCCGCCAGCCCATAGAACCAAGATGGCCCCCCGTCGGGCTGCGACCAGAGCACGTGCAGATGCGTGTTGTAAGGCGTCTTATCCTTTGAAAAGCGCACGTCCCGATGGATACGGAACAGCTTTGATCCGAAGGTTCGCCCCATCTCGCGGCTCAGATCTTCGGCAATAAGAGAGGCAAGGAACTCCGCTGGCTTCTTAATCTCTTCGACATAGCGGACTTTGTGCTCCTCATAAAAGGCCTTTTCGTTCCGCGTGCTCAGCTCTTTGAAAAACGCCAGCGCCTCGTCCACCATCTGTTCGAACCCGTCCGCCATTCCGTCTGCCTTTCATCCGTGCCATCATTGATAGCATGATCACATTGCACCACCTCAACCGCTCCCGTTCGCATCGCATCCTCTGGCTTTTGGAAGAGGTCGGGGCTGAGTATAACGTCGTTCATTACAAACGCGACGAAAAGACCAACCTTGCCCCGCCCGAATTGATGGCCCTGCACCCTTTGGGCAAATCCCCTATGATCCAAATGGACGGGCGGCTTGTTACTGAAAGTGCCGCCATCGTTGAGGTGATCTGCGCCAAACATGCGCCAAAGATGGTGCCCGAGGCAGGGACCAGCGCTTACATCCAGCACCTCGAACTGATGCATTTTGCGGAAGGCTCAGCAATGACGCCGATTCTTTTGCAGCTTTATGTCAGCCGCCTCGGTGAGGCGGGCAAACCCCTGCATCCTCGGATAGACCAGCAGTTGGACGCGCATTACGGCTATATGAATGACATTCTGCGCGACAGTGGGCACTACGTGCTGGACGATCTTTCTGCGGCCGACGTCATGCTCAGCTTCCCTGCTGAAATCGCGATGCGGCAGAGGCGCCAGGACGACTTTCCAAGGCTCGCCAAGTTTGTTGAGGCGATCCATGGCCGCCCGGCCTATCAGCGCGCAACAGCCATAGGCGCCGATTGAGCCCGAGTGGCGTGGGTGGGTGCAACCCCCCCCTCGCGGCGGTTTAGGTCTCCTTAACAAACCAGACCGCACGCTGCATTAACGACAAAACGTGCCGACATCGCCGCCGACGCGATACCGACGTTTCACCGACATAAGGCATATGCCGCCTTGACCTTGTTTTTTGGACTTAACCAGCAGATTTGCGGCGTTGCGGAAAAACACCTCGTTAACCGTTGCGTGTGCGGTGCCTGCCATGCAACCTATCAAGTCATGATTGCCTCTCTGAACAGCACCCCGATTTCGTCGCTCACCTTCGGCACTATGCAATTCGGTGGACGCGCCGATGAAGTCCAAAGCCGCGCAATGTACGACGCTGCGCGCGCTGCAGGAATCACACATTTCGATACAGCCTACGTTTACAACAATGGCGCGTCCGAAACGCTTCTGGGTGAGTTCATCAAGGATGAGCGCGACAGCCTTATCATCGCGACCAAGGTTGGCTACGAGGGCGGAGGCAGCCGGGACAACATTCTGACAACGCTTGATATTTCTCGAAAGCGAATGGGTATCGACGTGATCGACATCCTCTACATGCATCGCTTCGATGACGAAACAGATCTGCGCGAAACCATCGGCACGCTCGCCGATGTACAGGCCAGGGGGCAGATCCGCCACATCGCGGTGTCGAACTATGCCGGATGGCAATTGATGAAAGCCCAAAGCATCGCCGCGAGCTTTGAGACGCGGATCGACATGATCCAGCCAATGTACAACCTGGTGAAACGCCAGGCCGAGGTCGAGATCTTCCCCTGCTGTGTGGATCAAGGCATTGAAATTGCGCCTTATTCGCCTTTGGGGGGTGGCCTTTTAACCGGTAAGTACGCATCTGGCGGCACCGGACGATTGACTGAGGATGACCGCTACGCCGCCCGTTACGGGGTCGAATGGATGCACGAGACTGCCAAGGGTCTCAAAGCGCTCGCTGACCGCGAAGGTGTTGATTCATCAACCCTTGCCGTAGCTTGGGCGATGGCGCATCCCGCGCGGCCTCGGCCCATCATTTCCGCCCGCTCGGTCGAGCAGCTCAAACCTTCTCTCACCGCAGGGCATTTCCGTTTGGCGCCCGAGCTTTACGCTGAGATGACCGCGCTCACCCAAACACCTGCGCCTGCCACGGACCGGCTTGAAGAGGCATGACAGACGTCCTCGTGATCGGCGGCGGCATTGCAGGCATTTCGGCCGCCGCGCGGCTCTCGGCCAGTGCTAAAGTGACCGTTCTTGAGGCCGAAAGCGCCCTTGGCTACCACGCCTCCGGCCGGTCCGCTGCCTTGTTCGAAGAGAACTATGGGAATGCAGCTGTAAAAGCGCTCAACAGCGCGTCCGCCGACTATCATCAGCCCTATCTGAGCCCGCGCGGTTTTCTGCTCTTGGGGAACGGCACGGATGATGACGTTTTTAATATGGATCTTAGCGACCTGAAAACAGATGAGATTTCCGCGGCCGAGGCGCGCGAGATGGTCCCAATTCTGGGCCCAGCTGTCACCCGCGCAGCGTATCATGCAGCGGCGCAAGACATCGACACGGACCGCATGATTCAGGATTTTGCAAAGCGCGTGCGGTTGAATGGTGGCCAGATCGTTCAGAACGCCCGCGTCGATGCGATCAGCTTTGAAAACACGCATTGGACCGTGCGCTCGGGTCAGACTTCGTTTACCGCTGGAATCATTGTGAACGCCGCCGGTGCCTGGGCCGATCAGATCGCAACGCTTGCCGGGCTTGCCCCGATCGGCCTCCAGCCCTGCCGCCGTTCGATAGCCCGCATCCCGGCGCCGAATGACCTTCAAGTCTGTGACTGGCCTTTATTTTTTGGTGCTGGAGAAACCTGGTATGCCAAGCCGGATGCGGGGAAACTGCTGGTCTCACCTGCTGATGAGGACCCGGTGGAGCCTCACGACGCCTGGGCCGATGATATGGTTCTGGCCGAAGGTATCGCCCGCTACGATGGCCATGTGACCACGCCCGTCACCCGGGTTGAGACGACATGGGCGGGCCTGCGCACCTTCGCGCCGGATCGAAGTCTGGTACTCGGTCCAGATCCTCAATCGCCGAACTTTATCTGGTGTGCCGGCCAAGGCGGTTACGGATTTCAAACTGCGCCTGCCGCCAGCCAGCTTGTCGCAGATCTAGCAGCGGGACAAACGCCTGAAATCCCTTTGGAAATCGTCAATTCGCTCAGCGCGGCCCGATTTCGCTGAATGTCAGTACAGACTGCGCTGCGCTCGGGCCAGTCTGAACCCATGCCCGGCCTCGGGCCGGCAGGTTACACCGGTTCTGATGATTTCGCAGTCAAATCCCGCGACGGACCATGTCGCGTTACTACCAATCGTGGGCGTTGGGTGAGGCCAGAAGACGTCCCCATGGCAGGTCC
This sequence comes from uncultured Shimia sp., assembly GCA_937897325.1. Classification (GTDB taxonomy): domain Bacteria; phylum Pseudomonadota; class Alphaproteobacteria; order Rhodobacterales; family Rhodobacteraceae; genus CALCOY01. Next base: position 89,792 of record CALCOY010000097.1, read on the forward strand.
ACCCTTCTGTTGCAGACCCATCGAGCGGCAGTCTCAGGATCCGCGTTTCGTCCAGATCACAGTGCTCCGCGGCGTCAGGTGGCACCCAATCCGCCTCGAAGATCAGGCAACTTAACTGGGCTTCTTGGTTTTGGTTGGCATGCAAAGCTGGGCCCGCGTTCAAAAAGCAAAGGATATTTCCGCTCGCGCTCTGAAAGCTTGGGACGTCCGCATGGACAACGTTGGCGGAGCCAAGGACAAAACCAGCACATAGAAGCGCGCCTCTAGCCATCGACACGGATCCGCGCATTCTGTGGATCATAAGGGCTGTCTTCGACCACCTCGACATCCCAGAGTTGATCGAACATCTTTACCTTCAGCTTTGTCCCTGGCGTTCCCAGATCGGGCGTCACATAGCCCATCCCGATCGACTTCCCGAAAGCGACGGAATACCCACCCGAGGTCAATCTCCCCACTCGCTTGTCTCCGCAATAAAGTGCCTCGCGTCCCCATGGATCTGCATCAGGCGGCCCATCAATCAGCAGAGTGCAGCACTTTGAGCGCATGCCGGTCTGCACCATCCGATCCTTTCCGTAAAAATCCTTCTCCAGATTGACAAAACGCGGCAGATCCGCCTCAAGGGGTGTCGCATCCCGTCCCAATTCCGTCCCGAAAGCACGATATGACTTTTCCTGTCGCAGCCAGTTTTGAGCCCGCGCACCCACCAGCTTCAGCCCGTGCGATTGACCCGCATTAAGCAGTTGATCCCACAAGTAATTCTGCATCTCGATCGGATGGTGCAGCTCCCACCCAAGCTCACCCGTATAGGCCACGCGAACAGCCCGGACCGGGCACATGCCCAGCTCGATCTCACGCATGGACAGCCACGGGAAACGTTTGTTCGACAATGCTGTGTCGGGCTCTGCATCCTTCACAAGCGATTGTAAGACCAGCCGTGACTTTGGCCCGGCAATCGCTAAGACGCCCCATTTGGTCGTGACATCCTCTTCGTTGATGCGGCCAAACTCGGCCTCTTTTTCCATGATCGCCTTGTAGAGATAGTCTTGATCGTAAGCGTGCCACGCCCCCGCGCTGACCAGGTAATAGTCATCCTCCGCGACCCGCACGATCGTGTATTCGGTGCGTGTGGTGCCATGCGCGGTCAGGGCATAGGTCAGGTTGATCCGACCGACCTTCGGCAGGCTATTTGTGGTGAACCAGTTCAGAAAGGCCGTCGCCCCCGGTCCGCTGATCCGGTGTTTGGTGAACGCCGTCGCGTCGATCAGGCCCACACCCTCGCGGATTGCTTTGGCCTCTTCGACCGCGTATTGCCACCAACCGCCGCGCCGGAAAGACCGCGCATCATGATCGCTGAATCCTTCAGGCGCATAATAGTTTGGCCGCTCCCAACCATTGACGTGGCCGAACTGCGCACCTGCTGCTTTCTGTCGATCATACGCGGGTGACGTCCTCAAAGGTCGACAGGCAGACCGCTCCTCGTCGGGGTGGTGCAGGATGTAGACATGCTCGTAGGCTTCCTCGTTCTTGCGGGCTGCGTATTCGGTTGTCATCCAGGACCCGTAACGCTTGGGGTCAAGCGACGCCATGTCGATCTCGGCTTCGCCTTCCACCATCAACTGGGCCAGATAGCGCCCTGTTCCGCCGGCCGCAGTGATGCCAAAGGAAAAGCCCTCCGCCAGCCACATGTTTTGCAGGCCGGGTGCCGGACCAAGCAACGGGTTGCCGTCCGGCGTATAGCAGATCGGCCCGTTGTAATCGTCCTTGAGTCCCACCTCTTCCGACGACGGAATGCGGTGGATCATCGACATGTATTCCTCTTCGATCCGCTCCAGATCTAGCGGGAAAAGGTCCGCCCGGAAACCGTCCGGCACGGCGTATTCAAACCGCGCTGGCGCGTTCTGTTCGTAGGGGCCCAGTATCCAGCCGCCGCGCTCCTCTCGGACATACCACTTGGCGTCCGCATCGCGCAGCACGGGATGTTCGGGATTGTGCTTGCGCCACGCGACCAGCGCCGGGTCCGGCTCTGTTACGATGTACTGGTGTTCGACAGGAATGGCCGGGATCTTCAAGCCCAAGAGCTGCGCCGTCCGCTGCGCGTGGTTGCCCGTCGCAGTCACCACATGTTCCGCGTGCACGACGACCTGCTCATTTGACGGCACCAGATTGCCCCCCTTTTCCACCATCTTGGTGCAGGTCACATCCCAATGATCACCCGTCCACTGATAGGCATCCACCTGCCACTTCCGCTCGATGGTCACCCCGCGCTGCCGCGCGCCCTTGGCCATGGCCATCGTGACATCAGCTGGATTGATGTAGCCATCCGTCGGATGGTAAATCGCGCCTTTCAAGTCCTCGGTACGCACGAGCGGGTAGCGATCTTTGATCTCCGAGGGCGACAGCCATTCATAGGGCACGCCGCAAGTTTCTGCGGTCGAGGCATAAAGCATGTACTCATCCATCCGGTCGTGGGTTTGTGCCATGCGCAGGTTACCCACCACATAAAAACCCGCATTGAGCCCCGTCTCTTCCTCAAGTGTCTTGTAGAACTTGATCGAGTAGTCGTGGATGTGCGTCGTTGCATAGGACATGTTGAAGTACGGCAAGAGCCCGGCCGCATGCCAGGTCGACCCGGAGGTCAACTCGTCCCGCTCCAGCAGCATGACGTCGTCCCAGCCTGCGCGTGCCAGATGATAGGCAATCGATGTGCCCACCGCACCACCCCCGACCACAAGCGCTTTCACATGGCGTTTCATGTCCCGACCTCCGCGATACGTCCCTGACACCACGTTCTAGAAAACCCCAAACCGGCCCGCGCCAAGGGTCCGACCGCTCAAAGCGAAAAAACGACCACTTCTGCTTTGGCCCCAGATATCCGGGAGGTTTCCAAAGGAGGCAAAGCCTCTTTTTGGGGCCCGCGCGGCGAGCGCAAAAGGATTAAGTCGCCGACAGGCGACATCAGGATCACCGGCTAAAAATCTTGCCCGGATTGAGGATGTTAAGCGGATCAAGCGCGTCCTTTATCGCGGCCATGTATTCCGTGGCAGCCCCAAGCTCTTTGACCAGATATGGCATCTTGCCTTGCCCGATCCCATGTTCCCCCGTGCAGGTTCCCTCCATGCGGATCGCTTCATCAGCAAGCCAGGCCACGAAGGTTTCCGCCCGCGCGACCTCGTCCGCATCTTCAATATCGATCAGAACCAGCGAATGGAAATTGCCATCACCGACATGTCCCACGACCGGCGCCAGCAGATCCAGCTCCTCCGCCTTTTTCTGAGCGCCCGTCACGGCCTCGGCCAGACGCGAGATCGGCACGCAGACATCCGTTGAAATGCCCTTGGCCCCCGGACGCAGTTGCAGTGTCGCCCAATACAGATCATGCCGCGCCTGCCAAAGCTTGTTGCGTTCTTCCGTGCTCGTGGTCGTCGCGAAGTCCGTCCCGCCGACCTCTTCAGCAATCGCCCCGAACGTCTCGGCCTGTTCGACAACACCGCTTTCCGAGCCGTGGAACTCAAGCAGCAATAGCGGTGTCTCCGGCAGGTTCAGCTTAGCATAGGCATTGGCCGCTTTCACATTCAACTCGTCCATCAACTCAATCCGGGCGACTGGTATCCCGTACTGGATCGTCGTCATTACCGCCTGACAGGCCGCATCGATCGATGGGAAGGACATCCGCGCGGCAGAGATCGCCTCGGGGATCCCCTGCAGCTTAAGTGTGATCTCGGTGATTAGACCCAGCGTGCCTTCCGACCCAATCAGAAGCCGCGTCAGATCATAACCCGCGCTTGTCTTTTTAGCCCGCTGTGCCGTCCGAATGATCCGGCCATCGGCCATCACCACCTCAAGGCTGAGGACGTTGTCCTTCATCGTCCCATAACGCACCGCATTGGTCCCGCTGGCCCGCGTGGCCGCCATGCCCCCAAGCGAGGCGTTGGCACCCGGATCAATTGGAAAGAAAAGGCCCTGATCGCGTAGATGTGTGTTCAGATCCTGCCGCGTCACACCTGGCTGAACGACGCAATCAAGATCCTCTGCGTTTACCGCGAGTATCTTGTTCATCTGGGTCAGATCTATGCTAATCCCCCCGGCCGGTGCATTCACATGACCCTCGAGCGATGTGCCTGTCCCGAATGGAATGACCGGAACTTGGTGGGTTGCACAGACCTTCACGATGTCGGACACTTCCCGCGTCGAGGTCGGAAAGACCACAGCATCGGGCGGTTGGTTCGTGATCCAGGTGGTCGTATGCCCGTGCTGTTCCCGCATCGCCTGACCGGCATGGAACCGGTCCCCGAATTGCTGTTTCAGCACGCCAAGCGTTGTAGAAATCCCGCTTTCGTTGCGGGGCAGATCGGTGGCCTGAGCCATGCTACTCTCCCAAAGCTATCCCTTCACGGCGTGGATCGGCCCCGCCTTGCAAGTCTGACCCGATGGCGATGGCATGCAGCCCCGAGGTCAGACCCCTCTGGTTGACCTCAAACCCCATCTCTTCCAAAGCTGGTCCAAAATCGGCGGCCGATGTCCCTTCCTCCAGATCGTAGGTTCCAAAGCGGTTCACCAGATGCGGCAGATCCACGGCCTGCTGTACATCCATGCGCCAGTCGAGATGGGCGATGATCGATTTCGCTACATAGCCGATGATCCGGCTGCCGCCTGGCGATCCAATGGCTAGAACGGGGGCGCCGTCCTTCATCACGATGGTGGGCGCCATGGACGATCTTGGCCGCTTTCCGGGCTCCAACCGGTTTGCGATGGGCAGCCCGTCAGCGTGGGTCTTGAAGCTGAAGTCGGTCAGTTCGTTGTTCAGAAGAAACCCCCGCACCATCAGCCTGGACCCAAAGCCATTCTCGATCGTCGTGGTCATCGAGGCGACATTGCCATAGCTATCGACAATTGAGATATGCGACGTCGATGGCAGTTCGAGGCTGATATCATCCGCCCAAAGCTGCGCATGATCCCAGTCAGGCGCGCCTGGAACGACAGCGTCTTCCGTCAAGGCCGCACCTTCGGTAAGAAGTCCTGCGCGCTCGGACAGATAGTCTGGATCGACAAGCCCCATCTTGGGCATGGGCACGAAATCTGCATCGGCCATGTAGCGGCCACGATCCGCAAAAGCGAGGCGAGACGCATCGCCGATCATCTGCCAGGTGGTTGCACTTTCAGGGCCCATCCCGGCCAGGTCCACGCCCTCCAGCGTGCCAAGGATCTGGCCCACCGTCAGCGCACCGGAAGAGGGCGGACCCATCCCGCAAACGTCGTGCGCGCGGTAACTGACACAGACCGGCGCGCGTTCCTTGACCTGGTAGATCGACAGATCCAAAGTGCTCAACACACCAGGATTGCCGGGTGCATTGCGCACCGTCTGCACGATGTCGGTCGCGATCTCACCTGTATAGAAGGCGTCTGCCCCGCCGGCTGCCATGGCCCGAAGCGTTTCAGCGTATTCGGGGTTCTGCAGCGTGTCGCCTGCCTGAACTGCGACGCCGTTCGGATAGAAGAAATTCGCGGTTGTCTCAAAGCGGGACAGACGCTCCTTGTCGTTTTCAACGAGTCCGGCCAGTCGGGGTGACACGGCAAATCCACCGTCTGCAAGCTCTATGGCTGGATCCAGAAGAGGACCCCAGGCAAGCTTGCCCCATCGCCTGTGCAGCGCTTCCAGCAGGGCAGGGGTGCCCGGTGTTCCGACAGATCGTCCGCCAACCACTGCGTCGAAGAATTGAAGGGGCTCACCTGCATCATCCTGAAAAAGACGGGGCGTTGCCTCAAGAGGAGCGGTCTCACGCCCGTCCATCGTGGTCAACGCGCGCGTCTCTGCGTCGAAGTAAATAAGGAAGGCGCCTCCGCCCAAACCCGATGATTGCGGCTCGACCAGACCAAGTACCGTTTGCACGGCGACAAGTGCATCCGCTGCCGTTCCGCCTGCTTCCAAAACGGATGCCCCAGCTTGAACGGCGTGGGGGTTCGCGGCGGCCACCATCCAGTTCTGAGCCGTAACAGGTGTGCCCGCAGCCTTAGATGCTAAGGCCTCAGCAACGGCCGGGCTGATTTCTTCGAAACTGCCCTCTGTCGCGGCTTCCGGGGCCACGGCGTCCGCAGCCTGCTGTGCGAAGACGGCCCCAGCAAGCAGAACGGCAGACAGGGCGAAAAAGAGTTTTGGTGACAACTCTTTCCGGGAAAATGCGTTCATTTTCTTTCCTCCTAGAGCATCGACGGTACAACTTGATCGGGCGGACGATGACCATCGTCAAATGTCTTTATATTGATGATGACCTTCTCACCCATTTCGATCCGGCTTTCGAGCGTGGCCGATCCCATATGCGGCAACAGCACCACATTCTTCAACTCGCGCAGGCGTGGATTGACCTCCACGCCACGTTCATAAACATCAAGCCCCGCACCCGCGATCTCGCCTGCCCGCAGCATCCGCGTCAGCGCATTTTCGTCCACCACTTCCCCGCGCGAGGTGTTCACGATCACCGCGCCTGGTTTCATCAGTTTCAGCCGCCTTGCGTTCATTAAATGAAAGGTGCTTGGGGTCGAAGGGCAATGCACGCTTATAATGTCCATTCGGGCCACCATCTGGTCCAGACTGTCCCACCAGGTCACGTCCAGATCTGCCTCGGTCTCCTCTCTCAGACGTTTCCGATTGTGATAATGCACCTGCATTCCAAACGCATTTGCCCGCCGCGCCACGGCCTGGCCAATCCGGCCCATGCCAAGGATGCCCAATCGCCGTCCCGCGATCCGCCCGCCCAGAAAGGCAGTGGGGGTCCAGCCGGACCACTCCCCGCTTTGCATTGTCGCGAGGCCCTCGGGCATCCGCCGCGTCACCGCAAGGATCAGACCTATCGTCATATCTGCGGTGTCATCAGTCAGAACGCCCGGCGTGTTTGATACCAGGATCCCTCTTTGCCTCGCCGTGGACACATCAATGTTGTCAAAGCCCGCCCCATAATTCGCAATCAGCTTCAGTCCGTCCCCGGCCTGTCCAATCAGGCTCGCGTCGATCGTGTCGGTGATGGTCGGAACGAGCACATCTGCCGATTTCATGGCGTTGGCCAGATCTCCGCGCGACATTGGCGCGTCATCGTCGCGTAACTGCACGTCAAAAAGCTCAGAGAGGCGCGCCTCGACCGGTTCGGGCAACCGTCGCGTAACGACAACACTCAAGCGTTCCTTTGCCATGCCCATCCCCCCGATATTGGCGCGTGTCCTCGCATTGTGGCATGGTGACGGATGTGGAGCCGAGGCACAAGAACCTCGATCCCGTGATGAGGCAATTGAAGATGCAGTTCAGCGGCATGATCCGGACAAACCGAATGTGTGTTCTTGTGCTGTCCATCCTTCTTTTGACGCTTGCCGCAGCGGCTCATGCACAGAAAGTCGGATCCGCCACCAACCTGCCCTTGCCGCGATATGTCTCGCTCAAGGCCGCCGAAGGCAATGTTCGTCGGGGGCCATCTCTGACCCACCGGATCGACTGGATCTACAAACGCCGTCACATGCCCCTTCGCATAACGGCAGAGCATGGCCATTGGCGGCGCGTGGAAGATCGCGACGGAATGGGTGGTTGGGTGCATTATTCGCTTCTATCTGGCAATCGTACGGTCATCGTCGAACACGATATGCTCACGTTGCGCGTCCGTCCCGAATTGCAGTCCCCCGCCACCGCCGCACTGGAAGCTGGCGTGATCGCCCGGCTGGAGTCGTGCAGCGCAGAATGGTGCCGCGTCTCATCTGGCGGCTATCGCGGCTGGGTTCAGAAACGCAGACTTTGGGGCGTGGCATCTGATGAGATCCGCCAGTGAGGCAATCGCCAGACGCCGCATTTCGCCAAAAATAGGGACTTGCACGCCCGCCTCGACCGGCTTAACTACCACCGCACGATTGGGGTGTGGCCTAGCGGTAGGGCAACTGTTTTTGGTACAGGAGATCGTAGGTTCGAATCCTACCACCCCAGCCAACCTTCCTTGATGTGCCGTCCGGCATGAATCGCAACTTTTCCGGCTAGACTTGCAACTTTTGCCGTATAAAAATGCAACTTGGCGCATAATTTTCAGATTTTCGAACATATCGGGTGGTTCTGGACGTATTGGTGCAAGTTCCGAAAAGTCCCTCCGACGAGCCAGTTTAGGAAGTGATAGCTCAGTTGGTAAAGCAACTGACTTTTGATCAGCAGGTAGAAGGTTCGAACCCTTCACGGCTTACCAATTTCTTCCTGTTGTGAGCGTTCACGCGAGTCTTCCACAATCGCCAGGTTTTTTACCACAAACGTCACCAAGGCTTGCCACAACTATGACGGTTCGTGATGTTTGGTCATCCTTGTCATGTTTTTGATCATCTTTCCTTTAAGCAAGTTGGAAGGGTTTGCTAGCTGAGGTGCCGGGCATGAGCCCTTGGCGTACGTCTTCAGTCCTCACCGGTCATTGATGGTGTCAAACTGCGCCTCAGAGCAGCTTCACCCAACCGGTCGTTAACTGCGCCCGCGAGATCTGGGCATTGTCCGACGTCGGCAACGCAGGACAAACCCGACTTTGGATTTTGGCACTGTGCTGATGCAGCATCCCTTTGCATACGCAACATGTTTCTCGTTGCGATGCAGCGCATGTCACGGAACCGGTCGTTCGAACGTGCCGGTTGCACTCTAACCGAAATCGAACTTTCGCCGCAGGCCAATCCGACAACTCAGACCGGGACAAAGCCGTCGTCTGATTTTGGCGCTTTGCTGACGCAGCATCTCTTCGCGCGCGCGGCACGTCTTTTGTTGCAGCGCGGCGCATGCCGTCAATGCGGTCGTTCGCGGGGATCGAATTTGTCCAAACCGACATCGTACCTTCGCCGCAGCCAGGTCAGACAGGTCAGACAGGAACGGTACGGACAAATCCGCCGTTCGTATCATCTAACCGAAAGTCAGCATTGTACCTCCTCGCGTCTCATCATTTCAGTCTCAACCGGACAGTTTGCGCAAACCTGGCGATTGCACAACCGGCAGACTCTAAACGCGTGATTCTCATCTCTGAGAAGCGCGTTAAGCAGTTTAGTAGACAAGAATGACAGCATTGCTTGCTCGTCGGAACTTAAAGCCTTCAATGCGGTCCGCAGCTTATCCTGTCGTTGACCCATCTGCCTCGCATGAAGCTCTTGGCCGCGTTCGCTCAATTTGAGCAACACAGTGCGCCCGTCCGTCTCTGAGGGAGAGCGTTCCACAAGACCTCTGTCTTCCAGTCGCGCAACCAGCCTCACTGTTGCTGCATGAGACAACGAAATCGCATCTGCCAAATGAGAAATGGCCAACCCTGGTGCATGGCCCAAATGCCCAATCGCCTCTGCTTCCGATTGGACCAGGCCATTTGCTTGAATGGAGGAAAATATGTCGTCGCTGAGGGCAATCGCCATAGCCCCAAAGGTGTTTTCCAAAGCGTTGGTCATGGAAAACAGTTATATGCATCATGCATGTACATCAAGATGAAAGAAGAGTATGCACCATGCATATGAAAGCATAGGATTCTGATGTGATACGCAACATGACCCGAGATGACCTTCCTGCAGTGAAGGCTCTGATCGACTCAACAGATTTGTTTCCTGGAGAAATGCTCGATGGCATGGCCGGTGACGCCCTGGACGGAGAAAGTGAAACGGAACGTTGGATGGTTCTGGTCGACAACGGGCCAGTTGGTGTTGTCTACTTTGCGCCCGAACGCATGACTGAAGGTACCTGGAACCTCTACCTCATCGCTATTCATGCAGATCGACAAGGCACAGGCGAGGGCTCCAAGCTCATCGCACATGTCGAAAAGACGCTGGCCGATGAAGGGCACCGCGTCCTGCTGGTGGAAACCTCCGGCAACTCGGATTTCGAACAAACCCGTCAGTTCTACCTCAACAACATGTACACCGAGGAAGCCCGGATACGGGAGTTCTACACAAGAGGTGAAGACAAAATCGTGTTCTGGAAGAAACTTTGACCTTCAATGATGGTCGTTTCCATACATTGCATCCGCAGCCTCGGTCGCTTTGGGCTCACTGAAGACTTAGGCAGGGCGAACAAAATGAGCTTTCGACAAGAGGCGATCAAAGCCTGTTTTCAGCTTTCGAACGAACGCGGATGGTAGTGCCGGAAAACAAATCCGTTACATCAGTTGCGCAGTCGAAACGCCACGTATGCACCTATCAGGCCAAGCGTCGTACCCATCAAAGCGGCACCGGACAATCCTGAGAGCGAAAAACCGACGCCGCCAATCGCAATGCCCAAACCTTGCCCTAGGAAAATCGTTGCTCCATTCAGAGCAAAGGCTAAGATCGCGCCTCCACTGGCATGGCGTGCGATGCTGGCAGCGACCACTGGCAGGCAGGCAAAAAGCGCCGCCGCCCCTGGCAGAGTGGCCAGAGCATATATCGCCCCGCCAACAATGCCCGATGGTGCAATTGCTAGGCCTGCCGCATAAACGAATTGCGTCAAGCAAACCACACCCAACAAAGGCAACAGCGCTTTGTCACCGATTCCGTCCGCCAAGCGAGCCCCGATGACAAGCCCCAGGATGCTGCCGATCCCGACAAGGATTTGAACGAAACCCACGGCACCACCAGTAACGCCAGTGAGTGACGTAATGATCGGCCCAACAAGACCGACAGTCGCAAAAGTGGCCGCGAAGGCGAGCAGGGTCGACAAGTAAAGACCAGGCAGAGGCCAGGACAACACGGACGAAGCCGATGATGTGCTTGCTGTAGTGGCCGATGCGGTGCGCGCTGGGACAAGTGCTGCGATGGCTCCTGCAACCGCAATGCTGAGAACAACGGTATACCAGAGTGAAGCGCGCCATCCAAATGTCCCGCCGATCAGGCTTCCTAGTGGGATACCTAGGAGCAGGCCAAGCGCAGTCCCACCGGAGACGATGGCCAGCGCTCGGCCACGCATTTCTGGCGGCACCAAGGCTACCGCCAGTGTTGAGGCAAGCGGGACCGTAAGCGCACCGAGAAATCCGCCCAAGATGCGCAGCGGCAACAGCATCTCGTAGGTCGCCACAAGTGCAGAAGCTGCATGGATCACCGCTAAAAAACCCATGACCGCAATAAGAAGCGACTTGCGATCAACGCGTTTCAAAGCGATGGCGAGTGCAGGACCGCCCACAGCACATGCGATAGCAAAGGCCGTTTGCAACTGTGCGACGGCATTCACCGATACGTCCAGATCATCGGCCATTGGCACCAGCAACCCGCCAAATACAAACGCGCCTGTACTGAACGCAAGCGGGCCGAGCAATAGCGCAACAAGTGCCGGGCGCGGCACTTTTGCCTGGTCGGCGGGAGGGTCAGCTTCGATGGAAGCGCCGTGGTCTAAGCTTGACTTGGTCATAACTCTACAGAAGTATGTGTATATGCACGAAGTCAAGCGCATTCAGGAACAACTAGGCTCGCACGCGCAGCGCGCTATTGCAGGAGGGTGCGCATGCTTCATCGCTCGCAAACATGCGCGTTTGCTGACCCGTCTCTACGACTCAGCACTTGCGCCGCATGGCTTGACTAGTGGCCAATTCAGTATGATCGCAGCAGTGGCGGCGGCTGGAGTAATGACGATCCAGACACTCGCCGATGCAATGGGCATGGATCACTCCACGACCTCTCGCGGGGTTTCCCCGCTGATAGACGGAGGATTGCTTGCAGTTGGAAAAGACACATCCGACGGCAGAAAACGGAATCTGTGTCTAACGCAGCGTGGAATTGACAAGTTGAACGCGGCATCGACGAGCTGGGCTGAAGCTCAGATAAAAGCAGGCGTTAGCTAGTGCTCTAACGCCCACCCCAGTGGTGTAGTCTAAGCAATTCGCCTGGCCATTCACCAGTTTCTGCTCTGCGCAACTTTGCAGCCGTTGAAGATTCATGAGGCAGCGTCTGCACTCGCCTTTCCGACCGCGGCTATGTCCCGAGTAGTACAAGAACGTTGAGACCAATGGCGCCAAGAAATGCAGTTAGCGTGAGCACCATACCCATGCTTCGTAGAACCGGACTATTTTGGGTGTACGAAAGTCCAATCCCATGCAGGACCCGGGCGATGAAGAATATCAATCCAAAGACCCACAACAACACTGACGCACCTGACGTTATCTCCGCGACCGCAATCAAGAGGACAAACATTGGGCCATATTCTGCAAGATTTCCTTGCGCCCTGATCTTCCGTCTCATCATCAACTGATCACCATCACCCAAGGATACGCCTTCTTTGCGCCGTTGCTGGATGACTGACCAACTTAGCAGAAGCAGCAGCAGGGATAGTCCAATCAGCAATGTGGTGGTAACTCGAAGAGCCATAAGTTACTTTTTCTCTAGTCCAGCGGGCAAGCAGAAGGGCAACATATCCTCCGCATCAATTCTACGACATTATCGAGTTTGGCCGTATCCACGGAGAGCAACGACTTGCGACCTTCTTGAATTCGGCAAACGATGCCTGCCTGTTCCATTTCCAGTAGATGATGCTTCAAGGTTGAAGCTGGAATTCCGAGTGCATCCGAAAGCTCACCCATCGGGATGCCACTCTTCGGTGTATTTAGCAACGCCATCAGAACTTCTACACGGGTCGGATGAGCAAGGGCAGAAAAGAGGATACTTACGTCGTGAGCGTTCATATAAACTATATAACTAGTTTATTCGTGATTATCAACCATATTACGCTCTAGTTGACGCGCAAATTGCATCAGAACGGACGTTCATTCCATATGCTGTATTGGTCATTGTGGGCTCGCTCCAGACCTTAGCTGCATAACGCATGGACTGCAGCAAGGCGGACAAAACGCTATTTCGCTGTGATTGATCCAATGGCTGCTTTTCATTTCTCAAGACAAACCAGTCTGTCCCAACAAGCGATCAAGTCGCACTTTTGTCGTTAGTCGCATCAACAGACGACAAGGTCACCCCTTCGACCCCTCATAAGCATTCGCAGCATCGCTGAGGTATCTGACAGCATCGTCTAGCTCTGACTGCGTGTAAGTCGCGGCCGTTTCTTGCAGCTTTGTGACTGTACTGCGGTACAATGGACCCACAGTTTCAAACAAATGCTTCGTCGGATGCACAATGATCCCGCGACGGTCATCTGGATCACGGCCGCGTCTGATCAAATTACCCTTTTCTAGTCGGTCCAACAGACTGGTTATAGAGCCGGATGTCAGACCCAGCTCTTTCCCGATCTGACTTGGCTTCATAGGCGCTTTTGCAAGCAAATTGAGGCAGCGCAGGTCATTGCGACTGACATTCACGAGGGCGGCTGCCTGTGTGTCTAGGCGATCTATCGCGTCATAGAGGCGACGGCAGACCTGGACCAAATCCTCCGCAGTCTGATTGCGATGTTGCTCATCCTGATCAGGCATGCTTTCTACCTTGATTGCCAAGTTAATTGATAGCCTTATATATAGAGATACAGGCTTTCCACCGCAACAGAACGCACGCTGATGACCTATTTTACCCATGAATTCGAAGACCAGATTTCGCTGCAAGGCGTCGGTGTCAAAAAGGTTATCACTTACAAAGTGCTGTTCATGCCGCCGCGTTTTGAGAACGAGCTGCCTTTTAAGCAGTACCCACGTCTACGGGTCGAAGGAGAGATTGCCGATGTTCCCGTGCGCGGGGCTTTGATGCCCGTTGGCGATGGACGAAGGTACTTCATCGTCTCGCCTGAAGTGAAAAAGCAGACCGGTTTTGATGTTGGGGATGTGGTCGAAATGCGGTTCCGCATTGACGACCAGGATCACGTCGATATCCCGGCGAGTTTGCAGCTTGCACTGCGCGAAGACGAAGCGACCAAAGTGCTTTGGGACAAGCTGACAGCGGGCAAGAAACGGATGTTCACGTTTCATGTGTCGTCGGCAAAAACAGCCCCAACCGAAGCGCGCCGCGTTTCTGATGCCATGGAGGCCATCGGGCGCGGTATCACGCTGCGCGATCTTCAAAACGAGAGAAAGGCAAAGAAATAGTTCTGCAAAGCCTTGATCGACTCTTCCAACAAGTTACTTGATGATCAAGATATATTTATGAAAGAGCGGTTTCGTACGCCGTCCGGGTCACTCAGGAGTTTTCAATGCTGTCCATCCTCACCACTATCGCAGCTATCATAGGCTGTCTTACGCTTCTCATCATCCTTCTATCAGCCCTGTCACCGAGGAGGCTGGAGTATACTGAAACCATCACAGTGAACGCCCCGGTCGGAGACGTTTACGATGATATCCGTTTCCAAACCCGCCTGATGCGGTGGTCCGCTTGGCCAAAGGAAACCAAGTCCAAATGCGCCGTCGATACAGGGCACACCATTGAGGGGGAAGACGGCACCGTCGGCACTCGCACCGTGTTTTTCTCGAAGGGCAAGGCGATGGGGTTTCAAGAGATCCAGTCTCTCAAGCCCAATCATTCAGTGACCTTCACCCTTGAAGGTGCTGGCCCACCCCATTTCCCGACAATGCTGTTCAAGCTCGAAGAGCTGAGCCCTGAGGAAACAAAAGTGGTTTTGGCCTTTACCAACCGCATGCCGCCGCCTTTTAACCTGATCTGGAACTTTGCAGGCATCAGCAAGTGGACACGCAAGATGCACGTCAAAGACCTACAGGGCCTGAAAGCCTTTTCCGAGCCACCGCATAAGGATGCAGATGGGACGGTCGTTGGACGCGAAATGTCAGTCCCTAACCCCTATGAAATCAAAATGCCGGAGGTCGCGTAACATGGCACATGCACCACACCTCCCTTCCGAAGCTGCACCGGACGATGCTCCACCGTCGAGCAACAAAGCAGCCATTGGCATTCTCATGCTGACCATCTTTCTGGACCTCTTGGGGTTTCAAAACAACAACTTCCAATACCAGTTTTCTGAGGCACCAGTCATAGTTACGGACCACAGCGGGAATGAAAGGGGGATACCAGCGACAGCTGCCGACGCGCGTGGTACGATTGTTCCAAAGGCTGCCCATATTCGTCAGATCAATCCACGGGCCGGTCAATCCGATCGCGGGGCGGAAGTGCATCCGTTAAAATTGATGTTGCGAAGAGGCGTGACATTCGGCCCTGAGATGGAGGACGAACCAGATGCCGAACGTGGCCTCATTTTTCTGTCCTATCAGACATCGATCGTGAACCAGTTTCTTTTCCTTCAATCAACTTGGGCCAATAGCGCAAACGCACCTGCCTCTGTGGGAAGGGACCCATTGATCGGACAAGATGGAAGTTCGAACCCTAAAAGGACGATCAAGATTCCGGACGCGACAGGCCGCTTAAACGTGTGCCCATTTCATGGGCGTTGGGTCGTGCCAACTGCCGGAGGATATTTCTTTGCGCCGGGCATTGAAGGCTTGCGAGAACTCAGCCGGCACGTGTTGATTGCTCAGGCGAGCCCTGAGCCCGAGGATCTTAGTCAAATAAAGGGTATTGGGCCCGTGTTTCTGAAGAAACTGGCGGGACTTGGGATTACACGATTTGACCAACTGGCAAACCTTACAGAAGATGAAGTTGAAAAATTAGATGACGATTCAGGCCTCGTAAAGCGTGCACGAAACGAGGACTGGATTGGTCAAGCCCGGGAGCTGGTGCGTAGTTTTCGAGCCTAACTAGCGTGTGGGCTTTGTTGCACAAATGCCGTTGGGGATTCACTGTTTGAATCCAGTGGGGTAGCTATTGCGCATGAGCAGTTAGTCCCCTACGACGTACAAAACCAGGAACTGGCCTTCGTACAACACGGCGCTGAAGCAGCGCGGTTCGCTATCAATCTGGTTTGATCTTCAGATGGCCTGACATGCGGCTCCGACGGGCGAGCGTAGGCGCCAGCCTGAGTTCAGCGATGCAGCGATCCAGATTTGCCTGACGATGAAGGTGTTGTTCTGCATGCCTCTCCGGCAAACGACCGGGTTCGTCGAAAGCTTACTTCGACTGGCCGGGCTTGACTTGAAAGTGCCAGACTTCAGCACCCTGTGCCGCCGCCAAAAGACGTTGAATGTCTCCATTCCTTATCGTGGCGGGTCGGGGCCGCTCCATCTTCTGATCGACGCGACAGGGATCAAAGCCGAGGGTGAAGGGGAGTGGAACGCTCGCAAGCATGGCGGGAGCAAGAAACGCCTGTGGCGCAAGCTGCATCTCGGTATGGATGAGAAAACACTGGAGATCCGCGCTGTCGGCGTCACGACCCGCAATGTCGGCGATGCCCCGATGCTGCCTGATCTGCTGGACCAGATCCCGCCCGACCAAGAGATTGCCACGGTCACCACTGATGGGGCCTATGACACGCGCAGATGCCACAATGTGATTGCCGCTCGCGGAGCCGCCGCCATCATCCCGCCGCGTAAGAATGCCCAACTTTGGAAGCCAACCACGGCGGGAGCTATCGCGCGAAACGAAGCTGTGAGGGCCGCAAATCTCTTGGATGGGCACTCTGGCGAAAGCTGGCCGGCTATCACCGCCGAAGCCGGGCAGAGACGAAGATGCACTGCCTAAAACTCCTTGGCCAAGGCCTCATGGCCCGTGACTTCGACCGACAGGTCGCTAAGCTCCAGATCCGGATCGCGGTGCTCAACCGCTACACCGCTCTTGGCATACCCGTCACAGAGCCCGTAGGATAAGTCCGTCTGGGGAAAGGGGAAGCTCAACCATCAGCAGATTTGTGCAGCAGAGCCAAAGGTGACCAAAAACACAGTAAAAGTAGCCCAAGGTCACGAGCCGCAATAGATGTGGCAAGCCTTCGTGACATTTGTGGCAAAAAGCCTGGCAATTGTGGAAGACTCTCGTGACTACTCACACACGTTGATTTCAGTGGTGAGCCGTGCAGGATTCGAACCTGCGACCCACTGATTAAAAGTCAAAATTTACGGCTATGTACCCCAATCGTCCACGGAAGTCCCCGGATGTTCGCGGAAGTATCAGGATAGAACTGAAAGTCATTCTGAATCAAATCTTTAGAATTTCGTTTCCTCAATCAGATTTGTCGCTCAGCGTCCATGGACGTCCATACAAATCTAGTGCAAGATGTCCCCCAAGAGTCCCCCTGCACCACCTGGGGGACAAAATCCAAAGTGTGGGCAGATGGCGCAGGAACTATCGGAACGCTTGTTGGCGAGCTTGGTCAAAAAGAAGCCCGAAGGGGGCAGACTGGAGCACTCAGACACCAAACGGCCTGGCCTTCGGTTTCGTGTGTCCAGCACTGGCCGCGCGACCTGGCTGTTTGAGAAGCGCGTTAAGAACGGGCCCAAACGTCGGCACACTCTCGGGACTTGGCCCGCCGTCGGGCTATCAGAGGCACGGGCCAAAGCATTAGAACTGGAGGCTGAGGCCTCAAAGGGCATTGATCGTGTGGCAATTGCCGAGGCGAGCAAGAAGGCAGAGGAAGACGCAGCGGCATCACTGGTCACCGTCCGAAAGACGATTGCGACATATGATGAGTTTCACCTTAGAAATCTCAGGCGCGGCAAAGAACGCCGCCGGCAGCTTGAGCAGGCTCTTGATGCTCATCTGTCCAAATCCATCACCGAGCTTTCCCGAAAGGATATGCAGGCGGCTATCGATGCCAAGGCCTCTGAAGGCCGGATAGTCTTTGCTAATCGGATCAAGTCTGCTTTGTCGGCATTCTCCAAATGGGCTTGGCAGCGCGGTTATACTGACCGGGACGAAGGTGCCTCATTGGTCAAGGCTGGTTCAGAAAAGGCCAGAGAACGAACGCCCTCAATCGGCGAAGTCCGAGAGATTTATCAAGCAACCTATGAGCTTGGACCTCTGTGGGGCCCGATGTTTCGCCTTCTAGTGCTCACAGGTCAGCGTCGTGGCGAAATCCTAGGCCTTAAGTGGTCCCAGGTGGATCTGGACAAGGCCACAATTACCAAGCCCGGATCAGAGACAAAGAATGGCAAGCCGCACGTGACACACTTGAGCCAAGCCGCGCTAGATGAGCTAAGCGCGTTGGATCGATCAGGCGATTTGGTTTTCACGACTACGGGCACGACGCCGGTGAGTGGTGTGACGAAAGCGAAGCGTCGGCTGGATAAGTTATTGGGAGATGACTTCGAACACTGGCGCATCCATGATCTGCGCACTGGGCTGGCGAGCGCGTTGGCTGAGTCTGGCGTTTCAGAAGGCGTTGTTGACCGTGTTCTAAACCACAGCGCAACCGGATCGGCACCCAGTGCTGTAGCCCGTGTCTATAATCAGGCGGAAATGCTGCCACAGAGGGCCGCTGCCTTGGATCGCTGGGCTGAAATGGTGACGGGTGAGAGCGCCAGAGTTGTGACAATGAGCCGCTAAATATGAGAAAACCCAAAAATACAAGGGGCCGAAAGAGCAAGGTTCAAAAAGCTTTTCCGTTGACCAAGGGCAATCTTGAGTTGGACAAGGACGCTCTGTTGGAGGTGTGCAAACAAATCAATGTTCAGGTTTCTCAAAATGAACTTGAGAACCTCAGATTGCTGATAAACGTGCGGCTGACTGAGGTGCGTACACCATACTTAGATTGGAGCGAGGCGAAAGATTCAATCAATCAGATGGCTTCTGCACTTTTTCGGGCCTCATCAGCAATTAAGAAGGTGTCGGCGCTCGGAGAAAACGAGGCTGGTAGACCTCTTGGAAGTGCGTTGCTGAGTTTCGCCGAAGATGATTTCAACCGCTATCGTCATTGGGCCAGCCAAGATTGGCAAGAAACCTGTGACTTTTTAGACGCTCTTCCCTCATTGGTCGAGCAACAGTTTATTACCTATGAAACTGGAAGCGAGGAATACCGCAAGTTCATCTTAGAAATTAGGTCTATTTTTGCGAGACTAGGCTATGACGCGAGTGGACCCAACAAAAGTCCAAAAGTAGACAAATTCTTGAATGAACTTGAAGGGGTTTTGCCCGGTCTAGTCTTTCCGAGAGGTACTATTCCACAGGCGCGCAAAGAATATCTAAGGAATATCAGCAGGGCCAAACAGGACTGAAACCAGCTTTGCGGTAAATTCCGGCTATGTGCGTGCGGAATTTACCATTTGTCCAATAATTTCAAATCCTTAACTATGGCTCTGTCGAACACATACAGATGGAGACAGACGCATGGATATGAAGCCTAACAACTTCCTTCCCCGCCTTTTCAACATCCCTCAAGCCGTAAGCTATTCCGGCGAAAGCCGTGCAACTCTTTATAAAGAGTGGAAAGACGGCAATCTTAACTTCGTGAAGATGGGCGCATCAACTCGCATCGAAAAGCGGGAGCTTGACCGCTATATAGACGCGAAGATTCAGCGCGCCGCATAAGAAAACCCCTGCCGCGAAGGACGGTCAGGGGCATATTTCTTAAGCGCCACTGAGGAATATCGCATCTGTCCCGTTCTTTCAATCCAGAAAGGAAATGGCAAATGAAAACGAGCAGGTCAATTGAGGCAGAACAAGACCGCCCACCTAGCAATGCCAAACGCGTTTATCGCTGGGCGGACCTACCCGACCTTCGGCAACCAGCCCTTTATCGGGTCACAGATGCAGGCCATGAGCCCCGCGAAATCGTTGTGTCCAAGAACAAGCGACGTGTCCTTGAAGGGCTGTTGCGGTCGCCCATCTTTGCGGCTTCATATTGCCGTCTGAGCGACCAAGTTCTTCCCCTTCGCAGGGATGAAGGCATCAACATCGAATGCAAGATGTACCGGAATGACGCCGACACTGGACGCCAGAAATTCGGTGTCTACTCCCTAGTTTCTAGCGTTGAGCGCATCGAGACGGAGGGCGAGCAATGAGAGCTAACCCTACACCTCGTGACCTTCAAACGCTGTCCCTCCGCCGTCGTTTCGGCCTGCCGCGTCATCGTGCCCGGCTGTTGGCTGAAATGGCTTATGGGGAGGGGCGGCTATGAGTGACTTCCTTGCCGAAATCCCCCGAAGCTCCCGTGAAACCATCCGTGTCCAACGTGAATTTCATCGTGGCTTCGAAATCGTCCAGCTTCGTATCTGGTACACCTATGACGATGGCGAGACCCGACCGACAAAAAAGGGTGTCACATTCAAGCCTGACGCAATCCCCGAGATCATTTCAGCGCTCCAAATGGCGCAAGGAGGCACTGATGGGTAGGGATCGAAGCAACGAAACCCGATCAGAGCATTTTACCAAGCTTGTTCGGAGCACAATGCAGACCGCTGCATGGCGGTCTCTGACACCATACGGCCAAGCTCTCTATCCGTGGCTAAAGCTTGAATGGCATGGCCCTAAAGCCAACAATAATGGCCAAATCCAGCTTTCTACGCGGCAAGCGGCGGAAGCCATGGGTATCAATACCAAGACGGCAGCGAAAGCGTTTCGGGAGCTTCAAGCACGGGGCTTCATAGTGATGACCAAACCGGCCCGCTTGGGTCTCGGCGGGCAAGCGACATCGCCTTCATGGGAGATCACCGAAATTGCAATGCCAAATGCTGACCCACATCGACCACGCAATCTCTTTCGAGAATGGAAAGACGGCCACGACTTTCCCGTCCACCGAGCCGAACCGCAAAACCGGCTGGGCATAAATGGACAGGCCAAAGTGGTCAAAATGAAAGCGGTAAATTGATGGTCGAAAAACAAAACCCCATGCCGTCTCGCGGCTTTGTGCAAAGCCGCGTCGCGGTACAGGAAAGGCAAATCCAAAGCCGTCTCGCGGCTTGCCCAAAGCCGCCTCGCGGGACAGCAGAGGGGGTTTTGGGCCCAAATCCAAAGCCGCGTGGCGGGACATCCTTAATCTACCAGGGGGGTAGGGCCTTTGCTGTCCTGCGTTCCAACCCA